>JBFLVL010000026.1:0-48930 GCA_040758495.1 Chloroflexota bacterium
TGGCCATTCGCCTGATTTCGGTTTCTTCTTCTGTTGTCAATGTGCGTAATGCTATTCGTTTCGCCATTTCGTCCTCCTGATTTCTGTGAGGACGATTCTAATCTAATTTAGCGAGAGCACCATTTAGATAGGGGGTTAAGACAATTATTTTTTTTCGATTGTGCCCTCCTTTCAAAAGTAATTTCGTAATCATTGTTGGCCTCCTTGATAAACTCTGCCCAGGCTGGCTGGCGCAGCGTGTTTGCGGGTTCCACCCCAGGCCATCAGCACCAGCAATGTGAGAACGTATGGGATCGTATCCAACAAGAAAGGTGAAGCCTGCACACCGCTGGATTGCAATAAAAGTTGAAAGGCAACCGCTCCGCTGAATAACAGCGCCCCCACAATGGCCCTCAGAGGATGCCATTTAGAGAAGATAACCAGAGCCACGGCGATAAAACCTCGCCCAGCGGTCATATACTCCGACCAGTTCATTGTATAGGCGATGGAGAGGTGCGCTGAGCCCAAGCCAGTTAACATGCCTCCTAAGAAGAGGGCCTGATAGCGGATCAGGAAGGGATTGCGTCCGGAGGCGAAGGCAGTGTCCGCGTTTTCACCTACGGCTCGCAGACCTAACCCCCAACGCGTGCGGAAGAGCAGCCACCAGATGAGAATCGCTGTTGGGATGGCAAGATAAATTAATACATCGAACTTGAAAAGCGAAGCATACAGGACAGGCAGATTCGATAACCCCGGCAGGGAGATTCTGGGTAGCGCATTGATCTTTGCGCCCACAAAGGGTTTCCCGATCAAAGCGCTCAGGCCAAAGCCGAAGAACATCAGCGCCAGACCGCTGGCAAGCTGATTCGCCCGGCGGGTGACTATCAAGAAGCCCAGGATCATATTGACCAGCCCACCGGTGATGGTGGCCACTAACACGCCCAGATTCGGGCTGCCGGTCAGCACGGTGACGCCAAACCCTGCGGATGCGCTGATCAGCATAATTCCTTCCAACCCCAGGTTGACGATCCCGGAACGCTGGTGGATGGTTTCACCCAGCGTGGTATAGAGTAGTGAGGTACCGGAAAAGATGGCGCTGGAAATTACGCCAAGGATAGCTAACAGGCTCATGCTTCTTTCCTCTTGAAGAATACGGGACGTGCCAAGACAACGAACAGAGTGAAGGCCAATAAGATATTGATAACCGCATAAGGGATCCCGCGGGTCAGTTGCAGGAGGTTGCCGCCCGTGACGATAATCGAGACCACAAAGGAGGTCACAAGGATGCCAACCGGGTCACCGAAGGACAACCAACTGATCAGAAAGCCCATGAACCCTAACCCGCGCGAGAAGTTGACCAACAGGACGCCGTAAAAGCCTGAGACCTGTGCCATGCCGGCCAGCCCGGCGATGGCTCCGCCAATGCACATGATGATGACCCAATAACGATTGAGCGGGATGCCGTTGCGTTTGGCCGCTTGAGGGTTGCCCCCGATTGCCCGCATTTCCAATCCCCAGCGGGAGTATTTCATTATGAACCAAAAGACAGCCAGAAGCGCCAGGGCGAGGAAAAAACTGAGATCGATACGCGAATCGAAGAAAGTGGGCAGACGAGCTGCAGAGACAAAGTTAGGGGTCTTGTTGGTATCCATCGGGGAATGCCAGAAACCGAAGACGCAGAAGGCCACGATCTTCGGGGCAACCGAATTCAGCAACAACGTGGTGATAGTTTCATTGACCAAGCCAAGCGACTTCAAGTATCCGGGGATGAACGCCCACAATGCGCCCCCAAGCATGCCCAGCAGAAGCATCAATGGCAATAAAGCCCAGGCAGGCAGGCTGTCGAGGGCGATCGCGCCCCAGGTTGCCAGACAGGCTCCCATGTAAAGCTGGCCTTCCCCGCCGACGTTGATCAAACCCGTCCGGGATGGCAATGCCACTGCCAAGGCGGTGATCAAGATAGGGGTCATGGCCACGATGGCTTCGGAAAACCCATAAGGGCTGCCTAGTGTGGATGTGAAGATGTCTTTGTATGATTGAAAGGGATCTTTACCTGAAATCAGCAGGATCAGCCCGAAGAGCAGCAAGACGACAAGAACCATCAAGGCATACCGGGCGATCAGGTCTAGCACCTTTCGAAAGAGCAAATTCGATTGAGATTTGGGGTTATCCTTGCTGGGCATATCGAACCTCAGAACCGGTCATCAAATGACCGATCTCGTAGAAATCGGTTTCCATTGGCACAAATGTCCCCACAATTTTTCCTTGATAGAGAACGATCAGCCGGTCGCTCAATAGAAAGAGCTCCTCGAGGTCTTCGGAGATCAACAACACACCTGCGCCATCGTCACGTGCCTGGAGCAAAGCTCTGCGCGCCGCGAGCGTGCTTTGCACATCCAGGCCGCGCGTCAGATAGGATGCCACGATCAGGCGGGGTTGATGGCTCATCTCCCGGGCGATGACCATACGCTGCATATTCCCCCCTGATAGCGCTTTGGCAGGCGCGTAGAGCGGCAGCTCAAAACCCAAGTTCGCCAGGGTGTTCTGGGCGTCCGCCTTGACAGATTGCCAATCCATGTTCATCCCGGCACGCCGCGCATAACGCCAGGTATTGGTCAGAGAAAAATTTTCCAGTACGGTCATATACGGCACAGAAGCCATCGTGAGCGGGTTCTCGGGGATAAAAACCACGCCATGTTTCCGAGCTTGCTGAATGGAAAGGTGAGTCATATCCACCCCGTCGAGCAGTTTCTGACCCGAGGTACATTCGATCATCCCCAATATCAGATCGCCCAGTTCCTTTTGTCCGTTGCCGGATACCCCCGCCACGCCGACAATCTCTCCCGGATAAATCTGTAGATTGATATCCTTCAAGCTGATTTCTGCGCCTTCGCCGCGCGTTCCCGCGGAGCGTAGTTCTAACGAAGGCATGCTGGCTTGGGCACGTTCCGCTTTATGAGTGACCTGAAGAGAAGAAATCTTTTTGGCAAACATCAACTCTACCAGTGCATTCTCATTGGCTTCAGACTGCGACAGAGAACCGGCCACGCGGCCCTTTCGTAAGACAGTGATGCGATCCGCACAGGCCAGCACCTCCTTCAGTTTGTGGGTGATCAAGATAATGGCATAGCCATCATCTCGCAGCCTGTTTAGCACACTGAACAAGGCATCCACCTCATGGGGCGCAAGGACGCGGGTTGGCTCGTCGAGGATCAAGAGGCGCGCATCTGATAGCAATAGCTTGAGAATTTCGACCTTCTGCTGCTCACCGATGGAAAGTTGGGATACCATCGCTTGAGGATCGACGCCTAGGTTGAATCGCGCAGAGAGATTTTTGATACGTGAACTAACTTCCTTGAGGTTAAGTACAGAAGACAGGTTGGGTAGGAACAGGGCAATGTTTTCTGCCACGTTGAAGGCTGGTATCAGAGTGAAATCCTGGAACAACATGCCTATGTGTAATTGGCGAGCGTCGTGAGGTGAGCGGATGGCGATGGGTTTTCCGTTCAGCACAATCTGACCAGAATCGGCGCGGTAGAAGCCATAGAGGATCTTCATCAGAGTGCTTTTTCCTGCTCCATTTTCCCCTAGCAGTGCGTGGATCTCGGAGTTGTATATGTGTAAGTTAATATGATCATTAGCCAGGATACCAGGAAAGGCTTTAGTGATCCCCTGCATGGCTATAAATGGGTTTTGAGTTGATTGTGTGCGGTTAGGATTCGTCATGAAATACTTGCCAGTAAAATGCCTTTGGCAACGTTTAATAGCCAGCCTGATGGTGCTAAACAGGCAAGGCAGTTTGTTTTTTATTGTATTAAATTAGGGGGTAACAGGTAAGCGTAGAAAATGGGGGTTTTTTCTTCGAGCAGGGCAGTAGAGAATACGTAGGTGACTAGGTATTTATTACGTGGTCAATGGCGAAACAGTGGTTGATCAGTCGATCAGATTATGTTCGCGGGCGTACCGCACCAACTCTACTCGGTTGTGCAGCCCTAGTTTTTCGGAAAGATTGGCGCGATGGCCCTCTACAGTGCGGACACTGATGTTCAGCTCCTCACCAATCTGTCGGTTGGTGTACCCTTGTACGATCAACTTGAGCACTTCAGTTTCACGCGGTGTGAGAGGTTCAACAGATTCTTGCACAGTGTTGGCGGGTTTCGTTGTCTCTTCCAATAGACTGCGCACCATAGAATGATCAACATACATGTCTCCCCGCATGATGATATGGATAGCAGAGATCAACTCGGTTTCAGCTGCGCGCTTGAGGATGTAACCCGAGGCGCCAGACTTTATTGCCTCGCGCAGCAATGCTTCGTCCTCATGGATGGTGAGGATCAAGATACGTAGGTTGCGAAGCCCAGGTTTTAGCTTTTTAGTTACCGCGATCCCGTCCAGGTCAGGCATGCTCAAATCGAGAACCAGGATGTCTGGTTGGATATTGTTGACCATTTCGATGGCCTCATATCCCCCAGTTGCTTCACCTACCAATTGCAGGGAAGGCTCGGATTTTAGCAAAGCGCGCAAACCCGCGCGCACAATAGCGTGGTCATCGGCGATCAACACTTTAATCATTGGATGGCACCTCGATGTTGATTGTTGTGCCCCTTCCTGGGGAGCTTTCGATGGTGAGCTTTCCACCCAGCATCTCAATACGTTCACGCATTCCAAACAAGCCCAGGTGGCTTTCCACGGTTGGGGAAGTGGGGATGAAACCCACGCCGTTGTCTTCGATGATTGCAATGACATGACTGTTACGTATGTTAATGAACACATCCACGCGCGTGGCCTGGGCGTGCAGTACAACGTTGGTTAGCGACTCTTGAACGATGCGAAACAAGGCTGTCTCCACATCGATTGGCAGGCGTTTGTCCCGCATTCCAATGTTTTCAAATTCGACAACAATGTTGTACTGGCGGCTGAACTCTTCTACATATTGCTGTAGAGCATTGATCAAACCCAGGTGGTCCAGGCTGGCAGGTCGCAGGTTGACCGCCAGTTTATGCAGGTTATCTTGAATCTTGTTGGCTGTGAGTTTTAGTTCGTTGATTCTCTGATCAATGATTTTAAGATGACCGGCATCACGTTCCAACAGACCAAGTTGCACAGTCAGTGCAGCCAGCAGTTGGCCGGATTCATCATGCAGTTCCCGAGACAGGTGTAAACGTTCCTCCTCTTGGGCTTTCATCAGGCGTTGAGAGAGGGCGTGTAATTGTTTGTTGCTCTTTTGCACTTCACCAAACAACCAGGTGTTTTGAATGACTACCGCAGCCAGGTTGGCATAAGATTGAATAAGAGGCAGCCGTTCCTTGGTGAAAAATTGTTTGTTTGCGCTCAATAATTTGAGTTCACCAATCAGTTTATTGCTGAAGATGAGAGGAAAGGCTGCGTAAACCTGATAATTTATATCGGGATTGATTAAGCTTGGGTCTAGGTCGTCGATTGTCTTAACCCGAACCCTATCCTGGTCTTGGGAGATTGCGTCTTTCTCCCACATTGCCTTCAAAATTGGAATGGTTTCTGGCGACGTACCGTATACAGCCACAGGAAACATTTCCTGTCTTTCCCAGGCGGTTGTTTCAACCCAGGCGGCATCAAGTCCTAAGCGTGTTACAGCTAAATTACAGATGGTGTGATAGAGGCTGGTTATATCAAAATTGTCAAGGAAGGTTCTGGAGGAGTCGTTGAGGGTGACCAGGTCGTCAACACGCTGGCGCAATGCCTCATTGGCTTTACGACGTTCAATGATCGCCGCAGCTAAGATCAACGTGGTCAGGGAAACGACTCCCATGAAGGTTTGTAGCAGAACCAGGCTGTCGTTCTTGGATTCCAGAGAGAACGGCCCCATACCTTGCGCGGTTCCAAAGATAGCGATCCCTGAGAGTAACAAGATGGCAGTTGTAACTCCGCGCTGTCCAAAACGGAGAGCAGCCCAGATCATGAAAGGGAATATCACATAGAGTAACGCCTGGTGAAAGATGCCTTCAGGAGGTTGGTTGCTGAAGATGTACCAGCTCGTCAGGGAGAGCAGGGTCATAAAAATCCCACTTTCGATGTAGATGCGCCTTTTGGTTTGGAATGGAGGGGGAGTCAACCAAACCAAAAGCATTGGTGCTACCACAAGAGCACCAAGTAGGTCGCCGATCCACCAGGTAGTCCAGATGGTGCGGAAACCTTGCCACTTCTCAATCCCAGTAAGCATCAATGTTGAGGCTCCAATTGTGGCACTGATGATCGTGCTAAAAATCGAGACAATCAACAGGTTGATCACATCCTGCACCCGATTCATATCCGTGCGAAAGTCCAGGTAGCGCCGGAGACATATGGCTGCGACCAGGGCTTCCAACGTGTTGCCAATGGACATGCCGAGAGCCAGGTGGAAGCGAGCACCTGTGAGTACAGAACCAAGCAACACCCCAAGGGTGATGCCGGGCCAGAGGTTATACCCGAAGAGTAACAGGGTTGCCAAGGCAATACCTGTTGGGGGCCAAACCGGCGATGTGTTTATCTGCACATAGGCCATTTTTAAACCCAGCCTGGCAGCCAGATGGTATATAAGGGCCAGGATGAAAACCTTCAGCAGGTACGTGGCAACGGTTTTAGATTTTTTGATAAAGTACATATGTCTAAACTCACAAGTTCTCTTGCATGGAACCTTTGCATATCGTATGGATTTGGATATTCACTAACTCGCTATTACTATACATGAAACTTTTACTCCCAACAAGTATGTCACTAAATTTCAGATATAAGTGCGGGATATGGACCAGATAATTCCCCGGCCGATCTCTCTCTTCCTTCACGTGACCTTTCCTCTTGCTCTACTACTTCAGGCTCACTTCCTCTTTTACATTGATGCCCCGCTGGCGCAGGGCTGCGACGAACGGCTTAGCCGGGACCATCGTCTCCACGCCGCCCGCGCCCCGCGGTGTCTGACCGTGAGCCATCATCTCGGCTACGATAGCGGCACTCCATCCAGTGCCACGCTCCATGGCGGTGAATTGGGTGGCCTGGTCATAATAATCAATCATCTCTACCAGCGCTTCGGCTTCGCGGCCATCTTTTGTCCCCAGGGCTTTGACGCGGATGATGACCAGGTCTTTTTCGCCCGGGATGACCACCTTTGGCTCGAACAGGGTGTGGAACACGTCGCGGGGCACTACCTCCACTTCACCGACCCTGATTGGCTCCAGGTCCCATAGGCCTAAATCCCAATAGGCGCGCAGTTGGGCGAAGTGACCGGGATGCCTCAGGGTCAGGTTTTGCAAGGTGCGTAATCGGCCCTCAAAAGTCCAGGGCATAGTATCTGTCCCACCCCCCGCAACGAAGGCTTCTAGCCTGCCAATCGGTTTGGGAAAGTCCACAAACTCAGGTTCGGTCATGGGCTCAACCTCGGTCACCTTCCAATCCCGCAAGAAAATGGCCGGCTCAGCGTACTCATTGGTCAACCCGGCTATATGGAAGGTGAGCAAATAGTTGAATGACGGGCGTGGGTTCTGGGGGATACCTCCGTCCCACATGAACACGTCCAGCGGTTCGTCGAGAAGTTCCATGGCGTACACACATAGCGACGTGCCCATACCGAGCACCTGCCCACAGTTAGGAATGATGCTGATGCCGACTGCTTTAGCCTGCTCGTCGAACCTGTGCTGCTGACGGGCGATGTCCGTGTTGCCACCCAGATCGCACAGGTTGACTCCCATTTTCAGCGCAGCACGCGTAATATCCAGGTTGAAATAGTACGGGACCGCGCTCAGGCAGGAATCGACACCTGAGAAAAGCTGTGACAAACGCGCGGGGTCAGACACATTGGCCTGTGCCGCCTCGGCTATATCCCTCCCTAACTGGTTGTTTACACGTCTTGCTGAGGCCCGGGCGATCTCCAAGTCAACATCTGCCAGAATGACCTTTTTTGCTTTCCCCCACCTTGCCATGTCATAAGCCGCGGCCGTCCCCTGCCGCCCAGCGCCCAGAACCAGATAGGTGTACTGTGTCATTGCCGCTCCTCGTGTGGATAATGGACAAGATGAAAACCAACCTCCGGAAGTCAGACCATTTTAGCATGCCTCCAGGAAAATCATGTCGGCTTGAAATACGGAAATGCGGGATGGTGAGGGGGGTAAGAATAGCGGTTCTTTTCGAGAATCAAACAAGGGTATTGGGAATTTGCCCTTTGTCCAGTTGGTAGCGCAACAGTAAAGGGCCCAGTCGGTCAATCAACCAACCGAATCCCAATTCCACCCAGGGAACCAGCCAGAGGATGGGGGGATATATACAATCCGTTGAGGTTTGTTGATCGATGATATGGCTCTATGCTTTTTCCCGTATCATGGGAGATTGGCTGAGTATCCAGGCGCGGATGATCGGGCGGAAGAGCTGGATGAAGTGTCTTCGGAACCCCAGTTTGGCGCGCACATCTCGGACGTAGTCCTGTAATGTGTGGCGTTGAAACTTCAACACCTTTTGACTCTCGGTGGTGTCCAGCCAATCTGTGGGGTAAGGCTCCTTGGTGAAAGCCTCTTCTGGCAACATACCCACGCCCACTGCCTCTAATACGCTCTCTATGATTTCGCGTTGGTACAGTTGGCAGCGTTGACCTCCTCCGATCAACCAGGTTTTTCCCCATGCCTCCTCGCTTTCCAGCGCATTACCGATGGCCACAGCCACGTCTTCCGAGTGTACGTACTCGATACGGTTATTGAGAGGCACGTCGAACATGCCCGGGTCCAGTATCAGGCGGACAGGCATGGAGGCGCCCAGCCGAAATATCGCCCACTCCAGCCCAGATTCTTTTACCATCTGTTCACAGATGACTTTATGCTTTGCGTAATGCTCTATGGGATGGGGACTCTCGTCAACCCTTCTCGGTGGAGGTTGGTCCTGTGTCTTTCCATAAACATGAAGTGAGGAGGTAAAGAGTATCTTCGGCGGATGAGGCAGGGCTTTCATGGCGTGGATCAAATTCCGCATGCCATCCACGTTGATTTTCCTGGCCCATTCGGGTGCGTCTTCACTGTTTACCCCCGTGGCCGAAAGCTTGGGTATAACGAATGCCAGGTGGATGACATAATCGCAGCCGCGTACTCCCCGGGCAACATCCTCCGGGTGGCGAAGATCTCCCCAGCAGATCTCAATGGCATCTTTGTACTCTTTCGCTATCTGCTTATTGGCCTTGGTCTTCACATCAAAGCACCGTGTCTGATACCCCCGCTTTATCAGTTCTTTCAATGTGGCTGTGCCGATATTACCAAATGCTCCAGTAAGTAAGATCTTCATCAAGTAGTTACTTCATTAAACCTTTCAATAAAATTTGAAATCCCTCGTGGGAGATTTGCTCCCAGTCGGCGCCTTCTTTGTCGAGTAGCTCCTGACCGACCGGTCGGTATTAGATTGGAAAAGCATCCTCCCGTCAAGGTGTGATATCCAGGGTAAGAGCTGATGATAAAATTGAGGTTGGCATTTTATCCGTAACCCTCAAGGAGTTGGAAATGAGCGAGCGTCCCGGTTGTTTTTCTGGCCTTTTAAAATTGTTATTGCTCGATGTGGTATTTGACTGGCTGCAGGAGCGTTTCGGTTTTGGTCGAGGGTGCTCCTGCACGGGTTGTGGGTGTGGCGTCATTTTGACGTTGCTGCTCCTCGTGCTGGCCTGCAACGTGATCACCGGTACGAACTGGTTTGAACTTGGATTTTAGACACCTTGCCCCCCATTCTGTGTGAGGGCATTTGAAGTGGATTTTTCATCCCGGCGCTCACCGGTCTTATGCAGGTGTGGCATGGTAGCCACTTCCCAGCCTTTAGCAGTGGCCGCGGGTTTGAAGATATTGGCTTCAGGCGGCAATGCGGCGGATGCGGCTGTGGCTGCTGCTGCCGCATTGAATGTCACCGAGCCAACCTCGACAGGCATTGGTGGGGACTGCTTTGCCCTGTACTTCGAGGCCTCCACAGGAAAGGTCACCGCTCTTAATGGTTCTGGCCGCGCTCCCACGGCTTTAACCTTAGAGCTTTTACAGAAAGAGGGTATCAGGGATGAACTGCCACCCCTCCATCCCCATACCATTACAGTACCGGGGGCCTGTGCAGGATGGTGTGATCTCCTTGAATGTCATGGTCGTCT
This sequence comes from Chloroflexota bacterium, assembly GCA_040758495.1. Taxonomy (GTDB): domain Bacteria; phylum Chloroflexota; class Anaerolineae; order Anaerolineales; family JBFLVL01; genus JBFLVL01. Next base: position 10,091 of record JBFLVL010000026.1, read on the forward strand.
GGAAATTGGGGATGTCCTGGCACCTGCGGTTGACCTCGCAGAGCGAGGTTTCCCTGTTGCACCGATTACGGCATACTTTTGGGCGCGGGGAGCCGAACGCCAGCTTGCTCACGCTCTCAATGGCTTTGAGTTGACCATTGATGGACGCGCTCCGAAAGCCGGAGAAATTTTTCGCAACCCCGGTCTGGCGCGCACCTTGCGTACAGTAGGAGAGAGAGGAAGGGCTGGCTTTTATCGGGGTGAAATAGCTGAGGCCATCGCCAAGGTTATTCAAAAAGCGGGTGGCTGCATGTCGGTTGAGGATTTGGCGGCGCACGAGAGCACGTGGGATTCGCCAATATCCACTACTTACCACGGTTTGCGGGTTTGGGAGTGTCCACCAAACGGACAGGGGCTAACCGCTCTACTGGCTCTCAATATTTTAGAAGGATTCGACCTTACAGAGTTTGGCCCCCTTTCTGCAGAGCGTTTGCACCTGGAGATTGAGGCACTGCGCTTAGCCTTTGCGGATACTCGGTGGTACGTTGCCGATCCCCAATTTGTGGACATACCTGTAACCGGGTTGTTATCCAAAGGTTATGCTGCTCAGCGCAGTAAATTAATTGACCCTCTTCGGGCGAGGCTGGATCAGCGGCGAGGCACTCCCGTGGCTTCTTCCGATACGGTGTACCTCAGCGTGGTGGATGGTGAGGGTAACGCCTGTTCCTTCATCAACAGCAATTACATGGGCTTTGGCACCGGCATTGTACCCAGGGGATGGGGCTTTACTTTGCAGAACCGTGGACATTCTTTCAGCCTGGACCCTGAGTATCCCAACGCACTCGTGCCAGGGAAACGTCCTTATCATACGATCATTCCAGGGTTATTGACCCGGGATCAGGAATCGGGAAAAGCGAATGATTCCTCAGCTCCCGGTCCACAATCCCTGGTCGCCTCCTTTGGAGTGATGGGCGGTCTTATGCAGCCGCAAGGGCACACGCAGGTGGTAGTGGCCCTGGTTGACGATGGGCTTGACCCTCAAGCCGCGCTTGACAGACCGCGTTTTTGCATCCAGGATGGGGAAGCTGGAGGGAGTGTGGCATTGGAGGAGGGCATCTCTGTGCGCACTATGGCGGAACTCGGAAGGATGGGGCATCCCGTGGTTCCGGTCAGTGGTCATAGTCGTGCCGTGTTTGGGCGTGGCCAGATCATCCTTCGCGATCCCGAATCGGGTGTCCTTTGGGGTGGCAGCGACCCCCGCGCAGACGGCTGCGCCATGGGGTTGTGAACATATAGCTGAATTAGATTTAGGAGCGGATTGCTGAAACGGATTGGGAGCGGATTGAACGGATTGCGGAAACGGATTGTGAGAACAGATTGCAGGAGCGGATTGAACGGATTACTAAAGCGGATAGGGAGCGGATTGAGCAGATTGCAGGAACGGATTGCTGAAGCGGATATGGGAGCAGATTGAACGGATTGCTGGAACGGATTAGAGGAGGGCAACATAAAAGACGACCGGATAAAAACACCATATGATGATCTGACGTATAAGATTATTGGCTGCGCGATGGCAGTACACCGGGCACACGGGCCAGGCTATCGGGAAATTACGTATCAACGCGATTTGGAGGTGCACTTCAACGAGGCCCGGTTGGATTACGAAGCCCAGAGATGGTTAGAAGTCTACGATAGCTTGCAAGGGCACACATTAATCGGTTACTATATCCCTGATTTCATCATCGCCGAGAAGGTAATCGTGGAGATCAAAGCCCTGCGCGGTCTCGATAACAGTCACCTGGCGCAGGTAATCGGGTATTTGGCAGTTTCGGGCTGCCAGGTTGGGCTGCTGATCAACTTTGGCACCCGCAGCTTGCAATGGCGGCGCATCCTCCCACCGAAAGACGTCAGCGAACACCGCCTGAACTGCCAGTGGCTGTTCGTGCCGCACTGGTTGAAGAAAGAAGAGTAATTGCTGAAACGGATTTCAGAAACGGATTTTGAGAACGGATTGAACGGATTGCTGAAACGTATTAGTAGAGTGGATATGTGGAGCTGATTGAAAGGATTCTTAATACCATGTTTTTCCCTTTCATCCGCCAAATCCGTTCCGAATAGTCCGCCCACAGTAATCTGCTCCGAATATATAGCAGAATTTGGATCGCATTAAACGGCTTATGGTTAACGGTCTTTTCATTGGTTCCATCCGCTAAATCTGTTCCTATAATCTACCAAAGCAATCCGCTCCATCCATTATAATTTCTTCCATCCGCTAAATCCGTTCCTATAATCCGCTCACAGCAATTCGCCATGCGACGCATGAATATTTTCCTACTCATCGGGGTGGCCGCCCTCGCCCTGCTGGCGGTGGCTCCCTTCCAGGCCGATACCCCTCTCCCGCCCACGCCGACGGCGACGCCCGAGCCACCCAAGATCATCCAGGAGATCGAAGCCTGGCAGCGATGGCTGTCTGCCAGGCTGCCGGATGGGTGGGTGTGGGTAGTGCTGATAATCGGCCTGGCGTTTGGAGGCCTGTGGTGGTTGCTGAGAAATGCTCCCGATCTCTTGGAAAAGTGGGACAGGCTGCGGGAGCGTTTTTTCGAGCGTCCACTCTCCGATGAGGGGTTCGATCTTGGGCCGCCTCCCTTCTATGAAAGCGAATTTGTCGGCCTCGAATTGAGTATGGGAGCAGCGGATCCCGAATTACGTCCGGTGATCGGCTTGAATGTTCGCAGTCCGGGGGAAGACCCCAACATGCCGCCCGGCTTCCGGGAAATTCGTCGCTTCCACAGTCTGGAAGAAGCCATGCAGGATAAGGAGGCCGTCACCGGACAGCCTTACCCGGCTTTCGCCCTGCTGGGCATCCCTGGCTCGGGGAAAACCACTCTCCTGGAGCATCTCTACCGGCAGGTCGAACGCGACTACCGCCACGACCCGACCAACCCGCAGCCCTTGCGCGTATCCTTGAGCGCCTACCGGGGCGAGGGGCCGATGACATTCTTGCGCCGTCGCTGGCAAGAAAAATGGAAAGATGACGGCGACCTCGATTTGGCACTCCAGGATGGGCGCCTCTGGCTGTTTGCCGACGGCCTCAACGAAATGCCGCGCTACCAGGAGCGCATGAGCCACTGGCGCAGCTTCGCCCGCAATTACATCCGGTCAGGCAACCGCGCTCTTTTTGCCTGCCGCAGCGATGACTACGGCGAGGGCCTCGACCTGCCGCGCCTGGTGATCCATGAAATGGACGAGAAGCGCATCCAGGATTTCCTGCACAAACGCATCCCAGGCCAGGCCGCCAATATCTGGCAGGAACTGGAAAAGGATCGCCGCCAGGGGCGCGGCGACCTCTACCGCCTGGCGCAGACGCCTTTCTGGTTGGACAAAATGGTGCTGGTCAGCAGCGGGGGCCTGCCCCCCAACCGCGCTAAACTCTTGGAAAAATTCGTTGACTGCTGGCTTGGTGAACCCCGCCATGCTCAACGCGACCTGTCTACTAAGGAACGCGCCGCCTGCCTGGAAGGCCTGACCCGCCTGGGCTGGTATGGTTTACAGCGCAGCCAGAACTACACTTTTTCGTACCGCCGGGCGCGCCGCATTCTCGGCTGGCCTTCAAATCAGGCTCCCGTGCTAGAGCGGGCAGTCACCGGGTTGTTGAAAATCGAAAAGCCAGAAGATGCTGCCCACACGACGCGTTTCTTCCACCAGATCTTCCAGGAATATTTCGCCGCCATCGAGCTAGCCGATCGTTTCCGAAGCCACCGCTTGTGGCCCAGACAGGCGCGTTTTTGGCACATCCCCTGGCGCAAATGGGAGTTCGTTTATAGCCGTTGGGACCCCCTGCCCTCCCCACCCTCGACCGACTGGGAAGAGGCCAGCGTGATCGCCGCCGGAATGCTTCCCGCTGAACAGGTCGACCGCTTCGTGCGTGTCGTGTTGCGCTACAACCCACCCCTGGCAGCCCGTTGCGCTTTAGAGTCAGACGTACGGTTGGCAGTGAGTACCGTCGATTTGGTTCGAAAACGTCTGCTGGCATTGATGAACACCCCGCGCACGCGCCTCTCGTTGCGCATTGCGGCTGCCAAGGCCCTTGCCAGGCTGGACGACCCGCGCCTGACGCCCCTCTCCATTACAGGGAGAGGGGCAGGGGTGGATGTCATCGCCCCTGATTTCATCCCCATCCCTGCCGGCCCCTTCCGCATGGGCACCAACGCCCGGAATGAAGAAAAACTCAAAACCTCCGGCGTGGATGAACAGTGGATAACGGATGATGAGAAGACTGGCGATCAGGATCTGATCGTCACGATCTCTTACGATTACCAGATTGGCAAATACCCGCTCACCAACGCCGAATTCCGGGCTTTCGTGGATGCCGACGGCTACGGCAAAGTAGAGGGCGAGAAACCGCCCTGGTGGAGCGAGACCGGCTGGCGCTGGCGCATTGGTTTATGGGATACGCAGGATTTTTCCAAGTATTCAGAAGCTAGTCGGGAGTTTGTACGTAATTGGCTTGCCCGTCGGTCCAAAGATAAGCGCGGCCAGCCCTTCTGGTGGGATGACCCTCAATGGAACGTTGCCAACCTGCCGGTGGTGGGCGTGAGCTGGTTCGAGGCCGAAGCCTACTGCAACTGGTTGACAATCAGGCTGCGAGAGGCCGGGACATTACCAGACAATCTGGTCATGCGTTTGCCTACCGAAGCCGAATGGGAAAAAGCCGCGCGCGGAGCGGCTGGGGGTCTCTGGCCCTGGGGCGACAAGTGGGAGGCCGCCAAATGCAACAACGCTGAAACCGAGGATGCGCTTCGCCGCACCTCGCCAGTGGGAATCTACCCTCACGGCGCCAGCCCCTGTGGCGCGCTGGATATGGTCGGCAACGTCTGGGAATGGTGCCTGGACCGGTATGAGGCGGACGAATACCAACGCTTGTTAGGTTTACCTCAACCTGTAACCGACCCGCGCGGCCCTGCTACCGGCGACAGGCAGGTGTTGCGCGGCGGCTCCTGGGACTGCGATCGTCACTTCGCCCGCTGCGCCTACCGGCTCAGGTACATTCCAGACGACTTCGACTGCTTTGTCGGGTTCCGTTTAGTGCGTGCCCCCGGTTGAGCTTTTGAAATTCTGGTTTCTGGGTTCTGATTTCTGCGGGGTGGGGGTTTGGGGGAGGGGGTTTTCCCCTCCCCCAATTAACCACCGCGGGTACAAAAATTGCACATCAAGGGGTTGATGAAGGTTTACACTGACCTATATCCCCAGCTTTGTTCCTTTGAAAACCTGTACCTGGCTTATCGCAAAGCCCGTAAGGGCAAACGCGGCAAGGCATCGGTTGCGTGTTTCGAATTCGAACAGGAAAAAGAACTGCTGCGCCTGCGCGATGAGCTGTTGGCCGAAACCTGGCAGCCGGGGCCTTACTACAGCTTTTTTATCCATGACCCCAAGCGCCGTCTGATTTCGGCTGCTCCTTTCCGCGACCGGGTAGTGCACCACGCATTGTGCAACCTCATCGAACCTATCTGGGAGCGCAGCTTCATCAAGGATTCTTACGCCAACCGGGTGGGCAAAGGCACTCACCGGGCCATCCAGCGTTGTTCCCAGTTCGCCCACCGCTACGCCTACGTATTGCAATGCGATATCGAACAATATTTTCCCAGTATTGACCATGCCATCCTGCGTGCTGAGTTATTTCGACGCATTCAAGACGTTGCTACACTCTCGTTGACGGACAAAATATTGGCCTCAGGTATTGGGATCCTTTCTCCGGTTTACGAGATGCGCTGGTTCCCCGGGGATACTTTATGGGCTGCAAACCGCCCGCGGGGTCTGCCGATTGGCAATCTGACCTCCCAGTTTTGGGCGAATGTATATTTGAACACCCTCGATCATTTCATCAAGCGTGAGCTGCGCTGCCCGGCCCACCTGCGTTATGTGGACGACTTTTTATTATTTGCAGACGATAAAATGGCCCTCTGGCGTTGGAAAGAGGCCATCGTGTCCCGATTGAACAGGTTGCGATTAACACTGCACGAACCTCAGGTCTATCCCGTGCGCGCCGGCATTCCTTTTTTAGGCTTCCGAATATACCCCACCCATCGCCGCTTGAAGAAACGCCGGGGAATCGCTTTTCAGCGGCGAATCCGGTGGCTCTATCGTCGTTGGTTGGCAGGCGAAATTGAATTTAGATGTCTTGATGACTCTGCCCGATCTTGGGTTGCTCATGCGGCCTGGGGTGATACTTATGGATTACGTCGGGCGGTGCTGGGGGCAATCGCGCAATCAGGAGGTGCAAAGCATTCTTGAAGTGCGACGCACTTGAAATACGTGAAATGAAAGAATCGCCTATTTTCTCCCGTACATACGATATGCTCTTATGGCTACTGCCACAAGCCACCAGATTCCCCCGGGTTCACCGCTTTGGACTTGGTGAACGCGTCATTCGTCGTGCCCTCGATTTTCAAGAGGCCTTGATCGCAGTATGTTTACAGAGCGGGTCAGAACGAAAGACTTTGCTAAAACAGGCCGATACGCAACTGGCACAGTTACGTCAAATTCTGCGCCTATGTAAAGACCTTCAGTTGTTTTCGCTCGGTCAATATGAACACATAGCCAAGATGTTGGTAGAAATCGGAAGGCTGTTGGGAGGGTGGATGAAATCAGTTCAATAATGGGACAGGTCAGTTATTGCACGGGTGTTGCGCGGCGGCTCCTGGAACAACAATCGTAACAACGCCCGCTGCGCCTACCGGAACAGGAACATTCCAGACAACTTCAACAACAATGTCGGGTTCCGTTTAGTGCGTGCCCACGATTTTCTCCCTGGCCAGTAGTGCTGACTGCCCTTTACCAAGGCCGAGGACATGCTCACGGGCAGCGGTCGAGGCAGAAAACCGGCGGACCTGCTCCCAGCTTGAGAGGCATGATGCCGCTCAGGCAAATATATAATCAGCCCGACCCCTGGGTAAATCGCTCTGGGTCGGGTATGATAAATAAGAGAGTGCTTCCCTGCCCGATCGAGCGGACACACCATCTGCCTGGCTTTACAGAATAGGAGAAGGCAAAACCTTGAGAGAGTGCCATGATATACACTATTTACCGCGACCAGAGTGGTCAGGTACAGACAGGTTTACCCCCTGAAACATTCAGCCGTATCTTACAGGACCCCCATGGCTTGTTTTGGTTGGATCTATCTGGTGAACCGCTGGAGGTATGCGAACCCATCTTGCGGGATGTCTTTGACTTTCACCAGTTAGCGGTTGACGATGCCCTCCGGGAAATCCACGTGCCTAAAATCGATGACTGGGAGAACTACCTTTACATGGTGCTGCCCGCAATCCTGCGAAGCTCTTCAGAGACAGAGATTTTTACCCCTGTAGAGTTAGACATTTTTTTGGGGACTAACTACCTGGTCACCTATCACGATAAACCTATCCCGGCCCTCGTCAGTTTAGAGGAGACCTGTCTGCGGGATGAACGTCTCTTATCCAGGGGCGCGGCTTATCTGGTTTATCGTTTGGCTGACGAGTTTGTGGATGATGTGATGCCCGTGGTGGAAGAGGTGGAGGAGAGGATAGACCAGATTGAGGACCGCATATTTCAGAACCCTCAACCCGCCACCCTGGAGGAACTTTTCACTATCAGACGGGCTTTGCTTCAGTTGCGACGCCTTTTCATCCCGCAACGCGAGGTGTTCAACAAGCTCTCTCGCGGTGACTACGCGGTCATCAATACCAAGCACCGCATTTTCTTCCGTGATGTTTATGACCACCTGGTTCGCTTACAAGACATCAACGAGAACCTGCGGGATTTGACCAGCAGCGCGCTGGAAACCTACCTCTCCGTGGTTAACAACAAGATGAACGACGTGATGAAAACCCTGACAGCCATAACCACGATTTTTATGCCCGTATCGTTTCTGGCTGGCTTCTTTGGGATGAACTTCTTTCAACCCGTCTTACACCTGGATGCCTGGACAGGTGATATCGCCTTTCTTTTGATGTTGATAGCCACGTTATTGATACCCCTGGCGATGTTCATCTGGGTAAAGAGACGAGGATGGATATAAAGTCGAAAAGGGCACCCAGGCTGAATACCCGTCTGATTGTCGGGAAGTCTGAGGGCTACGAATCCCCTTCTTCTTCCTCTTCCTGGAAACCCTTCTCCTTCCGCAGTCCCCATAGGAGTAGTGCTGCCCCGGCTCCCAAACCGAAAGCCCCAATCCCTCCAGGGGAGGTGTAGTGCGTCAGATAGGCAACGAAGAGGAAAAAACCCAGGAACGTGGCGACCTGCAATTCCCAGCGTCGCTCCGGCTGTTTAAAAGCGTACAGGGAAAACCAACCAGCCGCGAAGCCAAACACCAGGAGACCAAAAACACGTAACAGAGCCCCTAAATAAGCGGTGATTTCAATGACACCTTCCATTTTTACCTCCATGTGTAAATGGGGAACAACCTGTTACCATTATACGCCGTTGCTGAATTCAAGTCCAAAAGTTTTTACACCGGTTGAGGACGACGGTTTGGGTTCATGGAAAGGGTCTCTTTCCCACTTGAGCAGACAGGTTTGAAACCATGTTTCGATGCTTGGTTGGCTTACGTTTTCGAAAGGGTGAGGGTCGGATAACGTTTAACCTGCATCGGCTGACAGGGTTAGGGATGCTGTCCTACCTCATGTTTCACATCCTGGAGAGTTCGACGGTTTTTTTCATGCCCTGGTTATATAAACGCATCCTTAGCCTTTATCAAAGTGTACCCTTTTTCCTGGGGGAGACGCTGTTGCTGTTCTGTGTTGCCTACCATGGGGTGAACGGTTTACGGATTACCATCTTTGATCTGGTCAGGCCAGACCTGAAAGGGGCCGCCAGCGAGAAGAAGGCGGTCAGGATCGCTCTGGTGGCGGCGTTCGTTTTGTGGTTACCTGCAGTGGTTATCATAGGGCGCAGGTTTATGATGGGCTTCCCGGAATACTAGTTATGGGAGGAAGCATGGTAACCTCGGCACAGGAAACTGACTTTATTGGGAGTATTGAGGCCACTGCCTGGAAGTGGATGCGGTTTTCCGGGGTGGCATTGATCCCCTTGGTGGGGATCCACCTCGTCCTCCTGGAAATCTTGGTAGGTGTACGAAGGATTAATTTGGATTACGTAGCCATGCGCTGGACTTTCATCGGCTGGCGGGTGTATGACTTTCTATTACTGGCTCTGGCGTTTTCGCATGGCATGAACGGTTTGCGCCAAGTTCTTGGGAACTTCGTCGGTGGGGGTAAAGCCAGGCAGGTGGTCAATCGGGGGTTGTTGGCGGTCTGGGCAGTGTTCATCCTGGCAGGCAGCATAGCCATAATCGGCGGTGTTCGCTACCCCTGAAAGTTCTTTACCCTCAGGAGGTAAAGCTGGCTTTGGGTTCGCGGCGGTGCTGTGCTATAATGACCCCTGTGCCCCAGTAGCTCAAAAGGACAGAGCAGAGCTCTCCTAAAGCTAAGATTCGGGTTCAAGTCCCGGCTGGGGCTTATTGGTTTCTATTGCCACGATGAAGGGTTAAAAACACAGCTTCATCCGTACTACTCAATTGTATAGCCACATGGTATAATGCCGCGCCGCACCGCCAGGGGCGGTTTTATATTCGAGAAATAATGAAGGATTGTAACCATGAGTGAGTTGTTAAAAGCTGTTGAAGCTCCCGAAAACACGAATATCCCTTCCCTCTATCCTGGTGATATGGTAAGTGTGCATGTACGCATCAGGGAAGGAGACCGGGAGCGTATTCAAGAATTTAGGGGCACGGTCATCCGACTGCGTAAGGGAGGCAATAACGCCAATTTCACGGTACGCCGAGTTGCCAGTGGCGGTGTCGGTGTTGAGCGGACGTTTTTGTTGCGTTCACCTTTTATCGAGAAAGTCGAGGTCGAACGTCATGGTCATGTGCGTCGAGCGCAGTTGTACTACTTGCGGGAGCGAACAGGCAAGCGTGCGCGCCTCAAGCAGAAGTTTGACACAAAATAATTTACCTGGTCCTAAAGAGGCGACTATTAGATTACCCAGGGTTGCTGCAAGGGATGTGATCTGGTAGAAGTTTTCCTATCCAATGGGTGCAGTTTGAAATATAGCTGCACCCTTTATTTTTGAAGAAACGGAGAGAGTTGTTTGGCCTTACCGCTGATCGGCTTGACCGCCACGAGAGTTAAAAATCCGTACGGCGTAGTTCATAGTGGGGTTCCGGATATGTATCTGCAGGCCCTGGTACAGGCTGGGGCTTTGCCCATGATCATACCATCGAGCGTACCCGGTAAAGGCTTGGACACCCTTCTCCCTCGGTTGAACGGGGTGTTGTTCACGGGTGGGGGCGACATAGACCCTCAACATTTTGACGGAGAGCTACATGAACGGGTTACCTTGGTGGACCCGCAGAGGGATGAGCTCGAGTTCGAGTTGGTGCAACGAGTAATAGAGGCGCAAGTCCCCTTTCTGGGGATTTGTCGGGGGCATCAGGTAATCAATGTGGCTTTAGGAGGGACGTTGTACACGGATCTTGAAGCTCAATTACCTGGAGCGCTGAAGCACGATTATTATCCCGATTATCCCCGAGATCGTCTCTCCCACTCTGTTCGCCTTGAACCAGATAGCCGTTTGGCACACCTCTTGGAAGTGGAGGAGATACTGGTGAACAGCCTGCATCACCAAGGGGTTCAGCATGTCCCGCCCGATTTGCGGCCGGTGGCCTTTGCATCTGACGGATTGGTCGAGGCGTTGGAACTCCTCCGTCACCCTTTTGGTATGAGCGTTCAATGGCACCCGGAGTGGTTGTTAGCTCTCGCTCCTATGCGGGCGTTGTTCCGTGTGTTTGTGAAAGCTTGCGAGGGGTAGGTATGATAGCAGAGGCGGCCGGAGGTCAGATAGGCGTTTTCGACTCGGGCGTGGGAGGGCTGTCGGTCATGCAAGCCATCAGAGAGCAGTTGCCAGATGAGCGGCTGCTATACCTGGCAGATCAGGCTCACGTGCCTTATGGTACCAAGTCACTGGCCGAGGTGCGTTCCTACGCAGAGGGCATCACCCGTTTTCTCCTGGCAAAAGGATGTAAATTGATCGTGGTCGCATGCAATACGGCCTCTGCCGCCTCCTTGCATTATTTGCGTCAGGTGTTTCCTGGTGTGCCCATAGTGGGGATGGAGCCCGCGGTCAAACCCGCGGCTGAACGTACGCAGACCGGTGTTGTGGGCGTGTTGGCCACAACTGCGACATTTCAGGGGGAATTGTATGCCTCGCTGTTAGAACGTTTTGCCAACGATGTGACTGTGCTACAGGATACATGTCCGGGTCTAGTTTCTTTGATAGAGGCTGGCAATCTGGAAGGTGAGGAGCCGCGCCGGGTCTTGGAATCGGCTTTACGGCCTATGCTCCATCAGGGGATTGACGTGGTTGTTTTGGGTTGTACGCATTATCCCTTCATTACCCCCTTGATACAAGCTATCGTGGGACCCGGAGTGAAGGTGATCGATCCGGCCCCCGCAGTAGCCCGTCAGGTGAAGAGGGTTCTGGAGGAGAACGGCTTGCGCCATCCAGCAGAAAATGGAGCCGTCGCCTTTGGTTCGCCCATGGTGTCATATCGTTACTTTACTACTGGGGATGCATTCCAATTGCAAGGCATGCTGCTGAAGTTGATTGGGGAACGCGCACCGGTTGAGCGTTTGAGGTGGGAGGGCACCTCGTTGGTTGAGGGTTAATAACCGACAGTCAGGCCCCCGCCCTCACACATTCTATTATCTTCCCATTAAGTCCACGCACCTCAAAACATACATACGGATGGGCATCCTCACCGTAAGCCACGTGCACCGCGTGAGCGGAGTGCAGGTCTCCTGCCAACAGGTAAACTTCCTCAATCCCCTCGGTGGCCAGAAGGCTCAGCAGGTGATCGCGCTCTTTGGTAAAACCTGACCAGCGGTCGCGGCAGATATTCAACCACATGCTGAACAACAAAGCGCAGGAGGTCACCAGAAACTTAACCTCACAGACATCCCTGACCGCCAACAGCCAATCTTTTAGGGCCTGCCATTGGCCCTCTCCGAGCATGGTGCGGTCTCTTCTGCTTTTCCTCACTCGCATGGTGCGCGTGTCCATCACAAAGAAGGCTGCCGTGCCATAACTGAAAGTATAGGCAAAAGAACCCGGATCGTCCGTTTCGAGGGTATAATGCTCACTGGCATCGAAGTTGGGTGTGACCAGGTGTACTCGTATACCCTGCGGTAGTCTTCCAATTTCCCCTTACTTTTCAGACATGGCGTGGATATCGAGGTGGAAAACCCGACGTTCAGGTGGGTCAGTGCTGGAGAAAATCAAACCTCCTCAGGAGTAGGATGGAAAATATCATCCGGCACGGTAATCTGGCGAAAGTTCTCAAAGGACAGATCTCGAAATGATAATCCGAGGACATTTTTTACCCGCTTAAACAAACCCACATAACTTACCGGTAAACGCTTATCCCACTCTAGATTCAAACGCTGGGCAGTGTCCTTTATGATGGCAGGTGTCTCCCCCTCGACTTCAACAAAATTCCCAAAAGGCATTTCGTCTATCATTACCCATGCGCCCTCCAGGTAGTATATTGTGCGGTATTTCTCGTACATGACGATCATCTGATAGCCCAGAGCTTCCAGAAAATCTTGGGCAGCCTCAAAGTTTCCTGCGGTGAATTCGATCTCCTTCCGGGCGCGAACACCATCAAGAATCTTACTTGGTCCTTTGTAGGTTAATCGCACCGCGGAGTCCTTCCGCAGGCGTAACACCTGGAATGTGCTGGTCAGTTCACCCTCGGGGGTATCGAAACGCAGGTTGAGCTCGTGGGTGCGGCCTTGAATCAAGTTTGCGTTCAGGGATATCAACCGTTCTATGACCCCGGGCAAATTGGGAACATGAAACTTTACTTCTAGCTCTTGTTTCTCGTTTGTGCTCATTGGATGGTTGTCAGAGCAGTAGTGGTTAGCCTACATCACGCACAACATGGTTTGTCTTTGCTCTACGTTGTCTCCCTCTTTGACCCGCACGCGGCAAACCCTGCCAGCGCGTGGGGATTTCAATTCGTTCTGCATTTTCATGGATTCCAGAATGACCAGTACCTCGCCCTTTTCCACGGCCTGGTCCTCGCTCACCGGTACGGCGATGACCAAACCAGGCATGGGAGCTTTTAGGTGGAATTCTTGGCTGGGGGTTGTCCCCTCACCGAGGGTTGCCTTCAGGCGTTTTTGGCTTTCATCCTCGACCTGCGCCTGGTACATTGTCCCCTGGAGCAATACCTGCCACTCACCGTTATCAGCAGAGATGAGGGCTTCTAATGAGTGACCGTTAATCAACAAGGAGTACAGCAGTTGTCCCTTGATTTCGGTGAAATCCACGTTGAAGACCTCTCCATCCACGCTTACATGATGCTGGTCAATAATCTCTATCAGATATTCTTTTTCCCCAATCGTGGTTATGTATCTCATGCCCTCAACTTTTCACCTCTCACCTACCCTCCTTTTTGCATCCGATCCAATCGCCCAAACCGCTTCCAATTGCTCATGTCGCGCTTGCCAGGTTGGATGACGTGAGCGGAACGCTGGATGTGCTGGTGGGCGACAAGGGTAGCCATCATCGCGGCGATCTTTGAGTGGGTTTCTTTGTCCTCTCCGGCTCTTTCGATAGAGAAATTGTTTTCTACAAAGCGTGTATCGAATTGCCCATGCATGAAGTGTTCCTGCTCTAGCAGGTTTTGGTGAAAGGGGATGTTGGTCTGAACTCCAACGATACGGTATTCGCCGAGGGCTCGCCTCATGCGCTGGATGGCCTCCTCGCGCCGATTCCCCCACACGATGAGCTTGGAAATCAGGGAGTCATAATATGGCGAGATTTCCATGCCAGTGTACACTCCGCTGTCTAATCGCACCCCCGGCCCAGCCGGTGACAGGATATGGTGGATAGTACCCGTGGAGGGTATAAATGTATTGAAAGGGTCTTCGGCGTTGATGCGGCATTCGATGGCCCAACCGTTCAGGTGGATGTCCTCCTGCGTGTAACTCAGAGGCTGCCCCTGGGCTATGCGGATTTGTTCCCTGACGATATCCACATTTGTGACCAACTCGGTAACCGGATGTTCAACTTGAAGACGGGTGTTCATCTCCAGGAAATAGTATTGTTTGTCTTTGTCTACAAGGAACTCGATAGTGCCGGCGTTGAGGTAGTTCACTGCCCGAGCGGCGCGTACCGCCACGGCGCCCATTTGTTGACGTAACCCCTCGTCATTTTCGATGAATGGAGAAGGCGCCTCCTCAAGAAGTTTCTGGTGACGACGTTGGAGAGAACATTCGCGTTCTCCCAGGTGGATGACATTACCCCAACCATCAGCCAGAATCTGGAATTCGATGTGTCGCGCTTTTTCGACCAGTTTCTCCAGGTAGACGTTGCCATCCCCAAAAGAGGCCTCCGCTTCGCGCCGGGCAGCTTGTAGCAGGGATGGCATTTCCTCCAGGTTGCGCACTTCGCGCATCCCCTTACCCCCGCCACCTGCAGTCGCTTTGACCAGCAATGGGAACCCGATCTTGGGTCCCAGATTGAGCAGGTCTTCATCTCTAAGGTTTCCTTCCCCTTCTGTTCCGGGCACAATTGTTACACCCGCGGCGGATACGGTTGCCCGAGCTTTTGCCTTATCTCCCATGGCAGCAATGGAAGAAGGTCTGGGTCCGATGAAGGCCAGGCCGGCATCCAGACAGGCCTGGGCAAAATCCGCTCGTTCTGCCAGGAAGCCGTAACCAGGGTGTATTGCCTCGGCACCACACTTTTTGGCGATGGCGATGATTTTATCTCCGCACAGGTAGGATTGGCGCGCAGGTGGAGGCCCCAGCAAGTAAGCCTCGTCAGCGTAACGCACATGCAGAGCACACCGGTCTGCCTCCGAAAACACAACCACAGTTTGCAGTCCTAATTCCCGGCAACTGCGCAGGATGCGTACGGCAATCTCTCCCCGGTTAGCGATCAGAACCTTCTTGAACACGGGTTACATCTCAATTGGGAGAAACGAAATACTCAGTGGATTCCACAGCGGGAAAGTGAACATTCACTCCTTTTGCTTTTTGATGAGCCACCTGATTCCTAGGAAAGCACCAGAACCGATCAGCGCACCGATCATACCAAACAAGAGATGGCTGATCAGAGGATAAGCCAGTCCGCCTTTAGGTGAGCCGTATTTCCAACCGGTTACCGCGGAAATCCCCAAGCGGAGTACGGGTTTGGTTGCGTGTGCCAAACCTCCGATAATGCTGAGGTACCACGCCTTGTTTTGTAACCGTCGCGCGGCATGATACAGCAGGTCAATGGCCGGACCGGGAAGCAAGAAAGTGAGGCTGATGTAGGGGTCATTAAGTCCCCAGCCGGGGAGGAGGGCAAATCCGGCAGCCCCAATGCTGGAAATCGTGGCCGACCAGCGCTGACGAGCTCCCAGGCGTCCCAGCATGAGCAGCGCCATCCATTCTAGCCCGTGTCTTCCATGAATTTGCATCGGGTATCGCAGGCGAGCGTGCAGGAAGACCACCAGGAAGCCCAGGCCCAGCAGAGCGATCATCGAAATAAGATTTAACCGTTCAATACTTTTGGACAGTTTCTTTAGGGACAGTACACCATTCGAATTTTTCATTGTCTTTTACCTCATGAACCAAGAGTACAGCATGGTTTTCTTTCAATATTGGTCGCACCCACTTACCCACAAGTATCTTTGCCGTCGGGAGAACAGCTACCCCGTCTACGTTTTGTACCTCGTAGATGTTTGCTTTCTGTTGTAGCTCTGTGGGTGTGTAGACCGATGATGTTAATTCACGCATTCCTTGCAGCCAGATAAAACGTCCATCGTTACCAGTGGCGCGCAGACCAACCGCAGCCAGAGCGCCGATGATACCTTCACCAGTACCCATGGATTTTACCAACACTATCCCCTCTTGCCCGACAAGTTTTTGGGCTTCGTCCTTTCCCATAACCTTGACCTTGGCTTGCAGGCCGAAGTGTCGGATATTGCCGTTAATATCTTCCTGGGTGGCGAAACACATTCCTGTGTCAGAGGTTGGCACGCGGGTTCGGGATATGTATTCACAGCAGAATTCCAGACAAGCCTGGTAAGTTTCTTGAGCTACGCACAGATCTAAACAAGCCGAACTGTTATGCGAGGTATAGTTTATCCGAGGATGGAGCAAGAGTTGATGCCGGGTGATGGCTATTAATTCGGCGAGTTTGTTATCGGTTAGCAGCTTGCCTAATTGGCGTGCTCGATAACCCGTCCCGCGGCTGGCAGCGTCATCTGTATCGTCTATTCCCAAGAACAGCTTTATGTTCGGCATTAGAGGGGGATGTTTCCGTGTTTTTTGGGAGGGTTGGTATCCCGTTTGTTAGTCAGCATATCCAAGGCGTTGATCAGCCGAGGGCGTGTCTCGCGCGGCTCTATAACGTCGTCTATGTATCCCCGCGCCGCGGCAACGTAGGGGTTAGCGAATTGTTGGCGGTACTCGGCGACCAGCTCTTCTTTTCGTTTTTCCGAGTCCTCCGCATCGGCTATCTCCCGTCGGAAAATGATGTTAACGGCTCCGTCAGGGCCCATCACCGCGATTTCTGCACTCGGCCAGGCGAGATTTACGTCCCCGCGTATGTGTTTGCTGCTCATCACGTCGTATGCTCCACCATAAGCTTTGCGCGTGATGACCGTTAGTTTGGGTACGGTGGCTTCGCAATAAGCAAACAATAGTTTCGATCCTGATCGGATGATGCCACCATGTTCTTGAGCGGTACCAGGCAGAAATCCAGGCACGTCAACGAATGTCAGGATAGGGAGGTTAAATGCGTCGCAGGTGCGCACAAAACGTCCCGCCTTCTCAGAGGAGTTGATGTCCAATACGCCGGCCAACACGGCGGGTTGATTGGCTACCACGCCGATACTGTGACCACCCAGACGTGCAAAGCCGATGACGATGTTTTGAGCATAATCTTCCTGGATTTCGTAAAAGACGCCGTTGTCCACAACCAGGTGGATGACATCTTTGATATTGTATGGTTTGCTGGGGTCGTCGGGAATGAGGGTATCTAAGGCTGCCTCCATACGCAAAGGGTCGTCGCCCGAGGAAACAAACGGGGGGTCTTCCATGTTGTTTTGGGGCAAGTACGAGAGCAGCTCTCGAATCTTATGCAGGGTTTCGGCTTCTGTATCGGTGGCTACGTGACACACGCCGGATAGCTCTGCGTGCACGTTGGCACCCCCCAGTTCTTCAAAAGTGACCTCTTCGTGGGTTACTGTTTTGACAACTTCCGGACCGGTGATGAACATATAGGAAGAACCCCGCACCATGAAGATGAAATCGGTCATCGCGGGGGAGTACACCGCGCCTCCTGCACACGGACCCATGATAGCGCTGATTTGGGGAATCACGCCAGAAGCCAGTGTGTTTCTCAAGAAAATATCCGCATATCCTCCCAGAGAGACCACTCCCTCCTGTATGCGCGCTCCGCCGGAGTCGTTCAACCCGATCAGGGGCGCGCCATTTTTCAGTGCCATGTCCATAATCTTGACGATTTTTTCGGCGTGCACCTCGCCCAGGCTGCCGCCAAACACGGTGAAATCTTGAGAAAATACGTACACCAGCCTGCCTTCAATTGTCCCCCAACCGGTCACCACACTATCTGCTAGATACTTCTTATCCTGCAAGCCAAACGCCTCGGTACGGTGGGTGACGAAAATATCCACTTCTCGGAAGGAGCCTTTGTCTAGTAGCAAATCGATCCGCTCGCGGGCGGTCAAGCGACCTTTCTTGTGTTGAGCTTCAATTCGTTCTTGCCCTCCTCCTAAACGAGCCTGGGCTTTTAATTCCCGCAAGTGGTTTATTTTTGGGTCATCAGTCATCGAGTTCTCCAAAATATGCACGCGAATATGGACTGTGTAGAGTGTGCAAGATCCAGCCAAGCAGCAGCCCGGTGAGTGCCAGGGCAAAGGGGGTGTTCGGGTTTGAAGCCGTGCGAGATTCGACCAGCAGCCTCTCGATCCAGTAGAAGAGGGCGAAAGCCCCACATAGGATGCGAGTAACCATGGGAGCCCAGACCCACCCCCGCCATAAGCTGATGCCCATTACCAGGCCGGCTGCTCCCCAGAATCCCCCGGTGATCGCCAGGTAGAGGGGGGAGACGGTTAATGGCAGATCGGAAAGCCAGCCCCACAGTGCCAGTGTATTGCCCAGGCGCAGGAGGTGTAAAGCAGCAAAAATAAAAGCGCCCAGACTGAGCACGGTTACGCTCCGTGGTCGAAGGTGACGTTGGTGTACACTCACTAAGTCAGCCCTTGGGGTTTCTTTCTGACCCCAAAACGGTTCTACAGACATTTTTCAGGTTGCTAGCCAATCTTTAACGTGATCTTACCTTTTTGTTGCCCTTGTTCCAGGTATGCCTGGGCCGCTTGGGCTTCCCGCAGGGGGAAGGTTTTATCCACTACGGGTTTGAGTTTTCCAGAAAACACCAGCTCCATCACAGTGGCAAAATCGGTGCGTGTGCCCATTGACGAGCCAATGATAGTGAGGTGTTTGCCGAAAATAAACCGGTTGTCTATCTCAAATTTGGGCCCGCCGGTGTTTCCTACAGTCAGGATGCGCCCACCCTTACGCGCGGCGCGGAATGATAGCGGAAAGGTGGTGCCCACATTGTCCACGACCACGTCCACGCCTTTTTTATCCGTCAGCTTGTAGACCGTTTTTGACCAGTTTTCCTCCATGGAGCGGTCAATGAGCACATCGGCGCCCAGTGATTCAGCCACCGACAGTTTTTTTGCGTTTGTTCCTACAACGTACACCTTGGCACCAGCCAGCTTAGCAATCTGGATGCAGGCTGTGTTCACCCCTCCGGAGGCTCCTACAACGAGCACACTCTCTCCGGCTTGCAGCTTTCCGCGGGTGATGAGGGAATGCCAGGCCGTGTGAAATACAAGGCCCGCGGCCGCGGCAGCGTGGGGGTCGAAACCTTCGGGCAAGGGGTATATGTTCCTGGCTGGCACGAGGGCAAATTCCGCATAGGTGCCGCGAACAGTCTCGCCCAGGAGGTGCCAATCATCACAAAGGTTATCCTGTCCGGCGATGCAGCAACTACATATTCCGCATCCCAGGTTGGAGTTGATGACTACTCGATCACCCACCTTCCAGGTATCCACGCCTTCTCCCAATGCACTTACTTCCCCTGCACCGTCAGCGCCAGGGATGTGGGGATATTCCAGCTTGATGCCGGGCCAACCTTTCCGCACCCATATATCTAACTGGTTGAGTGCCGCGGCTTTTAACCGGACCAACACCTCTCCTGCCCCCGGTACAGGAGCAGGAAAATCGGTGTACTCTAACACCTCCAGGTCACCATGCTGATGAAAGAGGACAGCTTTCATTGATTGCTCCTGGTGGTTGCCTGTTTCCGCTTAGCGTAGGCCTGTCTCGAGACGAGAGATGACCAGCCGTTGGATTTCGCTGGTGCCTTCGTAAATTTCGGTGATCTTGGCGTCGCGAAAGTAGCGTTCAATGGGTAGTTCTTTTGAATAGCCCATCCCACCATGGATTTGAACCGCGGCGTGCGCACAGAACATAGCCGTTTCGGAAGCGAAGAGCTTAGCTGTAGCTGCCTCCAGGGTAAAGCGTTCGCCCGTCTCTTTGGCTTTTTCCTTGGCCAGGGCTGCATTGTATATCAGGTAACGGCTGGCTTCAATTCTGGTTTTCATGTCGGCGAGTTGAAAGGCTATGCCTTGAAACTGTCCGATCTTCTTTCCGAAGGCTTCCCGTTCTTTGGCATATTCCACACTGGCTTCGTAGGCTGCTTCGGCGATGCCCAGAGACTGCGCAGCGATGCCAATCCTTCCGGCGTCTAACACGGTCAGAGCGATTTTGAACCCATCCCCCTCTTTACCCAGGCGGTTTTCGATTGGACAGCGGTAGTCTTCGAAAACGATCTCACTGGTCGCTGAAGCGCGAATGCCCAGCTTAGGCTCTTTTTTGCCGCGGATAAAGCCGGGTTTGTCAGTCTCGACAATGAACGCCGAGATTCCACGAGGCTCTTTTTCCGCTTCGGTCTTAGTGAAGACGACGATGTAGTCCGCTACGGGCGCGCTGGTGACCCAAGATTTGCGTCCGTTGATCCGGTACACATCTCCATCCTGAACAGCGCGGCAGCGCATAGTGCCTGCGTCGGAGCCAGACATCGGTTCGGTCAGCGAGTAAGCTCCGATGGCTTTGCCCGAAGCGACTGGGGTGACGTACTTTTTCTTCTGTTCTTCTGTGCCGAATTTGAGGATGCCGTAGTTGAACAGGGAATTGTTCACCGACATGATCGTGCCATGGGAAGCGTCCACTTTACAAATCTCTTCCAGTGCTAACACATAAGCTAATGTGTCCATACCCGCACCGCCGTACATTTCGGGTACTTCGATGCCCATAAAACCCATATCCCCCATCTTTTTTATCGTTTCGAAGGGAAACTCGCCTGTTTCGTCGAATTCTGCTGCAATCGCGGTGATCTCTTTCTGGGCAAAATCTCGGGCTGCCTGACGGATCATGATGTGTTCATCGGAGAGCAAAACGGTTTCAAGTCCACTCATGTGTTCCTCCTGAAGATGAAGAAAGGCGTTTTTTTATCTGACCTGCTTTGGTGTGGTCCGACGTGCAAATTTATGACTACGATCTGTAGTTCGCCACGGCGAAAAAATTATAGCACGGAGATGCCAACTATCACACGGTTATATCGGAGGCGACCTCTCCCAACCTGGAATTCGCCAATAGTATCTTTTGAAGTTCGTTGCTCCTTCCCTAAACGGGCACCGACCATCAAACCATCCTGTTGAAATATTGTCAGTCATCCTGAATTATTACCACAAACCAGTTTTGGTGGCTTTAGGCTTTTAATGGTAAACTGCTGCTGTCAGTTGGGAAATCCGAATCATTGTATCTTTATTAGGAGGATGAAATGAAGCGTCGCAATATCCTTACCCTGGGGTTGGTCATGGTGTTGCTGATCACTGCTTGCGTTCCCTCAGCTACCCCAACGACTGTGCCCCCCACAACTTCCCCGGAACCAACGGAGACACCGAAAGTTGAGCCGGTACAAACAGAACCGCCCGCGGTTGAACCCACAGAAGAGCGTATACCAACCTGGCCCGAATCCATTGCTGCCGAGGAGGATCTCAGCCGTACGCCAGTTTCTGCTGAAGAACAGGCAACCTTCGACCTCCTGGCTCTGTTGAACTTTGTGGAGAATGATCCTATCCAGTTGGGTATAGCCGTCGAAGGTGTACCCGGTCCGGTGGAGCCAATCGTGGCTACCGAAGTCCCTGTACTTCGCGAAGGCACTGTGGAGACCTTCTGGGTGCACAATAACGACACAAATGAGTGGTCCCAGATTGAAGCCCGTCTGGAGCGGGTGACAGAGCATGCTTATTTCTGGTTTGATACCAGTCGAGAGCTTGTCGAATTGGAGTCCATTAATCGGGCTGCTGAGGCCTTTGAACAAATTTATGAACAGGTGCGTGCTATTTATGGTTCCGAATGGACACCGGGTATAGATGGTGACCCTCACATCTACATCTTGCATCCCAGAGCGACGGTCTTGTGTAACGTTGATGAAACGACGGCCCACCAATGCACATTGTTGGGGTACTACTCCTCAAACGATGAACTCCCCATTTCTATTGAGCCTCATTCCAACCAACATGAAATGTTCATTATGAATATGGACAAAGCGATTGGGGGCGATCAATATCTCACCACCCTGGCTCACGAGTTCCGTCACATGATTGAGTATAACTATGACCGCCACGATGATGATTGGGTAGTTGAGGGGACGGCCATGATGGTGGAAGATATGTTGGGCTATAAACGAGATGTGGGGTCTTACGGAAGTGATTTCACAGGAGGTGGCACAGATTTACAGTTAAATGTTTGGGGACAGGGATATTCGGCCATTGCCCATTATGGTCAGAGCTATACGTTTACCCGCTATATCTACAACCGCCTGGGAGATGAGTTCTACGGCGCATGGGTTAAGCACCCTGATCGGGCTTTCTTCGCTCTGGATGCCGTGCTGCAAGAGCAGGGATACGATTTCACCGCCCACGATCTGTGGTTGGATTGGACCGCGGCAGTCAGTTTGATTGATTTCGAGGGTGTGCCCGCACTCTACTCGTTTGGTGAGGAATTCTACGTGGACCCGCCGAAGATGGAAGTAGCGAATAAGTTTCCCAGGCAGTTTGAGGACACGGTCAATCAATATGCCTTTGACTTGTACGATGTGCGGAGCGATTCAACCGTCAAAGTAAATTTTGTCGGGATGACAAAGGTCCTCGTGCTAGAGAATGTGTTACCTGCTTCCGGTCAATATATGTGGTGGTCCGGTCGGGCTAACCAGAGTGATATGTGGCTTACGCGTGAACTGGATCTGAGTGGTGTGGGAACTGCTACGCTGAATTACTCTGTGTTTTACAGCCTGGAGAAGGGTTACGACTTTGCTTACGTGCTCGTTTCCACAGATGGTGGGGAGACATGGCAATCTCTGGTAACTGAGAACATGCAGGGTGATAAGGAAAGCGATGATCCTGGTGATCAGGCGCTCACCGAACGTTTCTACACAAGTAGAACCAATGAGTGGGTGAACGAAAACGTGGATTTGTCAGAGTTTGCCGGTCAGAAAATTTTACTGCGTTTCCAATATATCACGGATGCTATCTACACGGGTCCAGGCATTGCCTTGGATAACATATCCGTGCCTGAAATCGGATTCTTCGATGACGTCGAGACGTTAGATGAAGGTTGGGAAGCGCAAGGGTTTGTTGGCGTGACTGCCTATGAACCCCAGGCCTTTTATATAACTCTGATCACCTTTGATGCCGAGGGGGTAGCACAAGTTCAACGTATCGTCTTGGCGGAGGATAACACGGCCAGCTTTGAAATCCCCCTCAATCAGGATAGTAAGCGAGCGCTAGTCCTGGTTGCCGCTGCTAACCCCCTCATCATAACCCCCGCCCACTACCAGTTGTCCTTTGAAAAGTAAGATTGCTAAATGTGACTTTATCTCTGCGGACACGAGAACGAAAGAGCCTGACACCTTTGCATGTCAGGCTCTTTTGGTTTACTCCGTGGTTTTGTGTCTGGGGGCACGCAACTCAGCCAGATGAGCCTCCAGTTCGGTGCGACGTTGCTTGGCAGCTTCTTGTAGCTCTATGCGTACTTGTTGCGTTCGTTCTCCTATGCGTCTTCGCAATTCTTTACCGGATGACGGCGCTAGCAGGATAGCGATCATTGCTCCTACAAAACCACCCGCTGCGGCTCCGAGGATGAAATTCGAATAACGTCGCATGTTAACCTCCTTGCTCTGTACTTAAGCTTGAACGTTTTCTTTCGGGATTAATTATATCCCGATTGGGTGGGGATAAAGCTGGTGCGTAAGGGTAGTAAACAGGCTTGCAATACCCGGGCAGTTGGGTAATAATTAGGTTGCCGCTTGGATAAGATTAACCGAGACGGCAAGAACCTGATACTTGACATTTTCAACCTTTTCTACCCGGATTTTTGGTTGGGTGGAGCTCGTTGGGGATGAGTCTCGTCCCCGATAACGCCTCGCAACCAGAAATCTCCGGACCCTACCACTACTCCAAAGGAGGGTACCGTGTCAACAGAATCCCCATCATCTACTCGTAAAAAAGTTACCGTTCGCACGCTGGCATTAAAAAAGCAGCACGGTGAGCCCATCACTATGCTCACGGCCTACGATTACCCCACAGCTCTGGCAATCGATAAGGCTGGTGTGGATGCCATCTTGGTGGGCGACTCGTTGGGAATGGTAGTCCTGGGTTATGAGAACACCCTTCCAGTGACTATGGATGACATGCTCCACCACTGTAGAGCCGTATCTCGTGGTTCACATTTTGCCTTACTGATTGGTGATATGCCTTTCATGTCCTACCAACTGTCGGTTGAAGAAGCCACGCGTAACGCAGGACGTTTTTTGCAGGAAGCCGGCATGGATGCAGTTAAGTTGGAAGGCGGCCGCGAACGGGTTGAAGCTGTCCGCACCATGATTGGGGCGGGTATCCCTGTAATGGGACATTTGGGTCTGACCCCGCAAAGTGTTCACCAATTTGGGGGGTTCAGGGCCCAGGGCAAGACCGCCGCGGCGGCAAAACGTCTGTACGAGGATGCACTCATGCTCCAAGAAGCAGGATGCTTCAGCTTGGTATTGGAGTCCGTGCCGGCTCGACTGGCTGAATATGTTTCCCAGCATTTGGATATCCCCACAATTGGTATTGGGGCCGGTTTGGGGTGTGATGGTCAGGTGTTGGTCACCCATGACCTCTTGGGATTGTTTGACCGCTTCACGCCCAAGTTTGTAAAACAGTATGCTCAGCTACATTCGGAAATGTCGCGTGCTTTTGCTGCATTTATCGCCGATGTAGAAGGACGAGCTTTCCCTGGCGAGGAACACAGCGTGGCCATGAATGATGAGGAATGGACGGCGTTCCTGCAAGCGAGTCAGGATGTCCCCTCTAAGATGTGATGGGAGTGCATGATATGCCTCCCACAAGTTCTCCCCCCCGTCACATCCTGATTTGTGGTACGGGGGCACTGGCAAACCTGTTTGCTGCCCGTTTGGTGGCTTCAGGCGCGGAAATCACCATATTGGGTAACTGGCCGGAGGGATTGGCTGCTCTGCGCGAGTTTGGAGTTCGGTTGGTTCAGTCAGATGGAACCGAGCGTACTTTTGCTGTGCGTGCGACCAACGACCCGGAAGCGTGCCAGGGAGTGCGCTATGCCCTGGTGTTGGTCAAAGCCTGGCAGACAGAACGGACTGCCCGACAACTGACTGTGTGTCTGGCTTCCGATGGGTTGGCTTTGACGTTACAAAACGGTTTGGGTAATGACCAGATATTAACCCAGCATCTTGGTCGGGAACGGGTTGCACTGGGTGTAACAACCACAGGAGCAACTCTAATGGGGCCTGGGTGTGTCCGTCCTGGTGGTGAAGGTGTGATTTCACTGGGTGAGCATCCTGGTTTAGGTCCTTTGAAAGTTCTCTTGAAGCAAGCCGGTTTCAAGGTAGAGACTATTGATGATGTGGATGCGTTGGTTTGGGGCAAGTTGGTTATCAATGCGGCCATTAACCCCCTGACTGCCTTGCTGCGCGTGCCGAATGGGGAACTGGTTGAACGCGCCTCTGCACGGCTGCTGATGCAGGACCTGGCACAAGAAACCGCGGCTGTTGCAGAAGCAAAAGGTATTCGGTTGCCATTTTATGATCCGGTGGCCGCGGCTGAAGATGTTGCTCGACGCACAGCCTCCAATCGCTCCTCGATGCTTCAGGATGTTACCCGCGGAGCCCCTACGGAAATAGATGCCATCTGTGGAGCTATTGTCCGGGAGGGTGAGCGCCAGGGTGTGCCAACGGCGGTTAATCGTGCTTTGTGGTTGCTGGTCAAAGCGGCTATCCAGGAGAGGGTAAACAGCATTTGCGCTCCCTGATACCTATATGCCTTGATGGAACACTTTGGCTATGAAGGTTGTAACCACTCTTGACGAATTACGGGACGCCCGTAGAAGGTTGGCCTCTCCTGTGGGTTTCGTACCAACTATGGGTTACCTTCATGAGGGCCATCTCTCACTTGTACGCTGTGCTCGTGAGGAGTGTGCCAGCGTGGTGGTGAGTATTTTTGTTAACCCTGCTCAATTTGGAAGGGATGAAGACCTGGGAGCTTATCCGCGGGATCTTCCGCGTGATCTGGAGATGCTGGAGAGTGCCTCGGCAGATTTGGTTTGGACGCCTACACCCGAGGTTATGTACCCTCCCGATTTTCAGACCTGGGTGTCCGTGGAGGGGGTGACCCAACCCTTAGAGGGAGCAATGCGTCCAGGTCATTTCCGAGGGGTGGCTACGGTGGTGGCGAAGTTGTTCAACGGGGTCCAACCCGATAAAGCCTACTTTGGTCAGAAAGATGCTCAGCAGGTTGTGGTTATTCAACAGATGAATCGCGACCTCAACTTTCCTATCGAGATTGTGGTTTGTCCTACCGTACGCGAAGAAGATGGTCTGGCCATGTCTAGCCGGAACACGTACCTGAACCCCGAAGAGCGTAGGGCTGCCCGAGTGCTCTACTGCGCTTTGAGTTCAGCTCAAGCTGCGTTTTCGGCCGGCGAACGGGAGGCAGAACGCCTGCGCGGGATCATGCACGGTGTAATTCAAGCTGAACCACTGGCGCGGTTACAGTACGTTTCCTGTGCTCACCCCGAGACACTCGAGGAGCTGCGAGGCCAGGCAGACCGTGCTTTGTTATCCTTGGCTGTCTTTGTGGGTAAAACCAGACTGATTGATAATATTATGGTCGGTCAGTGAAAAATTTATATCCCTTGAAGATACAGGTAAGCGTTTTTAGGGGCAGAAAGGTCTTCTATGTTACTGACAATAGATATAGGAAACACAAACATTACCCTAGGGCTGTATGAGGGCAAAACCCTTGGCCCCCGATGGCGGTTGGCGACTGACCATGAACACATGCCAGATGAATACGCTTTGCAGTTCCTGGGCTTGCTCTCCTATGCGGGTGTTTCGCCGGATGACCTTACCGGTGTGTGCCTGGCATCCGTCGTTCCCCCCTTGACCAGCAAAATTGTCCAGGCGTGTAAGCAGTACCTGCATAATGATCCCCTGGTGGTGGATGCGGGAGTCAAAACTGGAGTGCGTATCCTTTATGAGGACCCCAAAGCGGTCGGGGCTGATCGCATTGTAGATGCGGCGGCGGTACAACGTCTCTATGGGGGGCCGGCTTGCGTGGTGGACTTTGGCACGGGTACCACCTTTGACGCCATCACTGCGGAGGGAGATTATTTGGGTGGAGCCATAGCCCCTGGCATTGGTATCGCGGCTGAGGCGCTTTACCAACGGGCAGCAAAATTACATCTGGTTGATCTTCAGTTTCCTCCATCGGTCATCGGACGCAATACGACCCATGCAATGCAATCGGGCCTGCTGTTTGGTTATGTAGGTTTGGTTGAAGGCATGGTATCTCGTTTTCGCCAGGAATTAGGTCCAAGCATGAAGGTGATCGCCACGGGTGGTCTGGCAGACATCATCGCTCCTGAAACCGAGGTGATTGATATTGTGGCTCCCTGGTTAACATTGGACGGTTTGCGTATCATATGGGATATGAACCGCACAAAATAATCTGTGCATCTTGCACGGGAATATTGCTTGCTTATTTACATTAGAGACATCTGGATATCTGAGGTGAAGAAAGACCATGAACATACCTTTTCAGGGTAAGCACGTCCTGCTCGGGGTAACGGGTTCCATTGCCGCGTATAAGGCTGCTGCGTTGGCTTCTAAGCTGGCGCAGGCAGAAGCGATGGTGGATGTCATCTTGACCCCCGCAGCAACCGAGTTTGTCACGCCGTTGACGTTTCAATCTGTCACCGGACGACGAGCATATGTGGATGCAGATTTGTGGGGCGGTGAGGGGCATGTGCTCCATGTTGGTCTGGCTCATGCCGCGAACTTGTTGGTGATTGCCCCCATAACTGCGAACACCCTCGCCAAACTTGCTCACGGCCAAGCGGATAACTTACTCACGGTTACAGCTCTGGCAGCGAGATGTCCGCTGATATTGGCCCCCGCAATGGATGGAGGTATGTTTACGCATCCTGCAACGCAGGCTAATATCCAAACCCTGCGTGAGCGTGGAGCCATTTTGGCAGGTCCTGTAGAGGGACATCTGGCTTCAGGTAGGATATCTGTTGGTCGAATGGTAGAGCCGGATGAAATTTTTGGACATATCCGCTTGGTACTGGGACGCGGTGGGTCACTGGCAGGGAAAAAAGTTGTGGTTACTGCAGGTGGTACCCAGGAACCCATAGACCTTGTGCGGGTGATTGCGAACCGTTCTTCAGGTAAACAGGGATATGCTTTAGCACAAGCTGCCCTTGATCTAGGAGCCGAGGTCACTTTGATAGTTGCACCTGTTCACCTGCCCACACCGGTTGGAGCAAAGAAGGTGGAGGTACTCACGGCTGGGGAGATGTTGGCTGCGGTAATGCAGACAACCATAGACGCGGATGTGTTGCTCATGGCTGCTGCTGTGGCTGATTTTCGACCGGTTGAACCTGCTAAGGGAAAGTTAAAAAGGCGAGACGGGATTCCTCAGATCAAGCTTGAAGCCGCGCCAGATATTTTGGAGGCTGTGAGCAAGCGGAAATCCGAGACGGGTTTCCCTCGCATCACCATTGGGTTCGCGGCTGAAAGTCATGACCTGGTGGAAAATGCCCGGGAAAAGCTAGGGTCTAAGTGTTTAGATATGGTGGTAGCGAATGATATAAGCGCTTCGGATTCCGGTTTTGCCGTGGATACCAACCGGGTGACATTACTATTTCCGGATGGGGGCGTTGAGGCACTGCCTCTGATGTCTAAAATGGAAGTTGCGCGCAGGGTACTAGCGGTTGTCGTGGATTTGCTTAAGGGATAGTTACAGGTTAGGTGTTCGGGTTGGCCGGTCTGAATCCTGGAAGGATGGGAGTTAGGTCACGCTGGAAGCAACTTCTGCCCCATAATCCAGCAGGACCCTGATCATCTCAGGGCTGCGGCCCTCAGCGTACACGCGCAACACTGGCTCAGTGCCGGAGGGACGGATAAGTAGCCAGGAATCGTCCGCCAGGACATATTTGACCCCATCAGTTGTGCGGATCTCCTGGACATTTTCTCCACCGAGGGTGGAGGGAGCCTGTTCGATCAGGCGGCGGGTTATCTGATCTTTGGAAACAGGGCGTTTGAGGCGCAGGTCGTTTCGTTGGTAATGGGCTGGACCAACATCTTCAAGCAAATGGTTAACCAGTTCGTGGAGAGAGGCGCCATAGGTGGCTACAATTTCGACCAGTAACAAGCCCATCAGGATGCCATCACCTTCGGGTATGTGACCTTTGAAGGATATTCCTCCAGATTCTTCACCACCAATCAACACATCGCCATTGACCATGTGGTTAGCAATGTGGTCGAAACCGACAGGAGTTTCGTGAACTGTAAGGTTGTATCTGTTGGCCAGGCGGTCCACCATGCGTGTGGTGGATACCGTCCGTATGACGTCCCCCCGCCAGCCGCGATTTTCGACGAGGTGCTTTAAGGCCAGGGTCAATATTTTATGCGGGTCAACAAAGTTACCCCTCTCATCCATGGCGCCAATCCGGTCGGCGTCCCCATCTGTAGCCAGGCCGAGATCACCCATACCTGTGCTGATAGCTCCTGCGAGTGCACCGAGGTACTTGGCGATCGGTTCTGGGTGCACGCCGCCAAAGCCAGGGTTCATCTCCCCGCGGGTTTCTTGCACTTCACATCCGGTACCCTGTAAAATATTTTTAATTGCACCACGCCCAGACCCATACATCGAGTCAACCACTATACGTTGGGGATTCTCGGCGATAAGGTCGAAATTGATCAGCGTGCGCAGGTGGTCAAAATACGCTGGCAGGGGGTTAAACCGTTTGATCAACTCCAACTCTCTAGCCCGTTCGAAGTCCATAAGGTTGGGGCCGCGGCCTCGCTCTTCGTTATCGTTCAGGTAAACTTCAACACGGCGACATTGTTCGCGTCCGGCTGACCCCCCATAGGCTGCTTTGAGTTTCATGCCGTTGTATCGTGGGGCGTTGTGTGAGGCAGTTATGACGATGCCGCCGATGGCATTCAGGTGACGTATCGCATAGGAAATTGCGGGAGTAGGAGCGTCTGCCTGGGTAAGGTGAACGGTGTATCCGTTGGCTGCCAATACGCGAGCCACTTCAGTGGCAAAGCGATCGGAGAGGAAGCGTGTGTCGAATCCTACGATCATCTTGCGCGAGTCGGGAGTGTAGTCCAGCGTGAAGCCGTTCGACCAACTATCGGAAGCTACTGCGTCAGCAACTGCCTGGGATACGAGCCGTAGATTGTGGAAGGTGAAGGTGTCAGATATTACCCCTCTCCATCCATCTGTGCCGAATTGAATGGGCATAGATTCTCTCCAAAATTCAAAGGTTTAAGGTTATTTACGGTTCAGGATTATTATGAGGTATGTATTACCAGCAATGAGCGGCATAATTCTATCACCAAAACCGTGATGTCAAAATGAGGGTCATGTCAGTGGTAAAGCATGGAAGATTTGGGTCTGAAATACCCCTTGGCATATCACTTGCACCCAACAGGGAAAACTATTCATGTTAAAATGATGATGTCATGGATGAAGAATCTTCTCGAAATCTAGATTTGCTAAAAAGTATGCGTTTGTTCATCGGGTTGGAAGATGAAGAGCTAAAGCAGGTCGCCCGGCTGTTTAAAATCCAGCACGTTCGGGCAGGGATTCGGCTTTTTTCGCAAGGTGATCTAGGAGACGAGTTTTTCATCATCCTCCGGGGAAGAGTGCAAATTTCTCGAGAGGATGGCTCCTCCCGGCGCGAATTGGCAGTTTTTAAGCCGGGAGATTACTTTGGGGAAGAAACCTTGTTATTTAGACGCAGGCGTTCCGCTACAGTGACCGTGATCGAGACTGCCGATTTCCTGGTAACAGACCGTCTGGGATTTCAAGAGTTATTGCAGAAAGTGCCCCATTCGCGGTCTTTTTTTGAGTTAGCTGTAGAAAGTCATAAAAACACCCAACGTATGCGTCTCAATTGGATTGGAAAAGATGAGGTGATTTACCTTCTGATCCGTAAACACTATTCGGTGTTGTGGACCAGTTTTACCCTACCTTTTCTAGCCGCGTTGCTGTCCTTATTGTTTTTCTTTGTATATTATTTGATCGGATTTAGCCTTGTGTTGATTGGGGGAGTGGTTATCTTGTTTGCTGCGATGTTGTGGGGTGTTTGGAATTGGATAGATTGGGGGAACGACTATTATATATTGACCGACCGCCGTGTGGTCTGGCTTGAACGGGTGGTGGGTATCTATGACAGCCGGCAGGAAGCTCCATTGCGCACTGTGCTATCTGTTAATGCAACTACAGATCAGATCGGTCGTATGTTGGGTTATGGTGATGTCATCGTGCGTACATTTACCGGCAAGATTATTTTGCGTACTGTTAGCCACGCCGAGCAGATGGCAGAAGTGATCCAGGAACATTGTGACCGGGTTAAAGAACTTCGGAAAAAGGACGATAAAGTAGAGATAGAACGCCATATTCGTGAGCGACTGGACCTTCCTGTATCAAGTGTGCAAACCACCGCAGTCGAAACAGAAGAGACAACTGAGAAACCTGTCAAGCCCTCCGCCATGCGGCGATTCTTCGTCACCTTGTTAAAAGTCCGTTATGAGGATGGCGAAGTGGTTACCTACCGTAAACATTGGTTTCTGCTAATTCAACACAGTTGGAAACCTTTTTTATGCATGGTAATTTCGATTTTTATCCCTGCCTATTTGATTTTAAATAAGTATACATTTCTTACTCAAACAACGATTGGGTTTATCGGATGTGCTTCATTTGTCTTGTGTTTTTTATGGTGGATATATGCGTATATTGACTGGCGGAATGATATCTATCTGGTCACTCCGGATCAGATTGTGGATATTGACCGCACACCACTTGGTAGGGAGGAGAAGAGGTCCGCTCCCCTGGAAAACATTCTCAGCCTGGATTATGAACGCACGGGCATCCTGGGTAGGTTGCTAAACTTTGGGAATGTTAACGCCTTGGTGGGGGGTGTGAAATTCACCTTTGAGGGGGTGTTCAACCCATCAGCAGTACAACAGGATATTTTCCGACGGATTGATGCTCGCATGTATCAAAAACAGGAAGAGGAGGCTGTCCGGGAACGTCAGCGGATGACGGACTGGATAGAGGTGTATCATCATAGCATTGAGGGAAACCGCAGAGAAGACGGGTCATTAACTGAAGATTAGTAAAGGGGGAGTAAAAACGGGGTAAAATAGGGGGTTAGCAAGTCCATTTTTTAAAGCAGAGCAAGCTCGAATTCCAGTAATCCTGTGTCGTGTTAGGAACGGTTAAATGCTTTATCGGTGGAGATTCTTATATGGCAGTCCTAGAAATTGTTACCTTGCCCAAACCCGTTTTGAAGCGAAAAGCTAAGAAAGTAACCAACTTCGGGCCTGAACTTCAAGAGTTGATAGATAATATGGTCGAAACCATGCGTGTGGCACCTGGTGTTGGTCTGGCGGCAACGCAGGTCAATGTCCCTCTGCAGGTTATTGTTGTGGAATTTGGGGATGAAGAAGATGAAAATGTCCCGCCCAAACTATTCACCATGGTCAACCCCAAGATTACCCGACAGTCAAAGGAGACTGTGGTCGCGGCGGAGGGCTGCCTTTCTGTGCCGGAGATCATGGGAGACGTGGAACGATTTTATGAGGTAACCGTTAGTGGTTATAATCGTCATGGTCGCCCGATGAAAGTGAAAGCCAAGGGCTGGTTGGCACGAATTTTTCAGCACGAAGTAGATCATATCAACGGTGTATTGTTTGTTGACCGCGCTGAACGGGTGTGGGAAATGGAAGAGAGTGCTGAACCTGCGATCCCCGCGGAATAACTGTGTATCTAACCCATCTATCGCTCACCAATTTTCGCAACTTTACTCGTCTTGATGTTGAGATACCGCGGGGGTCAGTTCTTTTAGTGGGGGATAATGCCCAAGGTAAAACCAGCCTGCTAGAAGCCATCTACTTTCTTTCCTCCCTGATATCTTTTCAGGCCAGCAGTGACCGCCAGCTTATCAATTTTCTTGTTGCACGTGAGCCACTTAGTGCAGCCCGAATTGTCGCACATTTCTCCAGTAGAGGTCGTCAACACAAATTAGAGGTACGCGTGATTTTCGAGCTTAATGGAGTGAATAACGGGCGCACGCGCAAGGAGGTATTATTTGATGAGGGGAAAATGGGTTTGGGAGAGGCAGTTGGAAAGTTCAACGCAGTCCTCTTCCTTCCCCAGATGCTCCGGGTGATAGAAAGGTCACCCGAGGAGAGAAGGCGTTACCTCAACCTTACCTTGTCTCAAGTGTTTCCTGGATATGCCCAGGCTTTGTCGGAATACAACAAGCTGTTAAGCCAGCGCAATGCGTTGCTGAAACACCTTTCAGAGGGAAAGGGCAAATCCGATCAATTGGATTTTTGGGATGAAAAGCTTGCTGAAAGTGGGGCTTTGTTGATGTATTCCCGAATACAGGCTTTGGAGGAATTAGAACGTTTTGCCAGCTGTGTGCATCAGGAAATCACCCGCAGGATGGAGGTTCTGCGCATTGACTATTGCCCGGCTTATGACCCTTCATCTCGACCTGAAAGACAATATCCCCTGCCCCTGGATGCGTCAGTGAGCCGTTCTGGCATTAAGCTGGAACAGATTGAACAGGGTCTCCATGCCGCACTGTTACATCTTCGCAATGAGGAGATTACTCGTGGTGTCACCACGATTGGACCTCATCGAGACGATGTCCGTTTTTTAAGCAACGGTATTGATCTGGGTATATATGGGTCCCGCGGCCAGGTACGTACTGCCATGTTATCTCTCAAATTGGCCGAGGTGGCCTGGATGAAGGATAAGACCGGTCATTGGCCGGTATTGCTGCTTGATGAAGTGTTAGCTGAATTAGACAACACGCGTCGGGCAGACTTACTAAAACGGGTTACTGATAGCGAACAATCTTTGCTCACCACTACTGACCTCGATTTGTTTACCCCAAACTTTGTCAGCCAGGCAACCTTGTGGCGCATCCATGCCGGAAAATTACAACTCGAGCGGAGTGCCTAGCTCTATGTCGGAGCGGTTCTCGTTTTCCCCTCCTCGTCGTACCGGAGTACTCCTGCATGGGGCGCTCATCATCCTGTTTACTGCCGTCGGCGTCTTGGGTATATTGTATGCGGCGCAGGCGAGCGTGGTACCTCTATTTCTACTCTATCTACTACCCTCACTGATTGCTTTGGGGTTGGTTTTTTGGTTATCATTTAGATTGTTTTCTCTGATACGTTCTGAGTACACATTGGAGAGAAATGGCGTCAGCCTGCGTTGGGGTTTTAGAGTGGAAGAAATTCCCATGTTTGATGTTCGCTGGGTGCGATTAGCGGATGAGGTGAGCTATCGTCTACCTTTACCTCCCCTTCGTCTGCCTGGAGCTATAGTTGGTCGGCGGCGGTCTGCGGCCTTGGGTGAGATTGAGTATATAGCTGCAACCACGCGTGGACTGGTATTGATCGCCACCAGTAAACGTATTTATGCCATTTCCCCCAGTGACTTGGAGACCTGTATAAGCGCTTATCGGTACCTTGCAGAGCTTGGATCACTAGAACCGATAGAAGCTCACTCGTTGTATCCTGTAGGATTGTTTGTCCGTGTTTGGTCAACGCAATGGGTGCGTTTTTTGCTCCTGGCTGGGGCATTCCTCGGCTTGATACTCTTTGTCGGGGTCAGTCTTGTTGTCATATTTCGCCCCGAGGTTTCCTTAGGTTTCGATGCAACTGGTCAGCCCCTGCCACCATTGCCTGCAGTGCGCTTATTTCTGTTTCCAGTGCTCAACAGTATGGCATTCTTTGTGGATTTGTTCTTAGGCCTGATCGTTTTTCGACAGGAGGCAACCCGCCCTTTGGCTTATCTCCTATGGTGTGCAGGTTTGCTAACCTCCTTGCTCTTCCTGGTGGCCATGTTTTTCGTCCTTAGAGGCTGAAGGATGGTTTCCAGATATTCTCCCTAAGTATTCGACTTTTTTCCACACCTATCCACAAGAAATCGAGGGTTATCCACAGAATCATCAACTGGTGGAAGAATCTCTGCGCAAGAGACATGATTATGCAGTTATTGATTGGGTTGATCGT
Organism: Chloroflexota bacterium; assembly: GCA_040758495.1. GTDB lineage: Bacteria > Chloroflexota > Anaerolineae > Anaerolineales > JBFLVL01 > JBFLVL01. The sequence goes on from JBFLVL010000026.1 coordinate 44,876, forward strand.
AGCATCTGTGATCAGCGTAGTAGCCTGGCGATTTAAGACCCTGACAGGGGATGGGGCTTTAGCTGCGGTCATGGTCGGCGGACTGGTATTTGGCTTGGGTGGTGTGCCCTGGGCAGTAATCTTACTTTTATTTTTCTTCTCCTCCTCCCTCCTCTCGCGCCTTGCCACCCCAACCAAAGAAAAGTTGAGAGATAAATTTGCCAAAGGAGGTCGTCGTGATTGGGGCCAGGTTTTAGCCAACGGAGGGTTGGGAGCAATACTGGCTGTGGTGTATCGTTTATCGCCTCAGCCCATAGAAGTCTGGGTGGCCTTCGCAGGAGCTATGGCGGCTGTAACTGCCGATACATGGGCCACGGAGATAGGCGTGCTCAGCAAGCGCAAGCCCCGCTTGATAACCACAGGAAGAGTTGTGGATAAAGGGACTTCTGGTGGGATTACAGGTTTAGGTACATTCTCAGCCCTCGTCGGGAGTGCAATGGTCGGTCTGGTTGCCAGCCTTTGGGGGTTAATGCCGGAGGTTTCAACGTTGTTCATTATCGCCACCCTAGGAGGTTTGACAGGTGCGATGGTTGACTCCTGGCTAGGGGCTAAATATCAAGGGATATATTATTGCCCGGCCTGCATGAAGGAAACCGAGCGTTTTCCACGGCATATCTGTGGTGTGGATACATTGTACGTACGCGGCTGGCGTTGGTTGAACAATGATTGGGTGAACGGATTATCTTCGTTGGCTGGGGCTCTTACGGCGCTGGTTTTGTGGTCTCTGAGGTAAAGCGTTATCCCCCAATATAGGACATCTCGATTTTGGGAAAATCGGTCGTCTCTGCGCTACGGACCTCGGAGTAGCGATCGTCGCGCTGCTGCCAGATCTTGGCGATAGCTGCGGTGATTTCAACGTCGGTGCTTCCACTACGCAGTAGTTTCCTCAGGTCGTAACCTTGAGAGGCGAAGAGACAAGTATACAGTTTGCCATCTGCTGAGAGGCGGAGGCGGGTGCAGGATTGGCAGAATGGTTGGGTAACAGAAGTGATGAACCCGATTTCGCCACCACCATCGCGATATCGCCAACGTCGCGCTACTTCACCATCGTAGTTTGGAGGTAATGGTTCAAGGGGAAACCTTGAATTGACAATGCGGAGTATTTCTGTTGCTGGGACAACCTCGTCCAGCCTCCACCCATTCGAGACACCCACATCCATATACTCGATAAAGCGTAAAATGTGACCAGAGTTGCGAAATTTCTGTGCCATAGGCAGGATGTCATCTTTGTTGATCCCGCGTATGACAACCATATTGATTTTTATTGGAGAGAATCCTGTATTTTCTGCCGTTTCTATGCCATCCAAAACCTGTTCGACAGGAAAATCCACACTGTTCAACCATTTAAAAACATCGTTATCTAGGGAGTCAAGGCTAACACTAATACGGGTCAGACCAGCTTCTTTCAGCGCGCCAGCTTTCTGAGACAGCAAAGCACCATTCGTGGTCATGGTTAAGTCAATGTTGTTGATACGGGATAACATGTTCACCAATCGTTCTACTTGACGACGAAGAAGCGGTTCACCCCCGGTCAGGCGTATCTTCTTGACTCCCAGGGCAACCAGGATGCGCGCGAGCCGTTCGATCTCCTCAAATGTAAGCAGCTCCTCATGAGGGATGAAGTGGTACTCGTGGTTGAAAATCTCCTTTGGCATGCAGTACGTGCAACGGAAATTGCAGCGATCAGTGAGGGATATCCTTAAGTCTCGTAAGTTACGGTTTAGTCTGTCGGTTAACTGGTCCATTTGTAGAGTACCTGGGAAACCCAATATGTATAGAGAGCGAACATGTATCCAGATGTAACCAAAGTTGGCTTATTATACGATAATCAAGATTTTCAGAGAGACCATTCCTGTTTTATCGGAAGTTCAAGGTAATTCTACCGGGCAGGTGTGAAGGGAATAAAAAGGGTGCCTCAAGTTTGGGGCACCCTTTTAGGCATTGAATTCTACTGGTTATGCCTCTCGGAACTCACCTTCTATTACTTCGCCTTCATCTTCTGTTACGGTTCGTCCCCTGCCGTTGCCTCCAGGAGGCTCTGTGGTGGTTTGTTGAGCGTATATCTGTTGGCTGAGGGCGTGGAAGGCGTGCTGCAAACTTTCCGTCTTGTTTTTGATTTCGTTTGCATTTTCACCCTTCATAGCCACACGTAGTTCATTTACATGGGATTCGATCCGAGCGCGCTCGCTGGCTGGAATCTTGTCTTTCAGTTCACGAAGTGCTTTCTCGGTTTGATAGACCAAGCTATCTGCCATGTTACGGGCTTCTATTAGCTCGCGGTATTTACGGTCTTCCATTTCATGCTCGAGGGCTTCCTTTACCAAGCGCTCGATCTCGTTCTCGGTGAGGTTGGTTGAAGCAGTGATGGTGACATGTTGTTCTTTACCGGTAGCTTTGTCCCTGGCAGTCACATTGAGAATGCCATTTGCGTCGATGTCAAAAGTAACCTCAACTTGGGGAATTCCACGCGGGGCGGTAGGTATACCTTCCAGGCGAAAACGCCCTAAGGTCATGTTATTGGCAGCCATGGTGCGTTCACCCTGTAGAACATGGATATCAACGGCGGTTTGGTTATCTTCTGCCGTAGAGAAGATCTCTGATTTGTGTACTGGTATGGTAGTGTTCCGCTCGATGAGTGTGGTCATCACACCTCCTAATGTTTCTATGCCCAAAGATAGTGGAGTTACATCTAGGAGTAACACATCTTTGACTTCTCCGCTCAATACTCCACCTTGAATAGCTGCTCCTACTGCAACAACTTCGTCGGGGTTTACACCTTTATGGGGTTCTTTGTTGGTTAGTGAGCGGACAAGTTCCTGTACCATGGGCATGCGGGTAGCACCTCCCACCAGTACGACTTCGTCGACCTCCGTGGCATCTAAGCCTGCATCCTGCATAGCAGCCTGGAATGGGCCTATCAGGCGCTTGACCAGGCCCTCGGTAAGCTGTTCAAACTTAGCCCGAGAGAGTTTTATCTGCAGGTGTTTGGGTCCGGTGGCATCGGCCGTTATGTAGGGGAGGTTGATATCGGTTTCCAATACGCTTGAGAGCTCAATCTTAGCCTTTTCTGCCCCTTCGCGCAGTCGCTGTAGTGCTTGCCGGTCTGTCCGTAAGTCTATGCCTGTATCTTTTTTAAACTCCTCCGCAACCCAGTTGACAATGTGTTGGTCCCAATCATCGCCTCCCAGATGGGTATCGCCGTTAGTAGCCTTCACCTCGATGACACCATCACCGACATCAAGGATACTCACATCAAAAGTGCCACCACCCAGGTCAAATACCAGGATGGTCTCGTTTTCTTTTTTATCCAGTCCATAGGCCAGAGCAGCAGCCGTAGGTTCGTTGATGATGCGCATGACTTCTAGGCCCGCGATCTTACCTGCGTCCTTGGTTGCCTGACGTTGCCTGTCGTTGAAGTAGGCTGGTACGGTAATCACTGCCCTGGTTACAGGTTCACCCAGGTAAGCCTCGGCATCCTTTTTTAGCTTAGAAAGGATCATCGCTGAAATCTCTTGGGGGCTGTACTCCTTTCCGGTAATGGGAATCATGACACGTGCATCGTCTGCAGGGCCTTTTCTCACATTGAAGGACACCATTTTGCGCTCGGTTTCCACTTCCTGGTAACGTCTTCCCATGAAGCGCTTGATGGAGTACACGGTATTTTCCGGGTTTATGACTGCTTGTCGTTTTGCTGTCTGTCCAACCAGGCGTTCTCCGTTCTTGTTTAATGCCACAACTGAGGGACACAGCCGAGAACCCTCTGCAGTGGGGATAACGGTAGGGGCACCGCCCTCCATGATCGCCACCACGCTGTTCGTTGTTCCCAGATCAATGCCAATTATTTTAGACATACCTAAATCCTCCGATAACTCAAGTAGTACTGGGGTTAAAATACCTAGTAGTCTGTCAATCGTGAATCATAGGATATAGACGTTTCAATTTGATCCGAGCATCGGTGGTAGAAAACCGCCAATCGACCTTAACAACTTTAGAATTGCGATCGGCAACCCAGGCCT
>JBFLVL010000027.1:0-47742 GCA_040758495.1 Chloroflexota bacterium
TGGTGCACGTGCGCCGCGGTGCCCTGCTGCACGACATGGGCAAACTGGGCATCCCGGATACCATCCTGCTCAAACCCGGCCCCCTCACAGAAAAGGAATGGGAGATCATGCACCAGCACCCGGTCTATGCCTATGAGCTGTTGGCTCCCATCCCTTACCTGCGTCCGGCGTTGGACATCCCTTACTGCCACCATGAGAAATGGGATGGCAGTGGTTACCCCCGCAAGCTGAAGGGTGAGCAGATCCCGCTGGTGGCGCGCATTTTCGCGGTGGTGGATGTGTGGGATGCGCTACGCTCTGACCGGCCCTACCGAAAAGCCTGGCCAGAAGAGAAAGCGTTGGCTTATATCCAGAAACAGGCGGGAAAACACTTTGACCCACAGGTGGTGGATACTTTCTTGAGGGTTGTTATTGAAGGTGGGGAAAAATCGGTGAGTGGAAAATAAGGTAGTCTTATAGTCTTACAGTCTGATAATCTGGGGGTAGGGAAGTCCTTCGGTTGAGTGGCTAACGGAACTCCGATTTCGACTATGCTCAATCCAGGGGTCAGGATGGTCTAGTATGATATGAAGTATGATATACAGCGTGAAAGGACACGGCAGACCGAAGTGGTCTTGGTCCTAAGAGACCGATATCGAGCCAGGGTCGCCGTGTCCTCCAGGGGGCTGCCCGAACAGTTGTGTGGGCCCAAGAGCCCGTATTCTGCTAGACCGGGCAGCCTGATTATACACGAATGGCGAGGTAAACATGGCAGAATTGGATAGTGAACTCTATGTTGGAATTGATGTCTCCAAGGATCATCTGGATGTTGCCCTGGGAGAGAGGGGAGTCATTTGGAAGGAGGAAAACAATCCTGAGGGAATCCAGGTCTTGGTAGAACGCTTGTTGAAGAGACCACCCATCTTGATCGTGCTGGAATCGAGCGGTGGTTTGGAGAAATGGGTAGCAGCAGAGTTGTACTCGGCGGGGCTGCCGGTGGCGATCGTCCATCCGAGCCGGGTACGGGATTTCGCCAAGTCCATCGGTTTGCTAGCCAAGACGGATAAGCTGGATGCCTGCGTGCTGGCCAAGTTCGCCCAAGCAGTGAAACCGAGCCCCTCGCGCCTGCCCAGCGAGGCAGAACAGCAGCTCACCAGCCTGGTCAGACGACGAAAACAGCTATTAGAGATGCGAACTGCTGAGAAAAACCGCCTGACTACCACCCGTCTCCAGCCACTTCGGGAGCGTATTCAGGGGCATATTGCTTGGTTAGAGACAGATATCCGCTTCTTGGAAAAAGAGATCGATAATCTCATCCGATGTTCACCCGTGTGGAGCAGCAAGAGAAGCATCATGAGAAGCGTACGGGGAGTGGGCCCGGTGACGGTTTGCACCTTACTTGCTGAGTTGCCTGAGTTGGGACAACTCAATCGGAAGAAGATCGCTGCGCTTGTGGGAGTAGCCCCCATGAATAGGGATAGTGGACACCAGCGAAGAAAAAGGCATGTCAAGGGGGGAAGAAGTACAGTGCGCCGTGTTCTGTACATGGCTACCTTGACGGCTACTCGCCGTAATCCGTCTATCCGTTCATTCTACCTTCGTCTTCTAGACAACGGCAAGGAAAAGAAAGTCGCGCTGACGGCTTGTATGCGGAAATTGCTCGTCATACTCAATGCTATGCTCCGTGACCAACAAGCCTGGCGTCCGGTAAATGCTTAGAAGTGTTGATTTCACCTTGACAATTGAACACAGTTGCTCGATAAGACCGCTCCGGCTAACTCACAGAATACGCCATCGTACAGGGGATGCTGGACGATTGCATAGAGGCCATGACGTGCCAGCGTGTCGGTCACCGAAGGCGCTGCCGAACGGCCGCGCAGGACTACCAGCGCCAAGAGGATAAGCACCGCTCCGGCGATTGGAACGTTGTCCACGTCCATGACAATTCCGTTCCTGTTCTACTTGCGCCGCGCCAGCCAGACGATGGACAGCATTAATAGCGGCAAGAGAATGGCGCTGTCGCAAATGCCCGGCTTGCCATTCGGTTCCGGTGTGGGCGAAGCCGCACCCCCCGGTGGGAGGATAGTCGGTATGGGAGTTGCTGGAACTGATGTAAGCGTTGGTTGGGGAGCCGGAACGGGTGCTTCGTTGTTCAAATCCAACCGATAAACACCGCCGCCTTCAGTAGCCGCATACAGATGCAGTCCATCGGATGAGATCGCCAGCGCTTTCACGCTGCGCATCAGCAAGCCGTTGTTGACTGCCGACCATGTCTGCCCGCCATCCGATGAACGATAGACGCCGCTGAAAAGGTCGGCCGCGTAGATCACCTCGCCCAGGCTGGTGGGGTCGAAGATTATGGAAGTGATCTGTGCTTCGGGATTCATGCCTCGCGCCGAAGGTTCCCAGGTCTGCCCGCCATCCACGCTCCGGTAGAGCGCCTGTCGCTCGAAACCTGCCAGGATCACACTTGTATCCACTGGGCTGATGGCAACCGTAGTTGCACCGATCCTCGGCAATCCGCCCTGGATCGTTTGCCAGTCTTGGCCACCATTGGTTGTCTTCAGGAGGCCATGATTGGACGTGGCGGCATAAACAACCTGCGGGTTTTGCGGATCCACTGCCAGCCAATATACACTGGCATCCTGAGTGAGGGCATTGTTGGCAGCCATCCAGTTCTCCCCACCGTCGTGCGAGACATAAATGCCCCTAGCGGGTTGTGAGGTGTCGAAAGAACCCGCGGAGAAATATCCCGTGGAACCGGCGTAGACGATGTTGGAGTTTGACGGCGCAAAAGCAATGGCGCCCCAGCCGATGCCGCTTTCCTCGCTGAAATCAAGGACTCCCTTCCAATCCAGGCTGTCGTTCCGGCTGCTGACCAGGTTATTACCCCAATTTGTGCTCGCTAGGATGTGCTGGGGGTCCTCCGGGTCAATAACCACTGCGTTCCACTCCATCGAAACAAAGGGCGGATTGGCCTGCCCATCCCAGTTCGCGCCGCCGTCGTAACTGATGAATATACCGCTGCGCGCCGCGGCGATTACCCAGCCGGGTTCTGTTGGGTCAACGGCGATGCCGCGCACCTGCGCGCCGGTGTAGCCGCGGCTGGCGTCGGCCCACGTCCGGCCGCCGTCTTCGGACAGGAAGTTGCCCCCTCCGTATTCGTTGGCGAAGATGCGGTCGGGGTCGCGCGGGTCCACCTGAAAGTCAATCGGGAAGCCGGCGCGCACGCCTGGCGCGCCCCAGCCGTCTACGCCCCCGCCGGAGACGCGCCTCCACGTATGCCCGCCGTCTTCACTGCGATAAATGGCGACCGCGCTCCCGGCATAAGCGATAGATGGGTTTGATGAGGCGAACTCGACCGATTCGATGATGTCGTCGCGCAATACCTGTTTCCAGGTTGCGCCGCCGTCTTCGGAAAGATAAACGCCTGCATGGTCAAAATACTGGTTGTTGCCCGTCCCTGCTAGCAGGATATCCGGGTTGGTCGGGTGCATGAACAACGAGCCGACGTACAGATTGTTCAAGCCGTTATTGACGTGTGTCCACGTTACGCCGCCATCGGTGGATTTAAGCACGCCCTCGCCGCCGGGACGGCCAGTCTGTGGGTCGGAGTTGGCGGCCTCGCGGTCGAAGATGCCGGTGGAAAGATAAAGCACGTCCGTATTGCGCGGGTCAATCCATATGTAGCGCGCCAGGTTGTCGCCGCGCCAGACCTCCGCCCAATTTTCTCCGCCGTCTGTGGTCTTATAAACCACGCCGCCAACCATCTCGAACTCGCGCCCGGCGCGGATTTGTCCGTTGTTCCAGACCCACGAGGAGAGTTCCGCGGCGGCATAGACCACATTCGAGTTGGTTGGATCCACCGCGAAGCCTCGGAAGGTGATGCCGTCCCCTTCCTTGATGCCCCGGTCCTTTCGCGTCCACGTCATGCCGCCGTCGGTGGATTTGAAGATGCCGCGCGTGTTCTGCGTGCCGACCCAGGCAATATTCGGGTGCGTTGGGTCAATGGTCAAGCAAAAGATAGGAATAGCGTCGCCGGTTCCACCGGCGCGGACCGTTATGCCTGTGTTGGAGGGCAGCCAGTTCGCGCCGCCATCTGTGCTGACGAAGACCCCTGCCCAGGCATCGCTCACCAGCATAGTATCGGGATTTCCGGGCATCATGCGGATATCATATCCCAAGCCACCCAACGGGCCGCCCGTGCGCACCCAGGTGAGCGCGGCGATGGATTCGTCAACAATGAATGCGGAGGTGGAGGCCAACTCCACTTTGATATCGTCCACATACACCCGCGAGGCCTCTAAGGTCTCGAAGGCGAAACTACCGATCAGTATCGGGTCGGGATCGGTATACGTCCATTCGGTATTGCCGTCCACGATAAAGGTGAGCGCGTTCCCGTTTCCGGCGATTTCAACTTGATGCCATTCGTTTTGAATGTGTGTTCGATCCACTGCCGCTAAATTGTTAAGGAATGTATCCGGCCAATATTGCTTGCTCAAATACGAGCCTTGCGCGTGGAAACCGATGAAATACCGCCCGCTATCGTTCATGCGAAAATTGAGATGCACGTCGCCTCTGACCAGTTTGAGACGGAATGACAGGCGGTAGTCGTCGTAGAACTTGGCACACCTTGCCCAGGTATGCCCTTGCCCGGCCAGGACATAATTGCCCTCTTCCTGGATCACCTGCCAGCCTGGATCGAGCGTCTAATCCTGCGCCTGCCCGTCTTCGAAATCTTCCTGGTAGACATACTCCTGCGCGCGGATATTGTCCGGCAGCAGTAGAAGCGAGAGCAGGGCGAATATGATCGCGGCCGTCGAGAAAAAGCGAAGGGTTTTCATGACACGTCCTACGCCTTACGGCTCCAGATGATGCCCTCGATGAAGCGGGCCAGACGGTGCAGGAACGAGCGCAAACGTGCCCATAGGCGATACCACTCTGGGTGCACTTTGCGGACCATGGGCAGCGGCCCGCTCCATTCGGCAACCAACGCGCCCCAGGTCAGCCCGGCGCCAAAGCCGACAAAGACTACCTTGTCGCCGGCCTTAACTTGACCCTTCTCTACGGCCTCGACGGTCGCGAGAGGGATAGAAGCAGTAGATGTATTGCCGTACCGATCCAGGTTGACAACGAATTGCTCAAGCGGCATCTTGAGGCCGCGCGCAGCCGCCTCGATGATACGGTAATTGGCCTGGTGCGGGATGACCCACTGGATATCCTCCAGCCTCAGCCCAGCAGACTGAATCGCCTCGCGCGTGGCCTGAGCCATAACACGCGTCGCAAAGCGGAAGACCTCTTTGCCATCCATATAGACGTGGTGCATCCCGGCCTTAAGGGTGGCTTCAGTAGCTGGATGCTTGCTGCCGCCAGCCGGAAGAATGAGCAAGTCACTGCCTGAACCGTCTGAATGCATCACTGCCGAGAGCACGCCGCCCGGCTCTTCACTGGCCTGGAGCACAAATGCACCCGCGCCGTCGCCGAACAAAATGCAAGTATTGCGGTCGGTCCAATCCATGAAACGCGAGAGCGTCTCGGTGCCAATGACCAGCGCGTTCTTAATTGCGCCGCTGCGAATGGACTGGGCAGCCATGTTGATGGCGTAAATAAAACCAGTGCAGGCCGCTAGCAAGTCGAACGCGCCGGCTTTGGTCGCGCCGATGTGGTCTTGCACCAGGCAAGCCGTGGCAGGGAATAGATAGTCTGGGGTAGTAGTCGAGCAGATGATCAGGTCAATGTCTGTCGGCCTGAGGTTGGCCACCCTGAGCGCTTCTAGCGAGGCCTCGACAGCTAGCGTTGAAGAAGACTGGTTGTCATGGGCAATGCGGCGCTCGCGGATGCCAGTGCGCTCGCGGATCCACTCGTCGCTGGTGTCAACCATCTTGGTCAGGTCATCATTGGTCAACACCTGCTCAGGAACAGACATGCCCCAGCCGGTAATGTGTGCATACGGCATAGCGAAGTATTACTCCTCGTAACGGCTAAAGATTAGCGTCTCGTTATGTCCACCGAAACTGAAAGAATTCGACATCACATGCCTGGGCTGTGCCCAGCGCGGCGTATTGGGGACATAATCCAGGTCACATTCTGGGTCAGGCGTCTTATAGTTGATGGTCGGCGGTAACACACCTTCGTTCAGCACCTTGACGCAAACCACTGCCTCGAGCTTGTCCGAAGCGCCCAGCAGATTCCCGGTCATGGACTTGGTCGAAGAGACTGGCACACGATAAGCCCTTTCGCCAAAGACCGCCTTGATCGCATCCCTTTCGCTTTTGTCATTCAGCGGAGTACTCGTGCCGTGTTTGAGCGTTGATATAGCCGATATCCTCCGGCCCCAGACCAGCGCTCTCCAGGGCCAACTTCATGCATAATGCCCCGCCCGCGCCGTCCTCGGCAGGGGCAGAAGCGGCTTCGCCGATCGCATTCGAGCCAGTAGCACAGGCGGTGACCACGGTCATGTTCGGACCGCGCACGCTCAACTGTATGGCGACCGTCCCCGGCCCGGTGGCGATCCATCTTACGGGCTTCGCGTTGCTCGAAGCGCGCCAACCCGTCAAACCCTTTGACCTCCGCCGCGAAGCAGGTCTTGTTCTCGCTGGCGTCAAACATGGTAATCAACGCCGCACAGGATTTCTCGGCCAGGAGCGCCTCTCAGGTTTCGCTTATGGTATCCCCCAGTGGGCTGAAGCAGCCCAGACTGGTCACGACGACACATTTGTGCGTACATGCTCCAAAAGGTAATAGTTCCTAGCAAAAAGAGCGGACTTATGTCCAAGCTCTGTGAACGACCATTTGCCAACAGATAACTGCCAGACTTTGGCAGTTATAACACAGGCGAACCGAAAGGGACGCGGACATCATCTGGCTGCTCGAATTGACTAGACAGCCTATGCCTACCGGAGTAAACGCCGCTTTGCAGCCCAAGAAATGCTGCTCTTGCTGGCCCAGCTAGCTTACAACCTGATCAGCTGGGTGCGCAACCTGCTGGCTGATAGGCTGGTAGATTTCCTGCACTTCGGTATGCTCCGTCGTTTCCCCTTTTTTTGTTGACACTGCTACTACCTCCTGAGACGAGGAATGAATCGGGGCACCTGTGCCATATATTCACGGTAGCCTGGAATGCGCTGCACCAAATCGTGTTCTTCGGCGCGCGCCTGAACCACCAGCCACCCAGCCGTTAGGAGGCAACTCAGCAATATGGGCCAGGTTGGTCGCAATAAGACCGCTCCGGCTAACTCACAGAACACGCCATCGTACAGGGGATGCCGGACGATTGCATACAGGCCATGACGTGCCAGCGTGTCGGTCATCGAAGGTGCTGCTGAACGGCCGCGCAGGACTACCAGCGCCAAGAGGATAAGCACCGCTCCAGCGATGATCAGCAACCCTCCCACGGTATCAACCCACACAACCTCAGCGAACAGTCGAGGCGCAGGCCTGCGCGCCGCGAGCACAAATGACACACCCAACAAGGGGATACCAAACACGTTGCGGAGAACGGCGCTGAGGAGTTGCCCGCGCCGCTGACCCAAGCGAAGTGAATACGCCGCCGTGAACGCGCTGCTGATATTACAGATAAACGACAGAAGTAGGAGGATCAAGAAGAGGTACATACTATCGTTAAAAGCTGCTTAATCAATGGGCTCAAAGAAGGATTTCCACATATGACCTGCCAGCAGGCGGACTTCAGGGTGAAACGAAGCCCAAGCTTGCAGCTGGGGGATGTGCGGCCCTAAGACCAAACGGTTCATCCATTGGGGTGTAACATCGAACTGGGCATTGGCGGGTAAGGCATCCGCGCACTGGAAGAGCCATCCATCCTCGTCTTGGATGGCGACCCCACAATGCCCGCGGGTGTGGCCGAAGAGAGGTACGAGGTACATCGCTGGTGAAAAGGGGAGGCGGATTGCTTCGAATGTAAGCCAGTCGGCATTGGGCTCGTCGTACAGGACCCAAGATGGACCGTGAGCGAAGTCCAGAGGGTCATATGCCAGCTCGATCAAGGCTCGCGGATTTCGCAGGGCTTCGTACTCACGCCGGTGGACGTGTACCTGGGCGTGAGGGAAATCTGGGAGGCCACCAGCATGGTCGAAGTGCAGGTGGGTCAAGACGATGTGCCGAACAGTTTCGGGAGGGTGGCCGAGGCGGGTGAGCTGGCGGACGGCGGTGTTTTCGGGGTCATTGTGGATACCGAAGTCGAGGCTCAGGAAGCGAACCATGCGCGTCGGATTGGAATAATCATGCAGGCCGAGGCCGGTATCTATGAGTACAAGACCCTGTTCGGTGTCTACGAGCAAGCAAGGGGTCCCGATGTGCCAGCGCGGGAACCAGGGGGACATGGGCGCACAGTCGAGAAAGTGGATTGGCATGAGTCTTGGCTGTTTGTGATTTAATCAGTAAAAGATACCAGATTTTTCTTTGAAGAATATAGGTCATACCAGGTAGGTATATATCCTAGCCACCTGACACTTTACAGTTCATGAGCCCAACGGTGGTCGAGTAAGCGGTTTTTGCTGTATCGAGACCCCGTTGGGCAGCAGTCACATTGAATTTGCTCCCCCTTCAGGGACTTCGTGATTCGGCAGGTAAGCACCGCCTGCTCGACCATCTAACTGCCTTATCGGTAAACTTTCAGATAGGTATGCGTTCAAGAAGTATGGGTATAATGGCTTATGGATTGACTCCAGTTACTTTTTACCATTTCATGGATACCCTTGTCCTGCTTCATGCAAAATCAGTATAGCATAAGTCCTTATTCTTGATGTAGCTGCGCACATTCACCCATCCTGAGCGGAGCGGCCTCCAGCCGCGTAATCGAAGGATGCCCTTTAACCCGGAGGTGTAGAAATGAGATCAAAGCTTGAGTGGACACAGAAGCTGCTTGAATATGCTTTCCACATGATATCGGACAACGTAGAGAAACTCACCCTTGAAGAAGCCCTCTACGTACCGGAGGGAGGTTATCGCTCCGTACTTGGCACCCTGAAACATATCGCAGGATGGGCGCACGTTTACCGATCCTATGCCTTTGACCCACAACCCAGGCATTGGGACCAAATTGACTGGCCTCACGGCCTTCGGGATAAGGTGATCAAGACCTCAGATTATGTTTGTGAGGTGATTGACTGGCTCGGTCAGGCACATCACCAATGGATGGAGGATCTGGCAGGGGTCTCCGAAGAGGAATCGGAGCAGTTAAGATCGTGTCATTGGGGAGAACAAGCCCCTCTTTGTGATATTGTTTTGATGATCGCCGGTCATCACATGTACCACGCAGGTGAGATCAATCAGTTGTTGTCCATTATTCGGGGCGAAGCCTGGGAGGAGGGCGAAGAGGTTGAGGAGAACAACATCTCCACTCTTGGTCACAGGGTCGTCCCACCCTGGAAGAGAGCAGAAACGTAGTGCTGTCATTCAGTTGAGTGTACATCGAATTTGATGTATCATATCGCTATGACCGTCGTTGCTCTCCTGATCGCGACCGCAATTCCTCTTCTTTTCCTCTACCTGGTTTATACATTGGATTTATATCGTACGGGGGCATTTCGGCACATCATTACCTGCTTCGTTTGGGGAATAGCAGCATTCTTCATAGCCACTCTCTTGAACCCAATTTTCATCAACTTTGGCTGGTTCGATCACAACACAACGGTACGATTCGCGGCTCCCGTAGTAGAAGAAATACTGAAAGCTTTGTTCTTAATCTACCTGGTTCGCAAACCTACTTTTACGTATTTTGTAGATGGAGCCATATATGGTTTTTCTGTGGGTATAGGCTTTGCCATACTGGAGAACTATCAATACGTCTTGGGGCACCCTGAGGCTGCTATGAGTGTTGCCATAGGCAGGGTGCTGTCTACAAATTTGATGCATGCTTCTGCCAGCGCTATGGTTGGTATTGCCTTGGGTTTAGCTCGTTTTCAACGCTATACTGGAAGGATTGTGTATCTGTGTTTGGGATGGACCTTGGCTATGGGGTTGCATATTACCTTCAATAACCTGGTCACTCGTTTGAGCAGTGGATTGTTGCTGCTTTATGCCATGGGTGCAGGTTTTGGTGGAGCCGCGGTCATAGCTATGGCGATTAAACGTGGATTGGTAGAGGAAAAAATCTGGATAGAGGAAAACCTCGGCATGGCAGACCGTGTTACCAGTGGTGAGGCTGCCGTTGTCCATCGTCTGGATGATTTGGAAGAGATTCTGAAACCGTTAGCGGAACAATTTGGCCCGACGAAAGCTTCTGCCATAGAGCGCTTCTTACTCGTTCAGGCACGTTTAGGGATTATGCGTAAAATGTTGGAGAAGTTACCGGATGAGAAAATGCGCCAGGCTGTATCCATCGAGATGGACAACCTGCGGTCAGAGATGGATGAGGTTCGTCGTTCAGTGGGTGCCTATACCATGCTGTATCTCCGGCACATCTTTCCTCCAGAAGTTAGCCCGATCTGGCTACGGTTGGAAAAAATCATTCCCGAAAGTGCGACTGGTAGGCAGCAAAAGACGGCTTTGGATTTATGGGCTGTTCTTGAACAACGCACGAAGAAAGAACCCTGATCCAACGAAACCCGTGTTCGTCAGGAAAACTTTGAACCGCCGCTTTTGCGAATGAGGCATGCAGAACGAAAATTTTTTACTCGCTGAGGGTGAGAATGCCACCCAGAGGGTATAATTCTTGTGTAATGTCTAAGACCCATCATCACTTTCGATCATCTCTTTGAGGTTGCTTGCCAGAATTTTTCAGAAGATCAGGGAAAAGAGCATGAGTGAGAAGATATCATCAAGATTGAAACAGCTCCCTCTCTTTGAGCGCCTGCCCGATGAAGTCATCAACAAACTGGCGGAATCGGTTGTGACCCGAAATCTATCGAAGAACGAGGTGTTATTTCAAAAGGGTGAAAAGGGGAATGCCCTGTATATCATCCGCACCGGTTGGGTCAAAATAGTGACAGAAGATGAAGGGGGTAAGGAGTTGGTGTTAAATCATTGTGGGCCAGGGGAAGTGATCGGAGAAATAGAACTTATTGATGAGTCGCCAAGGATGTCTGGAGCGGTAGCTATTTCTTCGGGAGTTGAGCTTGTGGAATTAAAGCGGGACGTATTTTTGGGAGTCTTACAGAAACAGCCCTTGCTGACCATGGACATCATGCAAGGTTTATGTGCAAAATTGAGGTTCGCCATCACTTACATCGAAAAGGCGGTTGAGTGGAGTAATCGGATCGCGGAAGGCGATTATGGCTTTGCCAAGGACCAAATCCGGGTGACACAATCTACCATCATTGACGCACGAAAGCCGGACGAAGCCAGGGCGAGCGAACTGCTCTCCGCGTTTTTCAGGATGGTCGAGGGTGTACAACAAAGGGAAGAGACTCTGAAACAACAATTGCTCAAGTTTTCTATTGAGATAGATGATCAGAAACGGCGTGAAGAAGTCGAGGGTGTTATACAAAGTACTTTTTTTGGTAAATTGAAGATAGAAACCGGGAAATTTCGTCGCAAGGACCAGGAGGACAAAGAGTAACTCACCGCAGACACTTGGAGGAAGACCATGAGTCAAATCATCTCGATTCACTCGTTTCGTGGAGGTACAGGTAAGTCCAACACCACCGCTAACCTGGCGGCTCAAATGGCGTCGTCGGGGAAGCGTGTGGGTGTGGTTGATACCGACATTCAATCCCCTGGTATCCATGTTTTGTTTGGCCTGAATGAGTTCAAGATGGGGCGCACATTGAATCAGTATCTTCGAGGAGAATGCGAGATCGAAGCTGTGGCATTTAATGTGGGGGAATCCCCAGGAGAAGAGTTGGGAAGAAAACAACTGGCCGGGAAGTCTCTATGGCTGATACCTTCCAGCATCAACAGTTTGGAGATCAGCAAAGTGCTTCGTGACGGTTATGATGTATCCCGCCTGAATGAAGGTTTGCAGACATTATTAAAAACACTGAAGCTGGATTATCTGTTTATTGACACCCACCCAGGCCTAAATGAGGAAACCTTACTATCCATTGCCGTATCGGATGTATTGCTCATTATCATGCGCCCTGACCAACAAGATTTTCAGGGGACGGCGGTCACGGTAGATATCGCCAAAAACCTCGAGGTGCCGCATCTGCTTATATTAGTCAATAAGGCGTTAACTCGTTACGATTTCGATCAAATTCGGGAACAGGTAGAGAAGGTGTACCACGTGCCTGTGGCGGGAGTGTTGCCCCTTTCAGAAGACCTGGCAGATCTGGGCAGTGCTGATATCTTCTCCCTATATAAACCCAACCATCCTTGGTCGCGCTCAATCAAGGAGGTTGCCCAAATGATACTTGAGATGTCCTAACTATCTAGGAGATTTGATCATGCAATGTTGGGAATGTGATCAGCCAGCACAGGCTGCCTGTAAATTTTGTGGACGGTTTGTGTGTAAGGAACACGCCACAAAGATGCCCACCTTTTTAGTGATGTATCTGGGTGCTAACAACACCCCCAAGGGATTAGCTGTCGCGGATGTGATCTGGTGTGGAATATGCGAGCCTCAGCCTGAGCCAATTGGGATGCCCGAGTTATTTTAGGTGGTTGCAGAATGAGCAGTATTTTTGACAAGTTACAGAGTGAAATTGAAGACCGAAGGAAGGATGAGGGGATTTCAGCCTTGGATCTAATTGAGCTGCCTCCACCCCTGCGTCGGTTAATGCGCCTTATGTTGCGTGAGGTAGAGATGACCTACGCAGAGCTGCGAAAAGCCGCGGAAGAGATGCCAGAGGAGGACGGTCTGATTGGGGGGAAACTTGATCAAGCCCTGGCTACGTTGAGCAAGCAAAATTGGCTTATTAGAAGGGGGGAAGGCGAGTTTGTGACCTACAAGGTGAATTTGCGCCGTAAACGGGGAAGTAAGTTTGCCCAGAGCATCTGGTCTTCGTTGGAGGATAAAATTGGCCAGAGAAAAGACCCTTCTGTTGAGGGCGATATTGAGCCCACGTCTTAATGGGCAAAAATATCCCCCTGGTTTGTGTTTTCCAAATTTTTCAGGCACCGAATTTCATCAAACGTCCCGCATGGGCTAAAGCCAGGGGCATGATGTCGAGAGCAGAGAAGGTTCCCAGGCTGCCTCGGGCACAGGCTCTTTCTCCGAACGTTTTTACCCCATCCGGGCGAATGGTGTTTGGAGCCCACAACAAAAGAGGGACAGGGTGCCAGGAATGGGAACGCAGTAGGGAGGGTGTTGAGTGGTCGCCGGTGATGATGAGCACATCAGGTTTGAGCTTCAGCAGTACAGGCAAGGCTTCATCCACCTCTTCGATGACGTGAACCTTCCCGTCAAAGTTGCCATCTTCACCCATGCTGTCAATTTTTTTGATGTGTATAAACTGAAAGTTGTAGTCTGGCCAGATGTCCCTGGCGGCAGAGAATTCATCCCCGGGTTGTTCTCCCTGGAATTGAATAATGTCCATACCTACCAATCTGGACACCCCCCGATACATGGGATAAACAGCCACACAGGCTGCTTTTAGCCCGTAGGATTCCGTGTACGAGGGCAGGCCGGGATGGGTGGCAAAGCCGCGTAAGGTCAATCCGTTGGCTGGTTTTTGATCGGCCAGGATGTTAACCGCTTCAGTGATCCACTGGTTGAAAAGCCCGGCTGTGTACTCTGCAGATGGAGTGTGTGCCTGAACGGGGAGGGGGGGCACTCCGGTTTTTTGTGGGTCGGTGTCCTCCATGTCTGGATTCAGGTTTTCACCACGCATCATAACCGCAAAGCGGTGTTCCTTTACGTGTTGAACATGGACTTCTACTCCTGGGATTTGGATGCTTTGCAATCTTTTTATAACCGGGATGGCATTTTGGGTTGTGATCCGTCCGGCGCGACGGTCTATGATGTGCCCCTCCGCGTCCAGGGTGCAGAGATTCCCACGTGCAGCCACGTCTCCCATTTTCAGATCCATACCGATACCAGCGGCTTCTAGGGCGCCCCGTCCGATGTCGTATTTGAACGGATCATAACCGAAGAGAGCCAGATGGGCAGGACCGGATCCGGGAGTAATCCCCCACCCAATGGGGACGATCAGGCCCAAATTCCCCTCTGCAGCCAATTGATCCATGTTAGGGGTGTGAGCGGTCTCCAGTTCTGTGAGACCGTCTGGTTTCAATGGTAATCCCCCCAGTCCGTCCAAAACGAGCAACACGATTTTGCTGTTCGAAGGGGTAAGCAGGTTGGTCAAGAATTCGGGTGGCATACCATTCCTCCTAGTAAAAACTCCCCGCGGGAAATGTCACGGGGAGTCGGGTTAGTAAGATTTCCGCACCTCGAGATTATCGGATGGTCTTTTCCGTTTCCCTGTCGAACAGGTGCATATTGTCCATGTTGAAGACCAGCCTTGCCCGTTCTCCCATCTTGTACTTAGAGCGAGGGTCAACCCGGGCAATAAAGCGGTGGTTGCCAACAACCATGTAGACGAAGATTTCATTGCCCATTAACTCGGTTACATCAACTTTACCTTCAACGGGCTGGGCTTCAATAACCGGAGGCGCGTAATCCGGGTTGTAGATATCATCTGGGCGAATACCAAAGATGACCGGTTTGTTTACGTAGTCCTGGTACATCTTAATTCGCTCCTCAGGAATTTGTACCTGGAAACTGCTGGCGTCGATGACCAGCTTGCTATCCGATTTGTGCAGATGGGCTTCGAAAAAGTTCATGGCTGGTGAGCCAATGAATCCAGCTACGAACATGTTGTCTGGTTTGTCGTAGAGATTCTGGGGGGTGTCAAGCTGCTGTAACAGGCCATGATTGAGCACCGCGATGCGGGATGCCATGGTCATGGCTTCGGTTTGATCGTGAGTCACGTAAATAAAAGTTGTTTGTAGTCGTTGATGAAGTTTGGAGATTTCGGCACGCGTCTGGACGCGCAGCTTGGCATCCAGGTTCGAGAGCGGCTCGTCGAACAGGAACACGTTCGGTTCGCGAACGATGGCCCGACCCACGGCCACGCGCTGTCGTTGTCCACCAGAGAGTTGACGAGGTTTTCGATCCAGCAACTCCTGGATTTCGAGGATTTCAGCCGCTTCCTTAACCCGCCGCTTGATCTCCTCTTTGGGAGTCTTTTTTAACTTCAAGCCAAAAGCCATGTTATCGTACACGGACATGTGAGGGTAGAGAGCGTAGGATTGAAACACCATAGCGATATCGCGGTCTTTAGGCGGGATATCGTTTACTAAACGGTCTCCAATGAATATTTTGCCTTCAGTGACCTCCTCCAGACCGGCAAGCAGTCGTAGGGCTGTAGACTTGCCGCATCCAGAGGGTCCAACCAGAACCAGGAATTCTTTATCCTCGATATTTATATCCAGGTTGTCAACAGCCACCACATCACCAAACCGTTTGGTTACGTTCTCGTATGTTACACTAGCCATGGGTAGGGTCTCCTTTCTTCGAATGTATAGTGATCGAATTATAAACTCAAAATGATAAAAAGGGCAACCAGTGATACTGGAGAGAGGGGCTGTTTTCCGTGGATAGGATGACATCCCTCTTGTCTAATTGGCTATCTCGATATTAGAATGTGACCATGTCCAAGGAGAACAAAGTCACCCCCATACGCCGTCAGTATTTAGAGGTCAAACGCCAATATCCCCATGCCATACTGTTTTTCCGGCTGGGCGACTTCTACGAGACGTTCGACGAAGATGCCGAAACAACCGCCCGTGAGCTGGATATCGTGTTGACCTCTCGCAGAGTAGCCAAAGGTGTCCAGATTCCCATGGCCGGAATACCGCACCATGCCATGGAAAATTACCTGGGACGCCTGATAGAAAAAGGCTACCATGTCGCCATTTGTGATCAGGTGGGGGACCAGCCCATTGACGGCTTGATGCCCAGAAAGGTGGTGAGGGTGATCACGCCTGGGACGGTGATTGAGCCAGATTTGCTGCAAGCAGGCAAAAACAACTATCTGGTCAGCGTGGTGAAGGATGAGCATCGAGCCGGGGTGGCTTATGTGGACATCACGACCGGTGAGTTTGCTGCTACAGAGCTAAGTGGAAGAGCCATCACAACGACCCTGCAGGCCGAGCTGGAACGCCTGCACCCCGCGGAGATATTGTATTCAGAAGACATTTCCTTGGGGGAGGGTTTGCCAGGACATATCACCACCTGGCCTGCGTGGAGGTTTGAACCTGGTCGCTGTGAACAGACATTGAAGACCCATTTTGGTGTGGACACTCTGGACGGTTTTGGCTTGCGAGGCAAGCCCCTGGCATTGTGCTCAGCCGGAGCAGTCGTGCAGTACCTGAAGGAAACCCAGCCCAGCGCTTTGGGGTTGCTTACCGGTCTGAGCACGTACAGCCTGGATGACTTTATGACCCTGGATGCCACTACGCGACGTAATCTGGAATTGGTTGAGACCATCCGCGCGGGCTCAGAGGTTGGTGCGCTCCTGGGCATCGTGGATAAAACCGTGACCCCCATGGGCAAACGGATGGTACGTCAGTGGGTAAGTAAACCGCTGTTGGATGTGGACCGCATTCGTGGTCGTCAGGCCGGGGTGACGTTTTTTTACCAACAGGGCCTTTTACGGGCCGAGTTGCGTTCGGCGCTCAAGCCCTTTGCGGATGTGGAACGGCTGACGAACCGCATTGCCAGTGGGACCGCCAATCCCCGCGATCTGGTGGTCTTGCGCAGCACGTTACAGCGGCTGCCCAATATCTTGGAATTGTTGCCCCCCGAGGAGACTGCACTCGGTGAAGTGCTGGAAAAGTTAAATCCCTGTGAGCAGGAGCGCCATTTCCTCGAAGAGGCCATAGCCGATGAGCCACCGCTGACCTTGCAAAGAGCGGGCGTGATCCGTCCTGGCTTTTCGTCTGAGTTGGATGGAGTGGTGGAGGCCTCCCAGCAGGCACGTGAATGGATTGCCAATTTAGAAGCTGTTGAGCAGAAACGCACGGGTATAAAGTCTCTCAAGGTTGGTTATAACAAGGTTTTCGGTTATTACATCGAGGTCACCAAGGCCAACGCTGGCCTCGTACCCAAGGATTACATCCGTAAGCAGACATTGGTCAACGCAGAACGCTACATTACCCCAGAGATGAAGGAGTACGAAGCCCTGGTGCTCAACGCAGAGGAACGGATTAAAGAAATAGAAACCCGCTTGTTCAGAGAGGTATGCAATCGTCTGGCTGCCTCCGCGGAGCGGTTGTTATCCACCGCTCGGGCCGTTGCCCGTTTGGATGTGTTGGTTACCCTGGCAGAGATAGCCGCACTGTACGGTTATGTCTGTCCTGAGGTGGTTGATGAAGACGTGCTGGATATCCGCGAGGGGAGACATCCTGTCGTTGAGCATACCTTGCGCGGAGAGCGTTTCGTGCCCAATGATTCCATCTACGAGCAGGGGGAAAGAATACGTATCATTACGGGGCCAAACATGTCGGGCAAGAGCACGTACTTACGTCAGGTCGCCCTGATTGTGTTGTTGGCCCAAATTGGCAGCTATGTACCGGTTTCTTCGGCTCGCATAGGGGTTGTAGACCGCATATTCACCCGTATTGGTGCTCAGGATGAAATCTACGCGGGGCAATCCACCTTCATGGTGGAGATGGTGGAAACGGCCAACATATTGCACCACGCTACGCCCCGCAGCCTGCTCATCTTGGATGAGATAGGCCGTGGGACGAGTACGTATGATGGTGTGTCCATAGCCTGGGCGGTCGTGGAATACCTGCACAACCACCCAGAACGACGCGCCAAAGTCCTGTTTGCCACACATTATCACGAGCTTACCCAGTTAGCGGAGTTATTACCCGGTGTACGCAATTTCAACGTGGCCGTCTCCGAGGCAGACGGCGAAGTGGTCTTTCTACACAAGATCGTGCCTGGTGGTGCGGATCGCTCCTATGGCATTCACGTGGCTCAATTAGCAGGGCTGCCGCTGCCGGTGCTTCAGCGGGCCAGGGAGATATTGAAGCAGTTAGAGGTGTCATCGGGGAAGGCCGTGAAGATAGAACCTCAGACCCCCAAACAGATGGCGCTATTCCCAGAGACAAACCCTTTACTCGATGAGTTGCATGACTTAGATATTAACCAACTGACACCCATCGAAGCCTTGAACAAGCTCTACGAGTGGCAGCGGCGGTTTATAGATGGTGGCGCTGATAAAGAACCGAGAAAGGTAGAGTGACGTTTCAGGGAGAACATGGAATGAAGATTGGCCTCATCCCTCTCAAAACCATCCCTGGAGACCCCGAAGCCAACCTGCAGCACCTTCGTAGCAGGTTGCTGGATGTCCCACCCGTTGACCTGATCTGCCTCCCTGAATGTACGTTGACGGGCTATGTATTTGATGAGCTTTCATTAAGCAGATTTTCTGAACCCATACCTGGGCCCACTGTAGATGAATTCTCTCACTTTGCCCGGAGACATGCTACCTTTATCTGTTTTGGATTGTTAGAATTGGCGGAGGCAAAAGTTTATAATTCCGCAGTGTTGCTTGATAGAGAGGGAAAGATCATCCTCAAGCACAGGAAAATCCAGGAGAAGCCCCCCTTTACAATGGGCAGTGAAGTTCAAACGGTGAACACCAAGCTAAGGCGTATCAGTATACTCATCTGCGGTGATTTGTTCCTCGAGGATGCCAGGATAAAGGTTGGAGATGCGGATTTGCTCATCGTGCCCATGGCACGTAGTTTTGATGGTCGCTCGCCGGATGTTGATCGGTGGGTAAGCGAGGAAAGGCAGGCATATCTTGAGGCTGTAGCCCAAATAGGCCTCACGACGGTGATTATCAATGCGCTGGACCAAAATGCCAAAGAAGGTGCCTTCGGTGGAGCCATGGTGGTCAGTGCAGCGGGTGAATTGCTGGCTGAATCACCGCATGGAAGCGATGACTTGCTGGTATACGATCTCTAAATAGGATGTTTGATGATGACACCTCGAGTAACTCCACCCCGCGAAGAGCAGCGAGGCTCAAACCGACAGAAACTTTATTATGTCATTGCGAACCCCGAAGGGGGTGAAGCAATCTCATCCCCATTGAGAGGGAGATCGCTTCGCGAAAAGACGCTGGCGATGACAGGAGGTTAAGTTTCTTGGTAGTGCCAGTGATTGAGAAATGTGCAATGGATATACTAGCTCAGCGCCCGGGCGTTGTTGTCCGTTATCGTTTAATGCGTGATGTACTGAAAAGGGTTTCAGATGACCCGGAGGTAGTCCAGGCGAGGGAGGCGTTAAATTCCAGTATTGGGGTTCAAGAATTGGCTGCTGAGCAAAGGGAAGACGGCAGTTGGGGAGCTTTTCACTCGCGCAGCACACAATTAAAACAAAAAATTCCCTCCACCGAGGTGGGTGTGGAGAGAGCCTTGTCTTTGGGTTTAGATGCTGCTCACCCCATTTTAAAAAAAGCTACTGGCTATATCCTGGACACCATGCAAGGGAAGCAAGATTTCCCAGACTATCATGAAAAGAACGACCGCTGGCAGACCGGTATGCGCCTGTTCCTTGCTTCTACCTTGTCGTTGATCCACCCGACCCACCCTATGCTTGATCAGGATCGGGAACTCTGGCATGAGATTGCCAGGAGGACCTTCCAATCGGGGAAGTACAGAGAAGAAGATGAGATCCGGGCGCACGCAGAATTGACTGGGGCTACAGTCAAGAATAGCTATCTGGTGATAAATGGTAGATATCAATTGAACATCCTGGGCTCACAACCTGGCACGCTTTCGCAAGACCTGGAGAAGCGACTGCTTGGCTGGATTTGTGAGAAACCTGAGGGGATAGGCTATCTGGAAGCCCGGCTGAACCACCCACCACAACCAAAACCAGGATATGTAGACCGTTGGCTGGCATCTTGGGAGTTGTTAGCCCGCCTTTTCCCCACCTGGAGGGAGTTTGCTGTATCAGCCATCGAATGGCTTTGGGATGCAAGAAATGAGCAGGGATACTGGGACTTTGGTCCCCGGCCTAGCTCTATTGCTAATTTGCCTTTATCGGAGAGCTGGAAAACACGGGAGAACCGCCTCTTTGATTGGAGTACAAGGGTCCTCAACTTACTGAGAGCGTTTTATGAATCAGATGAGATAGTGAACAGGGAATACCCCCTAACCATCAGAAAAGGATGAAAACACATGGATGAACAGATAGAGACCCCCAGCAAAGCTGAGATGTTGGACCGCATTCGCTCTGAGCGTACGCTGCTTGAGGAGTTACTGACCCGAATGGTTAGGGAGCAGATGACTCAAGTGGGTGTAGAGGGTGATTGGTCGGTAAAGGATATTTTGGCACACATTTCTACCTGGGAGCGGTGTATGGTTGGTTGGATAGAAGAGGCTTTGCGGAATGAAATACCGGAAATCCCTAAAACCTGGGAAGAAGTGCACCAGATAAATGCCAGGATTTATACCGAAAACAAGGACAATCCCCTTGATGAAGTATTAGAGGAATTCGGGCTTTCCCACCAGGCTGCATGGGGAGTGGTTGAGAGCACACCGGAAGAGTGCCTGGTTGACCCCCAGCGTTTCGATTGGCGAAATGGAGTGTCCCTTTGGAAGGTCGTGGCTGCAAACACCTGGTGGCACTATGCCATGCACAGGGAGTCTATTGAGAAGTGGCTGGAGGGTTTAAACTGAGGGTTTTGATAGAATAATCAATACGTCCGACTGCGTACTGTCGGCAGTCAGCTATCACATCATTTGGGGTGCAGGCAACGCCCTATCAAAAATTTTGAAGAGATTAGTGGTGCAAGATCTGAGACAAGAACAGTTTTGTACGTTCTTCTTTGGGATTGTTGAAGATGTCTTCGGGGGAGCCACTTTCCACCACCAGCCCCTCGTCGAAAAAGAACATCCGGTTGGAAACAGCCTTAGCAAAACCCATTTCGTGGGTAACAACGAGCATGGTCATCCCACTTTTAGCCAGCTCGATCATCACGTCCAGTACTTCTTTGATCATTTCGGGGTCCAGGGCGGAGGTGGGCTCATCGAACATCATAATCTTGGGCTGCATGGCTAATGCTCGAGCAATGGCGGTACGTTGTTGTTGTCCACCCGATAATTGCCCCGGGAACTTATGGGCTTGTTCTGGAATGCCAACCCGTTCCAGTAATTGTTGGGCTACCTGCTCCGCTTTTTCTTTGTTCCATTTACGAACGTGGATTGGGGCCAGGGAGACATTTTGTAACACGGTAAGGTGGGGGAAAAGGTTAAATTGCTGAAAAACCATCCCTGTTTCCATGCGTACAGCTTCGATGTTGTGGGTATCTTTGGTTAGCTCGATTCCGTCTACAATAATCTGCCCGCGCTGATGTTCCTCAAGACGGTTGATGGTGCGGATAAAGGTTGATTTTCCTGACCCGGAAGGGCCAAAAATAACGATCACTTCTCCCTTGTACACTTCCATGTTAATTCCGCGAAGGGCTTGAAACTTTCCAAACCATTTATGCACATCGCGGGCGATAATAATTGGCTCTTCACTAAAATTGATCACGGGTCGGGAATTCATGAGGTCTCCTTCGTTGCCGGTGTTCGTGTTGACCGGGCTGTATTCAAATACACATCCTGGGGCAAAGAATGTGTGGTTTGGGATCAGGAATGATCTGATGGGGAAATTATAGGGTAAATGGGGAAGGAGAGCAAGAGGATTTAGGTGTGGGGTATTTAGGAGGAGAATGGCAAGGTGAGGGTGAAAATTGCCCCACCATCAGGGTGGTTCGCAGCTGTAAGCTCTCCGTTGTGGGCACGGGCCATTTGTCGAGCGATGGCTAAACCAAGGCCGGTGCTGCCATCCACCCGGCTCCGTGATTTGTCTGCCCGGTAAAAGCGTTCGAAGATGTGTGGGAGCGCTTCTTCCGGGATACCCGGACCACTGTCTAGGATGGTCAACACGGCCTGGTTGGGCTGGCAGGCCAAATTCAGTCGGATGTGCCCGTTTAGGGGGGTGAAGTGAATGGTGTTGCTAAGTAAATTATTAAGTATCTGTTCAATGCGCAGGGCGTCTAGCGAAAGGGTTGGGCAGTTGTCGCTCAAATCGAGTTGAATTTGCAGGTGCTTTTCATCTATTTGGGGTGTGAATCGGTTCACCATCTGTTCTACTAATTGTTTCAGGTTCGTCGGTATGCGTTCCAATTTCATCTGGCCTGAATCCGTCATAGCCAGGATGCGCAGGTCTTCAACCAATCGAGAGAGGAGCTCGTTTTGTTCCTGGATGGTGAGCAGGTTTTCGGGTGTGAGGGGGTAGATACCATCCAGGAGGGCTTCGATGTTAGCACGCTGGACAGCTAGTGGGGTGCGCAATTCGTGAGCCACGTCAGCGGTCATCGCCCGACGGCTTTCTTCAGCTTGTTGTAAAGAGGTGGCCATCTGGTTAAATGTTTGACCCAGTTTTGCCAGTTCATCTTTACCCTTGGCGGGAACTCGTTGGCTCAGGTCTCCGGTTGCCAGTTGAGTGGCCGCCCGGGTTAATGTTTGTATGGGACGAATCAGTCGGTTGGAGAGCAACAGCGCCAGGATTAAAGCCACCCCACCAGCGATCAGGACAGAGATTACCGTGACGTTGTATAGTCGGGAGAGCAAGGCGGTTTCGTTTGCCGGAGTGAAGGGGATGTTACCCTCGGGCAACAGGTATCCAACCGTCACTCCTTCACATTGCAGGGGGATGGCATTTTCCAGCTCTTCATTGGTCAGATATTCTGAGGCTGTGGGGTTTTTGGTATCTACCATGAGCAGGCCGTTTGAATCCGCCAGGCGCATCTGAGGAGGGAAGAGGTTGTCGCTTGCCCCTCTTCTCCAGCCAGCCATTCCAGGCATAACCATCTGGTTGTGCATCATAGGCATTAAAAGCTCATCAACGCCGTACCAGGTATCGTGTACCAGGTAATACTCCTCGAGAAGGTTCACGATATTTTGCGTGCCGGTTAACCCACCCCGGAACATGAAGGCGCGTACTTCGACGGCTGTTTGCCGGAATACGATGATCAGAACGATGGCGATGGTGATGATGACAATGGCTATCAGGGAGAGGACAATTCGCAGGCGCATGAGTCGTTTATCCGTTCCGAGCTAAGTTTGAGAATATGGGGTCGTATATAGCAATGATCTGCATGATGGATCCTCAGTTTTTCCCTGAAAAGCGGTAGCCTACGCCAAACACGGTTTCAATATATCGTGGGTTTTTGGGATTGAGTTCTATTTTAGCTCGAAGGTTCTTTATGTGGGCGTCTATTGTTCGTTCGTAGCCTTCGTAGGTATGCCCTTGTGTCGTTTCTAGCAGTTGAAGCCGGGTAAAGGTTCTGCCTCTTTCTTGGGCCAGGGTCACTAACAGGTTGAATTCTGTGGGTGTAAGGTCAACGGTTTGCTCGCCGCGGATCACGCTGTGGGCGTCGAGGTTGATGACGATGTCCTCCACGCGAAGAAGTCGTGGAGTGGGGGGAGTAGCAGTTGATCGTCGCAGCAGTGCTCTGACCCGGGCAATGAGGATGCGCGGAGAGAAGGGTTTGGTGAGGTAGTCGTCGGCTCCCAGTTCTAGCCCGATCAATTGATCAACCTCCTCGATCCGAGCGGTGAGCATAATGATAGGAGTGTTGGCTTTATGGCGAATTTCACGGGCTACGTCTAGACCGTCCTTGCCTGGCAAATTTAAGTCAAGGATAACCAGATCAGGGCGCTTTTGCTCCCAGGTTGAAAGGCCGGTATCGCCCCGGTATGCGGTCAGCACCTCAAAACCGGCGTTCTTCAAGTAGTCCTTCAACACTCGCACGAGCTCGGTCTCATCTTCGATAATCAGGATGGTCTTCATGGGAACTTGATGTGTTTCTTGAAATTCTAGTGACATAACGGACCGAGACTATGACTCTGCTCTTGTTTTCAGTAGCTCAATCAGGTTGTTTAGGAATAATATGGAGGTTCTGTTATTGAAGTTACCTCTTGAGCCTCTTTCTGCTTGAAGTGTAGCGAATTGTTCGGGGTTAAGGTTCTGACCGAAGTCTCCGCCTCCCATGCCACCTTCGCCAGGTACAATTATGAATCCTGGTCCGCCGCCCGAAGGAGCGCCCTCCGGGAGGGAGCCACCACCCGAGATTTCACCACCTTGACCGGAGATATCACTGGAATCACTTTGTTGCAGGTCATCAGGTAGTAAGCCCAACTCCTGTATCAGAGAGAACATGTCCTCCTGTTTGAGCTCCAATGCGGCGATGTACTCAATCTGTTCATTGGTCATGCTTTCCTCAATTTGGTTGATGAGGGCTGTGAACTCCTCGGTAGCAGCGGTATCGCTGGTGCTGAGGCTCTGATACGCTTTCCATAACGGGAGGAGTACGGAGGCCTGCTCTGAGGTTACAGCCAGGTCTGTCCCCTCCAACTTGAGCGTCCCGATTACTAGCTGCGTCTCGATGGTCAGAGCCCCCTCATAGGAATCGGATAATGTGATAGCGTTCTTTTGGCTGGTCTCGCTCTGGATGCCATTACATGCGGCCAGGGAAAGGACCAGGATCAAAAAGATGTAGAATTTTATTGTACTCATGAATAATCTTCCTTAGAGCTATTTACAAATGGACAGCTTTCTTCATTCATGGCGCAGCGCCTCAATCGGGTCGAGTCTGGCTGCCTTGTTCGCCGGGTAGAAACCAAAGAAGATGCCCACCAATGCCGCCGAGGTGAAGGCTAAAAAGATCGAAGTGATTGCGACCACGGTGCGCATTTCACTGACCTTACTGAAAATCCATGAACCTCCCACCCCGAACAAGACACCAATCAGCCCCCCCACAAGGCTTAGAAGTATGGCTTCGGTCAGGAACTGCCAGCGGATATCGTTAGGTGTGGCACCCACAGCTTGACGGATGCCAATTTCTCGCGTGCGTTCCGTTACGCTGACCAGCATAATATTCATAATGCCGATCCCACCCACGATCAAGGATACTCCAGCGACCCACGCCAGCAAGTTGCGGAAGGCGGCTGTCGTGGATTCCTGGGCCTGGATGATGTCTAACTGTGTGGTCACGTTAAAATCAGCCTCTTCAAGAGTGACTTCGTGCCTTTTCGCCAGCAGGAGTTCGATTTGTCGGATGGTGCTTTCCATAACCTCCGGACTTTCTATTTTAACGTAAATCATCCGTACCCGATCCCCAAAGATTCTTCCAAACTGGGTGGGTGTGAACGTCTGAAGGACAACAGTGATGGGAGCGTAAAGCTGCATGTCGAAATCCACACCGCTGACCATTCCTCGCTCAGAAAAAACGCCAATCACGGTCAGCTTTTTATCGCCCACAGTGACTAACTGTCCTATGGGGTCTCCTTCGCCGAAAAGTTCTTCCGCCAGGCTGTGTCCCAGAACGGCGACCTTCTGTGTGCGATCAACTTCTCGTTGGTTGAAATAACGACCCTCGGCAATCACCATGTCGCGCACGGAGGGAAAGTCTGCCGTCGAACCCAGTATGGTGACGTCCTCAAGGATAACGTTTCCGGCTTTGACTGTCTGGATTGAGGCCTGTTCAACTACCACAGCCACTACGCCTTTCACCTCTTCAGCAATGGCGTAGGCGTCGTCGTATACCAGCCCCCCACTGCTGGATAAATCCATTGGTCCGCCTCGGCTGAAGCCGCTGGTAATGAACACAAGATTCGAGCCCAGACCGGTGATCTGTTCTTCGATAGAGGCTTCCGTGCCTGCACTGACGGAGATCATGATGATGACAGAGGACACACCAATGATGATCCCCAGCATGGTCAAGAGCGAACGCATCTTGTTGCTTGAGATACTTTCCCAAGCTACACGAAGGAATTCAACCAGGTTCATTTTTTCCCTTTCTTTGGTCCGCTCTGGCCAGGCCTCATGCCATTGTTCACGATGTCCTCGATTCGACCATCTCGGAGATGGATGGTACGCTGTGTGTGGGCCGCGATTTCATGGTCGTGGGTTACCATGATGATGGTCCGCCCATCCTGATGGAGCTTGTGGAGCAATTCCATGATCTCCTCTCCAGTATGGGTATCCAGGTTGCCTGTGGGTTCATCTGCCAAGACGAGCACCGGGTTGTTGACCAAGGCTCTGGCAATTGCTACCCGTTGTTGTTCTCCACCGGATAATTCCTGAGGCTGGTGGTTCATACGGTCTCCTAAACCTACGGCTTCTAATACTTCCTGTGCCTTTGCCAGGCGGTCTCCCGCGCTGCGTTTGTTATTTCGGTCGTAGAGCAATGGGGTTATGACATTTTTCAGGGCGGAGGTTCGCGGTAATAGATTATAGGACTGGAAGATGAAACCAATACTCCTGTTCCGAATTCCTGCTAATTGAGCACGGTCCATGTAGCTCACATCCACACCCTCCAGGAAATAGTGGCCTTCTGTAGGGCGGTCTAGACAGCCGATGATATTCATCAATGTGCTTTTGCCGGAGCCTGAAGGGCCCATCACAGCTACGAACTCGCCTTCCTGGATGGAAATGCTCACATTATCCAGAGCTCGTACACTGATCTCCCCCATACCGTAAACCTTGCTCAGATTATTTGTCTGGATGAGGGGTGTTTCAGCCATCACTGGGTCTCCACGATGCCGGTTGAGACGACCTCACCAACCTCGAGGCCAGACGTAATCTCTGCGTAGGTGAAATCTGTTAGTCCCACCTCAACAGGCCTCAGCTTCAGCTCACCCTCTACCATGACGAAAACAGCATATTCACCGTCTCCAAGTTCGCGTAAAGCTCCAACGGGAACTAGGATAGCCTGTTCTGCCCGACCAGCGATGACATCAACGGAAGCGTTCATCCCAATAAGCAGTTTTGTGAGGCCAAGCGAAGCGTTCTCATCCAGCTTAGCCAAAGCTTTGATGGTGGACACCGTCCCGCTTATCTGCAGACTTGGATTTATTTGGACCACATGTCCTTTAAAGATCTGGTCTGGGAGAGCATCAAAGGTCACCTCAACCTCGTAATTTAACTCAATCTTGTCCAGGTCAGTTTCATCTAGATAGACATCTACGTACAGATTGTTCAAATCCGCCATGGTGATAAAGATCCCCGATACAGTATCGCCAACATCGGCGTTGACTTCTAGAATGGTCCCGTCAATCGGGGCATAGATGGTGGATTGCTCTAGATTGGATAGCGAAAGTTTGAGTTGAGCTTCTGCATTGGCTAATTGTAGTTCCGCGCTCGCAACCTCGTCAGGGTCTGGCCCGTCTTTAACACGTTCATAGGCCAACATCGCCTCTGCCAGATTTGCTTCTGCTAAAGCGACGGTGGCATCCAGTTGCGCCTGTTCGGTATCTGTCGGCTGACCAGTGTACCAGTTATAGCTCCATAAGGCGGTTTGGTAATTCTGGTACGCGGCTGCATAATTTTTATAGGCTCGAGCATATCTGGGATCGTCTTCTGATAGATTCGCAAGGTCGTTCAACTTATCCTTAGCAATATCCAAATTTTCTTCTGCTAACACAAGCTCAGCCTCAGCCGCTTTTACGGATACGGTACTTCCCCTGTACCCACTTTGTTGGTATTGCCAGTCTTTTTTCGCTTCTTCTAAATCGGCTTGCGCATTAGCCAGATCGAGTTGCGCTTGAGCAGCCACCAGAGGGGCATTCTCGTAAAGGCTGTCAAGCGACCTTTGGGCATTCCTGACAGCAAGTCGATCGGCGGCCACAATGGCCTCCAACTCTTCGCGATCTCCCTGAACCGCCAGAATATCTCCTTCCTGAACCTGATCACCGATCTTCACATACAATTCAGCTAACGTTCCGCTGGTCCCGAAACCAAGTTTTATCTCATCCATAAGGACCAGTGTACCTGAACCACTGGCGTATAGGATTAGATTTCCACGACGCACGGTAGCAGTTTGGATTTCTGGGGTATTATCGGTAATTTGTGATGGCAGGTATATCTGGTAGTAATAACCAATCCCTCCGCCACTAATCAGTAGGATAAAGACGAGGAGTAACCAGAGTCCCTTTTTTGTTGATTTCGTGGTCATTTTAAAATTCCTGCTTTCTTCCGATTGACTTTGATCGAACACCTTCCCTGCTGCAAAAGGTTAGGTGGCACGTGGGTTTTTTATGTGCTGAAAGAAGTGACTGTGGGTAGAGGTTTTCTCTACCCACTGGTCATTGTATTGGTTACATTGTTTTATGAGGGTTACTTGTCCTTGAAGGGTCCTGAGCCTCGATGTGGGCGAGGGGGAACGCCGGTACCAAAACAGTGACCCGGCCCCCCTCCGAAACCCCAAAATCCTGGCTTGTTTTGGAAACGATCGAGCATCCATTCAGCCTGTTCCTCGGAGATGACTCCATCAGCCACAGCCTGGGCAATAGCTTTTTCATGAGCTTCCTGCATCAGGTCGCCAAGTTCATCAGCGCTCAAGCCTTGCTCTTCGGCGATGTCCTCTATGGTTTCACCGGCCTCCATTCGGGTTTCCAGTTCTTCCACGGTCAACCCGAGGACGTCTGCCAAAGCGGTTTCCATGTACTCATGCATGGGATGTGCTTCTCCGTTGTACCAGCCCATCATCCCAAGACCAAATCCCCAGCGACCGAAGGGATGGAAACGATCGAGCATCCACTCGGCCTGTTCCTCGGTGATGACCCCATCGGCCACAGCCTGAGCGAGAGCCTTTTCACGAGCTTTCTGCATGATGTCACCAAGTTCTTCGGCACCCAAGCCCAGGTCCTGGGCGATGTCCCAAAGGGTTTCACCGGCCTCTTTTCGGGATTCCAGTTCCTCCACAGTCAAACCAAGAGCTTCTGCTAAGGCGGTTTCCATGTACTCGTGTAAGGGGTATTCCTCACCATCATCCCAGCCCATCATCCCAGGCCCATATCCCCAACGATCCATCTTGCCGAAGGTGAGCTCAGGTACGGTCACTTCGGTGAAGAGTGGGGTACGGGATCGAGCATAAGCTATACCGGTGTAAGCGACAGCGCTAACAATCCCTACAGCCAATACTACAATCCCGACTACCAATAACAATCTTTTCATTTTTTACCTCCAGAGTAAGAGTTTGGGATTTCTCCCAGTTTTCTGCTCATAGGATACCCTGGAGGTGTGAAGAAGTTGTGAAGACGGAGTGAAGGATATGAGAAGGTTTTGGAGGTCTATTCCCCTGCCATCAGTCGGATTTTCTCCCATGGTTTAAGATTCTCTTGCTCCGCGTATATGGCCCGCAGCTCAAAGATTTGATCTCGGTAAGCAGCCGCCTTCTCGAATTCCAGCTTGCTGGCTGCTTCGTTCATCTTTTTCTCTATTTCTGCAATGATACGTTTGAACTCAGAAGCGGGTAGTCGGGTGGTTTTGTCTATGTGATAAGCAGCAGAGGGCTCAGCGACAGAGCGATCAATCGTAACCCGATCGGTGAGGTCTCGGATTTCTTTGACAATGCTCACCGGTTCTATGCCGTGTTCCTGGTTGTAGGTTATCTGTTTACTTCGCCGGCGATTGGTCTCGTCAATGGCTGTCTTCATGGCGTCTGTCATCCGATCGGAATACATGATTACTTTCCCGTTA
Source organism: Chloroflexota bacterium (assembly GCA_040758495.1). GTDB lineage: Bacteria > Chloroflexota > Anaerolineae > Anaerolineales > JBFLVL01 > JBFLVL01. The sequence continues at coordinate 29,435 of JBFLVL010000027.1, forward strand.
ATGTGACGAGCCGCACGTCCGATGGTCTGAATCAGGGCTGTATCTGAACGCAAGAACCCCTCTTTGTCTGCATCCAGGATGGCAACCAGAGACACTTCCGGAAGGTCCAGACCTTCGCGAAGCAGGTTGATCCCTACAACTATATCAAATACACCCAAACGGAGATCGCGTAATATGCCCACCCTTTCGAGTGTGTCAATTTCGGAGTGCAGATAGTGAACCTTAAATCCTGTCTCCATCAGGTAGTCGGAGAGCTTTTCGGCCATTCGTTTTGTAAGCGTAGTGACGAGGGCGCGTTCGCCGCGCTCAATGCGGGTGTTGATTTCACCGATGAGGTGGTCAACCTGCCCCTCGGTTGGCAGTACTTCGATTGCCGGGTCAACCAGACCCGTCGGACGGATGATTTGCTCGACAACCTGATGTTTACGTTGTAGTTCATACGGTCCCGGTGTGGCAGAGGTGTATATTGTGAACCCCATTCGCTGTTCAAATTCGGAGAACTTCAACGGGCGGTTATCTATAGCCGAAGGCAGTCGGAAGCCGTAATCAACCAAGGTTTGTTTGCGTGAACGGTCTCCCCGGTACATCCCCTTGATTTGGGGTATGGTCATGTGGGATTCATCTATGATGAGCAGGTAATCGCTGGGTAGATAGTCCATCAAAGTCCATGGGGGAGAGCCAACCGGACGTTGATCGAGATGCCGGGAATAGTTCTCGATACCCGCGCAGTAGCCAATTTCGCGCAGCATCTCTAAATCGTAAAGAGTACGCTGTTCCAGACGCTGGGCTTCGAGCAATTTATTTTGGGCTTTGAACCAGGCCAGGCGTCCCTCGAGTTCGTCCTCGATATCGGCTAAGGCCTGACGCATCTTTTCTTCTTCGGTGATGTAGTGACGGGCAGGGAAGATATCCACGTTCTGGAGTTCGCCGAAGATCTCACCGGTGAGGGTATCTATTTCGACGATCCGTTCGATCTCGTCACCGAAGAAATTGATACGGTACGCGATTCGGTCTAAATGGGCCGGCATAACTTCCAGGGTATCGCCTCGCACGCGAAAGGTTCCGGCGCGGAGCTCCAGGTCGTTGCGCTGGTAATGGCATTCAACCAGCTTTCGTAAAAGCGCATTGCGTCGAAATATCTCCCCCTTTTGAAGATGGGTGATTACTTTGCCGTAGGCTTCGGGACTGCCGATCCCATATATACAAGATACCGAGGCAATGATGATCACATCTCTGCGGGACATCAAGGCGGTGGTGGCTGCCAGACGCAGGCGTTCGATCTCCTCGTTGATGTCAACATCTTTTTCAATGTACAGGTCGTGTTTGGGGACGTACGCCTCGGGTTGGTAATAATCGTAATAAGAAACGAAATATTCGACCGCATCCTCGGGGAAGAAGCTTTTGTATTCGGCATAAAGCTGAGCCCCCAGGGTTTTATTGTGCGCCATGACCAGAGCTGGTTTCTGCACCTGAGCGATTACGGAAGCCATGGTGAAAGTTTTACCAGTTCCGGTAGCACCGAGGAGCACCTGTTGGCTATAGCCGTGATTGATACCTTCGACCAGTTGCTGGATGGCTTCAGGTTGGTCGCCCGTAGGTTGGTATGGGGCGTGAAGTTTGAAGTCCATAATGGTTGTATTTAACCACAAAGGGTAGAGAAAAGTGAAGACCTGCGGACTCCTGGTAGGTCTACATCAAGATCGAGACGGTGTGATTATTTCACGGGATTGGCTGGAAAAGTGCCGCTCCAATTGTTGATATCCGCAATCGTGTTTTTTCCCACAGCAACAACGATATCCGGGCTTGTACCACCTGCCTTACCAGCGGTATCGTAAGCCACAACCTGGTAGGTACCAGGGGGGAGGTCCTCAATAAAAAAGTAACGGACACCAGGAGCGGGTCTAAACCAGTACCAATACTTGGTTGTCTGGTTGAAAGCCACGACGATGAGTTGAGCCTCTGCAGGCCCTGGGTAGCCATAGATGTTCCCGGAGATAGAGCCAACCGTCACATCGGGTGAATACTCAGGGGGGTAGGGCACATCGAACGGGCCGTGATGCCAATCGCACAGGTCAATGCCTGTCAACGTTTGGCCGGAGGTAACGATAAACATCAGAGGATTGTGTGCGTTGCAACCGGAACCCATAGGACAGGCGGAATACATCCCCCCGATGGAAAAATCTGTCAGCCAGGCATAGGCGATATAGTTGCCTGGAAGCAGTTCTACTTCGTAAGACCCCTGTCCCGGGGCAATGTTCAGCGTGGACACCGCATTGGTGTGAGTATTCTGGAAGAAAGCGGTCATCTCTGGGATGGAGGCGCGCAAAAAGCAAACTTTTCCTTGTACTTTCCCTAACTCTGATGTTGGTGTAGCAGTCGGTACGTCTGGGGAGGGGGTGTTTGTGGGGAGGGTGGGAGTCAGTGTTAATGTGGGGGTAGATGGAGCAAGCATGGTCAGGGCTTGAAATGTAGCCTCTACCATCGTGGCCACAGTATCATTTTGGGGTAGAATGGGAGCAGACCTGGTCGGGGTACAGGCCTGCAATGATAAGGTGGCCAATATGAGAATAAAGAGAAAAAAAGGGTAATGACGAGATAGGGACAGAGAGCGTTTCGTTTTATCCATTATCTAGCCTCGCAGATGAGATATACGCCAACCTTCATGGCCTTACATAGATCGGATTGCTGAAAATCCAACCCCGACGTTTACCTTTATCAAACAGATATACCTCCACGCGGTATACTCCGGGTTGCGTGGTGATATATGTTCCGATGTACTCGTCCCTCCATTTTTTAATGACAACCCCATCTTTGAGCAGGTGACACTCCGCTGGTTGGGGGAGGCGGACTTGCAGAGTGACTCCATACTTTGCGGTTATTTCATCGCCCATCCATGCGGTCTTTTCTTTGCCCTGCGCGGTGAAACGAAACCCCCTCGTGGTTGATGGAAGGTCGTAACCAATAAAAGCATGTCCCTTTCGAAAAGCCTCCAGTATCAGGCCACGGTCATGGATCAGATCGCCATTCAAGGGTTCGGGGATGAGCAGATGGGTGTTTACTGCTCGGAAGTGGAATTCGTAGGGGAAGAGGGTCCTCTTCAATGGTCCCATGCGTGCATTTAAGGCGTGGGCATCTGACCCGCCAATGGCAGCCACTTTTAAACCCTGGGATAACAGCTCGTCCCACTTCTGTAGTGCCTGGGGGAAGGGACCGTGGGCAATCCGTTGGGGTTGGTAAGCATACCAGATTGCCTTCCATCTGTCCTTCAGCAGAGATTTAAATTCTGACATGGCGTTCCATAGTTCGATGCCCTGGTAACCGTGGCGGTTCCAATCCATCCAGGAGATATCCGGTTCGTTGAACTGGGGTGCGGCAGGGTCCACAGGGTGGGCAATGAACGAAACCCCTCCAGCGTCGCGCACACAGTCAATCAACAGTTGGGTGTCACCTGCCAGTGGAGCCATCTCGCGCTGAGCACCGAAAATCAGCAAGTGGTTTTTTTGTGGGTCCCGGGTCTGGTCATGCACCTCCTCCCCCACAAGCAACAGCACGTTTTTACCGTCGTGGTGATAATACCTTTCCGGACCTTCTACCCATACGTTGTGGTCGGTGGCAATGATAGCATCTAACCCGGCGCGTATGGCTGCTTGAGCGATCTCCTCATGGGTTGCATGTCCATCCGAATAAAAGGTGTGTATATGAAGGTTGACGGTCAGTTCATGCATTGGTTTGGTCTGGTATGGATACATTTGCAAGTTTCGTGCACCCATCCACTTGGGCATGGTTTGACGATAGGACAAATGCCCAGTATAATCCGCCTGCCTTGATAAACCATTGATATGGAGGCAGCTTTGGAGAAGTATCTCGATATTGCACTGATTATAACGTCAATCGCCCTGATAACTAGCGTTGTCCTGCAGAGCAAGGGCGCTGGTCTGGGTGGTCTTACCGGTTCCGACATGGGAGGTGTGTTCACCACACGTCGTGGTATTGAAAAAGTCCTCTTCCAGGTGACCATTGGTTTGAGCCTGCTCTTTTTCCTTCTGGCAATTGCTACAGTAATTGTGACAGGTTAACCCTGAAAAGGTGAGGTGTACTCTGTAAATGGGTACATAGGTGGGAGTGCACCCTTTTCTATTTCTCCCCTTTTTTCTAATGAAACGACTTCGCTGGCAACTGTTAATTGTCATGCTTTCGCTGGGGGTGATTGGTGTTTTGTTGTTTCGCCAACAACCGGTTACCCAGGAAGCTCTTCCTGAACCGACAACCGGAGGTGTGTATACCGAAGCGCTGATTGGTGCTCCATCTCGTTTCAATCCATTATTGGATTACAACAATCCGGTAGATCGTGACGTAGATCGGTTAATTTACAGCAGTTTAATACGCTCTGATGCCCAGGGGTTACCTCAGCCGGACTTGGCCGAATCGTGGGGGATTTCCCGCGACGGCACGATTTACAATGTCTCTTTGCGTATGAATGCATATTGGCACGATGGAGAACAGGTCCTCAGTGAGGATGTATTGTTCACTCTGGAGATGATGCTCAACCCAGAATTCCCCATACCTGAAGACCTGCGCGTTTTCTGGAGTACGGTACAAGTAAAAAAATATAATGACTTTACCCTGCAATTCCGGTTGCCAGAACCCTTTTCACCCTTTCTGGACTTTCTGACTTTCAACATATTGCCTAAACACATTTGGGATGGACTTACCCCTCAGGAGCTTATCGCCTCGGAATTAAACTTCAAACCCATTGGAAGTGGGGCTTTCAAATTTGACCGCTTGTTGGTGGAGGGTGGAAAAATCCTTGGCGTGGTGCTTTCTCCTTTTGCGGATTATTATCTAAACCCACCATTTATTGAGCAATTTATCTTTAGGTTCTACCCCGACGCCTCTTCAGCATTCCAGGCATACGAAGAACGGGAGGTGATTGGGCTTGGTCGGGTAACCCCCAATATTCTACAGCCGTCCTTAGCAGAACCTGGTCTGAACGTCTACACATCCCGGATGCCCGAACTCAGCATCATCTTGTTCAACCTGAACAATCCGAAAGTCGGTTTCCTTCAAGAGCCGCAGGTGCGTGAGGCGCTCTTGAGTGGCTTGAATCGCCAGTGGATGATTGACCATATTCTCGATGGACAGGCGTTAATTGCCGATGGTCCTGTCCTTCCGGGTACGTGGGCACATTACGAAGGGGTCGAACATGTGGCTTACAACCCGGAAAAGGCCATCGAACTGCTGAGGCAGATTGGGTTTGTCTTACCGGCTGAAGGGGGAGTGGTTAGAGAGAAAGATGGTCAGGCTCTGTCCTTTACGTTGCTATACCCTCAAGATGAGCAACATCGTTTGCTGGCCGAAGCCATACAGCACGATTGGGAACAGATTGGCGTAGAACTTGAACTGGAAGCCGTGTCTTATGAAGAGCTGTTGAGGGTCTATTTGAACCCCAGATCGTTTCAGGCTGTCTTGGTAGACTTCAACCTGGGCAGGTTCCCTGACCCCGATCCTTATCCTTTTTGGCATCAGACCCAAGTGACCGGGGGGCAAAATTACTCTCAATGGAATGACCGTCAAGCCAGTGAGTACCTGGAGCAAGCCCGTATTACCGTGGACCCCGAGGAGCGCGCCCGTTTGTACCGCAACTTCCAAATTCGCTTCATGCGGGAGTTGCCCGCTTTACCTCTCTTTTACCCTGTCTACACATATGCTGTAGATATCCAGGTGTACGGAGTCCGGGTGGGGCCATTGTTTGAACCCAGCGATCGTTTTGCCACCGTGCTTAACTGGTACCTGGTCACTACCTCCGAGACGGAATCCCAAGCATCTCCTACGTTTACCCCTGAGCAGCAATGAAGAGACTTCGGAAGTCTTACGGCGAGGATTAACAGGCAGATTTTTTGTAACACCAGCCTGATTTTCCGTTGCGACCATCTTGAAGACTTCCGAAGTCTGTAGAATATTAGGTCAAACGCTACACTTACACCTGCCTAAGGTGTGCGTTGATATATCCTACGGTATATGGTGAAAATTTCGTATATTCCCCGAATGTAGTTTCGTGTTTCCCGAAAACGGATAATTTCAAGGTAGAGGTCGGGATCTGAGGGAGCTATAAGCTTCCATGTGTAGGCGTTACCTGGGCCTGCGTTGTAGGCTGCCAGGGCCGCGTAGATATCCCCATCGAAAAATTCAAGTTGTTCCTGCAGGTAATCCGTACCCAGAGTCAGGTTTACCTTCGGACGGTACAGGTCTTCAGTGGTGTAGCCCGGTGGCCACCCGGCCCGATCAGCAATGCTCTGCCCTGTGCTGGGGATGATCTGCATTAGCCCGAGTGCCCCAGCGGAAGAACGGATAAAACCCTCGAACAGGCTTTCCTGCCTGACCACACTGAACAAAAACAGAGGATGAAAGCTGTAAGTATGGGCTAGTGGAATGATGATCCCACTGTAATAAAGTCCAAAGCGGATGTAGTTGAAGTAATTTGGAGCTGTCAGGGTGGTAGCGTCGTCCATACCCACCAGATCGAGCACCCCTCTGGCAGCCAGGATAGCCGAACGGTACAGTCCAATTTCGTTAAAGTGACCTACAAGTTGAAAACTAGCTACGGGATCGTTTGACAGGGAAATCCGCAATGACTCGAATTCTAGTCGCGCTTCAGCGTATTTTCCAAGCAGCCACAGTTCGTTACCCCTTACCAGTCGAGGGTCGTTTGGCAGGGTATCTAATCTGGTCTCAGGAGACAGTGAAAAGGTTTGGCGCAACCACTCTTCAGCGATGGTACGCTCGGCTTGAAGATCGAAGCTCAAATCGTACATTAAAGGTGGATTGAAGGGCGGTTTTTCCAGGAGCAGGTCGCGTGCACGTTCAGAATAATAGCCCGTGGGATCCGTGACGACCGTCTGTTGCCAGACATCTTTGGCCGCCGCGATTTGGCCCAGGGCGGATAAGGTCTTTCCCTGCCAGAATAGGGCTGCCGCCAGGTCTGAAGTGTTAGCTATCTGGGAAGCTCGCCAAAATGCTACTAGGGCAGTCTCATATTCTTCCCTCCGATAGGAAGTGATACCTGCCAGGAATAAAGAGCGGTAAACATATTCTGAGGTGGGGTACTCATCGGCAACCCGGTTCCAGAGGTTAGCGGCTTGCATGAGAAAATCCCCTCGTTCAGCGATCAGAGCCGCGTCGAAGAGGAATTCCGTGGCTCTGGGGTGATCCGGCCAGTTGGAGACAAAGTTGAGCAAAGTATCCACGGCCTGGCGGTAATCACCCATGAAGGCCCAAAGCGTGTAGGCTTTTTGTTCCCAAGCGTTGTCCCAATATTGTTCATCATCGGTGTATGAAGCGATGATCTGATCCCACGCTTCAAGGGCAGCTTGGTATTCACCCAATCCATGTAAAGATAAAGCTTTGTAGTAGAGGGCGGTGCCGGGTTGGTCTGCGTTACCAGAGGTAAGATACCGATCTAGGGCTGCGATGGCGGGGCTGTACTGCTGGGCGTAGTAGTCTACAATGCCACGTTGCAGTTCGCTGACCGGGACTCCGGCATCGACAAGGATAACTAAGGCGGTATACGCGTCGTAGGACAGGGGGAAATTCTCGACGGCGTCTATGAACGCCTGGTAAGCGTCCTGAGGTTGGTCGTTAGCCAGGTATAGGTTGCCTACCAAGAGGTCAATGTGGGCTTTGGTATAGTCGTTGTTTGTCACCCGATAAACGCTGGCATACAGTTCTAATGCCCGTTGGGTGTCCCCCAGGGCAGCAGCTACGTTAGCCAAATCCAATTGAATGTTCAAGCTGGCGTCAGGGTTAGGGTCTGAGGGCATTTGCAAGCGGGATTGAAGTGCTTGGTTGTAGGTAAGTTGGGCGGCTTCGAGATCGCCGGCGGCAAAAAGTGCATCGCCGCGCCATTCGAGCACGTAAGCTTCAATGATGCCCGGACGAAGGTAGAGGTAATCTTGATATGCCTGAGCGGCCGCGGAAAAATTGGCTTGGGCGGTATGTATCTGTGCTAGGAGAAAATAGGCCTCAGCCAGGTTTTTTGCGTGGGGATGTTGGGTGAACAGCAGGTTGAGATGCTCTAAGGCGGTCTGGTAGTCTTGGGCTGAAAACGCGCTGTGTCCGAGACCGAACAAAGCTGCAGCCTGGATGTCCGGGTCGGTTGAGTTGTTCAGGGCGGCTTGATAGGCTTGTGTAGCCGCCTCCCAGTCCCCGTAGAATAAGGCTATATCGCCTGCATGGATGCGAGCTAGCGGTAGGGGTGTTGGGATTGGGGTGGGGGAGGGGGTGATGGTGGGGGTAGGGGTGGAAGAAGGGGTGGGGGATGAGGTAGCTGTTGGGGTGGGCACCCACCCCCAATTCCCGATCAGCGAACATCCCAGTCCGGGGAGCAGGAAGAATATCAAAATTAGCCAAGGATGTACGGGGGGCTTTTTCATCAAGCAGGACTATACACGTGGGAGGAAACTTTGACAAGGGTCAGGATGCGTGTTAAACTCGTTGGGCGGACGCTCTCCGCGTGAGGGCGTCTTTTGTGTGTACTATGCGGACTGTAGATTGGGATGAAGAGCGAGGGGAAGTGAGGTTGGTTGACCAGTGGTTATTGCCGGGCGAGCTGCGCATAGCCATTTATAAAGACGTACGTGAGGTAGCCAGAGCCATCCAGGATATGGTGGTGCGCGGTGCTCCGGCCATTGGGGCTACCGCGGCTTACGGTTTGGCTCTGACTGCACAACAGTCACAGGCTACTGACCGCCAGGCATTGCTGGAGGAATTAAAACAGGCCGCTGACCTGCTGCGTGCGGCCCGGCCCACGGCAGCCAACCTGGGCTGGGCATTGGATAGGGTGCTCCGTGTGGTAGAAACCGGTCCGGTCGAGGTAGAAGCGCTGCGAAGGATGGTTTTACAGGAAGCCGAACGCGTAGCGGATGAAGATGTAGATGTAAATCTGCGGATGGCGCGCATTGGAGCAGCATTGATTGAAAATGGGGATACCATACTTCACCACTGCAACACGGGAGACCTGGCGACGGTTGAGGGTGGCACCGCTTTAGGGGTCATCCGCATGGCACATGAGATGGGGAAGCGTGTTCACGTCTTGGTAGACGAGACCCGCCCTCGCTTGCAGGGAGCCCGATTGACCGCCTGGGAGCTAGAACAGTATGGAATTCCCTACGAGGTCATCACCGACAACGCCGCGGGTTACTTCCTAGCTAGCGGACAGGTACACAAGGTGTTCGTGGGTGCTGACCGGGTGGCAGCCAACGGTGATGTGGCCAACAAGATCGGAACCTACATGCTGGCTTTGACCGCACACGATAACGGTGTGCCCTTCTACCCGGTTGTGCCTACCTCAACGATTGATCTATCCCTGCCTCATGGTGGGTTGATCCCCATTGAGGAAAGGGATGGCAGTGAGGTCTTGAATTTGCAGCGGGAGGGCCGGTCCCTTTTTCCCTCTGGAGCCCGTGCCCGCAACCCAGCTTTCGATGTCACGCCTTACCGGTTGGTGACCGCCATAGTGACCGAACTGGGGATTATCTACCCACCTTTTGATATTAACCTGCGTAGCGTTCTTGCAAGAGGTGCTTCTAAGGTATAGGATCGGTGCGCTATGGACGTCTTTTTAACCGGGTCGGTGGCCTACGATTATCTGATGAGATTCCCGGGGTATTTCAGGGATCACATCCTTCCAGAAAAGCTCGACACCCTCAGCCTTTCCTTCCTGGTCGATTCGCTGGTGGTGCGACGCGGAGGCGTGGCTCCGAATATCGCCTATACGATGGCCTTGTTGGGACAGCGACCTCACCTGATGGCTACCGTAGGAGAAGACTTCGAGGAATACGGTACCTGGTTGGAATCGCAGGGAGTGGACACCTCCTACGTGAAGGTGATCGCTGGGGAGACAACCGCTTCGTTCTTTTCGAACACGGATCAGGCGAACGCGCAGATTGCCAGTTTTCACCCGGGTGCCATGGCCTATGCAGGCCAGCTTTCTTTTCGGGAGTTGGGCGGGGTGCGCCCAGATTTGGCAGTGATTTCTCCCAATGATCCTGCAGCCATGCACCAGTATGTTCAGGAGTGCCAGGAGTTAGGTTTCCCCTATTTTTATGACCCCAGCCAACAGATCGTGCGCATGGAGGCCGCAGATATCCGTCGAGGGATTGAAGGGGCATTGGCGCTCCTGGTCAATGATTATGAATTCAGTCTAATCCGGAAGATGACTGGCATGACCTCGGAGGCTATCTTAGGAAAAGTTGATTTTATGGTGGTAACCCTGGGCGAAAAGGGCGTGGTGGTTTATGCGGATGAAAACGAGTATCATATACCCGTTGTGCCTCCTGAACAGGTTGCCAACCCCACAGGAGTAGGTGATGCTTTTCGAGGCGGATTTATAACTGGGTTTGCTCATGGATGGAGTTGGGAGTTATGTGGACAGATGGGGGTGTTAGCGGCTACGTACTGTCTGGAGGGAGAAGGCCCACAGAGCCATGCATTTACCCGCAAGGAATTTGTCACCCGTTTCCGAAAGCACTTCGATGACCAGGGTGAGTTGGAGGCATTACTTGGATAGTGAAATTCAAATTGGAGTTGATCATGACGAAAGCTTATGAAATTAAAGACCCAAATTTAGCCGAAGGTGGTCGACGGCGAATTGACTGGGCTGAGCGGGAGATGCCGGTCCTGCGGTTGATCCGGGAACGTTTTCAGAGAGAGAGACCCCTGAAGGGTATGCGCGTCTCTGCCTGTTTGCATGTCACTACCGAAACAGCTAATCTCATGCATGCCTTGCAAGCAGGAGGCGCAGAACTGGTGCTGACTGCCTCAAATCCGCTTTCCACCCAGGATGATGTGGCTGCTTCCTTGGTGAACCACTCTGAGATTCCCGTGTTTGCCATCAAAGGGGAGGATAACGTCACCTATTACAAGCACATCAACGCGGCGTTAGACAATCATCCCCATATGACCATGGATGACGGAGCTGACCTGGTCAGTACCCTACACAAAGAAAGGCGAGACCTGTTGGGAGAGGTGATCGGCGGGACAGAAGAGACCACTACCGGTGTGATCCGGTTGCGGGCCATGGCGAAGTTGGGCGAGTTAAGGTACCCCATCATTGCGGTCAACGACGCCATGACCAAGCACTTTTTCGATAACCGCTACGGGACGGGTCAGTCAACGGTGGATGGCATTGTCCGGGCGACGAATATCCTGCTGGCCGGAAAAACGGTCGTAGTCGCGGGTTATGGGTGGTGCGGTCGTGGGTTTGCCATGCGTGTGCGTGGTATGGGGGCCAATGTGATTGTCACCGAGGTGGATCCATTACCCGCACTAGAGGCGGTGATGGATGGTTTTCGGGTCATGCCCATGGATGAGGCGGCACCCTTGGGTGATATCTTTGTGACTCTGACAGGGGATATCAACGTTGTTGACCGGCATCACTTTGATCTCATGAAAGACGGGGCAATCGTAGCCAATTCTGGTCACTTTAACGTGGAGATCAACATCCCGGCGCTGGAGGGGATGGCAGTTGAGAAGCGTCTGGTCCGGCCATACGTTGAGCAGTATCATCTAAAGGATGGACGGAGAATCCATATACTGGCCGAAGGACGGCTGATCAACCTCTCGGCGGCTGAGGGGCACCCGGCCAGTGTGATGGACATGTCCTTTGCCAATCAAGCCTTAAGCCTGGAGTATATCGTCAAACATGGTGAGAAACTGGAGAAGAAGGTCCACTCTGTACCGGAGGATTTGGATCGGGAGATCGCTCGTCTAAAGCTGGAGGCCATGGGAGTGGAGATAGATAACCTGACCTCCGAGCAGATAACCTACCTGAGCTCCTGGGAGGAGGGGACATAGGTTTGATTGGTTGGTATGAAAGTGTGATGACGTGATGATAAAGCCAGGTTTCTGAGGGAGACCTGGCTTTTTGATTTGGAACTTGGGCTTATTTAGACAGTATGCAGTAGGATGCCGAGAGAAATCCCTATTATCAGGATTAGAGATGTCGGTTTCTTCATGAAATGTTGGCACTCTAGGTGATGTCAGTGACCTCACCTCCGGTCATGCGCAGCAATTCTTTGGGGGTCAGTTGAAATACTGTCTGGGGGGTGCCCGCAGCAGCCCAGATGACCAGGTGTTTGAGCAAGTCTTGGTCAATGAAAGTGATTATCTTTTGCGTATGTCCGATGGGAGGCACGCCGCCGATGGAAAAACCGGTTTGCCCACGGACGAAGTCAGCATCAGCTTTAATAACCTTTTCTCCCACTAATGTTTCGAGCTTTTTCTCGTTTACCCGATTGGCACCGCTGGTGATCACTAAAAATGGGCGTTGAGTGTGTATGGCGCGGAAGATCAGCGCCTTGGCAATTTGACCGACCTGGCAACCGACTGCCTGAGCAGCCTCGGCAGCCGTACGGGTGCTGCTGGGCAGCTCTATAACCTGGAGAGTTAATCCCTGGGCTTTCAACGCCTGTTGCACCTTTTGGGCGCTGACACTCAGTTTGACACTCATGTTATCCCTCTTCTGTTATCTCTACCACAATCTCGATGAAGATGGGGTCTCCGAAGGGTTCTCCCTCGGGGTTGTAGGCTTGCCATGCGCTGCGGTAGCTGCCTGCTTTGGTTGGGGCCGTATAAAGGATGCGGATGATGGTTTCGGTACCCGAGCGAGCGGGGGGCAGGGTCTGTTCTTCTGGCGCACCCATGGGCACACCCGCAATGAGGCGCAGGCGGTAACGGTCATCCCAGTTGCAGGTACCTGTATTCTGCACCTGCCAACGTTTGTCCAGGGGCGCGCCCGGTTCCACTGCCATGCCGTCGGGGATGGTCAGGTCAGTCAGAAAACGCAGGTTGTCGGTACACGCTAGTGTTGGAGTGGCTGGCGGATGTGTGGCCGTGGGAAGGGGGAGAGCCGTTTCTGTGAGCCATGAGGTTGGAGGCAGAAACATATCTGATGTGAGGGGGAGCTTATCACCCCGACAGGATGCCAGGCTGGAGGACATGAGGATGATGAAGAGAACGACCTTCAGAACTCCATTTTGCTTGCTTCCGAACCCAGTCATGGGATGCGTCCTTGATGGAAATAAACCGAAACCTCAGGTTTCTATCAGTCCTAATTGTATCAGGGAGTGGGGCTCTGGTTAAAATTGACATACCCTGAGGAAACAAGTAGACTTGCTTCAGGTTGAGAGAATAGTTTGGAAAGACAAGGCTGAATGAAGGTTCTTTCTCTGAGCGATAGAGTTGATCCCTTTATCTATCATGCCGAGGCGCGGGAGCGGTTTTCGGAAATTAATCTGGTTATCGGCTGTGGCGATTTGCCGTATTACTACCTTGAGTTTGTACAGAGTATTTTGAACGTGCAGGTGTATTTTGTGCGTGGGAACCATGCGACTATGATTGAGTATGGGGAGGATTCGAATCGGATAGGCCCTCGAGGGGCAATTGATCTGCATCGAAAAGTGAAGAATCATCAGGGGTTGTTGCTTGCCGGTGTGGAGGGTTCACATCGTTACCGAAAAGGACCCTACCAGTATTCGCAGGGTGAAATGTGGTCACACGTCTTTTCCCTGCTGCCTGGTTTGTGGTGCAATCGCCTCTTGCACGGCCGTTACCTGGATGTGTTTGTAACCCATGCCCCTCCTTGGGGTATACATGATCATACCGATCTGGCTCATAGAGGCATAAAGGCTTTTCGATGGTTATTACAGACCTTTAAGCCAGCTTACCACTTCCATGGTCATATCTTTATATATCGTCCCGATGCTCCTCGGGAGACCTTGTTTGAGCAAACCCGGGTAATTAATACCTTTGGGTATCGCCAGACTACCATTACCATAGAACCATGATACAGCCAGATTTTTCTGCTGCGGTTACGCATTTTCGCCAAGCACGGCGTGAAGCTGCGCTGGAAAGGATTGTCACCCGGTTAAAGGGAGAGCAATTTAAATTGCTGTCCTACGAGGAGGTGCGGCAGAGGTTAAAGGGGAAAAGTAAAGTACGGATAGGTTTACAGGACATCCCCATAAAAGCGATTATTGGCAGTGTGGGACGCCATTCAGATTTTTCCCGCAGTTTCTTGCCCCTCAAAGACAGTGATCGAGACCGCTGGGCGAGGGTGAGCCTGGCCACCATGTCACTCAGCGGCCTCCCACCTATTGAGGTCTACCAGATTGGTGATACGTACTTTGTGTTGGATGGACATCATCGCCTCTCTGTAGCCCGGCAATTGGGAGCCACGCACATCCAGGCATACGTAACCGAGATCATAACACCTGTGGCGCTTACGCCGGAAGATCGTCCCAATGACTTGATGGTCAAATATGAACTGGCGGATTTCTTAGAACAGACAAAGTTCAATACCATTCGACCAGGTGTAGAGCTGCGGGTCACGGTGCCTGAATATTACCAGGTGCTCAAAGAGCATATTGATGTGCATAGATATTTCATGGGGATCGAGAGGCAGCGAGAAATTCCGTACGAAGAAGCAGTAGCTCATTGGTACGAAGCGGTCTATCTGCCGGTCGTCCAACTTATCCGCATACAGGGTATTTTGCAGGATTTTCCTGGTCGTACAGAGACGGACCTGTACATCTGGGTTCTCAACCGTCGTGCAGAGTTACAGGAGACCTTGGGATGGGAAGTGGATATGAAAGCTGCGGCAGATGACCTGGTAGAGGGGGACAGCCCTCTTCCCCGTCGCGTTGCTACTCGTATAACCAAGCGCATCAAGGATGCCCTCTTACCCGACAAGTTTGAATCTGGGCCTCCGGTAGGAGAATGGCGAGAAGAACGCACGGATGAAGAGGAGGGTATCTTGTTCAGGAATATCCTCGTTCCCGTAAGCGGAAAACCGACCGGTTGGGAGGCATTTTCACAGGCCTTGGACATTGCTCATCGGGATGGAAGCCGTTTACTTGGTCTGTGTGTCGTACCCGCAGGAGCACAAATCACCGGAAAGAAAACCCAATCCGTTCGAGAGGAGTTTGAAAGAAGATGTCAGGAGGCCGGTGTGGCTGGTTCCCTGACGGTCGAACCGGGCAAGGTTGCTCGCAAGATCGTTGACCGTGCGCGTTGGGCAGACCTGGTGGCCCTCAGCCTTACATATCCACCTGAGGATGGGTTGTTTGCTCGTCTGGGCTCCGGTTTTCGTTCCATCCTTGTCCGTTGCCCCAGACCTGTTCTGGCTGTTCCTGCTCCATCCTTGCTAGGGCGTCCTTTGTTGGCTTTTGATGGCAGCCCCAAGGCGTGGGAAGCGTTATTTCTGACAACCTATATGGCCGGCAGGTGGAACCTGCCCTTGGTCGTGCTGACAGTAATCGAAACTGAGGGCGCCTCGGAGGAAACGTTGAAGATGGCTCAACGCTACCTGGAATCCTATTCCGTACCTGCCACCTACGAAGAAAAAAAGGGCTCGGTTCCTGAAGCCATTTTGGATACCTGCCAGAAATATGGTTGTGATTGGCTTATTATGGGCGGATACGGACACCATCCCGTTGTGCAGGCCATCATAGGCGATACGGTGAGCCACATGCTGCGCTTGTATAAGCATCCCATATTGATCTGCCGCTGAGCAGCCGGTTGTAGGACGGGGGAGAGTTTTCAAATCCGTCCGAAGGTGGTCTCGATACGGTGCCTTCGGCACCTCGACCAGCAGGGCATCGCGGGTCGAGTGATCTGAGCCAAAGGCGAGGATCGTATCGAGACCCCTCGGCAGTGGTCGATACGCTGCGCTATTCGATCCTCCGCTCAGGGTGAATGGTCATCCTGCCTGCACCAGTGCAGCAGGCACAGGTGAGCGGAGCGACGTCCTGAGCGAAAGCGAAGGACGGAGTGTAGTCGAAGAAGAGAACGGGGATAGAAGTAAAGCGACGACGAGATGTCGTCTGGAGCGGAGAAAAACGGCGATAGTGGGGGAAATGGCGATGGTGGGACATCGCCTTGGACGGAAGGGAAAGGTCAGGTTATCCATCCCCTGGCCTCCGAATGGGGGGCCTGTCCCCCGCATGGGGGAAGCGAGCAGTTTCGGATAGGTTGTCTCCTGATAGGCTAGGTGCGCAGTTCAACGATATCTTCATCGTGAAGCACGTGATCCCTGCTGACCAGTTGGCCGTCGAAAACACCATACCCCCAAACCCGTGCAGCTTTCAAGTTTTCGATAAAGTCCTGATGTACCTTGCTGGCGAATTCCTCGATGGTGCTACCTTTTTTCATTACGAATGGGGCCTCAAGATCCGGTTCTTTCCCTGGGGCTTTAGAGTAGATGCGTATGATGTTCAGACGTTCAAAAACAGCGCTCTTCAACTGGTCAAAATTCCGCTGGTGAGTAGCTGAGACAGGCAGGCTGGACCAATCCCCCTCGGTTAGTTCGCAGAATATTTGAAATAATTCATCCATCTCCTGGTCGTCAGTTTTGTTGGCCAGGATGAGTGTGGGTATGAATGCTAAGCGTCCTTCTTCGGGATGCTGACCTTTCAAGTGCAAAGGGATGATGCGATGTTCCTCCAGGATGGCGATCGAATCCTCCAATTGCTGTACGGGATTGGTCTGCACGTCCACAACCAGCAGGATGAGGTCAGTTCGACGGATCAGTTCGAACAATAACGGTTCTACAAATTCCGGGTTCAGGGGTGGGGTATCCACCAGTTGTACCTGGATGTTTTCGATAGGCATCATCCCTGGAGTTGGGACCCAGGTAGTAAAGGGAGCCTCAGATACCTCCGGTGTGGCGTTAGTCAGGGCGGTTAACAGGGCAGATTTGCCCACATTCGTAGGTCCCACCAGGATGGCTTGTCCTGCTCCTTCTTTATCTATATAGAACGCGGAAGATTGTCTGCTGACTTTTTTCTTGGCCTGGGAGGATTCTTTTAATTTAGAAAGTCTCCTACGGAAATCAGCCCTTAGCTTATCGGTGCCCTTGTGTTTGGGGATAGTGCTGATCAGTTCTTCCAGGGTAGTGATTTTTTCCTGGATGGTCTTGGCAGCCCGATAGTTTTGCTCGGCTTCGTAATATTCTGGAGGCAGGTTGGTGGGCATAGTCGTTTAGTTTCAGGCTTCTGGTAGTATGGGAAGATGTTCGTCTTGGGGTGACTGATATCCTGGAAATCTCCTTCCCTTCGATCAGGTGGGGGAGATGCTCAGGGAAGCCGGGGCAGGTCAGCCTTTGAGGGCGAGAGTCAACCCATCGGATATCGGAAGCAGGCTGAAATCCACGCGTGAATCGTGATGGATTTTGTCGTTTAGCGTGCGGATGGCTTTGGTTTCTTCATCTTGTCGTCGCTCATCCACCACTGCTCCATGTCGGAGCACGTTATCTATGGCTATTAGGCCACCAGGCCGGATGAGTTGCAAACAGTACTCGTAATAAGTATCAATGTTAATTTTATCAGCATCAATGAAGGCGAAGTCGAAACTGTCCTGCTGGCCATTTTTCAGCAGAGTTTCCAGGGTTTGGGTAGCCGGAGCCAGGTGCAGGTCTATCTTATGCTCAACGCCGGCTTCACGCCAGTAGCGACGGGCAATGGCGGTCCATTCGGGGTTGACATCACAGGCCAGGAGGTAGCCGTCGTCGGGCAACGCCAGGGCCACCCACAGGGAGCTATAGCCGGTGAATACTCCGATTTCCAGGGTTCGCCTGGCACCCATGAGCTTGACAAGCAGGGACATGAACTGCCCCTGTTCGGGGGATATCTGACAGCCTCCCCGATGGTGGTCGGCCATCTCGTTGCGTAGCCTGTGAAGCAGCTCGGGTTCCCTCAGGGAGACGGAAAGGAGATAGGTATAAAGCTCATCTGTGAGGTAGATCGTTCGACGGGCCATAGGTTTTTTGTACGGATTTTTTACCACAAGGGGGTATCAGCGTGCAAGGTGTGGTAGCGGAGGAGGTTTGGGATTATGTTGGGGTCAGGCTATCTCGAATTCCAGTGAGCCTGATATTGAACTATCCCAGGGGATAAGACTGCATGCCATATGAAAGCTGTTAAGCTGCAATTTCGCAACTTATCACCTTGCCGTGTGTCCCTCAACCTGGTGGGCCGCCCTGCCCATAGAGGAATGCCCGGCAAATCCATACGCAGTTGGGGCATACGTGGTGTTGCGTTTTCATAATATATTGTATATAATTTGTGCTAAGGGTAGCATTGTAGATAGTCTACTATTAAAAAAGGTTCTTTGTAAACATCATTTTTGGATGGTTATCCAGACCAGTCTGTCTACACATAGTTGAACGAACCTTTGTTCTAGTATATAAGTGAGTAGCTTAAACAAGGGAGGTGAGCATGGAAAGCAGCCAGAGAGCGGGATGTGAGGTGGCTGAT
>JBFLVL010000028.1:0-42281 GCA_040758495.1 Chloroflexota bacterium
CACCTGAACGAGGAACGCGTGCTTCAGGCCATTGACCTGGAAAAGGACGTGGATGGTTTCCACCCCATCAACATCGGTCGCCTGGCACAGAAGGGGCGCGAACCGCTCTTTGTTCCCTGTACACCTTACGGCTGCATTTACTTGCTGGAGCAGGCCGGTGTTCAGATCGAAGGTGCCAGCGCGGTTGTGTTGGGTCGCTCGAACATCGTGGGCATGCCGGCTGCCTTGTTGCTGATCGGCAAGAATGCTACGGTAACAGTATGTCACTCGCGCACCAAGAACATCGCCGATGTTGTGCGGGGTGCGGACATCCTCATCGCGGCGATTGGCAAGATGGAGTTTGTGCGCGGTGACTGGGTTAAACCCGGTGCAGCAGTGATTGATGTGGGTATTAACAGCAAGCCCGATCCGACCAAAAAATCGGGCTACCGTTTGGTAGGAGATGTGAACTTCGAGGAGGTCAAGGAGGTGGCCGGTTGGATTACCCCCGTCCCCGGAGGCGTGGGTCCGATGACGATTGCCATGCTGATGAAGAGCACTTTGCATGCCGCGGAAATACAGAATCCGTAACCTCATCAACCGATGAAAAATAACAAGTCCCGCTGTGAGGCGGGACTTTGTGATTTTATGGTCTAGTAGTCGTTGTGTTTCTGGCTCTCGGAATAGGATATGGTAAGTACGGGAGAGGTCAGCTAAATAATTTGTCGTCAGGGTTGTAGCTTGAATACTCGCAAGGTGCTGTCGCCCAACCCACCCAACCCAGCCACATTGACATCCGCTTTCCTTTTTGCTACACTTGGGTAAGTTGTCTGACAACCTGGTTAGCTCAATTGCACCCAGTTTGATGGCTTAACGGAAACCTGATCAGGAAACCCCAAAGGACCACATCACGACCCATGCCCACACTTCTTGTCAAGCACGCCGCTCTTGTAGTAACCATGGATGACCACCAACGGGAGATCCCCGATGGTGGTCTTTTCGTTCGGGATGGCTTCATTGAACAGGTCGGGCCAACCTCGCAATTACCCCCAACCGCCGATGAGGCGCTGGATCTGAGCGGCCATATCCTCTTGCCAGGTCTGATCAACACCCATCACCACTTCTACCAGACGCTGACAAGGGTTGTGCCCGCGGCCCAGGATGCCAACCTGTTCCAATGGTTGAAGACCCTGTATCCCATTTGGGCGCGCATAACCCCGGAGGACATCCGCATATCCACCCAAACTGCTCTGGCTGAGCTGGCATTGTCGGGTTGTACCACTGCTTCTGACCACCTGTACCTTTTCCCCAACGGGTCTCGTTTGGATGATGAGATTCTTGCCGCGCGGGAGGTGGGTTTGCGCCTGCATGCCTCGCGCGGCGCCATGAGCCTGGGTGAAAGCCAAGGAGGACTGCCGCCGGATTCAGTTATCGAGAGGGAGGAGGACATCCTCAGGGATGCTCAACGGTTAATTGAGACCTATCATGACCCCCGTCCGGGTGCTATAACCCAGGTTGTGCTTGCACCTTGTTCCCCGTTCAGTGTCACTCCCGATCTGATGCGCCAAAGCGCAGCCCTGGCTCGTGAGTACGGTGTCCACCTGCACACACACCTTGCGGAGACACAGGACGAGGAGCGTTTCTGTCTGGAGTTATTTGGCCATCGCCCAGTGGCTTACATGCAAAGCCTGGATTGGGTAGGAGAGGATGTCTGGTTTGCCCATTCGGTGCATGTCAACGATGATGAAATGGGTGTATATGCCCGGACAGGATGCGGCGTAGCCCATTGCCCGACATCCAACATGCGTTTGGCTTCTGGAATTGCCCCAGTGATGAAGATGGTAGGGGTGGGGGTAAACGTGGGATTGGGGGTGGATGGCTCTGCCAGCAACGACGGTTCGCACATGTTAGCAGAAGTTCGTCAGGCGATGATGGTATCCAGAGTGCGGGCCGGAATTATGGGTGCTTCCCTCTCCGGGCAGGATGCTCCACCCCTGATGTCTGCCCGTCAAGCATTACAGATTGCAACCCGTGGAGGCGCTCAGGTGCTGGGCAGATCGGACATCGGTTCACTGGAGTCCGGCAAGGTGGCTGATTTCTTTGCCCTAAACCTCAACCGGTTAGACTACGCGGGTGCCTCACACGACCCCGTGGCAGCCGTTGTGTTTTGCTCCCCTACCTGGGCAGATTACACGGTAGTAGGGGGTAAGTTTGTGGTAAAAGATGGAAATATTGTAACGGTAGACCTGCCCCGCTTGATTGAAACCCACAATCAAGCTGCGGTGCGCTTGTTGGCGGGTTGATACATGCTCAGACCTGAAGTTGATAGGGAAAATTGTCAAATGTGTTCCCCATGCTCTGCACGTTTGGAGTGTAAAACACGGGCGGTTATGCAAATAGACCCAGATGAACCTGTGTACATAGAGTTCTCGCGTTGTAATGGTTGTGGTCTGTGTGTGCCTGCATGTTCCTTTTCGGTTATCAGGATGAAAAATGGAAGGGGTGAGACCCCAACTTGTTAATAGCCTTAATAACCTTCGGTTCAGAGAGAGAATAACATGAAGAGTAGAACATCTGATGAATTTTGGACGACCACTCGGGTACTGCTAGGACCTGGCCCAAGCATGGTACATCCACGCGTCCTCCGGGCGATGGGGATGCCGCTTCTGGGACACTTAGATCCCCTCTTTCTCCAATTGATGGATGCGGTGCAGGATTTGCTCCGCTTGGTGTTTCAAACCCAAAATGAGCTGACCATTCCCGTGTCTGGGACGGGGAGCGCGGGGATGGAGGCGGCTCTGTGCAACTTCATCGAACCGGATGACAATGTTTTAGTAGCCGTCAACGGTTATTTTGGGGAACGACTGACGGATATGGCTTCCCGGTATGGCGCCAGGGTGGATTGTGTGCAACGCCCCTGGGGAGAGATTTTTGACCCCGCAGATATTGAAGCTGCCCTGAAGAGGAAGACGTATAAACTGCTGGCGCTGGTACACGCCGAAACTTCTACTGGAGCGTTGCAGTCCGAAATCAAAGAGATTTCCGCTGCCGCTCACCGTCATGGAGCCCTCCTGGTTCTGGATACCGTTACTTCCCTGGGAGGGTTGCCCGTAGAGATTGATGCCTGGGATGTAGACGTGGCTTATTCAGGAAGCCAGAAATGTCTCTCTTGTCCGCCGGGGTTAGCACCTCTGACTGTTTCTGAGCGGGCGCGTAAGGTGCTGCGTGAGCGAGAAACAAGGGTCGCCAACTGGTACCTCGACTTGAGCCTGGTAGAGAAATATTGGGGCTCAGAACGTACTTACCATCACACCGCGCCTATCAGCATGAATTACGCCCTGCTGGAAGCCTTGCGCCTGATTGCTGAGGAGGGCTTAGAGGCCAGATTTTCACGTCATCAGGAGAACGCCGAATTGCTCTGGTCTGGTTTGGAGGGTCTGGGTTTGCAACTCCTGGTCCCTCGCGAATATCGTTTGCCCACGCTCACGACACCCAAGATGCCCGCTGACTGGGATGAGGCTTCCATACGAAAACAGTTGCTCAATGATTACAACATCGAAATTGCAGGTGGTTTTGGACCACTCAAAGGCAAAATCTGGCGTATTGGTTTGATGGGATACAGCAGCCGTCGGGAGAATGTGGTTCTGTTGCTGTCGGCTTTAAAGCAGTTGCTGTAACCAAGTAGCCGGGTTTCTCAGGAGAAAAAGTATGAACGCCGAGGAGATCGCAAAGCGTACACGCCAATTGGTAGAGGTCGCCATGGGGCGTGAACCCGCCGACATGGTCATTCGCAATGGTAAATGGGTATGCGTCCAATCCGGAGAGATCATCCCTGGCACGGATGTGGCTGTCAAGGGAGAACGCATTGCCTTTGTTGGTGAAGACGCCTCGCATACCATGGGAAAATCCACCCAGGTCTTAGATGCTGCAGGAAGGTATCTGGTTCCTGGATTGTTGGACGGTCACGTACATATCGAATCTGGTATGGTGACCGTGACGGAGTTTGTGCGTGCGGTTGCCCCGCGCGGCACAACCGGCATGTTCGTTGACCCGCACGAGATTGCTAATGTGTTCGGGTTAAAAGGGATTCGTCTGATGGTGGATGAAGCTGCTCACCAACCCATTCATGTTTGGGTACAGGTTCCTTCGTGTGTGCCCTCTGCTCCTGGCCTGGAGACACCAGGGGCAAGCATAGGCCCTGAAGAGGTCGCCGAAGCGATCCGGTGGGAGGGCGTTATCGGTTTGGGTGAGATGATGAATTTTCCGGGCGTATATTTAGGGGATGAGAAGATGCACGCCGAGATGGCCGAGGCTCGCCTGGTTGGAAAAGTTATCGGCGGCCATTACGCCTCCCCGGATCTCAGCCTGCCCTTCCATGGATATGTGGCTGGTGGTGCGGAGGATGACCATGAAGGTACACGCCTGGAAGATGCCATCATCCGTATTCGCCAGGGGATGAAGGCCATGTTACGTTATGGGTCTGGTTGGCACGATGTGGCGGCTCAGGTATTGGCAATAACCCAGGAAGGGCTTGATCCCCGTCACTTCATCTTGTGCACCGACGACTCCCACTCCGAGACCCTAGTCAACGAGGGACACATGGATCGGGTAGTACGCCATGCCATCGCACAGGGGTTGGAACCGGTCACGGCTATCCAGATGGCGACGCTGAACACCGCCGAACATTTTGGGTTGGCGCGCCATATCGGGCAGATCGCGCCTGGCAGGTTTGCGGATATTTTGATGGTCAGCGAGCTGGCTGAATTTCGGGTAGAGAAGGTCGTGGCTAAGGGTCAGGTTATTGCAGAGGACGGGCGTCTTCTTTTGGAGGTGCCAACATTTCCCTATCCAGAATGGGCTACCAGTTCAGTACATCTGCATCGAGAGCTGAAGGCCAAAGATTTCCGTCTGCAAGCTCCACAGGGAGACGAGTTTACCGCCAATGTGATCGGGGTGGTAGAAAACCAGGCCCCCACCCGTCATTTGCGCATGAAGGTCCGCGCGCGTAGGGGAGAAGTGCCGGTGGACATGAAGCGTGACATCCTCAAAATCGCCGTCGTCGAACGGCACAGAGGCAGCGGCAGGCTGCAGGTTGGCCTGGTGCATGGTTTCGGATTCAACGTCGCCTGCGCCATTGGCTCTACGGTGGCGCATGATAGTCACCATTTAGTGGTTGTGGGAACAGATGAGGCCAACATGGCTCTGGCGGCCAACACACTGTCTGGCGTTGGGGGTGGGCAGGTGGTGGTAAAGGAAGGGCAAGTCATCGGGATGGTAGAACTGCCCATTGCCGGGTTGATGTCCAACGAGAGGGCGGAAGTTGTCGCCGAGAAAGCGGCTGCTGTTTTGGCAGGTTTTAGGGCTTGTGGATGCTCTCTCAACAACCCGAACATGCAACTGAGCCTGTTGGCCCTGGTCGTCATCCCCGAGCTTCGCATCTCGGATTTGGGCCTGGTAGACGTAACCAAATTTGACTTTGTCCCAATCCTGGAGCGTTAACGCCTTCGCCCCTGGCATTTCTGACCTTCAACACACCACGAACATGTCTCAACGTTCAAGTATCAAACAACGGTTGCACGAGGAACTGGAAAGTATCATAGCTCAAGCCGAACTTGGCCAGCGCCTGCCCTCCGAACCCAACCTGGCAGAAAGCTTGGGAGTCTCGAGGGCTACATTGCGAGAGGCCATGCGCACTTTCGAAACTCAGGGTTTGATCCATCGTCGCCATGGTGTGGGTACGTTTGTCGTTCACCCCAACCCTGTCATCGAGAGCGGTCTAGAAGTCCTGGAGAGCATCGAGACCATCACAAAGCGCCTCGGGTTTTCGGTGTCTATGGGAGATTTGGAGGTTACCAACGCCGAAGCAACGGAAGACGAATTGCTCAAGTTGGGCTTAGAGCCAGGCACCAGGATACTCCGTATCTCGCGGGTGATATTGAAGGAAGGATGTCCGGTGGCATATTTAGTAGATACCCTGCCGGAAAAAACTCTTTCCCCCGAAGAATTTGCTAATGGGTTCAGTGGTTCGGTGCTGGATCTGTTGCTACAGCGAGGCGATCTCCAATTGTCACGCTCGCGTTGTGATGTTAGCGCAGTAGCTGCCAATGCGGTTTTAGCCCGTGCTCTACATGTTCAGCCGGGAGTCGCGTTACTGCGTTTTGAATCTCTGTTGTATACAGTGGATGGTCAGGCAGTAGATTATTCGTTCAGCTACTTCCTGCCTGGATATTTCCGTTTTCACGTTGTGAGGAGAGTGGAGTAAAGAAGATTCACGAAATATGAAACACCTGCCTTATTTTCAGAAGTTTGTGATCTGTAAATCAATTATGGAATATAAAGAAGGAGACTTAAAAAAATGCGTAGTTTTTTAGGACGAGACATTCTTTCGTTGAAGGATTTTGAGCGTAATGAGTTCTTCCATGTCTTTGAGGTTGCCCAGCAGATGGAGCCCATTGCGCGCAGCCGCCGCAACGTGGACATGCTCAAGGAGAAAACCATGGTTGCGGCGTTTTACCAGCCTTCCACACGCACACGGCTGGCACACGAGGCGGCCATGCACCGCCTGGGTGGTCATGTCGTCGGCTTTGCTGACCCCAAAATGACCCGCGCGGGCGACTTCTACCAGGAGTCGATAAAAGATACGGTGAAAATGCTGGAATTCTACGGCGATGTGATCGTTATGCGCCATTTCCAGCAGGGAGCTCCCCATGAAGCTGCCAGGTGGGCTTCGGTGCCCATCATCAACGGTGGTGATGGCTGGGGCGAGCACCCGACCCAGATTCTGACTGACCTTTATACCGTTCTGCGGGAGAAAGGGCGCATTGACGGGTTGAAATGGTTAGCAGTCGGGGACATGCGCATGCGCACGATGCACTCGTTGGGTTACGCGCTGACCCAGTTCGATTGTCCCATTACCTTCGTCGCACCACCCGATATGTCCCTCACCAAGGAGTTCAAGGCCGAGCTGAATCAATATAGCCTGGATTTCAAGGAGGTTGACCACGTTGAAAAGGCCATTGCCGATGCGGATGTTATCCTGGTTGAGCCGGTCGTACAACCGGATTACACCAAATCACGCGATGAGCGTACTGGCGAACTTGACCTGACCCCTGCTAACTATAAGATTACCCGCGAATTGCTCTTCAACAAGGCCAAGTCAGATGCCATCCTGTTGCACTCCCTACCGCGCATGGACGAGATCCCCACCGATGTAGACATCACCAAGTGGTCGCGTTACTGGCAGGAAGCCTTCAATGGAGTGGTGATGCGTATGGCGTTATTGGCGTTAGTGTTGGGGGCGATGGAGTAGATTGATTGAGTCGTATAGTCTCGGAGTCTCATAGTCTTATAGTCGGATCTCTCGGAGGATGATTAGCGTGGTTAAGGTGAGGCGGTTTGAGGATTTGGTTTGCTGGCAGAAAGCGCGTACATTGGCGAGTGCAGTCTATGGCCTGACAATTAATCCCAAATTCGCTCGCGATTTTAAATTGCGTGACCAAGTACGGGATGCTGCCGGATCAGTGATGCATAATATTGCCGAAGGCTGCGATGCAGGGACTGACCCGGAGTTCATCCGCTTCCTAAAAATGGCTCGCCGTTCAGCAAGCGAAGTCCAGTCCGAATTGTATTTGGCTCTGGATCGTAAGTACATAATAGAGGCTGAACTTAAACGAGTTTATGACCAGGCTGATGAAGTCAAGCGATTGATCAACGGCTTGATCGCATATCTGCGGAAAAGCACCCCCTATGCTAAAACCAAGATCAGCGAATTGCCGGCTGATTACGTGATTCAAAGCGACAGCAACACGCCTGACCAATTTTAGACCTACGACTTTCAGACTTAAGACTATCAGACTAATGACTATCAGACTAAAGACTATTTGACCAAAGACTAATAGACTGGAGACTAAACATGCAAACCGATCTACGAAATCGTGATTTGATTGGCGATTTAGATTTCTCGAAAGAAGAGGTAGAAACCGTATTGGATGTAGCCTGGGACCTCAAGCGCAAGCGTGCCATAGGCGAACCCCATGCTTACCTGCGCGATAAAGTGCTGGCGATGTTGTTCTTCTTCTCCAGTACACGCACGCGCGGCTCGTTTGAAGCGGGTATGGCTCAATTAGGCGGTCACGCGGCTTTCATAGAGAGCCGTACAACCCAGATTGCCCATGGAGATACGGAGAAGGAGATGGGCGAAATTTTCGGTCGCTATTTTGATGGTATCGCAATTCGCCATGTAGAATGGGGAATAGGTAACCGTTATCTCAATTTCGTGGCCGAGGCCTCACGCGTACCGGTCCTCAATATGCAGTGCGAAATTTACCACCCCTTCCAATGCTTGGCTGATCTGATGACCATCATCGAGAAGAAAGGGCGCGACCTGCACGGCAGGAAGATGGTCGTCTCGTGGGCGTATGCCTCCTCGTACCTCAAACCCATCTCTGTGCCCCAATCACTGATCCTGCAGATGCCTCGCTTTGGTTTAGATGTTGTCCTGGCTCACCCCCCGGAGTTCAGACTGATGCCCGAAATGATAGACCAAGCACGGGAGCAGGCACGCAAGCACAAAACCAGTTTTGAGCTCGTGGATGATATGGAAAAGGCTTTCAGGGACGCCGATATCCTTTACGCCAAATCCTGGGGTCCCCTGTTGACCACCCAAGACCCAGAGGAAGGTAAACACATCCAGGATCAATACCAGCATTGGATTACTGATGAACACAAGATGTCCCTGGCAAAAGAGGATGCCATCTATATGCATCCCTTGCCAGCAGATCGAGATATTGAAGTGACCAGTGCGGTTATGGACGGTCCACATTCGGTTGTGTTTGATGAAGCTGAAAACCGCCTGCATGTGCAGAAGGCGGTGATGGCGCTGACGATGAGGTAGAGAGAGCAAGTAGACAGATAGACACGTATCCCCCGTTTACTTATTTTCATTTTCCAACTAAGGAGTACGAATGACCAATAAACCTCGCAAACTCGCAGTAATCGCCATCGGCGGCAATTCACTCATTAAGGATAAAAACCACCAGACAGTCGAAGACCAGTACCAGGCCGCCGGGGAAACCACCTTCCACATTGCGGACATGATCGAACAGGGTTGGGATGTGGCTATCGGTCATGGTAACGGACCTCAGGTTGGGTTTATCCTGCGCCGTTCGGAGATTGCCCACAAGCTCGAGGGCATGCATGAGGTCCCGCTGGATGTCTGTGGGGCTGATAGCCAGGGAGCCATCGGGTATGCTCTCCAGCAGAACCTGCAGAATGAACTTTATCAACGCGGCATTCATAAGCCTGTTGCTACCGTGGTCACTCAGGTGTTGGTAGATAAGAATGACCCGGCATTTCAAAATCCTACCAAACCCATTGGCGGGTTCATGGACGAAGTTGAAGCTCAGCGCCGACGGACAGAGATGGGCTGGGATGTGGTGGAAGATGCCGGACGTGGCTGGCGCCGAGTGGTCCCCTCTCCGCTGCCTATAGAGGTGGTTGAAATAGAAGCCGTCAAGACCTTACTTGACGCTGGAACAGTGGTCATCACTGTCGGCGGGGGCGGAATCCCGGTTATTGATGCCAGCGATCACGAATACAAAGGCGTGGCAGCGGTCATTGACAAGGACTTCGCCTCTGGTCTGCTTGCCAAGTTGATCAAGGCTGACCTTTTCCTGATTTCAACTGCAGTTGAAAAGGTGGCTATCAATTTTGGTAAGCCCAATCAGAAGTGGTTAGACCGTATGACACTGGCAGAGGCTAAACAATATCTGGCTGAGGGAACGCACTTCGCCAAAGGTTCGATGGCACCCAAGATCCAGGCTATTATCTGGTTTTTGGAGGCGGGCGGTAAACAAGCCCTCATCACCAACCCGGAGAACATTGGGCGAGCCTTGCGCGGTGAAACTGGTACATGGGTCGTGCTATAAGGTAAAATTATATTTGCAGGTAATAACCAGGCTTTTTGAGTGGTTGAGAGGAGGTGGTACTAGCACAACAGAACACTAACTACTTACAAACATCGTTCTTTCTAAGCAAGATTTGGAGGAGAAAATGAAACACAAAATATTGTGGTTACTCAGTGTGCTACTTATTGCATCCATGTTGATGGCCGCTTGTGGCCCGCAAGAAGTAGCTCCCGAGGCCGAGGGACCCGCGGCGGAGGAGCAAGCTGCTGTTGAAGGGATGAAGATCAAAGCTTGCTTCGTTTACGTTGGTCCAATTGGCGACCTGGGATGGACCCACGCTCATGACCAGGGCCGTCTGTATGTAGACGAAAAGTATGATTGGCTGGAGACCACCTATGTCGAGAGCGTGGCTGAGGCTGATGCGGCTCGCTTCATCGATCGCTTCGTAGTCGAGGAAAATTGCACGATTGTCTTCACCACCTCCTTCGGCTATATGGATGACACGCTGGCTGCCGCCGAGAAGTATCCGGATAACTTCTTCGTCCACGTATCCGGCTATAAGCGCGCCCCGAACATGGCGACCATGATGGCTGATTTCTATCAGATCTACTATCTGAACGGCCTAATGGCTGGCGCCCTGACCAAGAGCGGCAAGATCGGCTACGTGGGTGCACAGGCCATCCCTGAGGTCATCCGTCACATCAATGCTTTCACGCAGGGCGTGCGCGAGGTCAATCCCGAGGCCACCGTTGAGGTGCGCTGGCTGTATTCCTGGTACGACCCGGCTAAGTCCCGCGAGGCGGCTGAATCCCTCATCGCCGCCGGTGCGGATGTACTGGCCTTTACTGAGGACAGCCCCACTGTCGTCCAGGTTGGTGAGGAATATACCACCCAAAAGAATCAGCCGGTTTACACTTTCGGCCACTACAGCCCAATGGCTCAGTTCGGCCCGAACTCGATGGTCAGCGGCCAGTTGGTCAACTGGGGTCTGATCTACGAGGACATTCTCACCAAAATCTACCTGGGCATCTACAACCTCGAAAATCTTACGAATGTAGATTACTGGGGACTGTTGAGCGGCGGCTGGCAGTTGGGTGCTCCCTCCGCTGTGGAACTGGGTGGTGAGTTTGGCGTGCCGATCAATCCGGAATTCGAAGATGAACTCAAGGCTGTCACGGTCACCGATCCCATCCTGGGCGAGATGAGCGTATACGACCTGATCTTCAAGCGCATCGAGCAGATGAAAGACCCGGCCGTGCTGTTCGAGCCCTTCGAGGGTCCAATCAACGATCAGACCGGCGTTGAACGCGTCAAAGACGACCAGCGCCTGTCCTACTTCGAACTGACCACCATTGACTGGTTTGTCGAAGGTGTGATTGGCGAGCCGAAATAAACCTCGTTGACCGAACTACTGAGGGCAGGGGTTCATCCCCTGCCCTTACATTACAGTACCGAGACACCTGGAGGAAACTATCCAATGGCTGATGCCCAACAAGCAGTGGTCATGCGCGGGGTTGTCAAACGTTTCCCCGGTGTGATGGCCAATGACGGCGTTGACCTAGAAGTCTGGCGAGGTGAAATTCATGCCCTGCTAGGGGAAAACGGGGCTGGCAAGACCACCTTAATGAACATTTTGTATGGCATTTATCATCCCGATGCCGGGGAAATACACGTCAGTGGTGAGCATGCCGTGATCCGTTCGCCTCAGGATGCCATACACCTGGGCATTGGCATGGTTCACCAGCAATTTCGCCTAGTGCAGACACACACAGTGACCGAAAATGTCATTCTGGGGATGGGCGATGGGCTTCTTTTCCGTGAACGCGAAGCGCGGCAAAGAATTAAAGAACTTGCCGAAAAATATAGCCTGCAAGTGGACCCCGAGGCGCGTGTCTGGCAACTCTCCGCTGGTGAGCAGCAGCGCGTGGAGATCTTGAAAGCGCTTTATCGGGGCGCGGCCATCTTGATCCTAGATGAGCCGACCTCCATGCTTACGCCCAGCGAGATCGAGGAGCTGCTCAAAACGCTGCATCGCATGACCGAGGAAGGCCACACCATCATTTTCATCACCCATAAATTGGACGAGGTGACTGCCGTGAGCCACCGGGTAACGGTACTGCGTCGGGGGAAGGTAATCGCCACATTGGAGACGGCCCAAACGAACGAGCGCGAACTGGCGCACCTGATGGTGGGGCGGGAAGTGCTCTTCCGCCTGGCGAAAGAACCGGTTAAGACGGGAGAGGCGGTGTTGCGCGTGGATGATTTGCATGCTCTCAGCGACAAGAATTTACCCGCTCTCAAGGGAATATCGTTGGAGGTGTGTGCCGGTGAGATCCTTGGTGTCGCCGGTGTGGCCGGTAATGGCCAGCGGGAATTCGTCGAGGCGCTGACCGGCCTGCGCCCGGTGACGGGCGGTTTCATCTTCTTGAAAGATAGCGAAATCACCCGCACTGCACCACGCGTTCGCATTGACAGCGGCATGTCTTGCGTACCGAGCGAGCGCTTGACGGCGTTCATCCCCAACATGAGCATCGCCGAGAACATGATCTTGAAGACCTATCGCCAAGCGCCCATTAGCAAAGGTCCGCTGCTAGATCACAAGACCGTCAACGCCTACGCAGACCGGTTGATCCAAGAGTACGCTGTGATGACGCCTAGCAGAGAAACGCCAGTAAAATTGCTTTCTGGTGGGAATATCCAGCGCGCGCTGTTGGCGCGGGAACTCTCCACTCAGCCAGCTTTGTTGATCGCGGCCTCCCCCACCAGCGGCCTAGACGTGGGCGCAACCGAGACCGTTTGGAAATTGCTGCTCGAGCAGCGTAAACAAGGGCGGGCCGTTTTGTTAGTTTCTGAAGACTTGGATGAAGTGATGACACTTAGTGACCGTATTGCTGTCTTGTATGAGGGCGAGATCATGGGCATCGTGCATGGGGAAGAGAACAACCTGGAGCAGATCGGCTTGATGATGGCCGGAGCGCTTCGCCTGCCGCAGGAGAAATGGGCATGAAGATGCTGCGTTTGGGATTGGAGCCGCGTCGGCACGCGCCGCGTTACGTTCAGGTTCTTGGGCTGGCCTTTTCTCTATTTCTGGCGCTCCTGGCGATTGCGATTGTGTTTCTCGCGTTGGGCGTCAATCCGGTCTATGCTTATCAGCGAATTTTTCAGGGTGGTTTTGGTTCGCTCTATGGGCTTGCCGAGTCGGCCACCAAATCCATCCCGCTCATGCTGGCGGGTGTAGGGCTGGCGCTGGCTTTTCGGGCGCGAGTGTATAACATTGGCGCCGAGGGACAGTTGTTGATGGGCGCGATTGTCGGCGGTGGCATCGCCCTGAATTTTTCCGAATTGCCGCGTGCCTGGTTGCTTCCGGCTATGTTCGTCGGTGGATTTCTTGGGGGCGCGCTATGGGCATTGATACCCGCCATCCTGAAAGCCCGTTTCCGCGTCGATGAGGTCTTGACTACCTTGATGCTGGTGTATGTCGCCAGCGATTTTGTCAGGTATCTGGTGAATGGTCCCTGGCGCGGCCCGGAACAACGCGGCTTCCCATATTCTTCGCCCTTTTCGCTGAATGCACAATTGCCGCATCTTGGCGTGACGCGCATCCATTACCCGACCTTAATCATCGCGATTCTCGTGGCCATACTTCTCTTCCTGCTACTAGTTCGCACCAAACTGGGGTATGAAATCCGCGTGGCGGGTGAAAACCCGGCCGCGGCGCGTTACGCCGGCATGAACACCCAGAAAATTGTTTTGCTGGTTTTGCTCATCAGCGGCGGGCTTGCTGGTCTGGCTGGCGTGGGCGAAGTGGCCGGCATCCACGCTCGCCTGAGCCCACCGGAAGGTATCTCCCCGGGTTATGGTTTCACAGCCATCATCGTAGCCTGGCTGGCGCGTCTGAATCCGCTAGCAGCCATTCTGACATCGTTCCTCATCAGCGGCCTGTTAGTGGGCGGCGATGCCATTCAGGTGGCGCTGAATTTGCCATCGGCAACCATCCATATCTTCAACGGTGTAATTCTGCTCTTCGTCATCGCCGGCGATTTGTTTACTCGTTATCGCATTCGTCTGGAGGCGCGCTCATGATAGACCTCATCGTTTCTGTCATATCGCTGGCCATCCCGGCCGGAACGGCCTTGCTCTACGGCACGCTGGGCGAGGTCTATGCCGAGCGCTCCGGAGTGCTCAATCTTGGAGTGGAAGGTATGATGATTATGGGCGCGGTGACCGGATTCGCTGTCACGCATGCCACGGAGAATGCCTTGCTGGGAATCCTCGCTGCATCCCTGGTGGGTGGGCTGCTGGCACTCATCCATGCCTTTGCCTCGATCACGCTGCGGGTCAATCAGGTCGTCTCCGGCTTGGCGCTGACCATGTTGGGGCTGGGCATCAGTGGCATAATCGGCAAGCGTTTCATTGGCCAGCCACTCTCCGCCCGACCGTTGCCCCTGGACTTCCCCGTCCTGAGTGATCTGCCCGTTATTGGCCCGATGCTATTTCAGTTCAACGCACTGGTGTATTTCTCGATTGCACTGGTGCCGTTGTTGTGGTTTGTGCTTTACAAGACCTATTGGGGTATCACGCTGCGCTCGGTGGGTGAGAACCCGGCTGCGGCAGACGCCATGGGCGTGAACGTTTTCCTCGTCCGCTATCTGGCCGTGGTCTTTGGCGGCCTCATGGCTGGGTTAGGAGGCTCTTTTCTTTCTGTTGCTTATGCGCCAGCCTGGATCGAAGGCATGACTGCTGGTGCAGGCTGGATCGTCATCGCTCTGACCATCTTCGCCATGTGGGACCCAACGCGTGCCTTGCTGGGCGCGTATCTGTTTGGGGGAGTGCGTGTGCTGCAATTCCGTCTCCAGCCCTTGGGAATCTCCCCCAATTTGCTCAATATGCTGCCCTTCCTGTTGACCATCCTGGTGCTCTGGTTCATTTCCGAGCAGGCTTTCCGACGTCGCATTGGTGTTCCAGCCGCGCTGATGCAGCCTTATTCCCGCGAATAGATTTGGAAAGATTATCCAATGCCTTTTGGTTTACCGTAGAAATTCCGGGCTGAGGCAGCTTTCGGGTTAGCGGTAACCATCCTTTGAACTGTTATACGGTGGCTTGAATGAAAACCAATACACCCTCTTCTTTCATCGGATACCGCTGTTCACTCTGCGGTAAAGAATATACACCTTTTGAAGTTTCTTACACCTGCCCGACGGATGGCAGCAATCTGGATGTTATCCTGGACTACGCTGCTGTTCAAGAGCGTTATCGAGTGGATGACCTGACCTCGAGCCTCGAACCCTCGCTCTGGCGTTATCTCCCCCTCCTACCTGTTTCGGATCCCCGGGGGGAATCTACGCCTTTGCGTGCTACTGGTTGGACGCCGGTCTACGCTCTGCCCCGATTGGGGGCGAAACTGAGTCTGCGTTATCTCTGGTTGAAAGACGAAAGCCGCAACCCGACTGCTTCGTTTAAAGACCGCGCTAGCGCAGTTGTGATTGCCAGGGCGCGGGAGATCGGGGCGGATATTGTGGTTACGGCTTCAACCGGCAACGCCGGAGCTGCTCTGGCTGGGATGGCGGCTGCAGTGGGACATAAGGCGGTCATTTTTGCACCCAGGACCGCACCGCCGGCCAAGGTGGCTCAACTGCTGATCTATGGATCCCAGGTCATCCTGGTGGATGGAAACTACGATGCCGCCTTTGAACTATCCATTCAGGCTTCGCGGGAGTTCGGCTGGTATTGCCGCAACACAGGTTATAACCCCTTCACCGCCGAGGGGAAAAAGACCGCCGCGCTTGAAATTTGGGAATGGGCTGTCGGTAACCCCAACTATGATTACCCGTTAAACAAAATATTATCCATATTCGTGCCTGTTGGAGATGGCAATATTATCTCTGGTATCCACAAAGGCTTCAAAGACCTGAAAGAATTAGGCTGGCTGGAGCATGTGCCCCGCATCTTTGGAGTACAGGCTGAAGGTTCCGCCGCAATTGCTAATGCCTACAAAGCAGGAACTGAGGAGATCATACCCGTCTCGGCAGTTACCCTGGCCGATAGCATTTCGGTGAATTTGCCGCGCGATGGTTTGCGCGCCCTGAGGGCTGTAACTCAAACTGGCGGCGCGTATATTACCGTTACGGATGCACAGATATTAGAAGCGATTGTTGAGCTAGGGAAAGTGGGGGTCTTTGCAGAGCCGGCCGCGGCGGCCTCTTTTGCAGGGTTAGTAAAAGCCGTTAAGGAAGGCAAAATTGGGGCTGACGACCCTGTTCTGGTGCTGAGCACTGGCAGCGGATTAAAAGACGTTAAGGCGGCAATCCAGTCTGTACCCCAGGCACCGATCATCGAACCCACGCTGGAGGCAGTAAAAGGACTGCTTAGACTGTAAATCTGTTTTCGACCCTGTACCGGAGCAGACGCGGCGGAGCAAGCGAAGCGTTCTTCTTATGAGCACTTAGCGATAAAATGCGATCGTTTCGGCCAAAGCTTGCTCAGCAAACTCGGCATCGGCAGCCAGCCAGATAAGATACACGCCAGCCTGGTAGTAGAAGTGAAGTTGCCCTGCCCCCTTAAGCTGATAGATGATAAATTCCTCCACATATTTTTCGCCGAGGTTTGTGAAGGGGGAATTGCCCTCAGCTATTTTTGTGCGCATGGCTTTTGTGAGCAGGGTGGTGATGGGTTTAAGTGGGGTGCCCGTGACCCATAGGGTAACCTGTTGGTTATGACCGTATTGACCGACCGCGGCTGAAGTAATCGGGAAGGCCTTGCTGTGCAGGTTTGTTATGTTGGTAGAGGCTCTCCTTCCTGTGAGTTGTTGAGTGAGTGGAAGTCCGGCGAGATGCTGGGGAAGAGGGGTAGGGGAAGGGTCAGAGATGGCAACATGATAGATTGTGTAGAGCAGGCTGAATGCCAGCATGGCTGCGCCCAGGGCAAAGAGAAAGAAGGGGAGGGAGCGTCTCATGGATCAAGCCAAGTCCAGGTAGGAATGACGATAAAATATATATCCTGATTATTTGCCTGCACTGCAGTTCCTGAAGCTTCTCGTCGAGGAGGATTTTACTGGAAATTTTTCACCAGGGGTATAATCACGAAACCCGGAAAAGCTCCAGATAAGCCATAGGCCCGATTGAAATTCAAATCTACACCATTGAGGAAAAACTAACATGACTATCACCGCGAAGACGACGATCCATCGCCCCTCGGGTATGTATGGTTTTACGATTGTCTGGCTTGGTCAGATTATCTCCGTGTTGGCCTCCCAGATGACCGGATTTGGTATGACCATTTGGATGTACCAGCAGACCGAGAGTGCTACGGCCATGGGATTGATGCAGGTATTTTTTATAACTCCCTTCCTGGCGCTCTCACCTATTGCGGGTGCGATGGTGGATCGCTATAACCGCAAACTGATGATGATGGTCAGTGACCTGGCAGCGGTGCTGTCCACTTCGATGGTCTTGTTCCTGTACGCAACTGATCTCCTGCAATTCTGGCACCTGTACATTGCCGCCATCCTTAACGGGTTGGGGAACACCTTCCAGTGGCCTGCGTATTCAGCAGCCATCAGCACAATGGTGTCGAAAGAGCAATATGGCCGTGCTAATGGAATGATGTCGTTGATAGATGCCGGACCGGGCGTCTTTGCTCCCATCCTGGCCGGGATGTTGCTGCCCCTGATTGGCCTGGGTGGCATCATGATCATTGATGTCATTACATTCTTTTTTGCCATCCTTGCATTGCTGATTGTCCACGTTCCCCAACCAGCACGGACGATGGAAGGGCAAGAGAGCAAGGGCAGCATTTGGAAAGAATCGCTGACTGGTTTTAAGTACATCTTCCAGCGCCCCAGCCTACTCGGTTTACAGATGGTTTTCTTTGTCGGCAACTTGTTTGCGGGGATGAGCTGGACGGTCTTCGCTCCTATGATACTGGCTCGGACGGATCAGAACAGCCTTATCTATGGTTCCATACAGACGGCGGGGGCCATCGGTGGTGTGCTTGGCGGCATCATCATGAGTGCCTGGGGTGGTTTCAAGCGCCGTGTCCACGGTGTGTTGATAGGTTGGATCTTAACTGGCCTGTTCTCGTCTATGCTGGGGATAGGCACAGGTTTGCCCATCTGGATGCCATTTATGCTTCTGTTCACCATGGTTGTACCGCTGGTCAACACTTCCAACCAGGCGATTTGGCAGTCGAAAGTGGCGCCGGACTTGCAGGGGCGTGTGTTCGCGGCTCGAAGGTTGATCGCCTGGTTCACACAGCCTATTGCCCCCATCATCGCCGGCATCCTGGCGGACTTTGTAATGGAACCGGCCATGCGAACGCAGACGACTCTCTCTGCTCTGTTTAGTGGACTTGTGGG
Organism: Chloroflexota bacterium; assembly: GCA_040758495.1. Lineage (GTDB taxonomy): Bacteria > Chloroflexota > Anaerolineae > Anaerolineales > JBFLVL01 > JBFLVL01. Next base: position 18,238 of record JBFLVL010000028.1, read on the forward strand.
AACTGGGGCAGGGGCAGGGATGGGGTTGATGATCGTCTTTTGTGGTTTGGTCAGTGCCCTCATCGGGGTGTCGGGCTATTTCATCCCCTTCATCCGCAGGGCAGAAGACATCCTGCCTGACCACGATCAACTTCAAAGGGTGGAGGAACCGCTGGCTGCATAATCTGGATGTCGGATAAGGGAACATGAATGGTCGCTCATCCCCGGTAGGGGGGATGAGATACAGGTCCCATTTTTGAGAGCATTCAGAAATCCGACCGCTCCCTGGGAGGGGGGATGGATCCCAGGGCTGAGGCAACGGAAAAAACCACCTTGAGGTAGTCTCTACATAAGCTCAACCTGCTTGAGCAGGTTTCTACACAGGGCTTTCAGTATTTTCTAAACGTCAGAGTGACCATGGTTCCCTGTCCTTCAACACTCTGGATATCCATTTTTCCCCCAAAATAATCCATCACTTGTTTGACAATGCTCAACCCCAGACCAGTTCCAGTAATTCCCGATTTCTTAGCGTTTTTGGCACGATAAAATTCCTCACCTAGGCGCGGCAGAGCCTCTTCAGGGATGCCGATACCGGTGTCGGCGATAGATACTTTTACCTGGTCTGATTTCTCTACTACTTCTATTCGTATGCTGCCTCTAGTGGGGGTGTACTTGATGGCATTGCTGATCAGGTTATTGAAAATTTTATTTAGACCATCTTCGGTTGCCTGAAGGTTCAGAGCCTGATCGGGTGGGTTGTAGCTGAGGGCGACCTGTTTGTTTTTTGCCTCGGGAGTGAAATGTTCTACTACTCTTTGAACTCATTAAGCCGTTCCATTTCTTCCTTCGCACGTGCCAGTTCCGTGGCCTCATCTTCTATGGCTTGTAACCGCCGGGCTTCCTGGGCCAGACGACGTCTTTCCAAACCCTGATTGACGGTAATGAGCAGCACATCGGAGGTAAAAGGCTTAGAGATGAAATCGTATACCCCTTGTTTAATAGCTTCCACCGCCAATTCCACTGTTGCGTATCCAGTGATGATCACGCTTACCAGGTCAGGGTCTTTATCCCGGATGTGGGCCAACAGGTCTATACCCCGTCCATCGGGTAACATCACGTCGAGCAGAACAAGGTCAAACTCCCCCTCCTGGATTTTGCGTAATCCCTCTTTGAAGTTCGTCGCCGTCTCGGTTAAATATCCCAGCGGCTCAAGGGCGCGCTGATCCTCGCGGCGCAGGGTGCGCCGAAAATTATCGAAGTCCCGCTCGAATTCGTGCAGCAGCTGGGTGGCGGTCTGAACGGAATGTCCCATCGCGCAGCCTCTCAGAACAGCGCCGCTTGCAGCACGGCCGGATGGGGCGCTTCCAGTTCCCAGACCTGGTCGGCGGCCTCGAGCAACACTTCCATCAAGCGCGGGTCGCCCGCCCGCGTGATGACCAGCACAGGCGCGTGCTCAGCCAGCCGGCTCAGTTCGCGGGCGCAGGCGGCCAGCAGCCGCAGCCGCTCATCGAGGGGGACGTCCTCGTCGTGGAAGGCAGCCAGCAAATCTGCGGCCACCAGCGGGACGGGGAGGCCTTCGGTCTCTTGGAGCAGCCTGAGTGCCTCGTGGCAGGCAAAGACCCGCCGGGTCTGGATGCGCTCGAGCGCGGCGGTAACGTCTGGCGTGAGGCGGCGCAGCGCGCGGGCGACCGGGTAGAAGTCGAAGCGGCCATCCCCGTCCAGGAAGCGTAGCGGGCCGCGCCAGGCCAGAGAGGCCAGCAGTTCCGGCAGCCGGTTCAGGCCTATGCCTGGCGGCGTCACGACTACGGACAGTTGGTCAGGCTTGAGGGTAGGGATGATATTCACATCCCCAGGTTAGCATATGTGGATTGTCGCGAAAATCCCGAAGGCAGGGGAAATCAGGGGGGATAGAGGGGGTAACCTGCGCGGGGGAGGTCAGGCCCAGGCGCTGAAGTCCCAATCTGCGAAGAGCTGGCGCAATTCGGCCTTGCTGTTCACTCCGATCTTGTGCAGCGCGCTGGCCACGTGGGTCTTGACGGTTTCCTCGGAGATGCCCAGCCGGGCGGCGATCTGCCGGTTGGTACCGCCCAGGCAGGTCAGGGCTGCACCTCCTGCTCGCGCGGCGAGAGGCCATGCCACAGTTCTAAGGTAAACTCAGCTCTCTGGCGTTGGTCCAGGGCCTGAGCGACCAGGTCGCTGGCCACCTCGTCCAGCGGGAGCCGCTCGCGCGCGGCAAGATACTGGAGCGAGGGGAGCAGGTCCGCGTCCAGGTCGAAGCGGCGCCTTGTACGGCGCAGTTCGAAGCCCAGGGCGCGCAGCAGGCGGGAGAGGGGGGACATAGGGTTCCAAGCAAGGCAAAGTGTTCTATAGTCAAGACCCCTGCGCCTCCAGGGGCGTGAGTAGATACGTCAAGGCAAAGATTACTCTATCACTTGGATGAGGAGTACCCAAACTATGAGTTCCGCCTGAAGTTTGCCTAGTAACGCGCAACAACTGGCTGATCTTGACGTGGCCGGGGTCAATCTGGGTGGTCGGTGACGTAGTCCGGAAGGCCTTGCCTTTTTCTGTGGGGAGGTGGTTGGCCAGGCTCATGTTGTCCCTTTGACTTTTTAATATATCTCAAGTATCCTTAGACCAACCTAAAACAACACTTCGCAGGGACGGCACCCGGCGAGGCATCTTTAGAAGCTACGCGGTCTTGGCGCGTAGCGGCTGGGTTATGATAGCACATATCAGCCGCCCGCGCAAATCGCGTGGGCGGATTCGTAATTGAGTAAGCCCTATCAGGGCGGATGATGATAATGAAACTTCAAATCGGACAATTGATCACAGCCCCTTTCTTGTCGGCCACTGCAGAGGTGAAAAAGTTTGAGCCTCGTGAGGGGTATTACCTGCTGGAAGTGGTGCTGCAAGATGAGAGTCAAACGTACAAACCCCTGTGCATCACTGACGATCAATTGTCGCAAATCCAGATACTTGAGCGCAGCCCGGTCGTGCTGACCGATAACGCCGAGGATTTTTTCTACCTCATTGAAGCGCATCGCATCAGGCTTGCGTACCAATTTGACCCGCAACTGGCGGTCAGCGTCTCTCAGGTGGATCCGCTGCCGCACCAGATCGAAGCCGTTTATCACTATGTGCTGAATTCTCCCCGCATTCGCTTTCTGATCGCCGACGATCCTGGCGCCGGCAAGACTATCATGGCAGGGCTTGTACTCAAAGAATTACAATACCGCCGCCTGGTGCGCCGAGTGCTGATCGTAGCGCCGGGCCATCTTAAGTACCAGTGGCAGCGAGAGATGAAGGAGCGCTTCCAAACTTCCTTTGCCATCGTTGACCGCTCGCAAATGGAATCAGCCTGGGGCGAGAATGTATGGGATGAACGCGACCACCTGATCACTTCCATTGACTTTATCAAGCAAGATGACGTTCGTGGGACGCTGCGTAGTGCTCACTGGGACTTGGTGATCGTGGACGAGGCGCACAAGATGAGCGCCTACGTCTATCCAGGGCGCGAGCGAGTCAAGATTGACAAGACCAAGCGCTACCAGGTTGGCGAGATCCTCTCCCGCCACACAGATCATTTGCTTTTCCTGACCGCTACGCCTCATAGGGGGGACGATGAGAACTTCCGCCTGTTTCTCGACCTGCTGAGACCGGGCTTCTTCGCCCAAACCAAGATGCTCAAAGAGTCGGTCGAGAGCAAAGATAATCCGATCTTCGTGCGGCGGCTCAAGGAGGACATGCACACATTCGATGGTTCGGCCATCTTCCCCCCACGCCATGTGCACACCGTTCCCTTTCGGTTGACAGCGGCGGAAATCGAACTTTACAACAACGTAACTCGCTACGTACAAGACTATTTTGACAGAGCCAAGGAAAATCGCAGCATCACCTTTGCGCTGATGATCCTGCAGCGCCGCCTGACCTCCAGCACGCATGCCATCTACGAATCGCTCCAACGGCGCAAAGAACGGTTGCAGGAATTGCTGGCGTTACCCGAGAAAATCGGACAGGACGAGGATTACTTACGCCTCCGAGACATTAGTGAAGAAGAACTAGAGGACATGGAGGAGGAAGAAAGGGCGCGCATCGAGGAACGCCTGGAGCACCTTACCATTGCCAGGAACCCTGAGGATGTACGGGCTGAGATCGCCCAGTTAGAGGAGTTAATCGAACGGGCAGATGAGGTTTGCAAGCAGGAAATCGAGAGCAAGCTAGTGGGCCTGCGCGACAATGTACTCAAACATCTGAACGGGCGTAAACTGCTGATCTTCACGGAGTTCCGAGATACACTCAACTATCTGGTAGAGAAACTGCAAAAATGGGGCTATTCCATCGTCATCATCCACGGGCAAATGAACATGGATGCCCGCATCGTCGCCGAGCACGAGTTCCGGGATCGCGCCCAGATCATGGTGGCCACCGAGGCTGCTGGCGAGGGTATCAACCTGCAATTCTGTTCCCTGATGGTCAACTACGACATCCCCTGGAACCCCAATCGCCTGGAGCAGCGCATGGGCCGCATTCACCGTTACTTGCAGCAGTACGAGGTGCACATCTGGAACTTGGTCACGCGAGACACCCGCGAGGGTCAGATCTTGGAACGCCTCTTTGACAAGATGAATCGCATGCGCGATGCCCTTGGCTCGGACCGAGTGTTCGACATCATCGGTGAAATCATCCCTGGGACTCGGCTGGATGAACTGTTGAAGGATGCGATATTTAATCAGCGGCGTATGGACGAGATTGAGCAGCACATTGAGGTTGTAGATGAACGCACTGTTAGGCAAACGCTCGAACGGGTCTTCGTAACCAGCCTGGCGACCCGCCACATTGATTACTCCGGCATTCTCAAGGAGACCCTGACGGCTGAGGAAAACCGGCTGGTACCTGAATACGTGGAGGACTATTTCCTGCGAGCGTTTCGCCGTTTGGGAGGCCGCGTCGAGCGGCGTGACGGGAAGACCTTCGCCATCCCAACGGTGCCCTACGAACTGCGCCGGTGGGGGAAAGACTACGAATTCAAGACCACCTACGGAATGCTCTTCCGGGAATACCGTCAAGTGACCTTTGACAAAGCGTATGCTCACGCCCATCCTGAGGTGACATTCGTCGCTCCTGGTCACCCTCTGCTCGAAGCAGTAAATCAGCAAGTCCTGACCACCTTAGAGAATAGCGGAGGAACGTACGCTGTATTTGGTGATCCCGAAGGAGAACGCCATGGTACCCTATGGTTCGTGGAAGGGGAGGTTACCGACGGCAGCGGCAACCCTGCCGGTAGGCGCGTTTTCTGTCTGTACCAATCGGTTGATGGAAACGTGCAACGGGTCAATCCAGCCATCTTGTGGGACCTGGAGCCGGTTCAAAGCGACGAACAAGAAATCGGCGGGACCGATCGTGTCGAGGCTCTTTTTGGACAACGCAGCGCGATCGAGGATTACATCGTGACTCAGGTGCTGCTGCCCTTCCGCGAGGAGATCAACGACCGCCGGGAGCGAGAAGCTCGCATCAAGGAAAAATATGGTCTGCGCTCGATAGATTATCTGATCCAGGAGTCCAACCAGAAGATCCTGGATTACCAGGCGCGCCAGGCTCAGGGCGAACAGGTGGACCTGCCCCTGCTCAACGAGCAACGCAACCTGGAGGCGTTGGAACAGCGCCGAGCCGAGCTAGAGCGTGAGATCAACCTGGAGCGCAACCTGACGGTGAGCGAACCCCGCATCCTGGGTGCCGCGGCCGTCATCCCACTGGCAAAGATCGGGTATCCCCTCCCTTCGGAACGCCCCAAGCCCGTGAACGAGGCCGAGGCCACCTACGCAGCGGAGATTGCTGCTGAAAAAGGCATTGACGCTGAACGCAGAGCCGAGATCGAAGCCGTAGGCATGCAAATTGCCATGCAATATGAGCGTGAGCAGGGATGGCAGCCGGAGGATGTCTCCGGTGAAAATCACGGCTTCGACGTGCGCTCAACCCTGTACGACAAAGACGGTTCCTTCGCTGACATCCGCTACATCGAGGTCAAAGCGCGCGCCCAATCCGGCGCCATCCGTCTCTCAGCCAACGAATGGAAGAAGGCGCGGCGTTTCGGAGAAAAGTTCTGGCTGTACATCGTCACCCAGGCGGCCACAGACTCGCCGCAACTGTGTACCATCCAGAATCCCGCTTCCCACTTCCAGGAAGGGGAGGACATCTTTGCCACGGGGTTCGTGATCCCTGAGGAGAAGTGGGGCGAGAAAGGGGTCTTCGTTGGGAAATCATGAGTCGAAATGGTTGCATTGCGCAACCACCCATGGTACAATAGGACATCTCAATAGCCTACGGAGGTGAGAGCATGCCTACCCTTCATGTGCGCAATGTCCCTGAGGAACTTTATGAACGCATCCGCGAGCGCGCCCAGGAGGAGAGCCGTTCGATCACGGCCGAAGTGATCCAGTTATTACAGAGCGCCCTTACCGAGAACAAGCAAGAACAGAGTAAGGTCCTGGAGCGCATTCAGCGTCGGCGTTTCTTCCGTCCTGCGGATGTCAATGCGCCCGATACTACCAGTATGTTGCGCCAGGACCGGGCGCGATGATCGACGCGGCTGTAGTGGCCGCCAGCGTCGGCATCAAACTGTTTGTGGAAGAAGAGGGCTCGGCTCAGGCCGACCGCCTGTTCGGCCAGTTGGCCAAGTCTCCCCCGGCCCGCTTCTACGTCCCTGACCTGTTTTTCATCGAGTGCGCCAACATCTTGTGGAAGTACGTGCGCCGCTTTGGCTACCCCGCTGAAAACGCCCGCAAAGATGTGGCTGATCTGCAGGTAATTGCCTTGCAGGTAGTTTCTACCGCCGACCTGCTCACTCCAGCCCTGGAACTGGCCTTGACGCATGACATTACTGCCTACGATGCCTGTTACGCGGCTCTGGCTCAGCAAATCGGCTTACCGCTGATCACCGCTGACGAAGCGCTGGTCCGCAAACTCCAGAACAGCGACCTGAATACCCTGACGTTGTGATTTCAGGGACGAGGCAGAATCCAGGCTATAATGCTAATGTGGATGCGTAACTACACGAGACGAACTGCAAAAAGAGAGATCTGACATGACAATAAAATTTCCCTCTAAACCTGATATCCCATTGAAAAATGCCCCTCTTGTGGAGGTCGTGTGCCAGGTCAGATTTCCCCCCATCCTGCGCATCAACACCGAGGAACCAAGCGAATTTCAGGAAGAGATTAGAGATCGATTCCCAAAAATTGAGATAGAACAGGGCATTTTGTTGCGTTTGCCAGTACCCGGTAGCGGAGGCGTCCCCTCAGCAGAAGCGCAAGGTAAAATGACTTATCGTTTTCGTACCAAAGACGAAGGAGTCACAGTGTCTTTGGCCTCAGATTTTTTCGCGCTTTCCACAACGCAATACAAACATTGGCGTGACTTCTCCAAATATCTTAGGCTGGTTGACAAGGCCGTACAACATGTTTACAGACCATCCTTTGCAACTCGTATCGGCTTACGTTTCATCAATCGTATAACACCGCACAACACCGGACTTCAGGATTTAACAGACATCATGGATTTGCTGAACCCAGATCTAATCGGCTTTGTTCGCAGCGATGTTTGGTCTACTCCTGTAGAAATGGAGACTCGTCTATTACTATCTGATGAAGATGCACGCTTAAACCTGCGAATCGGTTATGGCAAAGATAAGGAAAACACCCCTTTCCTCTTACTAGATTTTGATTGCTTTGAGGCAAGAGAACTGCCCTTGTCCAATTTGATTGAACGTTGCGATGGTTACCATGACGTGATTTATCGGTCGTTTCGTTGGTGTATTCCAGACGAAAAATTAAATGTGTTCGGCCCAGTAGTTGAGGATACATAGAGAGATGACTATTCAAACAGATAGTCTACTTAACAGCGATAACCCCCTAATTCCCTGGAAATACGTCGGCGTGCGGGACACTGAGGACGCTCGGACGACGACCAGCGGTAGTCTCTCCAATCTCCCCAATATTTATCAAGGTACAACGGGCTGGCATCTTTGGGAAGATGACATCTTGTATTCTTTTATTTACGACCCTTTCGATTATAAAAATGTGGGAACTGGAACTTGTATAATCGAAGAAAAAGTACAGGTTCGTGGCCCAGTTACATTTAGGATTGTTGTGTTTGACGAGTCCATGGTTCGTCTACAACGCGCCGCGAACGCTGGAGACGAGCACGCCTTTTTGCAGGCCGAAAATGCGATAGATTGGGAAACGCGCCCTCCAAAGGAGATTTTACAGGGAGTGCAATTCGCTTTGGCCGCTGGGGCACATTTGGCTGCTCGTCGCATTGCATCCCAGGGAGCCTCTCGCTTTCCAAATGACGAGCAGATTCAAAGGTATGTGCGTGTACTTGCTCCACCCAGGATTGTAAGTAAAGAAACGTCTCCTCGTTCGGATCTAAAAGCCAACCGTGATTGGCTCCAGGCTCATCGCAATGAGTATCAAGGGCAATGGATCGCTTTGCGCAATGGAGAATTGTTGGGGGCTGCTCAAAGCCTGAGAGAATTGAAAGATCAGGTGGGCAACACCGAGAAGATTTTCTTTATGAAGGTTTATTAGCATGTTACTGCAGTATCAAGATGGAGAAACTTTTGCTACTGGAGTAGCTCCTTACACTTATCTACCCGCCTCTGAACGAGAAACAACACCCCGGATCATTATTTCTGTAAAGATACAGGAAATTGAGACATCTGCCTTTGTGGATACAGGGGGTGTGTATGCTATCTGTTCTCCTGAAATTGCTGAGCAGTTGGAACTCGATCCAAGTGAGGGAGTCCCTGTAGATCCCATACAATGGAGAAGGGAAAGATTGCAGGGTGTCCTTTACCGCATTCCTATCACGATTCTTGCGCAAGAGGGGGTTTCCCTAACCATAGAAGCAACTTGTTTCATTCCCAAACTGGCTCATTGGCAGCAATGGCAATCTGAATTTCCCTGCATACTCGGTATGTATCTTTGTTTGGATCGTTTGCGTTTTGCTGTAGACCCCGCTCCACACAACGAAATGTTCCACTTTGGTGCTCTCAACTCATGAACAGACGCCTCATCTAACACGACCTCCCCTCACTGACATCTTCCAAGAATCGGCCCTCAAAAGAAGTAACTGCCTGGTTATAATTCGTGAAAAGAATTGGCGCGGGAAGGCTATCGAATGTCTGAGTCCATTGTCACTGCACGAGAATCACCCCCTTCGGTCGAAGAGTTGATCGCGGAATTATACGCGTTGGGGCTTCACTTTGTAATTGGTGAAAAGCCGCTTCACACCACCCAACGTTTACCCCCCGAAGACTTGCTGGCTGGCCTGGCGCGACAAACAGATGCCCGTCTGCGCATGGCCTTGACCGCTCTGTTCCTTTACCGGCCCACATTGGTATCTGCCATCCCAGGTGCGCTGGCTAGACTGAAAGAGATACACCAGACAAACCTCAAACTGTTTTATACAGCGGCAGCTATTTTGCAGTTTGTTTATGTAGAGCGATTGCAGGCCCATCTGCCTCTCTGGCAACCACTTCCGGATCTGTTTTCTCAAGAGTTGAATATCCCTCAAAGGGGTGATCCGCACGAACGATTGCGCCATCTGAGCGCACGACACTATGAAATCAGTGGTTTAGCAGTTAATTGGGTGGGTACTTACCAATATGCGGCCACGCGCCTAATCACACGCCTGGAAAAGGAAGAAGCGTGGGCAGCTTAGCAGAGACCGAAATCAGGGATTTTTTACAACGTCTGGGCGAACGTTGCACGAAGCGTGCTATGCTGTATTTACTGGGAGGGGGAGGGCTTTGCATGCTTGGCAACCCGCGACGCACAGTAGACATTGATGTCACTACTGAAACACTAGGTAATCAAACAACCGATTTGATCAGGGTTATCGAGGCGACTGCAAATGAGTTGCGGGTGGAACTGGAAGTTATCCCGATTGAAGAATTTGTCCCGCTGCCGGAGGGTGCTGAAACTCGCCACAAGTTGGTAGGTCAATTTGGAAACCTGACTGTGTATGTGTATGATCCCTACACCATCGCCCTCAGTAAGCTGGCACGCGGATTCGAGTCAGATTTGCAAGATGTGCTGTTCCTGCTTCGACGTGGCATCATTCGCCTGGATGAATTAACCCTGCATGTAGAAGCTGCTCTCCCTCGCGCCTGGGACTTTAACATAGATCCAGGCGACCTGCGCCAATATATGGGTGAAATCCGCCGTCTCTATTCGCGATAGGAAATTCGTCTCCAACTACATATTACAAGAAACCCTCTATGAAAAAACGCCTCATCGAATACGACCTCCCCCTCGCCGAAATCTCCGAAGAATCGGCCCGCGAGAAGAACATCCGCCACGGGCACCCCTCCACGCTGCACATCTGGTGGGCGCGGCGGCCGCTGGCGGCCTCGCGCGCCACGGCCTTTGCCGCCCTGATCGACGACCCCGGCCCTGACCATCCCGAAGAGCGCGAGTACCTGAAAGACCTGATCCGCCGCATCACGCCCTGGGAAGCGGTCAAGGACGGCAATTCAAAGGCCATCGATGAGGCCCGGCAGTTGATCCTCGAGCAGTACGGCCGCCTGCCGCGCGTGCTCGACCCTTTCGCCGGGGGCGGCTCCATCCCCCTCGAAGCCCTGCGCCTGGGCTGCGAGACCTACGCCAGCGACTACAACCCGGTGGCCGTCTTCATCGAAAAAGCCACGCTGGAGTGGCCGCAGAAGTTCGGTATCGAAGTTGAGCTGCCCCGCGAAATGGTAGATGGGAAAAGTGTAGAGCCTAAACAGTTGGAACTTGGCGAAGGGAAGGATACCGTCAAGATCAACCTGCTGGCCTACCTGGTGGAGAAATGGGCCAATATCATTCTGGAAGAAGCGCGCGCTGAGATCGGACGCTTCTATCCCCCCGACTCTGCGCCCCCCTCTCCCAGTGGGAGAGGGGCTGGGGGTGAGGGCTGGATTCCAGTAGGCTACCTGTGGGCGCGCACCATCCCCTGCCAGAACCCGGCTTGTGGGGCTGAGATACCCCTCATCAAGCAGTTTTGGCTGGCGAAGAAGAGCAACAAGAAAATCGCCTACCGACCAGTAGTGGACCACACTAACAAGCGTGTCGAATTCGAGATCTTGGAAGGTCCCCAGGCTATTCAAGCCGCTGGATTTAATCCTGGTGAAGGCACAGTAACGCGCGGCGACGCCCGCTGCCTGGTATGCGAGCAGGTGACCAAAGCCAACGACACCCGCCGCCTGGCCCGCGCCGGGAAAATGGGCGAGCGCATGGTGGCCGTAGTGCTGCACCACCCGAAGCAGACCGGCAAGCGCTACCGCCTGGCAACACAGGAAGATTTAGGCGTGTTTGAAGCCGCTGCCGCCTACCTGAAAGAAAAAATCGCCAACTGGCCGTACCTGGAAAGCCCGTTACCAGAAGAAAAATTACCCCCCGATGGAACATTGGGTTTCCGCGTGAACAAGTACGGCATGAAGCAATGGCAGGAACTGTTCAACTCCCGGCAGAAACTGGCGCTGGTGACGTTTCTGGAGCAGATCAAAGGCAGCTACCAGCGTGTGCGTACCGATTGTGCCACGATTTTAAAAACCTTGGAAGCCGATCACATCGCCTTGCTCCCCGACGAGTTGGAGAAAGCGATATTGGGGTTTGAGACAATAATTCTTGATCGCCTGGTTGATAAAAACGCTAATACAGTTGTTTACAATGTATATGGAGAAAAAATAGAGCATGTATTTGGTCGTCAGGCTCTACCTATTGCCTGGGACTATATTGAACTAAATGTTTTCTCAGCAGTGAATGGCGATTGGACATCCAATCGTGACTGGGTTTTACGCTACATCGAAGCCAATCCCGCCATCCTCACCGCCCAAAGCAAAGTCCAAAACGGCTCAGCGGTATCACTACCCTTACCTGATAGGTATCTGGATGCTATCCTTACCGATCCACCCTATTACGACAATGTACCCTACGCGGCCTTGTCCGATTTTTTCTACGTCTGGCTCAAGCGCGCCGTGGGCGAGCACTTCCCTGAACTGTTCGCCACGCCTGTGGTGCCCAAGAGTGGCGAGGCTATCATGGAGCCAATTCGCCACGAGAACGCTCGGGCAGCCAAAGCCTTTTTCGAGCGGTTATTGAGCGAGTCTTTTTGTGAGATGGAACGCGTGCTCAAGCCTGGCGGTGTAGCTGTGATCGTCTATGCTCATAAGACTACCGAGGGCTGGGAGACAATGCTTAACGGATTGGCCGAGGCTGGCTTGGTGGTTACTGCCTCCTGGCCTGTACACACTGAAATGAAGACTCGCTTGCGTGCTTCTGCCTCGGCTGCCCTGGCCTCTTCCATCTACATGGTCTGCCGCAAAATCGAACGCCAGCCGCTCGGCTTCTGGAACGAAATCCAACCCAAAATCCAGGCCCGCGTTGAAAAAAAGCTGGCCCAGTTCTGGGACGAGGGCATCGCCGGGGGCGACTTTTTCATCTCCGCCATCGGACCAGGTATGGAGGAGTACTCCCGTTACGAGCGGGTGGAGACCTATTCGGGCGAGCCGGTCGGTGTGGACAAACTGCTGGCCTTCATCCGCCAGGTGTCCACCAACTTCCTGGCCAACCGCCTGCTGCAAGATGTCAGCCGCGAGGCGATTGACAAAGAGGCCCAGTTCTACCTGACCTACCGCTGGACCTACCTGGAAAACAAAGTCCCCTTCGACGACGCCCGCAAGATCGCCAGCGCCCAGGGAGTCGATCTGGAGCAACTCTGGGGCAAGGGCGGCTTCGTCAAGAAACTCAAATCCGACATCGAAGTGCTCGGCCCGCACAGGCGCGGCGAGATCAAAGAGATCGAGAACATGGTGGACGCCATGCAGCGCGCCTGCCAGTTGTGGGAAAAGGGCCGCAAGAACGAAATCCCCCAAATGCTAGGCCAGAGCGGATACGGTCAGAGCGGGGCTTTCTGGCAGTTTTGCCAGGCCGTGGCCGAGTGCCTGATCAATGGCAGCAAGGAAAAACAGTTGCTGGAAGGGCTGCTGCTGGGCAAAGATACCTACACCCGCGAGAGTGCTGAGGTCATCGCTGAGGCGAAGAAGCCTAAGCCGGAGCAGGGAAGGTTGTTTGATTGATAGCTCACGGATGGACACAGATCAACACGGATCAAAATAAAGAAGTATTTTGAGCAAATCCGTGAGCAACAAACAAAAAATCAGTGCGAATCCATGCAAAACTGTGAGCGATTCGAGGACACGAAGAAAATGAAACACAAAGACCTAACGGATAAAATCATTAGAGCGTTTTACACAGTGTACAACACCCTGGGCTATGGTTTCCTGGAAAGTATGTACGAAGAAGCATTGGCCATCGAACTACGAAAAATGGGTCTCAAAGTGATGACCCAATATCCGATCAATGTCTACTATGATGGGCAAATCGTGGGTGAGTTCTTCGCCGATCTGGTGGTGAATGATGGCGTGGTCGTGGAACTGAAAGCGGTTCGCGCCCTTGCGGTTGAGCATGAATCACAATTGCTAAACTATCTCAATGCAACAGATTTTGAAGTAGGGTTGCTACTCAACTTTGGCCCAGAACCCAAAATCAAGCGAAAAATCTTCGACAACGACCGCAAGGTTTATCGCCCACAGATAAACACGGATTCACACGGATAAAAAATCCGTGCCCATCTGTGCAAATCCGTGAGCAATTAAGGAAAAATAGCTATGAAACCCTGGTACGAGATCATCCCTCCTCACGAAGACATTCGCAGAGGCGACTTTGACGAAGCCGTCTTTGCTGCTGACCTGGGCGATGTGGCCGCTGGCGCCGCTGCACCCGACTATCGCGACCCCTACTTGTTCTACAAGAAAACCCATCTCACCCAGGGCCTGACCCACCTGCTGGGCCGCGTCCACCAGACCCTCAGCAGCGGCAAAGGCTCTTCTGTAGTGCAGATCCAGACTCCCTTCGGCGGCGGCAAGACGCATGCCCTGGTGGCCATCTACCATTATCTCAAACATGGGGAACAGATCAAAGAACTGCTGCCCCCCGGCCTGGAACTGCTCTCACCCAAGGTGGCCGTGGTGGCTGGCAACCATTGGGATCCCATCGCCGGCATCAATTCCCATGGGGTCGCGCGACGAACCTTTTGGGGGGAGGTCGCCTACCAGATCGGCGGGAAGTCCGGCTACCAGATCCTCCGCGAGAACGACGAGGCCCGCATCTCACCGGGCAAAGCGAAGTTGCGCGAATTCCTGGAGGCCCATCAGCCCTTCATCCTGCTCTTCGACGAGATCCTGGAGTACATCAATCGCGCACTGGATGTGAGGGTCAAGGAAAAGACCAAAGTCTCCCTGGGCGCCCAGACCTTCGCCTTCTTCCAGGAACTGACCGAGACCGTAGCTTCCATCCCGCAGGGCATGATGGTGGTCACCCTGCCATCCAGTTACCTGGAGGATTTTGGCGAGCAGGAGGAAGAATCACTGGCTCGCCTGAACAAGATCTTTGGGCGGGTGGAGAGCATCGAGACGCCTGTCCAGGGCGAAGAGGTTTACGCCGTCATCCGCCGCCGTCTCTTCGAGGTAGAGCGCCTCAAACAAGGCGAGATGCGTACTGTGGTGCAGCGCTATTTCCAGCATTACCAGCAGAACCGCGATGACCTGCCACCCAAGGCCCCCGACGTCAACTATCGCCAGAAGATGGAGCTGGCCTACCCCTTCCACCCCGATTTGATTGACATCCTGTACGAGAAGTGGAGCACCTTCCCCACCTTCCAGCGCACCCGCGGCGTGCTGCGCCTGCTGGCCAACGTGATCGAAGACCTGTACCAGCGGGAGATCCCCCTGGACGTGATCCTGCCCGGCGACATCAACATGGGCCACCCCCCCATCCGCCAGGAGTTCCTCAAGCACATCGGCCAGGAATACGAGGGCGTGATCGGCTCGGACATTGCTGGACACGAGGCCAAGGCTCAGGCGCTCGACGCGACCAACAGGCCCTGGAAGCACCTGGCCCAACGCATCTCCACAGCCGTCTTCTTCCACTCCTTCAGCGCCGACGACTCGGAGAGGGGCATCAGCGCGCCCTACATCAAGCTGGCCGTGCTGCGGGGCGATACCATCCCGGCCTATGTCACCGACGTGCTGGGCAAACTGTCCAACACCCTGTGGTATCTGAACAGCCGCGCCGATGCCTACTATTTCTCCCGCATCCCCAACCTGAACCGCATGATCCTGGACAAGAAGGAACTGTTCAACGAGTCCTTCGAGCCGGAGATGCAGGCTGTCATCGGGAAGGAGTTGGGAGGCAAGTTCAGGATTTATCTATGGCCCGAGAGTGGTGATGGCATCCCTGACAACCGCGAACTCAAACTGGTCCTCCTGCACCCGGAGGACGCCGGCGACCAGATCCCGCAGTGGATCGAGCGCCGGGGGGCGAACTTCCGGGAGTACAAGAACACCCTCTTCTTCGCCCTGGCCGACACCGCCGCCTTCGCAAAGCTGAAGGAGGATGTCAAGACCGTTCTGGCGTTGGGTGAGATCGAGGACGAGATCAAATCGGGGAAGAGTCCATTACTGGAAGCCCGGCGCGATGAAATCCAACGCCGCATACGCGACCTGCAGCGCGACTACTCATACAACGTGCGGCGTATGTACCACGCGGTCCGATTTGGGAATCGCACGATTGACCTGGGGCAGCCGGTGGCAGGCAAAGAAGATTTGGATGGCTGGTACTGGCAGGAACTGACCTCTAGCGACGTGGGCGCCATTCTGACCACACTTCACTACCGCACCATCGTCAACAAATTCATGCAAGACAATGAGCGGCTCTCCACCGCCGTGTTACTGGATCAATTTTACAAGAACCCCGATTTGCCCGTCCCTGCCGAACAGGGTGTCGTAGCCCGCGCCATCCAGTTGGGTATTCAAGATGGAGCATTTGGTCAGGTGGAAATTCGAGATGATGAAATTCTTTGGGAGACACTCAAATTCGAGACCAATGTCCTCCTCGATGGTGTGATCTTCGAACCCGGTGTTTACCTGATCGTGCAGGAAGATTGCCAATCCTGGCTGGCGAAGAAGGCGGCTGAGGAACAAGGTGCAGTTGTTGAAGGTGTAGTTACTCCCGGTGATACAACCGTCGCTATCGAAGCGCGGGATGATGAAGAAGGAACAAAGCCTGAACCAACCCCGCCGGGTGAGCAGGTCTACCGACGCATTCGACTGGTTATTGCCGATATCCCTGCAAGCAAGATCGCCGACGTCAACCGCGGCATCCTCCTGCCAATCAACCGTGCGATTGGGGATTTCAAGTTCACCATCGAGATCAGTGTTTCCAGCGAGGAAGGCATCTCGCAGACTGCGTTGGAGCACCAAATCAAGGAGACCATCCGGCAGATTGGTGGGCGGATTGTAGGAGAGGAATTAGATTGAGAATCATCGTAAATCCCTGTCCGATTTCAGTGAGCCGACTCCTCTGCGGAGGTTCCATATGTGGCTAACTGTCCCCCGGGACTTCAAAGATGCGCTTTGGGAAGCCTCGCTCGAACCTGAATCCGATGAGGTGGCCGAGCACTGGCAGCGCGATGCGCGGATTCGTGGTGACAAAAGCGCACATCCAATACCGAAAAGCGAGTTGCCGTTAGTGAGCGTAGGCAAACCCGAAGTGTGGGATTTGCCCGAAGTGTATCCAAGAAAGAATATGTCTCGTTTGTTGCACAAGAAATTAGAAGAGGCTGACTTTTATCTGGTTCGTCTTCCTTGTTCCTTTCGCCCCCGTCATAATGAAATTGCTATCGAATGGGCGCGTTACACTTTATCTCTGCACCCCGTTGAAGGAAACCCTCTCATCGCTTTTGACCTTCACCCGCTCATGGTCACCCAAGAGGTGAAACACAATATAAGGGTTACGCTCAATCCTGCCCTCAAGTTTCAAGAATTGGAGGCCAGCGCGAGGCATTCAAGGCTGTGCTGGAGCGGGATTTCTTCAGCCCGAATGCACGCGTTCATCTGATTGACAAACGAATTGTGGATGAAAAACAAGCATTAAGCGGTGTCAATCCGGCCATGCGCCTGGCAACGGCTATTCTGATGTATTCCTTTGGCGGCCTGACCCGCTCAGATGCCGAAACGGACGAACCGGTGGCCGTCGGCGTCACCGAAAGCGAACTGTTGGCGGCGGTTGTGGGGCCCGACCTGGATAGCCTCACGGCTCAGGCGACGCTGGGTCACTTGCGCAATCAGTGCCTGTATTTGCATTTCGACGGCGTTCATTATGCTTTCAAGACGACCCCCAACGTCACCCAGGTGCTGGAAGACTTTGCCAGCCGACTGGATGTCGCCCGTGATATTGACCCGGCAATTAGAGAGGAACTGGACAGCCGCTTGCAAGGGCGTCCGGCAATCCTCTGGCCGGCCGATAGCCAGCACATCCCTCATCGTGAGCCGCGCTTTATATTGGCCCACCTGTCTCCTGAGTTTGCTTTCCTGCCCCTGAAAGAACAGGAACAGCGGGTGGTTGAAATGTTCACGCATTATGGGGAGCATTTACGCCAGTATCGTAACGGCCTCGGTTTGGCCGTACCTGATCCCAAAGCGGTTTCCGATCTGCGCGAAGCGCAGAAATATCTACTCGCCGCTCAGCGGATCCATCGCGAACGCACGACCCTAAACCTGACCACTTCCCAATTGGCCGAACTGAACGATCGCGAGAAGACCTATCGCCTGGCGCAGGAGTCGGCCATCCGCAGTCTTTACGAAAGCGTCTGGTTGCCAAAACTTGAGGGGAAGGATATCCAGGTTGAAAAAGTCGAACGCAGCGGGCGAGCCCTGGCTGCGCAGGGAATCCACGAGCGCCTGATCGAACTGCTCAAGATTTCGCCGCCACATATTTTCGACAACGTGACCCCCGAACGCATGCTCGACTTGCTGCAACTGGGCGCGGGGAAAAAGGCCCGCATAGGCATCAGCCTGGCAGAGATCGTGGACGACTTTTACGGCACCTTGGCGTTTCCTCGCCTAGAGAGCAGCGCTGCCATCCGCAAGGCGGTGGCTGAGGGCGTGCAGCGCGGCCTGTTTGGCTATATTGGTCGCGCTGGCCTGGTGGATACAGTGCAACTGCGCGAAGGCAGTGGATACTTGATTGCCCCCGAATTAGTGCGCATTGGGATCGCACTCCCAGAGATCGAGATTGACGAGGGCTCGTCCCTGATCGTCTTACCGCAAATCGTCCGGCAAGATGTGACGGAAGAGGCCCACGCGGTGACCGCTGGCGAGGCTGCCCCCGCTGGAGAGGCTCCATCCATGCCTGAAACCATTGAAACTCCAGACTATACAGCCCGGCGCACCCACTTACTTCTGAGCATGCAAATGACCCGCCAGCAGCTCTTTGCCGCCTGGAACGCCTTCAAGAACCTGGCTGACCTGGTCGGTCACATTCGCCTGACCATTGAGGCTCACAAACCTGATGGATTCGACGAGAACTGGCTGCGTAACGCCGTGCGCGAACCACTGGATGAGGCGGATGTAGAAGTTGAGGAGGAGTAAGTCTGATGCAGGAGGAGAACCCATTGTTGACACAAACTCTGCCAGAGAAAATGGAGAGGTTGGAGCAGGAGCTTGATGAGATGGTGGCTAAATTGTATGGGGTGGAGTTAACATCCTCACAAGGGGGAGCCTATCGTTGGGTTCATTTCGGGATAAAATAACGTTATGACCACCACACGCTCCACGCCTCCTTCTCAGACCCTTAACTGGTCGCAGATCAAGAAAGAAGTTACCCGACGCATCGTCGCCGCGGTCCAACCGCAACGGGTGCTGGCCTTTGGTTCCAGCGCGCGCGGCCACCTTACCCCCGATAGCGACCTCGACATCCTGGTAATTGTGCGCGGGCCGGCCCATCGTCGTCAACTGGCGCAAAAGATTTACCGCAACCTGCATGGGATCGGTGTGCCGGTGGATGTGGTGGTGGTCACAGAAGAAGACATTGCGAATTATGGCGATAAGCCCGGCACGATCCTGCGCCCCGCCCTCCTGGAAGGACAGGTGCTCTATGACGCCCGCTGATCCAAGTGATCCCCAAGTGTGGCTGAGGCGCGCGTATAGCAATCTGCATCTCGCTGAAAAAGGACGCGGCAAGGATGTCATGCTGGAAGACTTGTGCTTCAATGCCCAGCAGGCCGCAGAGAAAGCGCTTAAAGCCGCTTGTCTCTTCAAAGGGCTGGATTTTCCCAAGACCCATTCCCTCGTCCGCTTGATGGACATTCTGGAATCGAGTGACGCCACAATCCCAGAAACAGTCAAGTCTGCCGATATCCTGACCCAATACGCCGTGCAAGCGCGCTACCCTGGGCCTGTTGAAGAAATCACAGCCGAAGAATATAAAACAGCCTTGACCCTTGCATCGCAGGTCGTATTTTGGGTTGAGAGTTTTATTTCGAAGAGATAATCGTAACCGCGTTTCACACCATTGTCATCCCCCATGACGACGTCCTGAAAGGCCGTCTCACAATGGACGTCTTCGCCGCCGATCTCGGCTTGCGACAAGCTCTTGTGACTGGAAGGGGGACTGCCACGCCTCAGCAAACCGGCAAACACACGCAGTTGCAGTTTGATTTCACGGTTCTTAAGGCCAAAGTATCTAATTTGCTGGACGAGCTCAATCAGTCACCGCAGTTAGAATGACCACCAGGGTAAAACTCAGGATCATCTGAGCAGACAGGCTGTGAATGGTGAAGATGGATTTTAGGAGGGATTTCATTACCAAATATTGTAATCGGAGATTGATTGCGGCTTCAACATTTTCGCTACCTAACCCGGAATTCCAGCCTGCTTCCTCCCCCCTCATCCTTCGACTGCACCTCCTCCCTCACTAGCGTTTGGGACTGCGCTCCGCTCAGGGTGGTGAACCCAACCGTCAGGCAGCCAGCAGAAATGTTATAATGTCCCCAGGAGGTGTTTACCGAGATTGGTTCAATCGTCCGTATGAGCCCCTAAATTTGGCCTTGGATAGCCGGTGAGAAGTAGGTAGGCTGTCCACCGTTGCAAGGGTCGGGCATATAGTTTGTGTGAGTGGAGGGACGATGAAAAGGTGGCAATGGTTTCTTGTCATTGGGGTTGTCATACTGCTTTGTCTGGCTTGTTATTCTCTTTCGTTGCTACAAGCTGCCTCTCCAGCCGGGCAAGCCACAGGTACCGCTAGAGCAGTGCTTCACATGACCATGGAAGTGCTGGATGCAACCATGGAAGCTGAAAGGGCTCCGACCCCAACGTTTCCAGCTACCCCAACGACCATTGAGTTAAGCGAAGCAGAAACAAGGGGGTTGATAAAAGTTGAAATCACCGGGGATGGGTTGGAGTGGATCCGAATCATTCTGGAATCTTTAAGTGACCTTCCTCTGGAAGTGACGATTTTAAAGGGCACGTTGTTCGAGGCACAGTCTGCCAGCACACAGGACATGGTGGCCAGAGGAACTCAGAAAGCCCTGTTGTGGCCCCGGGGAGATAGACAGACTCTCACTGTTCAAGTGGCCTGTGCAAATATGGAACGTGGCGTGCCAAGTGGAATGGACCAATTCACGATAAGCAGAACACCAGTTTCGGAGGACCTTATTAAACTGCTGAACCTTGACGAGTTCCATGAGGAGACCTTCCGCGTTCAGCAGTTTGCCATCTGGACGATTACTGACAATCCCACCCGTAATGGGTATGTGGGTTTGGGATACTTTGGGGTTGGGAGTGGTCCAGACGACGAGGAGTTGGAGAGGATACGCCACTTATTTGAGAAAGCCGGAATTTCTATAGAGAATTACCAGGCTTTACGCTGAGGCGATTGTGCCTATATACCTGGGCAACAAGCAGTGTAATTTCCTCTTCGATACATTTACCGTTGAACCCCAAAAAAGTACCTAGGGAAATCAAATCAGACGGGTGTGTTCCTCCTGACCAGAAGCCTGAATGCAAAATGAGCTGAACGACTTCCGTTCAACATGGGTCATTTAGGAAAGGAATCATTAGATGATAAAAGAACCCCAAATTTCACTGTTCGATTTGATCGTCAGCCTGTCAAACGCTGTAGACCTGGTTAGCTCGTCTATTGTCGACCATCAAAAGCGGGTCGCTTACATTGCCTTTAGCATCGGCCAGGAATTGGGCCTACCCAAGGAGCAACAAAAAGAACTGGTGCTGGCGGGGGCTCTACATGATGTTGGGGCCCTTTCACTCCGAGAAAGGTTAGATACCCTTCGGTTTGAATTTGACAATCCGTACAAGCACGCTGAATTGGGTTACCTACTTTTACAAAAATTTGAACCCCTGTCTAACTTATCCCTTCTCGTTCGGTACCACCATATTCCCTGGAATGATGGAGCTGGTCAAGAGTTCGAGGGGAAGCAGGTGCCTATGTATAGCCATCTTTTGCATCTCGCTTACCGAATAGAAGTACTCATAAATAAAGACCAAGAAGTCCTGAGTCAGGTCAAGGCCATCAGCGATAAGATAAACGCCTTCTCTGGGAAATTGTTTATGCCCAGCCTGGTTGAAGCCTTTCTAAGTTTGGCTCCCAAGGAGCATTTCTGGCTGGATGCTGTATCCCCCACCATAGATTCAATCCTTTCTACGAATGTCAGGCTGGCAACCCTTGAACTGGGTATGGAGGATCTCCTCGATTTAACCAGGCTTTTTTCCCACATCATTGACTTCAGGAGTCGGTTCACCTCGACTCATTCCAGTGGGGTGGTAGCCAGTGCAGAAGCCCTGGCAAGATTTGCCCGGTTCTCTGAAAGGGAGTGTAAGATGATGAGGGTCGCAGGTCATCTCCATGACCTGGGTAAACTGGCGGTACCCCGGGAAATACTGGATAAACCCGCCAAATTGACCGAAGAAGAATTTAATGTAATGCGCAGCCATGCGTTCCACACCTACAGGATCCTGGAGCCCATCCGTGATCTCGAGGTTATCAATGCTTGGGGTTCCTTTCACCACGAGCGAATCGATGGTAATGGTTATCCCTTCCACCACAAAGGTCAGGACCTGGCGCTGGGGTCTCGGATCATGGCCGTTGCGGATGTGTTTACTGCGATTACTGAGGACCGTCCTTATAGGGAGGGGATGTCCAATGACAAGGCCTTGAAGGTTCTCAGGCAAATGGTTGAGGACTCCGCTTTGGATCCCTACGTCGTATCGCTACTAGAAAATAATTTTGACGAGATAGGTTCCTTACGCAGGGCTGCTCAAGAAGCCTCGGCGAAGGAATATCAAGAGTTCCTCCACCCGGTTGAAACATAACCTGGTTCGTTCCTCCAACTGCCGCTCCATCAGACTATAAGACTCCCCGCCTATCTAGCCTATTCCTCCCCTCCAGCCGACGTCCCCATCGTCGCCCACCCCTGCTGGTCGAGTGGCGAAGCGTATTGAGACTAACATCGAAGGGGTCTCGGTCTCGATCCCCTTGCGGGGACAAGCAGGCTCGACCCAGCGGATAAGAGGGGTCTCGATACAATCCTCGCTACGCTCGGATCACTCGACCCGCGATGTCCTGTTGGTCGAGTAGCGAAGCGTATCGAGACCATCCTGACCCCTGGGTTGAGCGTAGTCGAAATCGGAGTTCCGTTAGCCACGCAGTCGAGGGACCTGCCCCCGAATGGGGGGTGAGCCTTGGATCGAGTAGCCCCGTACGTTTTCACGGGGTGTATCGCCTGTCCTGACGGGTTTGGCCAGGGAGATCGGAAGGCTATTCCAAACGACACACGTTGTTGCCCCGTGGATGGGGCTTAGATGGGGGGAGGGCGTCATCGGTCAGTAGCCTATCGCTTGCCTCTTGATTAAGCAAGAAACTCCCTCACATCATCAATAGGGATGACAGGTGTCTCATCACGATCATAAAAACAGGCGCTCGAATAGAGATAATCTGCCCGATCATCCACTAGTATCCAACGCTTCGAAACGGGATTACTATGGATGTATTCCATCTTCTCTTCCAAAAATCCATCACTGAATATATTCTCCACCAACGGTTTTTGCCAAATGCAATGTTGTTTATCGGGCTTGGCATGACTAGCAAAGGTTTTTAGTCAATCATTACGCCTATTCTTGCGTAATTCTTTCAGGATGTCGTGGGCAGTGAAAGAAGCAAAAGATTGAAGCGCTTCGTTGATTGTATAAGGATCTTGGGGTTTGCATATCCAATGAATGTGAGTTGGCATGATCACGAAGGAGAACAAAAGGATGCGTTTTTGTTTGCGGTGCCAGTCCAATGAATTCAGGACGATTGAGGCGTAAGTGGGGTCGCTGAACAACGACAGCCATTCAACGAGACCGTACGTTATGAAATACAGGTGATCAGGGATATGAAGTGGTTTGAAGGACATGATGGTTATTTAGTTTCGCCCCGGGGACGGGGCTTAGATCGAGAAGAGGGGAGGGGCTTAGATCAGCATATCTATTGATCTACAGCCCGTCCTCGGGCGTGATGGCAGAGGGTCGCTCAGGGGACGGGGGTCAGATCTTTTTACACGTCGCTCACTCCTCACTAACTACTTTCAAAAAATATTATCCACCTTCTATATGGTCTCTGGCCTTCTGCCAGATCTCCAAACCTTCAAATCGAAATGCCATCTTCCACCTCCATCAGCCATAAGTCACAGGCTATCAGCCATCTCCCATCAGCTACCCACTGTTCGCAAGAACGCCTCCACCACCTGTGGGTCAAAGTGTTTGCCCGCCTGTTCCTGGATATAAGCCAACGCTTTCTCTTCTGGCCAGGCTTTTCGGTAGGGCCGGTCAGAGCGTAGCGCATCCCACACATCCACCACCGCGAAAATGCGCGCCACCAGCGGGATTTGCTCACCCTTCAGCTTGCGGGGGTAACCACTGCCATCCCAGTTCTCATGGTGGCAGTAGGGGATGTCCAACGCCGGACGCAGGTAAGGGATGGGAGCCAGCAGCTCATAGGCGTAGACCGGGTGCTGGTGCATGATCTCCCATTCCTTTTCTGTGAGGGGGCCGGGTTTGAGCAGGATGGTATCCGGGATGCCCAGTTTGCCCATGTCGTGCAGCAGGGCACCGCGGCGCACGTGCACCA
>JBFLVL010000029.1:0-40504 GCA_040758495.1 Chloroflexota bacterium
AAAAGCGTGTATCCTGGATAACATGGTTGCCTCCCTTTGAAGATATGGCTGTAGGGTATACCGACTTGGTTGGTGAGATTATATAACAAATCCCTGCGACGCGGACGCCACCATTCATCCTACTTGCGACGAGGACGTCGCAAGGATCGAGACTTCCGAAGTCTTGGAGGCATTCTTGCGACAAGGACCTCGTAAGGACAGATGAGCAGGATATGATAACTGTCCTACCCTATTTCCCCACTCTCGACCAGCCGACGCAGCCGGTCTTCACCGATCACCTGCACACCGAGCTCCTGGGCTTTGGTCAACTTTGAACCCGGATTCTCACCCACTACAACAAAATCCGTCTTGCTACTCACCGAGTCGGTTACTTTGCCGCCGTGCTCTTGGATGAATTGTTTGACCCCCTCACGGGTAAAACCAGCTAGAGTCCCGGTAACCACGAAGGTCAAACCGGCCAGGGGCAAGGCTCCTGCTGGCTTTTCCAGAGCGATTTTTTCTCTCGGCCAGACGCCCGCAGCGCGCAATTTACCCAGTACCCGTACATTAGCCGGGCGGTTAAACCAATCCACAATCGCCTGGGCAATGTTAGGACCAATCCCCTCGATGCGCTCAAGGTCCTCCATAGTGGCTTTGGCCAGGGTGTCCAGGTCAGGGAAGAAGCGTGCCAGGTCAGCAGCCACTACTTCCCCCACACCACGGATGCCCAGAGCGGTGATCAACCGTGCCAGGGAATGGGACTTCGACTCCTGGATAGCAGCCAACAGATTGTCGGCTTTCTTATCGGCGAACCCTTCCAACTTCAACAGATCTGCGCGCCGCAAGGTGTACAGATCAGCAAAGTCGCCAACCAATCCCTCTGCGACCAACTGCTCAACGATCTTGATCCCCAAACCGACAATATCCATGGCGTGCCGGGCGACGAAGTGTTCCAGGTTACGGATAAGTTGTTCCGGGCAGGCTGTGTTGACGCAATACCAGGCTACCTCACCTTCATAGTGCTCTACCGGCTCCCTGCAAACCGGGCAGGTCTGGGGTGGGAGGTAGGGTCGTTCCACTCCCGTCCTTGCAGACCGGACGGGGCCTATGACGTAAGGGATCACATCTCCGGCTCGCTTTACATGCACGCGGTCACCCACACGGATATCTTTGTCGGCGATGAAATCGAAATTGTGCAGGGTAGCCTGTTTGACAGTCACCCCGCCAATTTCCACGGGTTCGAGGATGGCATAAGGGGTCAATACTCCTGTGCGACCCACATTGACACCGATATCCAGCAAACGGGTGGTTACCTCGCGTGCCGGGAATTTGAAGGCAATAGACCCCCGCGGTTCCCTACCCACCACTCCCAGATCGGATTGCAGCCTCAGATCGTTGATCTTTACCACCAGACCGTCGGTCTCGTAGGGTAATTCATCCCGACGCTCCACCCATTGGGAATACGCGCTGATAACCGCATCCAGTGAGGCGTAGCGTTCTGCCTGGGGCACAGGAAAGCCCAGGGAACGCAGATAAGCCAAGGATCCCCATTGCGTATCGGGAAGCTCCCCCTCACCCGCCACGATGGCGTAACAAAGCAAGGTTAGAGGTCTTTGCGCAGTGATGCTCGGATCGAGCTGGCGAAGGGAACCCGAGGCAGTGTTACGGGGATTCACATAAGTGCGCTCGCCGGTCGCTTCTAACTTCTGGTTCAATTTTTCAAAATCATCCAGCCTAATAAACACCTCGCCACGTACGACCAGGTAATCAGGAATCAGGGGTCTAGATTCCGACAGCGACTCCTCATTCCTGATCCCTGTTTTCTGACCTACTGGAATACGCAAAGGCAGTGTCCTGATGGTTCGCAGATTGGCTGTGATGTCCTCTCCCAGGTAGCCATCGCCCCGGGTGGCTCCCTGCACGAATACCCCTTGGCGATAATGTAGCACTACCGTCAGTCCGTCTATCTTGGGCTCAAGAACGTAATCCGCACGGGCTACACGTGGATCGAGTTTATAGATGCGCTCAAACCAGGCGCGCACCTCCTGGGCATCAAAGGCATTTGAGAGGCTCAAGATAGGGGCCGGGTGCCGTACCTTGACGAACCCTTCAGCGGGAGGAGCTCCGATGCGCTGGGTGGGTGAATCTGGCGTAACCCAATCGGGGCGTTCGGCCTCGATATGGCGCAACTCGATCATCATCTGGTCGTATTCGTAATCGCTGATTTTCGGTTCGTTCTTCACGAAATAGAGGTAATTATGGTAGTGCAATTCTCGCCGGAGTTCGTTCAACCGTTTACGGAGGTCAGTCTCACTCATGGGTTTATCTCACCTGAACCTGTCTGATTAGGCACATAGGGTAGGTGAATTATATCTTCAAATCCGATGACCCTGTTTGGGATAGTGAATAGCCCACCCAGGCTAACCCCACAAAGGATGTCAACATAACGGGTGCAAGCAGAAAATCCCTCCGGATTTCGTTGTCAGGGGAAACACGCAGGTAAAAAAGTTGAGGAGATCCGTCCGTACCTGTCCTGCACAATACGGAAAAATGGGCTAAAATGGGGGAACTCCCTTTTATCTACCGTGAGGTGGATTATGACCCGAGATACACTGGATAAGAAAATCAAAGAGCTGTGCAACGAGGTATTGGAGCTTGGCCAAATGGTCGTCCAAATGACCTTAGACTCTGTTGAGAGCCTGAAAAAACGTGACGTTGAGGCAGCTCATGAAGTCTACGCAAGGGATTTAAAAATCAACAATAGACGATTTGAGATCGAGAGGGATTGTCTCATCGTGATTGCTACTCAACAACCCATGGCCACCGATCTACGCGTGTTGGCGGCTATTCTGGAAATCATTACCGAGCTGGAACGTATGGGGGATTACGCTAAAGGAATCGCCCGCATCAACATCCAGATGGGTTCACAGCCCTTGCTCAAGCCGCTCATTGATGTCCCTCGCATGGCAGAACTTGGCTCGCAGATGTTAATCCAGGCACTCGAAGCATTTGTAGCCGTGGACGTAGAACAGGCCCGGCAGATACCCCAGCAAGACGACATGATTGACGGTCTGTACAACCAGGTATATCGTGAACTGCTCACCTACATGATCTCCGACCCCAGAACGATTGACCAGGCCACTCACTTACTGTGGGTAGCCCACAACCTAGAGCGCCTGGCTGACCGGGTAACGAACATCTGTGAGCGGATTGTGTTCGTGGCTACGGGTGAACTCATTGAGATGGACAGATCCGATGACGAAATCAGGGCACAGAATTTTCCGCATTGAGGGATCATGGCAAATATCATCACTTTGGTAAGGTTTCCCCTGCTGTTTGTTTACGTTATCGGTTTGTTCTTCGGCTCACCTGCTGTCACCCTTTGGTGTGTTCTCTTTATCATACTGATTATTCTCATGGACATGGTTGACGGCATCATCGCCCGGGCGCGCAGTGAAGTTTCTTTATTGGGAAGTGCCTTAGACATCGCCACAGACCGGACATTGGAGATCATCCTCTGGGTTGTGTTTGCCTACTTGGGCCTTATCCCTATCATCATCCCCATCATTATCATCACCCGAGGCACAACCGTGGACGCTTTGCGTGCAGTGGGTATGAGCAGCGGCCTCCCCCCCTTTGACCAGTTGCGCTCCCCCCTCAGCCGCTTTCTGGTGGCCTCAAAATTCATGCGCAGCACCTATGGCATTGTCAAAGCTATCGCCTTTGCTATGTTGACATTGGCGCTTGGTTTACAACGGTCATTTTCTCCCTGGGCTGACCTCACACTCACTATTGCGGTCCTGTTCACCTGGCTGGCAGTCGTTTACTCCCTCGCACGAGGACTACCTGTTATCGTAGAAGGGTACAGCCTGCTGAAAAACCCTCCTTCTATTCGGAAATAACCTCTACCGCTAGGTTTGAAAATGAACGTACAGGCTTTTCTAAACAGTCGTTGGGGGGTGGGGTTGGGTTTGGTCATCGGATGGCTGCTTCCCTACCGAATGGGCAGCCATCTTGGGTCTCTCCTGGCAGATAACATTGCTAAACGTCAGAATATCCCTGTGTTAAAGGCCATCCGCCTGAATCAGTGGGTTATCCGGGGAAAACCCTCTTCGGCAAGTGATTTAGATACCGCGGTCCGCAACGTATTACGCCACACTGTGCAAACACAGTTTGACCTCTTTTATTACCAAGCACACAAAAAGTCTTTTTCGTCTCGAGTCCAATTATCGCTCTCCCTCCTGGAACTTATTGAAAACAGCCAAAACTGGACAAGCGGTGAGATTGTTGTCGCACCTCACTTGAGCAACTTTGACCTGGCACTGCAAGTAGCCGGATACCAGGGACTCAAAGCTCAGGTACTCTCCCATCCGAACCCGACGGGGGCTTATCGTCTACAGAACGAAATTAGAGAAAAGGCAGGCTATGAGGTCACACCCAGCTCCCCCGAAGTGTTGAAGATGGCAGCCGAGAGGTTGAAAAAAGGCGGAGTGGTCATTACCGGGGTGGACTTTCCCATGCCCCAAAAGAAAGATACCCTCACCTTCTTTGGACACCCTGCCCCCCTTCCCGTGGGTCATATCCGCTTGGCACTAGAAGCCGAGGCGCCGGTACGGGTGGCTTCCTGTTGGCGCTTCTGGGATAACCGCTACCGGGTAGACCTCTCGGAGCCCGTGACTATGCAACCCCACTCCGACCCTTATACAGCCCTCCGTAAGAATGCCGAAGCAGTGCTCTCCGTTCTAGAAGGTTTAATCCGCAACAATCCAGATCAATGGCTGATGTTTTTTCCAGTCTGGAAGGAATTGATGGCACAGGTGCCATGAGGCATCTTCCCCTGGCTCTTTTGGGTACAGTATTGTATCTAAGCGGCTTTCTTCACGTTAAACATCCCATCAAGCGATGGGATAACGCTTCATTTTCCTGGCTTTATGGACGCCTGAGCCAGCGACCCTGGGTCTTGTTCTTTCAGCTTCTATGGCCTGCGGGTACCACACCGGTGGCTTTACTCATATTAGCCTTATTGGCTATGCAAAGTATCCGATGGGGAATAGCAGCCCTGATCGTTTACCTGCTCGCCTCCGCCCTCGAGTTCCTCACCAAACGTTTCATCCACCGGAAACGCCCCCACTCCACCCTTCCAGGTGTGGTCAACCTTCAGCCCCGTGTACCCCTCGATCCCTCCTTCCCCAGCGGTGATGCCTTCCGCGCCTGGTTCCTGGCTGTCATCATTCCCACGACATTGAACACCCCACTTTCTGGCTATGCTATAAGCCTATCCCTTGCAGCTCTCATATCCCTCGGACGTATCGCCCTGGGGGCTCACTACCCTACCGATGTGCTGGCTGGAACCGGGCTGGGTATCCTTTTCGCGGCTCTGTACTCCTCCCTGATCTAAACTCACTCCAATCCTCAACTCACCAGGAGAGACACATGCAATTCCAATCGTATATCCAGGACAAAAATCATTGGGATTTAGAACCTGACCTTCCCCACCTCCTTTCTATATACTGGGAGGATTTCCCTCAACACATCAATGAGTTAGGACAATTTGGTGCCCTTATTGGCGAGCGAGCTTACGCTCTCGGTGACCACATAGACCATAACGCCATACCCTCGCTCATCATGCACGACCTGGACGGCAAACGCGTAGACCGCGCCAGGTTAAGCCCTGCTCACAGCGCCCTGCTCAAAGAGTTAGCCGTTATTAACCGCCCTCCATATGATGGTGGTTCCTGGTTGCACCATTTTGCCTTAGGCTACCTGCTGGCCGACCCAGGACTCTATTGCACCCTGATCGTCACCAACCAAACCGCCTACGCCATTCACAAATACGCCCCAGAGCAAAAAGAATGGCTCGAACCCCTTCTCAGGGGGGATGCCTGGGGGGCTACCTGGATGACAGAAACCCACGGGGGCAGTGATCTGGGGGCTAACCTCACCCTCGCCCGGCAGGAAGAGGGGGTTTGGAGGCTATACGGCGACCACAAATACTTTGCCAGCAACGCAGGCATAGCCGACATCGCTTTGGCCACTGCCCGACCCGAGGGCGCTCCTCCGGGGCCTAAAGGCCTGGCGCTTTTCCTGGTACCCAGGCTGAATGGCACTGGGGAATTGAACTACCACGTCCTGCGTTTCAAAGACAAAAGCGCTACCCGCGCAGTCCCAACCGGTGAGGTGGAATTCCGAGGCAGCCAGGCTTACCTGGTTGGGCAGGCTGAGCTAGGTGTGTATTACACCCTCGAAAACCTGACCGTTTCCCGCCTGGCGAACGCAGTGGGGGCTATGGGATTGTCGCGTAAGGCCCACCTGGAAGCCCTGCTGCGTACGCAATCCCGGCAGGCCTTTGCCCACACCCTGGCTGAGCATCCCCTCATCCGATACGACCTCACCGACCTGGCCGTGCGGACTGCCGCTGGTCTGGCACTCATCTTTCATGCTGTCCACGCTTTCGACCGCGCCTGGCGCTCTAATCCACCTTATACCCCAGAATACCACTACGCCCGTTTCCTCTCCCACCTTGCCAAGAACCGCACCGCTGAACACGCTGCTCAGGTCACCTTGCTGGCGATTGAGATCTTCGGCGGTCTTGGCTTTTTGGAAGAATATGCCCCCTACCGCCTGCACCGCGAAGCGTTGGTTACCCTGATCTGGGAAGGCACAAGCAACATCCAGGCTTTGGAACTGTTGGAAGCGATGGGTAAAAAAAGTGCTCATGAGAGCTTTTTGGATGACATCCTCCCCCGATTGGAACGAGCGAGCGGATCGGAATTCACGCGTGCTCGCCGCACCCTGGAGAGTACCCTTTCCCATATTACTATCCTGACCCCTAACGAAGCGCAATGGCATTCTAAGGATGCCCTTCGAACCTTAGCCGACATTGCTCAAGTTGCCCTGCTGCTCTCACTCGCCGAACACGGTGGAGAACGGTATGCCAAACTTGCCTCACTTTATGCAACCCGGTTTATCGCCAGCGATTCTTATCCAACCTGGGCACTCAAGGACTCGGATGTCTGGTTTCCTTTGAGGGGTTAAGTAATTGCTGGAAAATATCTGAATTTCTGTCACTGTGAGCGCAGCGTGGCAGTCTCAGGCATAAGAGCGGATTGTTTCACCCCTACAGGGTTCGCAATGACACAATTAAAGGACTTTCAGGAGTCTATTTAACAACACCCGACAAGATAAAAATTTTTAAGATAATTTGGGAAAACAGGTGTACACAATCCTCTATAATTAGCATATTACCAAATCACCTGGGGGTATATGCTAAAAACCTGCTGCATGAACGGAAGGAGGTCTTCATGGTTAAAAAGTTCACACTTTCCCCTATGACAATAATCATCTTATTGTCCATGGTTACTGCCTGCACCTTGCCGTTTTTAGGAGGGGCAGGCCCGGCCACGCCCGAGGAAGGTGGGGTAACTGCGCCTGGCACTGGCGGGGTGGTTCCTGTCGCCAGTGGTCCTGGTGCGCCTACCAACACAGACGGAGCCGAGACCATCTTCATCCCTGGCGGGACGTTCTGGATGGGCAGCGATGAGAGCGACACAGAAGCAGATGTTGACGAGATGCCCCGCCACAAAGTCACCCTGGACGGTTTCTACATCTACACCCACGAAGTGACCAACGAGATGTATGCAGCCTGCGTAGCTGCAGGGGCGTGTATGCCCGTGCATGCTCTCGAGAACGGACCCACGACCCATTACGGTGACCCTGCTTCTTCCGACCACCCTGTGGTAGGTGTAGATTGGGTGATGGCGCGGGATTACTGCTCCTGGGCGGGTGGCAGACTGCCTACCGAAGCAGAGTGGGAGATGGCAGCCCGAAGCTTGGAAGGATTCCGCTACCCGTGGGGGGAAGATGAACCTACCTGTGATCATGTCAACATGTTTGGCTGTAGTATGCCGCCAGATACACAAACAGTGGGTACGTTCGCACTGGGCAACAGCCCTTACGGCGGGTGGGACATGGCGGGTAATGTATGGGAGTGGGTATACGACTGGTATGCACCCAATTACTATACCTTCTCACCCAAGGTTAATCCGCTTGGGCCTGGGATTTACCAGGATGAAGATAACCCGCTCAAAGTCGTGCGTGGCGGAGGGCTGTATTCACAGTCCGAACAGATGCGCGCCGCAACCCGGCTAGGCGCCAACCCCTACCGCCCCTACGATGATGTCGGTTTTCGTTGTGTTCCCATGGGCGGGCTAGCCTTGCCGGAAAATTACGTTGATGCCGGTGATGGACATGAGCGCGTCCCTCCAGAAGGTGTGGATGAAGGCGGTGAACGGGTTGAGGATCCGATACCTGGTCTATGTGTGGATTGGATAGGATGGAGAGCGGTTTCATGCCCAACTCCTGAGGGCCTCATCCGCCTTGCTGTTGAAACTGTTGGTGGTTATCCAGACACGTACACCCTGTCCGTCGGTGGCGAACCCTTCGATTGTCACTACAACGACCCGCTAGATGTCCTTGCCTGCGAAGGTCCGGCTTCTAGTTTAGAAGGTATACCCTGGCCCTGGGTTGTCTTCGAACTATGTTGGGAGAACGAGTGTGGACATCACTGTGAATGGTTCACAGCCGTCAGACCAGAAGATTGCGACGAAAGAGAGACGGAACCCTCCCGTCTCGGCTTATCTGTGGACTGTCCAAGAGACGGCCTGTTCAGCATCACCTTTGAGTTCGAACCTCCAGTCACCTGGGATATCGTCCGCATTGTGACCCCTGACGTCTCGGTTGATCTCCCCTGTGTCGAACTTTCAGAAACGAGCCTCCGTTGTACCGCTCCGGACTTACCGGCTGCTCCTGACCATTATGAATTCTACCTGCATGGAACTGACGCGGAAGGGACGGAATTTGAAACCAGACCCTGGGCGCCGGTACGTGACGACTGCCCGGTAGATGTATTACCTGACGAAAGGCACACCGTCGAGACGATTTGCTGGGAGGATGATACCCCAGCCGTACAAATAAATCACGCACCCGATGCGGTTCTCGAGAACATAACAATTGACGGCGCACCTGCAGTCTGCATCGGCATGGCGCCCGGCGTGCAGATCTGCGCGCTGCCTGATCCTGCCGGCGTGGAGAGAGCGGTCGAATTTTGTTTTGTGGGCGGGCATTGTTACGGTGTTTTGGTCACAGCCCCTGACTGCCCGTTGATTGATGTAGGCCCCGAAGAACCTGTCTGCGAGATGGCGCCGGTCTGTTGGCCACCCGACGCGGCTGCGGTAGATGTGCTCTGTTGGCCTGCCGATGTGGAATTCAGTTACGCCGAGTCAGGCATCGTCCTGCCTTGTGAGGATTGGGGAGGTGGCCGGTATGTGTGTACAGGCGTTCCGGGCACGGCCGGGGATTTGAGGGAAATCACCGCCTGTCTAGCCGATGGGCGCTGTTTCTACAAAACGATAACCATACCCGCCTGTGGCGCTCCACCTACAGATGTTTGGAACCTAACCCATGTTGGTTGCTCTCGGCGTGAAGGATGCTATGAGGTATTGGTGGATACGTATATCGAGTGGTTAACCTCTCTGGACTTGATTGAGGGGTATCACATCTTCTATGATGATCATGGCTTACTCTGTGAGCTGCATCCCACCATTCCTGGTCGCTTTTACTGTATTGCCTGTGACCTACCTGATGACCCAGGCCCATTAGAAGCTTGCCTGTGGTTAGAAAGGCCGGATGAGCCAACCTGTGCAACCTTTACGGATTTTGCTGTCCGCATTCCGGCTACCTGCGAAGAGGCACCGCCGGAAGAAGAGGAACCACCTCCTCTGACATGCAGCGATTATACGACGATGGATACGTGTCAAGCGCATGGCTGCGTGTGGACAAAGGGCCCTCCGGATGGGTTGGAACATTGTTACGAGCCACCCGGACCCTAGATCATCACCCGGATCTCGACGAGAAAGGAGCGCAGGACATCTGCGCTCCTTTCTGAAAACATCCACACTGCAGGTATTAAATTACCGCTGAAACATCTTGTTTTTTCCTAAAATCTCAGTAAAATATTTTAATTACCCAGGCTTTCTCTCTACAATCCATTATCCTTCCTCGTCCTCATCGCAGCTTAAATAACGGATTAAGAAGCCTTCAAAATCCAAATTTGTCCGCTCATTTATGTCTTTAAACCAATTCAAAGAAACTCAATTAAAGATTGAAAACGTCTCCATAAACTTCGGGGGCACTCAGGCTTTGAGTAACGTCAGCTTTGATGCCTTCAAAGGTGAGATCCTGGCAATTATCGGTCCCAATGGAGCGGGAAAGACCTCGCTGTTAAATTGCCTGAACAATTTCTACCACCCTCAAAGAGGGCGCATCCTGTTCGAAGGTCATGATCTTACCCACCTGCCGCCCCACCGGATTGCTCCCCTGGGCATTGCCCGTACTTTTCAAAACCTGGCCTTATATACAGGGTTGAGCACATTAGATAACCTGATGGCAGCCCGGCACATCCACATGAAAGCCGGTTTCCTGGATTGCCTGCTCTATTGGGGAAAAGCCCGTCGAGAAGACCTCGCCCATCGAGCTGTGGTCGAGGAGACCATAGATTTCCTGGAAATCACACACATCCGGAAAAAAGTTGTGGGCACCTTGCCCCACGGACTGCGCAAACGAGTGGAGCTGGGCCGTGCACTGGCCCTGGAACCATCTCTGCTTTTGCTTGACGAACCAATGACCGGGATGAATCTGGAGGAAAAAGAAGACATGGCCCGTTTCATCCTGGACATCAAAGAACGACAAGGCACTACCATCCTGCTGATTGAGCACGATATGGGCCTAGTCATGGACATTGCCGATTGGGTGATTGTCTTGGATTTCGGAGTGAAAATAGCTGAAGGTACACCCAAAGAGATCCAGCGTAATACAGCGGTCATCAACGCCTATCTTGGAAAATGAGTATGCCCCTGCCCGACACCTTGCCCAAAATCCTGATATCCACATATCAAAAATATGGCCCGAAAAAAGTCGCCATGCGTCATAAGGACCTGGGTATTTGGCGATCTTACAACTGGAAAGACTCCTACGAACAGGTAAAGTATCTATGCCTGGGACTGATCCAACTGGGTTTGCAGCGTGGAAATAAGGTATGCATCATCGGTGATAACGATCCCCAATACTTCTGGGCTCAACTTGCTATCCAGGCTGGTGGAGGAGTAGCCGTTGGAATATTCACGGATAGCAACCCCACAGAAATCTTTTACATTGTAGATCACTCGGATGCAGGTTTCATCTTTGCTAAAGATCAGGAACAATGTGACAAACTTTTAGAGATCAAAGAACAGCTCCCTAAGGTGAAACGCGTGATTTACTGGGATGACAAAGGATTATGGAATTATGATGAGCCCTGGATGATCAGTTTTGAGGCACTGCAAGAATTAGGGAGAGAACTGGAGATACAGCAACCCGAACTATTCGAAACTCACCTACAACAGGGATCCGGTGATGACATTGCCATCTTTTGTTACACCTCGGGCACTACCGGTGTCCAAAAGGGTACCATGATCAGTCACGCCAACCTGATCTCTGGAGCCGAACTCTACAGAGGGATTGACCCCCGCACGGAATATGATGAATACGTTTCTTTTTTACCCCCGGCATGGATAACAGAAAACACACTGGGGTTGGCAACCCACTTGATTACCGGCATGAAGGTCAACTTCCCTGAAGCCCCCGAAACCGTACAGGAAAATATCCGCGAGATTGCTCCCCACGCCTTACTATTCAGCGCCCGTTTATGGGAAAGCCTGGTAGCTCTGGTACAGGTAAAAATGTCTGAGACCACGTGGCTAAATCGCTGGATATACAAACTGTTTATGCCTATAGGACACCAGGTTGCCCGGTTGCGATATGAACAACACAAGCCTATAAACTGGGGATTATGCCTCTTGTACGCTTTAGGCAATGTCCTGTTATTCAACCCCTTACGGGACAAACTTGGCCTGATACGAGTTAAGTCAGCGTATTCCTCCGGTGCAGCCCTGAACCCAGACGTGATCGGCTTTTTCCGGGCTATTGGGGTGAACATCAAGCAACTATACGGCTCTACCGAAGCACAGGCTCACACGCTGCACATCGGCGAGGATGTCAAATTCGAGTCCGTAGGTGTACCCATCCCTGGCATGAAGATAAAGACTTCCGAACAAGGGGAGATTCTGGTATCCGGTCCTACTGTTTTTCAGGGGTATTACAAAAACCCTAAAGCCACCAGCGAGGCAATACACAAGGACCAAGAAGGCAACCGATGGTTTCACACAGGTGATGCCGGCTTTCTCGACGCTGACGGTCACCTGATCTATTTAGACCGGATGAAAGAGATGCTCAACTTAGCCTCGGGGGAGAAATTCTCCCCACAATTCATCGAAGGCCAATTGAAATTCAGCCCGTATATCCGTGATGTCATGAGCATTGGAGGCGAAGATAAAGCCTTTGTCAGCGCCTTGATCAACATAGATTTTGACAACGTAGGCCGCTGGGCCGAAAAGCGAGGTCTAGCTTATACTACTTATGTAGACCTCTCACAGAAAGCAGAGGTATATGATTTAATCCGTGAGGATGTACGCCGTGTCAACCGAAGCCTACCTCCAGCCGCCAATATTCAAAGGTTCGTGCTGCTGCACAAGGAATTTGACGCCGATGAGGGCGAGTTGACCAGGACGCGGAAACTGCGCAGAAACCTGTTGATAGAGCGATACCAACAGATCATCCAGGCAATGTACGCCGGAGAAAAAGAAGTTCACGTGCGCGCCCCAGTGAAATACCGTGACGGTAGAGAAGGTGTGATCGAAACCTCCATCCGGATTGCTGCTCCCAACCAAGAGGAAGTTGAATGAACTGGCACCTGTTACCTCAATTTGCTGTCACTGGCCTGCTGGGCGGTGGACCACTGGCTTTGATTGCCCTGGGCTTGGTCCTCATCTTCAAATCATCCTACATCTTCAACTTCTCACAGGGTCAACTACTGCTTATCGGAGCCCTGGTCACCTGGTGGTTGACTGTAGAGATTGGGCTTCCTTTGTGGCTGGCGATCATCTTGGCGCTGGTCTTTGCAGCCATTCTTGGCCTGGCAATCGAACGGTTGACGTTAAGACCCATGACTGGCCAACCACTGTTATCCATCATCTTGATGACGCTGGCGCTCAGCCAACTACTGCAAGGGCTGGCACTCCTTATGTTTGGCGGAACCCAGCGAAATTTCCCGCAGATGTTTTCGGCAGCAGACCCGTATAAGATCAATACCCCTTTTATGTATAACGATTCTCCCATTGTCATCATCCTGAAACAAAATCTGGTCTGGTCGTTTGTGGCTGCTGTGGTCGGCGTCCTCCTGGTAGGGGCTTTTTTCCAGTTCACCCGCACAGGTCTGGCAATGCGAGGCCTGTCGGAAGATCATGAACTGGCTCAAAGTATCGGCTTGAGGATACACCGATTTTTTGGAATCTCTTGGGCACTGGCCGGAATGGTGGCTACATTTGGTGGAGTACTGTTAGCCACATCCAGCGGATTAGACTTGAGCCTCTCCATAGTCATGTTATCCGCTTTCCCGGTTGTCCTCCTGGGGGGGCTGGAATCCATCCCTGGGGCTTTAGTTGGAGGGCTGATCATTGGCCTGGCCCGGGGACTGGTGGCCATCTCAACCAATTCCATCGTGCGCCATTCCACGGAGATAGTTCCCTACCTGGTACTACTGTTCGTGCTCCT
This sequence comes from Chloroflexota bacterium, assembly GCA_040758495.1. GTDB lineage: Bacteria > Chloroflexota > Anaerolineae > Anaerolineales > JBFLVL01 > JBFLVL01. The sequence goes on from JBFLVL010000029.1 coordinate 13,684, forward strand.
CTTTCGACCCGAAGGTCTGTTTGGCCGGAAACGGATTGAGAGGATATAACCATGGGTATCATCCGTCCTTCGGGAGAATTCGACACTCAATACGCAAAAGACATAGCCACCATACGACGGCGTTGGCAATGGATTCTTTTACTCATCTTTCTATTAGCCCTCTATGCACTTCCCCTTTACGCCCCACAAAGCACAGTAGCTTTAGTCAATCGTATTTGCCTCACCATCATCGCTGCCCAGGGCCTCAACCTGCTCACCGGTTATACAGGCCAGATTTCTCTGGGACAGGCCGCTTTCATGACCACCGGGGGTTATCTCTCTGCATTGTTGGTCGGTCATTGGGGATGGCCATTCTGGGCCGCGCTCCCCATGGCGGCAGTGGGCACTGGTTTGGTAGGGCTGCTTTTCGGACTGCCTTCCTTGCGGGTGAAAGGCTTCTACCTGGTGATGGCGACTCTGGCAGCCCAATTTATCATCCCCTGGTTTACACGCAATGCCTTCCAGGAGGTGCTCAACGGTGCGCAGGGAATCGTAGTTCAAATCCCTACCTTATTCGGCATCAAATTTGATACCCCCCAGCGTTACCTCTACCTGACCTTGAGTGTTCTGATAATTACCACCATACTGGCACACAACATCGCCAAATCCCGCTTAGGACGGGCATTCGTCGCTATCCGGGATCACGACCTGGCTGCGGAACTTCTGGGAGTGAACCTGTTTTCATACAAACTGCAAGCCTTCTTCCTTGCAGCGGTGTATGCTGGTTTGTCTGGTGCCTTGACCGCTCATAACTTACGACACATCAACTCTGAGACGTTTAATCTGACAGATTCGGTGTTTTTATTAGGAATGCTGGTCATTGGCGGCCTGGGTACCAACCTTGGACCTATATTCGGAGCCATTGTGGGCGAAGGGATCACGGAGGGAGCAACCCTGATTGGACCCTTTTTCATCCAGGTGTTCCCTAACACGGCCGCCGGAGCCGTCCAGGCTTTACGTCCTTTATTCTTTGGGGTGGCCCTCATGCTTTTTCTGATATTCGAACCGCGTGGCTTGGCCCACCGATGGCAGATTATCAAAGCTGCCTGGAGGCTGAGACCCTTTTCACACTGATTAACCCAGATACTCTGCAAAAACAGAAAGGAGGTGGTCCTCAAACTGAAATTACAAAAATTTACCTCGACTATCTAAACCCCCTAAAGTTCTTCAATTTTTGGAGGAGAGAACATGAACAACAAACGAAACAACCTATTGATTGTGATGCTCCTGTTGTCACTGATAATGGCAGCCTGCGCTCCGAAAGTGACACCCACTACACCACCGCCAGCGCCGCCAGAGAAACCTGAACCTACCAATACTCCCATACCCAAGCCCACACCCACAGAGACCCCCTCTGGACCGCCGGATTTAACCGGTGAGACCATCATTCTGTACCACTTTGGTGACCTTTCTGGGCCCTATGCTGCCATCACGGCCCCGTTAATTCACGGTGCTGAGGATGCCATTGCAGCAATCAACGAAGCGGGTGGAATTTACGGTGCAATGTTGGAGATTCAATTTGCTGATACCGGGGGGAAGGTTGACGAAGCTGTAGCCGCTTACGATCGCTTCACCAGTGAAAACCCTAACATCCTGGCAATGATTACCTATGGGTCTGGAGAGGTTGAGGCGCTGGCCAGCCGCTTCGCTGAAGACAAAATCGTCAACCTGACAGCAGGCTTAAGCGCCAAAGGTTTCTACATCGACTCCGGATATACTTTTGGTCTGGGGCCGCTCTACACGGATCAATTCGGCCTGATCATGAAATTCCTGCAGGATAACTGGGACACCTACAAACCTGCAGGGGCCGGAGATGAGATCAAGGTTGCCCACATCAGTTGGCCAACAGCATTTGGTCAAGGGGCATTGAGTGACGAAAGCCGGGCATATCTGGACTCGCTAGGAATTGAGATTGTCACCGAAGAGGTCATAGACGTCTCCCCGACGGCTGATACGACCACAGCCATCCTAAACGCTCAAGCCGCGGGAGCCAATGTCATCTGGACAAACACCCTTGCTTTCGGCCCTGCGACCATCTTAAACGACTTGAACGCTCTCGGTCTGCGTAATGCGTTTGTGGTTACTGGTGGCAACTGGGCAATGGACCTGGCAACCTATGCCTTCCTGGCTGACCCAGCCTACGGTGTAGGGCTCATCACTCCCTTCCCCTACCTGTGGTGGACAGACGTGGAAAACCCTGGCATCCAGTATGCCCAAAGTCTGTTCGAAGCCAACCAGCGACAAGTTGGTGAGCATAATGTCGGTTATCTGTTGTTGATCGCGGGTGTAGACCTGCTCAAGGATGCTATCATAAGGGCTATAGATACTGTAGGGTACGAGAATCTCAACGGAGAAGCTGTTGCCAACGCTCTCATTGAGATGAGTCCCTACGATGCCTTCTATGGTGTACTGCGAGTTGACTACTCTAATGGCCGCCGTGCCCCTATGTTGTCCCAGATTCGTATGATACAGGGTGGCCCGGATGCCTTCGTGGTTATCAGCGATTGGACAGAACTTCCTGACCTGCGACCCGGCCCATAACCGAAACAACAACCTATGAGGGAAGCTCCCGTCTTGGGAGCCTCCCTCAACACCTACCAATCATGCTCAGCCTTAATAACATCGAAGTAGTATTCAGCGACGTCGTGCAGGTATTGCGCGGCGTCTCGCTCCAGGTGCCTCAAGGTGAGATCGTGGCTTTATTAGGAGCTAACGGGGCGGGAAAATCTACCACGCTACGGGCAATTACCAGTTTACTGCGTACCACGGAAGGGCAGATCACTCGGGGGAGCATTGAATTTAATGGTCAACGTATTGACCGTCTCTCACCTGAAGAGATCGTTGAGCTGGGCATTGTTCATGTGTTGGAAGGACGACGCTTGTTCACTCACCTGACGGTGGAAGAAAATTTGACCATTGGAACCTTAGGGCAGCGAGGTGGGCAATCCCCTGGCTCCATTCGACAGAATCTTGAACAGGTGTATCACTACTTTCCACCCCTGAAAGAACTTCGCCAACGCATCAGCGGTTACCTGTCAGGGGGCGAACAACAAATGCTGGTCATCGGTCGAGGGTTGATGGCCCGTCCAAAATTGATGATGTTGGATGAGCCCTCGTTAGGGCTGGCTCCCCTTTTGGTAGCAGAAATATTTTGCATCATTCAACAGATCAACCAAAATGAAGGTGTTGCCATTCTGCTGGTGGAACAGAACGCCCGAATTGCTTTAGAGATTGCTAACTACGCTTATGTCTTAGAAAATGGCCGAATAGTTCTGGATGGCTCGGCGCAACACCTTATGGAAAATGAAGACATCCGAGAATTCTATTTAGGATTAACTCAACTGGGCCAGCGTAAAAGTTATCGGGACGTGAAACACTACAAACGTCGTAAGCGCTGGCTCGGATAACAAGGGAAGAACAATCATGACAGAGCACTTATATGACCGACTACCTGCGTTGTTAAAACACGCCTACAAAAATGCGCCTGCAGTTAAAGAAATATTCAACCAGGCAAGCATCTCCCCAGACGATATTCAATCTCTCGAGGACCTTCAAAAAATCCCGGTTACCTCCAAAGACAGATTAGTGGAGATGCAACGAGAACGACCGCCCTTCGGTGGGTTCTTAGCTGTACCCCCTGACAAACTTTCACGCGTCTTTTTATCCCCCGGACCTCTCTATGAACCCTCAACCGGAGATAACCCGGCTTGGGAAAGCATCCGGTTAATGCTTTCCCTGGCAGGCTTCACCTCCGAAGATGTCGTGCTCAACACCTTTGGATACCATCTAATTCCCACGGGTATTGCATTAGACCAGATACTGAGGGAGATGAACGCCACTGTGATCCCGGCTGGTGTTGGCAACGCAGACCTGCAAGTGAAGATGATGCATGAGCTGGGTGTGACCGGTTATGTCGGCACCCCTTCCTGGTTAATGGCCCTTCTGAAAAAAGCTGAAGAGGTCGGTTTGACGCCCCAAAAAGACCTTTCCCTGCGTACCGCTCTGGTATCCGCTGAACCCCTGCCTCCACCCCTACGCCATAGGCTGGTATCAGAGTATGGCATCAAAATAACCAACGCTTATGGCACTGCTGAACTTGGCTTCCTGGCTTACGACCAGGTGGGAGGTCTTGAAATGCGGCTGCTAGAGACAGCCATTATCCAAGTAGTCCATCCAGATTCAGGCAAAACCGTAAATCCAGGGGAGGCTGGGGAGGTGGTAGTCACCACGTTCAACCCCACCTACCCTCTTATCCGCTTCGGCACAGGAGACCTGGCAGTCAACGTAGACCCCAATCCTGGAAAGAGCCGACAGGGAGAGCGCTCTATCATCCTCGTGGGAAGGCTTGGTGAGGCTGTAAAAGTGCGTGGCATGTTCATCCACCCCAATCAACTGAATTTCGCTTTCCGTCAGGTATCCGGTCTCGTGCGTGCTCAAGCAATTGTCTCCCGCGAGGCTCACAGAGACATCTTGTCATTGCGCGTGGTGCTGACCCAGGATAGCGACGAAGAAAGGAGCCACCAAGTTTTGCTTCAAACCATTCAGGCAATATGTCGGGTGAAAGTTGACCACATTGAATGCGTCTCCCCTGATGCCATCCCTGAAAACAGTCCTCTTATCCGCGATGTGCGTACCTGGGAATAATTTCCTGTAATGCCCCAGACAATTGAATAGCATCGGAACAACCTGGGGAAAAACAAAAAGGGGCTGCCAAATTAATATTTTGGACAGCCCCTGACGGATTAACCCATCTTGAAGAAACTGGTCAACTTCATTGCCAGGTTCAAGTCGCCGGCCAACTTCAACTTGCCCTCCATGAAAGCCTTCATGCCGTCTATCTTTCCCAGGAGAATGCCCTTGAATTCCTGCGCATCGGCCGTAAGCGCCATGGTGGGATTTTCTGCATTACCTTCCGCTACTGTGCACTTGCCCTCATGAATAGTGATAATGTAGTCACCACCCTCCTCGCCAGTTAAATGATACTGGATGACAGCTTCCACCCCTGCAGCTTTATCTGCCCGGAAAGCCTTCTCGTGGTTAAAAATCAATTCTTTGACAGTGAATTCAGCCATTTTAATTTACTCCTTATCTCTTTTCTGTAATGATCCTAATTTTAGCAGGATTTACACCTAACGCTCCAGACTTCGGAAGTCTTCAAGATGGTGCAACAAATAAAATCACAGCCCAATTTTGTCTGAAAATCCACCCGCAACCCACGCCGTGGGACTTCCGAAGTCTCTACAATCCGTTTAGTTAACGTTCTCGAAGATGCCTGTGGCCCCCATGCCTCCTCCAATGCACATGGTCACCATTCCGAACTGTACATCCCGGCGTTTCATTTCATAAATTAGCTGGGTGGTCAGCTTGGTTCCCGTACATCCTAAGGGATGACCCAGAGCAATAGCACCACCGTTGACGTTGGTGATATCAGGGTTCAAGCCTAATTCCCGTATAACCGCTACGGACTGGGCCGCGAAAGCTTCGTTTAGCTCGATTAATCCGATATCCTTCAAAGTCATCCCGGCCAATTTGAGAGCTTTGGGCACAGCTTCTACCGGACCAATTCCCATAATCTCAGGGGGAACTCCGGTTGCAGCAAAAGCGATAAACCTTACCAAGGGTTTTATACCTAATGCTTCCGCTTTCGCTTGGGAAATAACGATGACTGCGGCCGCGCCATCCGATACCTGGGATGAATTACCGGCTGTGACCGTACCCCCTTCTTTGAAGACCGGCTTCAGCTTTGCCAGCGCTTCCAGGCTGGTATCCGCGCGCGGACCTTCGTCCCGTTTAAAGGTAAAAGTCCGGGTAACCGTTTTCCCATTGGAACCTGGCTCAACAATTTCGACTTCGAAAGGGACAATCTCGGCATCAAAGCGCCCAGATTCCACAGCATCCATAGCCCGCTGATGGCTAAGCAAGGCAAACGCGTCCTGATCCTCCCTGCTGACCCCGTACTTCTGTGCTACGTTCTCAGCCGTAAGCCCCATGCTGGTGAAGGCTTCAGGATAATCCACGGCCAGCCGGGGTGTGGGAGAAAACTTCACACCTGCCATCGGAACCATGCTCATGGATTCAACGCCCCCGGCTATGACCACCTCGGCCTGACCGGCCATAATAGCGTAGGCTGCATGAGCAATACTTTGCAACCCCGAGGAGCAGAAGCGATTGATGGTCTCCGCGGGTACGGAAACAGGTAAACCTGCCGAAAAGTTGATCAAACGAGCCATGTTCATCCCCTGCTCCCCTTCAGGGAAAGCGCAACCAAAAACCACATCATCCACTTCTTCAGGTTTAATACCCTTAGCCCGTCTCAACGCCTCCCGCACCACAGCAGCAGCCATTTCTTCTGGGCGTACTGTCGCCAAACTGCCGCGCTTGGCCCTCCCTACTGCGGTTCTGGCAGCAGATACAATCACGGGAGTGCGTTCTTTGTCCAATTTTTTGACCATATTTTGTCTCCAATCTTTTATATGCAGGACTGGTTAGAAGATTCAACTCGCCTTTGAAGCATGCATCCTGACCTGTCCCTTCTAACTTGCATATGCTAATTCCTCAACGGTTTACCCGTCTTGAGCAAATTCCACATACGCTCCTGGGTCTTCTGCTCACCACATAGAGAAAGAAAAGCTTCTACCTCCAGATCGAGAATGTATTGCTCGTCTACCCAGGTGGGCATGCTTAACTCTCCGCCGGTCATCACATAGCTCATCTTCTCACCGATGTAGGTTTCATATTCTGTAATATAGCCCCCCTCTTTGAACATATGTATCCCCGCCCGAAGAGCAGCCAGCATGTCTCGACCAGCAGCGTAAATTTTCTCCGGCATGGGTGGACGGTATCCACAATCGAGCATATGTAACACTTCCCGCTTGGCTTCAACCAGCAAATGATCACGGCTCATTACGATGCGGTCAGCGGGACCCAAAAAGCCATACTCCAGGGCCTCGAATGCACTGGTAGCCACTTTTGCCTGCCCGATCAACTCGAACACCTTCTGCATAAAAGGTAGCAAGATGGCATCCTTAACCCTCGCAGCAGGGTTGATAATCCTGCGGAGCAGCTCCTTTGTCCCTCCCCCAGCGGGAATAACCCCCGCACCGATCTCTACCTGACCAATGTACAACTCTGCGGCTGCAACCACCCGGCTGGCATGCATGGTAATTTCACCCCCACCACCCAGGGTCAAACCCGCCGGCGCTACCACCACCGGTTTAGGAAAATAGCGCATTCGCATGTTGACGGCCTGGAAGGTCCTAACCATGGTTTCCAGTTGTTCCCACATGCCTCCCTGTGCTGCCATTACCACCCCAAACAAATTCGCCCCCGCGCTGAATGCCTGGGTGGAGTCGTTGCCCACCACAACACCATCGAACTCGCCTGCCTCCACTCTATCCAGGGCTTCATCCATCATGCGGATGAGATACTCATCAATGGCGTTCATCTTGGTCTGAAACTCAACACAGACAACCCCATCCCCCATATCCACCAGGGTTGCGCTCGGATTTTGGCTGATCGCCTTCCCGGCTGACTTTTCTTCCTTGAGAACCATGACCTCCGCAGTCCGTTTCAGCGAGACATACTTCTTCTTCCCAGGATGATAAACTCCAGTAATGCGATCACCATCATACTCATAGAAGGATGCGAACCCACCCTGGAGCATTTCCTCTACCCAATCAGCGGGACCAAATCCAGCTTGCTTCATGGCCTCCACTGTGGTTGCCACCCCCAACGCATCCCAGGTCTCGAACGGTCCGGCTTCATGCATAAAACCCCAGCGTACAGCGTCGTCTAGTGGTTTGGGGGTGTCCGCGATTTCTGGGATCACGTGGGAAGCATAAGAAAAGCCTTGGTAAGTGACCGCCCGTACAAAATCACCCGCACGATCATCCGCAGCCAGAATTACTTTTAACCGTTCAGCTACACTCTCCAGGTCCTTAGCCTTACCAATAGAATCAAACCTGGGCTTGTCGGGATCTTCATATTCCATGGTCTGCAGGTTGAGGGGTTTAAAAACCTTCTCACCATCACTGGTGGCCGCCAGATAAAACCCTTGTTTCGTCTTATTACCCAGCCAGCCCTTCTCCACCATCGCGTGGATGAGATTGTTCGCCCGCTCCGAGTTCAGGTATTTCAGAGCGTGTTTATCATGTGGGAGAGCTTTTGCTAGGTTGCTGCCCACATGCTCCCAAACATCAATACCCACCAAGTCAAGGAGGCGAAAAGTGGCTGTTTTGGGCCGACCAATCACAGGTCCCGTAATGACGTCCACCTCGGGTACGGTATATCCATGTTCAAGGATGAAATCCAGGGCAAAAGCCCCTCCCACTGATCCCAAACGATTGGCGACAAAGTTTGGGGTATCCTTGCAAAGCACGATACCCTTGCCCAGACGATACTCACCGAAGTGAGAGATGAACTCCACAACTTCAGGCAGTGTATCCTTCGTAGGAATGATCTCTAGCAGTTTCAGGTACCGCGGGGGGTTGAAAAAGTGAGTCCCCAAGAAATGCTTACGGAAACCTTCAGAACGTCCTTCAGCAATGGAGGTCACCGGGATGCCCGAGGTGTTCGTGCTGACAATCGTGTAGGGAGCACGTACCTCGTCAATGCGGGTCATCAATTTCCGTTTGATTTCCAGGTTTTCAATGATGGCTTCGATCACCCAATCCGCCTGACCCACCACATCGAAATTATCTTCCAGATTTCCCGTGGTAACCAAAGCCGCCACCTCTTTGGTGAAAAAACTCGCGGGCCTGGATTTCATCGTACTTTCTAACCCTTGATTCACAATTCGATTGCGCACAGCTTTGTCCTGTAAAGTAAGACCCCTGGCCTTTTCATCTGGAGTTAACTCTCTAGGGACAATATCTAACAAGGTTACTGGCACACCAGCGTTTGCAAGGTGAGCAGCTAAAGCCCCTCCCATCGTCCCTGCTCCGATGACCACGGCTTTGTGAATTTTGTACGTCATAGTGCCTCCTGTGTAGCGATATTATGGGAAAACAACACAACCAATGTACGCTTCGAACAATCTTTTCAGACCTTTGGCTCTGTCTTAAGATGTATAAACGATGAACAAACTACCATTACGAGACCCACAAACCCGATAATCCCGGTCTCAATTTTTATGACTCTCATGAAATCCTGAACTACACCCCTCACCACGTTTAATCCTGTCTGCACCAATTCAGGTGATATATGGGGAGGGATTCTATCCATCAAGAACAGGTTCACCGCAACATCCAATACGGGTAAAGCCAGAAAGGCAATCCCAAGCCCAATTAAGCCAACGAACAAAAAGGGTAAACCCCACCACCGCAATAAACCTTTGACCGAACGGATGCCAAAAAGGGCTACTAACAGCAACAGGAATAGTGGAATCAAAAAGGCCAGGTTAACCAACCTTCTAAAGGTCTGTAATTTGAAGGAAAATCCCTTTCCACCTTCCTCGGGTGGTGAAGGTGGTTCCCCCTCCTCTCCTCCCAACTTCAACGGGACTAGCCTTTCATCGGGTAACTTTTCAGCTAACTGGCCAAAGAAATCATGCACCATGGGCTCTAATTTTTCCAACTGCTCCGCTGGAGGAGAACACATCGGTATTTCTCCAACTCCACCCTCCTCGATGGCCTGCGATATAGCTGATATCTCTTCCTGCGTACACGGTGGCTGAGCACTCATGAGCTGAACAACTACAGCGTATCCCCCCTCCCCCATCAATCGCTCTTTGAACTCTTTCAAGGATATCCTGATCACCCCCTCAGCCTCCTCGGATTCCAGATTTGCAAATAACTGGTCAATTACGCTCTCGGTTACCGACTGTAACCATTCGGACGGAAGCAGCGCAGCAACGATCCTGCGCCAATCTTCTGGCGTGAGGATTTTCATAAAATCGGGAGGGCCACCCTCTTTTTCTTCCTCTTCTCCGAAGGGTATGTCCATTTCCAGACATGGGGTTATCAATTCCTTCTCAAATTCGGTTAATCCTCTTTCCCCACTACGAATCACTTCGAGGGTTTCCTCGCCTGCTGCCTGACGGATGCAATCTTGAAATGCGGGTGACTCCTCAAGGATGGCTCCTCCATCCTGTTGGAGGGCTTCTAATAAATCTTGTTGCCTTTCAGTACCTGGCCCCTCATAGGTCATTCCTACAATGATTTGATCGGCAACTAATTCCGGTAAATAATCATATATCCGTTCCCTGGCAAGGACGCTTTTATAAATATCAGGATCGAGCAGCTTTCTCTCAACTGCCGAGACGAACAAGACAATTAGAGCTGTTACTACAAAAAGAGTAGCAAACAGAAATGCCAATAATCTGGCAATACAACCAGCGATCGAAGACAATACCTTCTTCATTTCTTTACTTCCATTCCTACATCATCTTCAGTCAACTTACACTTCCGACGGATGTAAATGGTTTTCTCAACCTCAGCGCACACAACGCCATCTTTATCGCACAATTCTATGTGATAGACACGATCCAAGGAATTCTCGCCATCCAAAATGCGGCGTATGGCCTCTAATTCCTCTTCCTCCAACAAGAAACGGGCGTACAGTGAGCTTCGTCCAGGTTTTTTAAAATGAATTGCCGCGGCTTTATCCCAAACGACATAATCCGAACCCAGGTTTTTGATCAACATGAGCATATACATCGGATCAACGGAGGCGTACATACTACCGCCATAAATGGTACCAACGTAGTTCCGCGTACGCCAGGACAAGGGCAGCTTGATGTGTATCTCCCGCCAATCAGAAGCAATGTAGGTAATTTTCGCACCTGTGCCGCTGTAGGCAGGATAGTGATTGAACCCAAAACGGGCAATCCGCGTGCTAAGCGACTCTGGCATTCCTCACTCGACCCGTTTGCTTTCGAAGGTGCGCCGATTGGTCTAGTATTGACCTATTAACTCAATCGAAGCCACCTGGCCAACAAACTCCCAACCGAAACCGTACACGCGTATTTCCATCAAGCGCGTTGGAGGTATGGATAACATCATCAAATTTGGCGAGGTATACACAAACCAATTTCCAACGTTAACCTGCGAGAAATGTGCTGTGTCAGCACCCTCAACCGATTGAGCGTAGAAGCCGTGATACCACTCCAGGGGTTTACCCCCAGATTCGCCCTTGTACTTAAGGCGTACCTGAACTGCTCCCTCCGGAAACCAGCGGGGATTGTTATTGGCCAAGTTGCCCGCCTCGTTCACTGATCACCTGCCCAATCAACCGGATATAAAGGCGTCCATAATCAGAGACATCTAGGTTCATCTCCTGAACAATACCCGCTGCTCCACCATCATTACACCCATTACACGAGCGCGAAAATTCAACCACCTTGTCATAGGTTGGATCATCTACCAGACTTACCTTGTTGTTCCCTTCGACATCAGAACCGGGTTGTAGCCATTTATTCCATCCGGCAATTCCCATACTCAAGGGAGGAGTAGCAAACAAACCCATCCCGGAGGGCGGTTGATTTTCTCCTAAAGTTGCATCCAAACCCAGATTTTCACCCGGCAAGAAAGAACCGCCCTCCCCAGCAACTAACTGCAAGTTAATGAGCAAACGGGTTACCGAGCGACCTTCTACCGATTCTAGTGAAATGATAATACTCAAGCGGTGTATCATTCCTCCTGCCGCGGGTCTCTCCCACATCATCATTCCACCCTCATCATCAACAAAAAACAAACGGGATTCCCAGCCCTCCTCTGGTAATGCTTGCTGGTAGTAGGCACTGATCTGGTTGGGGGCATCCTCCGTCATGTATGCGCGGATATCCTCTTCAACGACGTTATCTTCCACCCCAAACCCCAAGTTCTCTACATACTCATCAATGTCCGCTTGCAACTCCTCATCCACTCTCGCACGGGGATACACAGGCAGGTCGTCAATGCTCAATCCACCTGCAGGTTGGCTGGGGGGTCCAACCCCAGAAGGTTCTTCCGCAGGGAGGGATTCACCTGGTGGCTGCTCTTCAACCTCTACCGAAGGAACCTCCTCTTCTCCTAACCCTTCAACCAGACGAGTCACAAACTCACAGGACAGGCTCGACAATGCCAAAGCAATGATGAGCAGCCCAAAGGTCCAATAAGTAAAAATCTTCTTCTTTTTCACAGCCTCATCCTCCTTAATTTGAAAAACAAAAATAGTGAAAAAGGGTAAAAAAAAACCTATCTTTCCGCACGTTCCAAGCGAAAAATCGTATCGGGCTTTGAAAAAAACACTGGTACTACATAAGGTCCAAGGCCTCAGCAGTACTCAGACTACTCTATCGCAATTCACTGCCGCGATAACCCAAGACATTGCGCGCCACGACCAGACGGTTGATCTGGCCGGTGCCTTCATAGAGGTCAGTAATTTTGGCATCGCGGAACCACTTTTCGAGCAGCAACTCCCGACTATAACCTAACGGACCAAGGATTTCAACAGCTTTCTGGGTTATTTTAACCACAATGTCACCAGCTCTGACCTTGCTCATAGAGGCTTCCAAGGGATTATTTTTGCGGTTATCCGCCATCCACAGGGCCTTGATAACCAACAACCAGGCTGATCTCAACATCACTTCCATGTCAATGACTTCCCGCTCGATGTTGGTCAGTTTCTGTCGCGGTAGACCATAGCGGATGGTGATGCCCTGTTTTTCCAGTTCTGCTTTCAACAATTCTAATGTAGCTCGGGCAATTCCAACAGCCTGAGCGGCCACTAACGGGCGGGTGGCGTCGAAAGTCGCCATGGCTCCTTTGAAACCCCTGGTGGTCTTCTGCTCAACTTCGGGACTGCCCAGGATATTCTCAAAGGGGATGCGACAATCCTGTAAGACAATTGATACCGTATCACTGACGCGGATACCCAGCTTATGCTCCATCTTGGTGACCTTACAACCAGGCGTCCCAGCCTCGACCACGAAGGGGCGCATTCCAGCTCTTCCTGCAGAGGGGTCAATCGTTGCCCACACGACGACAAAACCATCCGAGTCGACTAAAGCTTTTTGACCGGCGGTCACGAAGATTTTCTCACCGTTCAGCACCCACTCGTTCGTCTCTTTATCCAACACTGCTCTGGTACGAATGGCTGAGGTATCCGATCCACAGTGGGCTTCAGTCATTGCCATGGCGTCGAAGATCGGTTTGCTGCCCCTGAAACGGGCTAAGAAGCGTTTTCTCTGTTCGGGTGTACCCGCAGCATTAACGGCTGCAGAGCCCAACAATCCGCCTGGCACACACAGGTACATTCCAGCATCACCCCAAGAAAGCATCTCAATCATGTGAGCTAAACGCTGAAAAGTTATCGGTGGGCGCTTTTCTTTATCCTCATCCTTCTTCTTTTCCTCATCAGGTGTTACAGAAGTACCCCCCATAGAGGTGATCGCAGTATGCATAAAGTTTATAAAATCCCAGGGCACTGTGTGCTCATGGTCATCATAATAACGCGACACCCGCCGCATCATGTTGATAGCCACGGTCTCAATCACATTGTTGATTTGTTGAATCGGCTTTGGGGTTTCAAACTCGATCATTTCTATGACTCCTCACTCGATACGAACTTTGCAGTTAAACCGGCAATAATGTTTTGACAGGACACATTCATACCATTGCCAACCCTGTAAAGGTGGCAAATCCTCGCCCATTACGCATCCACATCTCCACTGGATGCTCGCGAATATAACCATGCCCACCAAGTATCTGTACAGCCCGGTCAGTCACCATCATGGCCATGTCGGCTGCACCGGTCATCGCCAGATAGGCCTGCTTGCTGGCCTCACCCATTCCTTTATCCAGCATCCAGGCAGCTTCCCAAGTCAAGAGACGGATAGATTCAATCTCGGTAGCCATCTCAGCCAGCATGAAAGCGATGACCTGCTTCTGAGCCACCTTTACTCCAAAGACCTCGCGGTCTTTAGCGTAATCGCGAGCATACTCCAAGGCAGCTCTGGATACACCCACCGCCATGGCCGCCAGTGCGACCCAAGAGGCAGCCAGTATAGGAGCGAATTCGTGCCCTTCAGCACCACCTAAACGGTTCGTTCGGGGCACGCGTACCCCATCCAGCTTGATCGGATACAAAGGCAGGGCGTTGAGACCCAATAATTTCTGACGTTCTCCGACCTCGAGGCCTTCCGCGCCCTGGGGAACGATAAACCCCTGCGTCCGACCGTCCAGTTTAGCATAAACGATCATCGCCTCCGTTTCAGCCGCGTAAGGGACGTAGGACTTCTCCCCATCCAGCGCATACCCATCGCCATCAACTTTCGCGGTTGTGGATAAATCATGGGGGTCAAAATCCAGGCGATGCTCAATCAATGCGGCCGTATAAGGTTTCCATTTCATATCAATCACTGGAGGGATGTACTTCTTCCTCTGCTCATCGTTACCTGCCAGTAAAAGAGGTAAAACGAATAGATTGGGTGTCATCACGGCCATGGCTCCAGATAGATCCCCATAGGCCATTTCCTCAGCCGCGAGCACACCTGTGACCGTCGAGCGCTCACCAAACCCATCGTACTCCTCGGGAATGGAAGCCTGGAGATACCCCAGTTCCCAACCCTTTTCGATAAGTTCTGGTGGAAGGTGGGCTTCTTCATCTGCCTCCCGGGCTGCCTGGCGCAGATCATCCCTGGCGTAACGGTTAATGGCGTTTACCAACATCTTCTGTTCTTCTGTTGGTTCAAACGAATACATAACTTCCTCCTAAATCAGTCTGACATCTATTGGATGGGTAAGACGCTGGTAACGGAGGGCCACTGGTCTGGCTCCGTTACCCAGTTCATCGAGGTTAGACACTTCCACTAAACCCCTCTGATAGAGATATTCCAAATGTGCTCCGGCTTCCTCCAGGGCAAGCAATTCATGATAGCCATGAGCATCACCGAACAACACATCCGCAATCTCGGCAACGGTTTTCGGTTGGAGGCATACATCCAACACGCTTTGCAACCTTCCCCTGTGTAACATTTTGATATTTTCAATGCGCTCGACCAGGTTGGTTATGGAGGCTTCGTGACCACACAAGGTGAGGCGTGCCTCCGGCATCCAGGCTTTCAACACATCTAGTGAGGCCAAGTAATGTCCAAGGCCAGTATTTGTCGTCAATCGTTCAGGCGCCTGGTGAGGGCTGATACCAGACAAGATATGATCCCCGCTGAAAAGCACATCATCCAGGCGAATGACCACATGCCCGGCACAATGACCTGGCACGTGCAACATCTTAAATGGCCCCACCTGCATCCCACTAGACCCGAAGGTGAAATCTATAGACACAGAACGAAACAGCGATTTATTGATCTGATAGAGGTCGAGAAGCCGTTTGCTCCGTTCCTCAGACACACCCGCCTCGGCGAGGAAGTGCTTCAATCGAATGGTCACTATGGATATTCGCTCTTCGTATTTTGTCAGATTGCGACGATCCAACTCATGCACCCCGATTTTTGCCTGCGTGCGCGGTCGGACGTAATCTAAACCCCCAAAATGGTCAATGTGACCATGGGTGATGAAAACGTGAGTCAGGTCTTTCAGGGTCAACTCACGACCTATCGAACTGCTCACCTTTCCCAACCCCTCTTCGAGATGTTGGTTGGATTTCCCAAAGCCCGAACCAGTGTCAATCAATACGCGAAAACCTTCAACCATGACCAGATAGGCAAACCCCCAAAAAGCAGGGAAAACTTCCAGGGGAATCTGGTAGATGCGCGTCCCTTTACAGGTCTCGAATGTGCGTAACTCTCGAGGTTCGGTCACCATCAGACTCCAAAAGTCATGTATCCAAGCAGGTGGATAATCCCTGTAAGAATAAGTCAGCTAGTTTCGAGGCAATCTCATCGGAGGAAAGGGAGCCCTCCAGCCGATACCAGGTAATCGTCCAGTTCATCACCCCCAACAAGGCCTTAGCCACCAATGAAATGTCCTCGACCAGGAAATCTCCCTTTTGTTTACCCTCTTCGAGTATGTCTTTCCATATCTGTTCAAAGCGGTCGCGTCGTTTTACGTGACGGCGGTAGAATTCCGGCTCCAGGGATCGGTACTCCAGCAACAAGACGGTAGACAAATCGCGGTACTCAACCAATGAATTCAGATAGCATCGCATGGCCAGATGTAATTTTTCGGGTGGAGATACTTGCTTGTCTCGAACCTCATTAAGCCGTTCGATGAGAATATCCAACCCCCTATCCAGGAGGGTCAACAGGATTTCTTGCTTGCTGTTAACATGATGATACAGACTGGCTTTTTGCAAATTTACAGCCTGGGCAATCTCTTGCATGGAGGCGGCGTGAAACCCCTTCTCGCGGAAAATATGTGCAGCGGCTTTCAGGATGCTATCCTTGGACATGCTTAACCTACCGACTGGTCGGTAGAGATAGCATATCATCTTTAAACTCAAAAGTCAAACAAATTTAATTTATGGAAGGCGAGCAGCCTGCTGCCTGCGGCAGCGGCCGCGGGCAGCAACAAACCTTGAAAGGGCTCAAATATTGGCAGGACGAGAGTCACATCCAATTGGGCAAGCAAGCAGAAATCCTGAAAGACAGCCCATCAAATCAACGGACAACTGCTCAGGTTACCCAGATCCCAATTCTGCAATCACAGTCCCTATAACAGAAACATCATACCCGGGCAATTGGGCCACTGCATTTCGAAAACCCTCATCTGCCAGCAGGTTGAGCAGGGGTTCAAGCAAACTACTCCGGAAGTGTTGGCGAGGGATCACCAGGTCGTATCGCTCGTTAAACAAGGGGATGAAGGACAAATCCAACGCCTGGGCCGCGGCATGAACGCCCAGAGCGCAATCAACCCTCCCCGAGGCAACCGCTGCGGCAACCGACAGGTGGGTGTACTCCTCGTGAGCGTAACCCTGAACCTCGTCGGGGGAGATACCCAAACGTTCCAGATGGTAATCCAACAGCACGCGTGTACCGGCCCCCCGTTGACGGTTTACAAAACGCACTTCCGGCCGAACCAGATCGCTCAACGACTGGATGCCCTTGGGGTTGCCCTTGGAAACTAGGAGGCCCTGCTCCCTGCCCACCAGAGCGACTACCAGGACAGGCACATCAGGAATGTACCTGTGGATGTAGGCGAGGTTGTATTCACCCGTTTGGGGGTCGAGCAAGTGAGAGCCAGCCAGGTGCGCCTCCTCCCTTTTGAGTGCCATCAACCCACCCAGACTGCCAACATTCGAGGAGGTCAAGCGTCGGTCGTGGCGAGATAAAAACTGTGCCAGCACATCCAGGGTAAGGTCGTGAGAGCCAATAGCGAAAATCGTATGCTCAATCTCCGCTAATGAGCAGTAGAGTCGAACAGCAACCCGCTCACCAGAAGGTAAGCCCTGTTCACCCCGAGAGATAACCACGATCCCGTCCGCCCGAACGAGAGAGGTGATGACTCCCGCTCCCCGAGGGAGTGGGGCTGCTAACAAACGGTCACCCACGCGTCCTACAGCTACGCGCAGGTAATCATCGTACCCCGGCGGAGACACAACTTTACGCGTCAGGGTAGCCTCGACGACCTGCGCTTCTGCTGGTTTGGTTCCAAGCCAACGCGCCAACAACGGCTTGACGAAAATCTCGCCCGTCAGCGCTGCCGAGACCGGATACCCGGGCACGCCAATGATGGGTACCCGCCGGGAAGCCTCACCCTTTGCAGGCTTATCCGAGAGGGCCTGAACCATCCCCAGAATCACCGGATGCCCTGGCCGTACCGCGATGCCATGCACCAGCAACTCTCCTAACGACCTGACCACCTGAGCGGAAAAATCCTGCGAGCCAGCCGACGAACCTGCCAGCAACAAAACCAGGTCGTGACCGCACGCGGCTTCTATGACCACATCCCGAATGGCATTCACTTCATCTGACACCTGGGGCAATCTGGTCGCCAAGCCTCCCCACGAGGCTATCTGGGCAGCCAAGACCAAGCTGTTGAACTCGATGATGTTGCCGGGCTTCAACGGCTGTCCTATGCAAACCAGTTCGTCTCCGGTTGGGATGATGGCCACCCGAGGGTGTCTGGCAACCGTGAGGCGATCATGCCCACAGGCAGCAATGGCTCCTAAATCCACCGGACGTAACACTTGCCCCACGGGCAGCACGAGTTCGGTGGTAACGATGTCCTCACCGATGACACGCACATTGCTCCAGGGTGTAACCCCTCCCCGCAGGCGGATCCAAGCGGGCTGCCTGGGATCCTCCGCTGGTTCTCCCTGGGCATTCAACGTTTCTACGTCTTCAATAGGGACAACCGCATCCGCCCAATCTGGCAGTGGTTCGCCCGTGTCTATATATACTGTCTGGGAAGCGTAGTCCAGGGTAAGGGGAGCGGTGGGCATAGCCCCGGCTGTATCTACAGCCCGCAGGGCAAAGCCATCCATAGCGGAGGCATGATAATGAGGCGAAGATATTTTCGCCCAGACCGGCTCAGCCAACACCCTGCCAAGTGCCGCTTCATCTAGAGGGATGGTCTCCACTCCGAGGAGACCCGCCAGTCCCGCGGATTCTAGAGCAGCGTTCCATCGGGCTTGCGCTTCGGGTAAGGGGACATCGCTAAGATATACACTCATGGCACATTCCTAGAAGGCGGATCACCATTGAGGACGGGTCAAAAAATGCAGGCTGAAAAAATCCTTCACACAAAACATCATCTTGCCTTAGGGAGGCAACAAGGCTGCAAATTCCTCTACATCCATATTCCCGTACACCTCACGACGGCTGAGGTAAAACAGGCTATCTAAACTGTGCTTCCAGGTAACGCCCAGTCCCAGGCCGGCACGATAGCCGTAATCCTGCACCTTTTGAGCCACGTAAGGGTCAACCTGGCCAAAAGGATAGGCAAAGGTGAGCACGGACACACCTAGGGCCTCCTCTAAAACCAGGCGGCTATTCAGCACCTCAGTGCGTACCCAATTGTGGTTCAAGGTCAAATCCGGATGACTCATACTGTGCGACCCAACTTCCCATCCAGCAGCCAGCAACTCCTCCAAGTGAGACACTCCCAGGCTTTCGGCGTCTTCCAAACGGTTGGCGATGACATACACAACCCCAATCATTCCCAGCTCTTGCATGACCGGAAAAGCGTTTTCGTAGACATCTAGATCGCCGTCATCGAAGGTGATGACGATCGGTCGTTGAGGAAGTTCTCCCCCTTCGCGCAGGACGGCCACCAATTGCGAAATGGGGATGGTCGTGTAGCCTCGCTCGCGCAGCAAACCCATCTGCTGTTCAAATTTCTGCGGAGAGACAAAGTACCGGCTGGGGGGATTGCTCTCCGCGACGTGGTGATACAACAGGATGAGCACCTCAGCTTCACCGGCAGGATAGTGAACCCAGGTTGGTGTGGGAGTGAGGGTCGGAGAGGGGGTCTGTGTGGGTGTGCTGGTCCAGGTTGGCGAAGGGCTAACAGTGGGTGTCAAGGTGAAAAGAGGTGCCAGGGTCGCGGTTGGGGGCAACGGTGTCGAGCTTGAGCGGTCGCTATCCTCAGTAAAAACCACAGATGCGGGCAACATACACCCCGTGAGAACAAGCCATGCCCCAAGAATGAGAAGACCACGACGAAAGCGAATGGATAGTGACATAGTCGGGATCAGAAGAGGAACACTTCTGCTAACTCACCAGCCTGTAAACCGCTCACCTCCGGAGGCACCCGCAACAAACCCTCCGCTCTCACAAGCGTGAATATCAGGTTACTCTTGTAAAATATCGGCTCGGCTGTATACCCTTCTCCCTGTGAGGATAAACGCACAGGCACCCAATCTTCGCGCCCCACCTGCGAGGGCAAGTTGGTCTTCAGGCGGGCAAACACTTGGGGTCTAACCCCAGGATGGGTTAAACCCAGCAGCGCCTCTATGACCGGTACGACAAACAATAGGCCAATCACCAGGGCGCTCACCGGGTTTCCAGGCAACCCAATCACCGGCTTGCCATCGCACAATGCCAGGATCGTCGGCTTGCCTGGACGCAGGTTTACACCGTGCACCAGAACCCCCGGCTTTCCTAACCGGTTGATCACTTCCGCGGTAATGTCACGTGTGCTGGCAGACGAACCAGCGGTGATGACCAGAGCCTGGCAGTCTTGTAAGGCTTTTTTTGCCAAGCTTTCAAGCACCTCCGAACGATCTGGAGCGATCTCATGCAGGACCGACACTCCACCGGCCTGTGTTACCAGTGCGGCCAGGGTATACGAGTTGACATCCCTCACCTGCCCGGGACCGGGCATTTGGGAGGGTGAGATGATTTCGTCTCCGCTGGATATGATGCCCACCCGCGGGGGCTTACTGACAGACACACGCGTAATCCCCATCCCCATCACCCCCCCTATCTCAGCAGGGTGTAAACGGACACCCTTGGGAATGGCTTCCTGGCCCGCAGCGATGTCCTCGCCCTTGAGGATAACGTTCTCTCCCCTCGAAACAGCCCGCAGCACCTCCACCTCCCCTGGACGGGCTGGTTGTGTGTGCTCCACCATAACTACCGCATCTGCGCCAGGCGGCAACATGCCCCCTGTGTGAATGAGCGCACACTGCCCCTTGGAAAGCGAGATTTCCGCCATCTCCCCCATGAGGATTTCGCCGATAAGGCTCAAATAGACGGGCAACGACTCACTGGCTGCATGAGTGTCTTCAGCTATCACGGCGTAGCCATCCACCGTGCTGCGGTCAAAAGCCGGCAGCGCCTGGGGTGCGGCCAGAGGTGTAAACGTCACCCGACCCAAAGCCTGAGATACGTCCACCTCCTCTGGCTCTGGTTCACACACCATGCGGTTCAGAAGGAGCCGCAAAGCCTCTTGCCGCGAGACCAGATGTAAAAACTCAGGCATACTTACCTCACCCAATAACCGTAAGCCAACAAATACACCGTCGTCATCAAAAGAGCCACAGAGTTGAGGGTAAGCATCATCCATTGGGGTTTGGAGCCCTCTGTAATCCGACGCATCTGCCAGATTTGCACCAACCCCAAGGGCAGCACAAAATACACCGGCCCTCCAATGCGCACCGGCAAACCAGCCAAAAGCGACACGCCCAACAAGATGAAACCCGCCAACACCAGCCCGTTGTGCAATCGCATCCCATTCCGCCAGCCAAGCCGCACCATCAAAGTGCGCTTATCTTGCCGGAGATCGTTGGTATAATCCGTCAATTCATACACCAGCAACATGCCCAAATACAGCGGAAAAAGCGGTGTGGTAGTCAGAGTTACCAAACGGTGCATTTCCTCATTCTGCAAGAGAAACGCCAAAGCTGGCACCAGGTTGGCGAACAAAACCGAATTCATCAACTCACCATAGCCCGTGGTCACCAGTCGTACTGGAGGAAAGGAGCTCAGTATCGTTCCCATGAATACAAACAAAAGGATGATGACCACCGCTGGAGATAAAGAGCCCTCACTCCACAACACCACACTGAGGGACGCCGCCAGGGTCAGAGAAAGGGAACCAGCCAAAAAAGCGATCGCACGTCGCAAATCCTGAGGTTCAAGAGCGTGGAACCCCTCCGATATCAGTTTGCGGTTCAAGGTGTACAAATCCCCAGGGACATCAAAGTAGGCACTAAAAAACTGGCTGCCGAGTTGGATGAATACCACCCACCCCAAACCGAGAAACATCATCCGACTATCCAGCCTGCTACCGATATAATGAGCCATTCCGCACCCCAAAATATACAGGAGCAGGGTCCCAAAAAGGAAAGGGGGTCGGCAAAGTCGGATGAACATCCGTATAGCCTGATTCAGTGTCGTGGGTTGGTGATCGTGCAAGTAGATGCTCCCCGGCCTCCGGTTGCGCCATTGAACGTCGCTTTTCAGACTCAAGCGAATAGATTGTACTACATCCAATCTTCAGCCGTACAAGGGTCAGGATAACAGCGTGTCCGGTTTTTCAGCCAAGTTTGTGAGTATAATATCCGTTAAGAGTTAGGCATTTGGTGCAGTTCTTGATCTCGATACGGCCTTTACAAGGCCACTCGATCGGCGAACTGCGTAACTTCTAACTCTTTCAAATCCTGTCATCCTGTAGAGGTTGCTGTGCGTAGACCTGGGTCAATATCTGCTTTACGTTGGATCGCCATTTTCCTCATCATCAGCGCGGTGGGGTTGCTAACTTTTTACCTGGCCATTTTCAGCCGTCTCAGGTCTACATACCCCCCTATGCTGACCATCGCAGGCATACCTGTTGGGGGACTAGACCGTCAGGAGGTCGCTCAACGACTCCTGCAAGTTTTTTCTTTGCCCGTTGAGCTGCACTACGGGAGTAACGTCATCCACATGGATCCCGCCGTAGCAGGATTTAATCTCGATCTGGAAAGTATGCTGGCAGCCGCCGACCTGGTCAGAACACAAAATCCTTTCTGGCCAGCTTTTTGGGACTATCTCTGGAATCGCCCCACACCTGCAGCCCAAGTTCCGCTTGCGGCCAATTACTCCGAAACCCGCCTGCGCGCTTACCTGCAAAATGAGATCGCCCCCCGCTACGATCAACCCGCTACACCCGCACAGCCCATTGTTGGGACTATTAATTTCTCCGCGGGTGAGTACGGAACCACGTTAGACCTCGATCACGCAGTCATTGTCATTGATAAGGCTCTTCGCTCCCCCAATTACCGGATTGTCAACCTGCCCCTACAGCGCACGCAACCACCCCGTCCTTCTTTACAAAACCTCCGCGTCCTTTTACAACAGACGATTGACCTGGCTGGATTCGAGGGTTTGGTGGGAGTGTATCTGTTTGATTTTCAAGCCTCCCAAGAGCTTCACTTCCTTTATCGCCAAGGAACCTACTACCCGACCAACCCCGATGTCGCCTTCACTGCTGCCAGTACGATCAAAATCCCCATCATGATCTCCGTTTACCGCCGACTAGACCAGACGGCCGACGCAGAGACCCTCAAGCTGTTGGGCGATATGATCGAACAGTCCGGCAACGACCCTGCCGACTGGCTGATGGAGATGGTCATTGACCCCGTGCGTGGTCCATTGGACGTTACCCAAGACATGCAGACCTTGGGTCTGGATAATACTTTTCTGGCCGGCTTCTTTCACCTTGGGGCTCCCCTCCTTGAACTATACACAACCCCTGCCAACCAACGCTCGGACTTGGACACCGACCCGGACGTGTACAGCCAGACAACCATCTCCGATCTGGGCACGATATTGGTGGATATCTACCAGTGTGCAAATACAGGAGGCGGAGCCTTGGTGGCCGTCTTCCCGAACGAAATCACCCAGGCTGAATGTCAAAAGATGGTCGCTTTCCTTTCTCGGAATTTGACGGGCGTATTGATCGAGGCCGGGGTCCCAGAAGGCACCCAGGTGGCTCACAAACACGGATGGGTGGTGGACCTTTTCGGCGTGATCCGCACCATTGGCGACGCAGCCATCGTATACACACCCGGGGGAAATTACGTCCTGGTCATCTTCCTCCAACACCCGCAACAACTCATCTGGGAGCCTACTTCACAACTGGTTGCAGATTTATCCCGTGCTGTGTATAATTACTTCAACTTACCGGTACCTTGAAGAGCGGGGACCAATCGCTACAAAGTCACAGCATTTTCGCAGAGGTGCAAAAACCCACGAAATGCTTCTTTACGCCTAATAAGGCTGACCACATAATATGGAGAGGGTACGATGCAACATCAAAAGCTCAGTGAAACCAAATCCCAGCCTTCAGATGGTAGACTCCACTTCCTGGACGAAAAACAAATAGAGATGATAGACGAAGCCCTTACCAGCCTGGGCAATTTTGGAGAAGTCCGCCTGGTTGTAGAACGTGGGCGGATTCGTTTTGTAGTCACCCAAAAGAGTTTCGATGCGCTGAAATGGCAACCAAAATCATCCTTCCTGGAGGTTCCATAAAAGAAGCGCGGAGGATCATAAAGCCCGAAGGACGACGAGGGGGGGAACAGGTACAACCGCCGGTAATCAGGTTCGGTTAGAGCTGTAAGGGGAAAAAGATACCCGGCGGAAAATACGCCAGCACAAAGCCTGACATCTGGGATACATGTCGGAAGGGCGGAGCACGCCTGAACCGGGGCAAAGTTTCATGAACGACCTAAAGATCAATAACGTTATTATAAAAAAATTACAGGCATTAGATGAAGTTGTATTGGAACTTCGTTCGTTAGGGCAGGTTACTGTTGAACAACTGGATAAGGATTGGCGCCTAAGAAGAGCTATCGAACGTAGCTTACAAATATTGGTAGAAGTAGTCATTGATGTTAGTCAAAGGTTAATCTCAATCAAAGGCCAAACACCAGCAAATTCAGGTACTGAGGCAATTAGTCGTTGTGTGAAAATGGGTATCCTATCAGATGAAGAGCCTTACAGGAAAATGATCCAATTCAGAAATTTCATCGTTCACCGATACGAAAAAGTAGATTCCGCTATAGTGGTAGATTTAGTAAACAAACGTTTGCCGGATTTTGAGCATTTCCGAACGGAAGTATTAAACTATGTTCAACGTTGATATAAACAGGCTAGCAAAAACATTATCGAAATCGGAAAGTGTCGTAGCAGCCTGGCTCTTTGGATCTGGGCAAAATGGTTGGGTGAGGAAAGGTGGTGACATAGACATCGCCATACTTTTTTTCTATCCTCCTTCTCCTGATCAGATAATTAACCTACATGCAAAACTTCAAGAAATACTCGAATTTGAGAATATTGATCTGGTGGTGCTCAACAATACCTCTGTCGCCCTTTGTTACGAGTCCATATTGGGAAATGAAATTTATTGTGCAGATACCATGAAAAAAGCTGAGTTTGTCTCCCTCGTCGCTCGAGAATATGAGTTTGAAAGGGCATTCCTTGAGTATGGTCTGAAAATCTACGCTGAGGCGGTAGATAGTAAAACGGATTCCAAAAAATAGGCATATGCCTAATACCGATCTAGAACTACAGTCCTACCACACACTTTGCTTGATCCTATCGGAGTGCGCTGACCAGGCCTGTACTCAGCCTTGCGCTGAGCCCAGTCGAAGCGACGGTCGAAGTGTGGTTTGGGACACATTTACACAAAACGACTGGGAGGGCTTTCACCAGACAGCTTACACTCAGGGAGTAGCCCCTCTTATCCATTGGATATCCAAACACGGAAACGCCCATCTGGATAGACACCTCCCCGCAGATGTAAAAGACCAATTTGCTAAAGACTATTACAACACCTTAGCCAGCAACTTAATCATTTACAATGAACTTGGACGCATATTGAATGCGCTGCAAGAAGCCGATATCCCGGTCATCGTCCTCAAAGGGGCTGCATTAGCTGCCACCTTGTACGAGGACATTGGCCTGCGCCCCATGGGTGACCTTGACCTGCTTGTGCCCCTCGGTAACCTCGAGCAAGCCGAAGGTATCGTCGAAAGATCAGGATACAGGCTTGAAGGCAGCCTGCAAGGGTTAAGCCCGGGACTACGACACCTTGTTCACTACGAAGCCAACTATGATAAAGAGGGGCATACCCCGATACATTTGGAGCTTCACTGGAACCTGATCGGGGGGAAAGGCAGCCGTTACCAGCCCAGGATAGAATGGTTCTGGGAGCAGACCTCAGAGCTTATCACCGAAAACAGGCAGCTATCCGCGAGTGGAGATCAGTGGCTTACCTTGAAGCCTACTGCACACCTGCTTTACCTGGCCGCGCACCTCAAGCACAAACACGCGGGACACGAAGAACGGTTGATCTGGTATTACGACATCCATCAGATGGTAAAGCGTTGGGGGAAAAGACTGAACTGGGACCTCCTGGCTTCTCGGGCCGCAGAATTCGGATGGGCTTCGTACGTACATGAAGCTCTCCGAGGCGCAGCAGAACGATTGGGGACCCCGGTATCCGAGAGCATTCTTGAAACCTTTAGGGACAAGACCCCCTCAAATGGTCAGGAGCAGGCAAAAATACCCGCTTCCTCCACGAACCGCTTTGGGGACACACTTCAAGAACTGGCAACCTTAAACTGGCCAGCCAGACTGAGATTAATCCTGACCTTGATCTTCCCCTCCCCTGGGTACATCCGCTGGCGATATAACCCCTCACCACCCT
The DNA here is from genome assembly GCA_040758495.1 of Chloroflexota bacterium. Lineage (GTDB taxonomy): Bacteria > Chloroflexota > Anaerolineae > Anaerolineales > JBFLVL01 > JBFLVL01. The sequence goes on from JBFLVL010000029.1 coordinate 39,735, forward strand.
GGACTTGGCCACTGTGGTATCCATACCGTTGGGTAGATGTATTCCGCGAGGGGTGGAACTATCTGGCAAATAAATGATCGTAACCCCCACATCCATTCCAGAGGTGCTATTGATACAACTGAAAGCTCATGGAGATGAGCGGGGATTTTTCATGGAGACCTATCAAGCCAGAACCTTTGAAAAAATAGGGCTGCCGTCCTGCTTTGTCCAGGATAATCACACACGTTCTATAGAAGGAACCCTTCGGGGTTTGCATTTCCAGATCCGTAATGTTCAAGGGAAATTGGTGCGCGTGGTTTCCGGTGAGATCTTCGATGTAGCCGTTGATCTACGTGCCTCTTCGCCAACTTTTGGAAAATGGGTAGGGACATATATTTCTGGAGAAGGCAAGACCCAGATTTGGATACCCCCAGGTTTCGCGCACGGTTTTTACGTTTTGAGCAATTGGGCAGACGTGATCTATAAAGTCACAGATTTTTACTCCCCGAAATGGGAGAGAACCTTATTGTGGAATGACCCCCATGTGAGAGTCGAATGGCCTATTCCCTCCGGAAAAGAACCTATCCTATCTGAAAAAGACAAAAAGGGGAAACGGTTACAAGACATTGAAGTATTTACAGAATATCTTCGAGGCAAGGAGTAACTAGTAGTCTGTCAATCGTGAATCATAGGATATAGACGTTTCAATTTGATCCGAGCATCGGTGGTAGAAAACCGCCAATCGACCTTAACAACTTTAGAATTGCGATCGGCAACCCAGGCCTGCACTA
>JBFLVL010000030.1:0-36213 GCA_040758495.1 Chloroflexota bacterium
CAGCGCTTCTGGAAACAAGACCAATTGGTTGCGATCGACACCTTCGATATGACTCATGCCTTCTCCTTGAGAGAGTATGCGTGCATGCCCTTATTATCGCATACTCATGGAGTTTTCACACAGTCTGTCGTAGTAATTCAAATCCTCCAGTAATTCATCAATTTGGATTCCTAATTCTGTGTAATTACTTGCTTCGAGAAGCTCATCGTACACCGTGAACGCCGCATCCATAGCTTGTTGAAGCTCTTGATACTCGGGGTCATCAACGTAAGGAACCAGGTCTATGATGGTTTGACGTCCCTCGCTGGTAATACCTTGAGGACACGCGTAATCAAACAAGTAACGAAAATCAGCCGAACTGGATGCGGCTGCAAATGCGTAAGCTAAATAAACATCACAACCCAGTGCATCCAATGCATTTCTTACCTCTTCTATTTTGGCGTTCAATGAATTCGCATACCCCTTCTCTGCGAACCAACGATCCAGTTCTGAGATACTGTCATCCCATGCCTTCTTCGCGGCAACTACCTCAGGATCGCTCTCGATGGCTTCCCTCTCCGCCTTCAACCGCAAGTAGTCGGCATCATTCTCCACCCGGTTTATCTGATCCAACAAGGCAAGCAACTCCGCAGGCAACTCTCCAGACAAGACCTTCGTCTCCATACTTCCAGAGACATCTAAAACCAACACAATCTGGATGACCTGCTCTGGTTCTTCCTGCGCCTTAGCGACGGAAAACGTCCATCCCAATATACTCAAGACAACCAGCAGAACCAACAAACCTGATACCACAAAACGCATCTTTTTCATTTGAGCACCCTCCCTTATAATCTAAAAGGAATAAAACGCATGGGGAGATACTTTATCCACGTCCATTGTAGCAAAATTCCTCAGCTAAGGTTTTACTACTTTAATATCAATCCAGATCGGTCCCTGGTAATCACCAACACCAAACAGTTCCCCTGTGTTGCTGCGTAACATCCAATAGCCTCTATGAACACCTAGACTCGTTGGCGCTTTTAACTCCAATGTTATGGTAATCCAACCTCCCGGAGGTACTGCCTTGTGGAAATTCTTGACCAGCGGACCATTCATAATCTCACCATCAAGAAAGACCAACTTATAATCCGTCGTCCAAGTGCAACCGCCAATGTTCAGCAGGGTCCACTTCTTGACCAAATATTGAGCCGGCGTAACTTCTGTGCCGTCCTTAATCGTCTCCCCGGTCAGTTGAGCTTTTAAACAATGTTCACCTCCGGGAAGTCGGGTGGGCACTGGAACGGGCGTCGGTGTTGGAGAGGGGATATCTAGGACCATTTGTGTTGGAATGGTGGTTGGAGTCTCAGTAGGTGGCAAAGGCGTATTTGTGGGAGGTTCAGGGGTGTATGTAGGTGTCGCTGAAAGTTGGATAATCCGCGCGGTCTCAGTAATATGGGCATAGGCAGTCTCCGCCACAGAGGTCAGTACCAGGTCTGGATCTACGGTAGGAGTGGTGACATTTGATCCACCACAGGCGCTTAAAAACAACAAGACCAGAATGAATAAAGTACATGTACGTAATCGTGACATTGTCTTCTCCTTGATACGGTTTACCTAGCTGAGGATGTATCCGGGCAACATTTCTGCGCTCTATCCTGCAGCCATGATTTTATTATTATACCCTCCCCTCACAGAACGAATACCCAGCTTGTCTTGCCCGGTACACCCTCAACAGCGTATTAGACGAGGCCCATGAAGCCCCATGTTCATGGGACAATCAAGGCATCTGCAGGCATACCTGGTTTGAGCAGCCCGGAGGCCTCCTCCAGCAACACTTCTACAGCGAAGACTAGCTTAACGCGCTCCTCTTGGGTTTGCACATTTGTTGGGGTAAACTGAGCCTGATCTGCAATCCGGTAGACAATACCTTTGAATATCTTTTCCGGGTAGGCATCCACGGTCACAATGACCTCATCCCCCAGTGAGATCAAAGCAACCTGGCTTACAGGCACATAGATCGTGAGGATTAACTGGCTCAGGTCAATCACCTGGATAAGGGGTACACCCGGGATTGCCACCTCTCCAAAGTTTATCAAAACCTGGCCAATCACCCCATCCACAGGTGCGGTTAACGTCAGGCGTTCAATTTGTAGCTCAACCAGACGCAGGTTAGCCTCAGCTTCATCCCATTGTGCCTGAACCACTTCTATCTCCTCAGCCCTTGGGTCCGCTTTGACCTGAGCCAATCTTGCCTCCGCCAGCTTGACTTCTGCGCGTGCTAACACCACCAGTGCCTGGGCTGCGTGCAATTCCATATCGGGCGGATCAAGAGGGTCATAGACCACATACAGCATATCCAGTGAGGCTTGAGCTGAGATCAGTTTCGCCTCACTCTTCGCCACATAAGCTTCAGCAACAGACACCTCTACCTCTCGGGGTAGTTCATTCACCGCCTCCAAAGCTGCCTGCGCTGCTGTCACCCCCGCTTCTGCCTGGTCTCTGGCAGCCTCCAAGGATGCCGAAGCCAGACGCAAGATCACCTGACCCGCGGACACACTATCACCCTCTTCTACCAGGAGCGCCTCAACCACGCCCCCCACCTCCGAAGAAACCTGGTACGTTCGCCCCTCTATGAAACCCGAGGCATGCATCTCCTGGTCTGATACGGGCTCCACTGAGGTGCATGCATTCAGTACCAAAGCGAATAGGACCGATATCAATCTGTAACTAGAACCTAAACGTATCATGGTTGCACCTCAAAAATCGCATCTGCTGGCAGGCCGGGCTTTAATGCCTCTTCAGGATTATCCACCCGGATCTTCACAGCGTACACCAGGATGGTCCGCTCTTCCTTCGTCTGGACGTTCCTGGGCGTGAATTCGGCCTGGTCGGCGATATAAACCACGCCTCCGGTAAATCCCCGATCTGGGTAGGCATCAACCCGTACCTCGACAGTTTCACCCAACCTGACCCAATTCAACTCGTCCTCGGCCACATACACCGTCAGGTTCATAACCGTGAGGTTTGCCACAGTTACAACTGGATAACCCGGTAAAGCCAACTCACCTGGCAGGATTACTTGTTCCAGTATCACCCCCTCGGTTGGAGAGCGGATAGACATAGCAGCTATTTGTCCTTCGATCTTCTCTAAATCCGCCAGGGCTGCATCCACGGCGGCTTGGGCAACTACCAGATCGGACTCTGTCGGTACATCTTCCAGGGCTTGCAACCATGACTGGGCAACCTCCACATCTGCTTGCGCCTGGTCAACCTGCGCTTGAGCAATTGTGATCTGTACTTCGCGCCTGGGGTCAGCATCATCCAATGCGCGGGCGTCCTCAAGTGCCTGGAGAGCGCTGGCAAGCACAATTCGGGCCAGATTCACCTCCGCTTGAGCCACGGCAACATCTTCAGGAGACGCACCTGCTCCCAGCAATTCCCACTGCGCCATGGCGGCTGCATATCGAGCCTGGGCTGCTTGGCGCTGAACCTCTAACAGCGAGGTATCCAGTTGAGCAATCACCTCACCTTTTTGTACTTCCTCCCCCTCCTCAACAAAGAACGCCATCACACGACCCCCTTGCTCAGATCCAAGATGAACAACCTCCGCCTCCAAAATTCCAGAAGAGATGTAACTCTTGGGTACAGGGGTGGCAAGCTCCAGCTCTACCAAGAGCTGCTGACCGGTTTCCGGATAGTTCAGGAAAAACCCCACCCCGATCAAAATAAGCAAAATAACTGCGAGGAAAATAACTTTACCACCACGCATAGAACACCTCAACGCATGCAAGCAATGAAAACATCCTCCAGAGACGGTTCAATAATCTGGGCCTCGCTGACGGGCAGACCAGCCTGTTGCATTTCTGCCAGGATGGCTTTTCGATGTCTCCCAATCTCTGGGATGACTATGTGTAAAACGGAACCGTACAGCTCAATTTCGTGGATTGGCAAGCGCCCGGCTTCCTGGGCAGAACGCAAAACTCTCACCGCTTTGGCCGCTTCGGAAGAAGTAACTTCGAAAACCTGCCCGTGCATCATCTCGCGTTTTATCTCCCTTGGTGACCCATAAGCAATCAACCTGCCCCGTTGGATCAAGGCGAGGCGGTGACAATGTTCTGCTTCGTCCATGTAATGGGTAGTGACAAACACTGTGATCCCCTCAGCCGCCAGTTGATACAGCAAATCCCAGAACGCTCGGCGAGATATCGGGTCTACACCAGCGGTTGGTTCATCCAGAAAGACCAACCTGGGTTGGTGCAAGATTGCCGCACTGAGAGCTAAGCGTTGACGCCATCCCCCGGCAAGATATCTGGTGCGCATGTGCTCCCGACCCTCCAGACCGGACATCTGGATGGCTCGCTGAATCCGGGCATTTAATTCATCTTTATTCACACCATAAGCCCGACCATAAAAGCGCAGGTTCTCCAAAACCGTGAGGTCTTTATACAAGCTGAAACGTTGCGACATGTAGCCCACCCATGGTCGAATCTCCTCCGGACGTATCGTCACCGGCACCCCCAACACCTCTACCGTCCCCTGTGTGGGCCGCAGCAAGCCAAGCATCATGCGGATGGTGGTAGTCTTTCCAGAGCCGTTCGGTCCCAGAAAACCAAATATCTCTCCCTGGCGCACCTCAAAGTCTATGCCCTCCACTGCGGTGAAATTACCGAAACGTTTGGTCAGGTTTCTGGCGACAATGGCAAATGAGGCAGACATCATTCACTCAATTAAGAGAAAATCCTGCATGTATTCACAGGCATTATGGCATCAGTGTTCATATCCATCACGCATCAGGTCAGAGCACGACGAACATAACGGATGGAGAGGGTGCCAATGACCACTCCCAGCAACAGTAAGGCCACCACGTGAGGCCAGAGCACTTCCAACCCCACGCCTTTCAGCAGCACACCACGCAGTATACTCAACCAGTGGTTGGCAGGGACGAAGTTCCCTAACCACTGCAAGACCTGGGGCATGGATTCCACCGGAGCAGCATAACCGGTAAACATGAAATCTACCATCCCAACCAGCATTACCAACAAGAAAGCCTGGTGCTGCGTGCGCGAAACAACCGATATGACCAACCCTTTACCCAGTTCCACCATCAGGTAACCAAAAGCGATCATCAGCAACAAAACTAATGAGCCTCGCACTGGCACATCGAACACAAAATGAACCATGGTTAACATGAGGATGAAATCCACAAAACTGATCAGGATAGCAGGGATAGACTTGCCGACGATGATCTCTAACGATGAAAAGGGCATCACCAATAACTGTTCCAGTGTGCCCAATTCACGTTCGCGGGCAAACGCTAGGGCAGCGAAAATCAACACCGTAAACTCCAGCATGAGGGCCAGTTCTGCGGGGACGGTGTACAGCGCATCACTGAGAGCCTCGTTGAACCAAACCCTGAGGCTGGGATCGAAGCCGGCAAATTGCTCGGATTCTAATCCCAGGCGTTGCAGCGCGATGTGTTCCCCCAGGTTTCGTACCACCCCTTCAATGGAGCGCAAGGCAGCCATGCCCGCGGTGGTCTCTGAGCCATTGAGCAATACTACCAGGACAGGTCGTCCAGTTGGAGATTCATAATCCCTTGAAAAACCAGCCAGGATGATAAGCGCAGCGTTGACGCTACCTCTTTTCAATGCGTCTTGAACTGTTGACAGGTCATCCATCCAGGTTCTAAGGTTGAACGTGGTGGTGTTTTCGAACGCCTCAACCACTCTGCGGCTATAGATACTTTTATCCTGGTCCAAGATGATGAGCGGCAGGTTCGTAATTGGACGGGAAGTCGCCCACCCCACAAGCAAGAGCTCCGTTAGCCCTCCGAACAACATGAAGGCCGGCATCCACCAGTCACGACGGAGATGAATGAATTCTTTCGTCACAAGGCTAATGATTCTGGCGATCATATTTGTGCCCAGGCTTCTGAATCGACTGAGGTTTTGCTCCTCATCTCTTCCTCACCAGCCAACTTGCATACCTGCACACCTGCTCACCTCAACTTCTTTCTGAAGGAGAATGCAGCTATAGCCGTAAGCACTATTCCCATGCCCATCAATGCGGCCCCATAAGGCCATAACACGTCGAGACCTGCGCCAGTGATGAAGGAGGCACGGGTAATGTGGGCATAATGCGTGCCGGGCAGGCTGTAGGATTCCAGGCGGACAATAGAAGGCATAGACGCCAGGGGAAAGAAAATCCCAGTCAAGAAAAATCCTGGGAAGAAAATGACTAGGAACGACAACGCCAAAGAGGCGGCCTGTGTGCGGATAAACACACCCAGAACGATACCAACACTGAGAATGGCAAACAGGAAAATAACCGAAAGGGAAAAGAACAATCCAAAACTACCTCGAAACGGGACGCGGAACCACACCAATGCAATGATCGTGCTCAGAATCACGTTTGCTAGACCAGTGATCACATAAGGTGTCATCTTTCCTAGCAGCAACTCCGCACGACCTACAGGGGTAACCATGATCTGTTCCATCGTACCGTGTTCGTGCTCGCGAGCCAACGTCAGGGCTACAGAGAGCCCTGGCAAACCCAACACCATAGATATCAGGCCAGGGACCAGGTCTACTTTGGACTTCATATTCGGGTTGTACCAGGTGCGAATACGCAAATCAATCGGTTGCAGGGATTCCAGGGAAACGCCGCGTGCCTTCAACTGGGCAGACAAAAGCTGAGCCGCGAAATCTTCTACCCGTCGCCCAATGTGCTCTACCACAAAACCTCCACTTTGGGGCTCGGTACCATCTACCACGATTTGAAGGGCCAGACCCCGTAGGGACAACAAATCATGCTCAAAAGCGGGATGAAGCACCAGGGCAGCTTTCACCTCGCCATCCAACAGCAAGTCTTCCAGCTCATCCATAGTGAGGACCTGGGCGTACAAGTCAAGGTCATCTCCCAACAACATCTGTTGGATAAAGGCTCGGGAGGTCGGACTGCGATCCATATCCAGGATGGCAACGGGCACGTGATGGATGTCCGTGGTCAAAGCATAGGCCAGCAAAAACAGTAAGAAGGTGGGAGCAAGGGCAACCAAAACCAGCGTGATCCGATCCCGCAGGATGTGCCGGATTTCTTTCAACATGACCGCCCAGATGCGCCTCAACACTATTCATGCCTCCAATTGTCGTATCAGGGAGATGAAAGCTTCTTCCATCCTAGGGGTGGTCTGGCGGACATCGGCGTACGTCACTTTACCCTGATCAAGAGCGGCTTTGATCTGCACTAGCATCTTGGGGGCATTATTAACAAACATGTGCAACAAATCCCCGTAGGTCTGTACCTCCAACACGCCTGGGAGGGCCCCCAGTATAGTACACGCAGCATGCCAATTTCCGGGACGCAGCTCGATGATGTCACCCTGCACCCGGGCACGGATTCTCCATGGTTCATCACACATCACCAACCTTCCGGTATACATCAAGCCCACCCGGGAACAGCGGTCGGCCTCATCCATATACGGTGTGCTTACCACGATCGTGGTCCCCGAAAGGTGTAGTTCGGTGAGTATGTTCCAGAACTCACGCCGGGAAACAGGGTCCACGCCGGTGGTCGGCTCATCTAAGAGCAGAATCTCCGGCTGATGGATCAGCGTGCAGGCCAAAGCCAGTTTCTTCTGCATCCCACCGGATAAGTGAGCACCACGCCGATGGCAAAAAGCCGTCAGTTGAGCAAACCCCAGGAGCCGTTTGGCCCGATCCTCCCGCACTTTGCCCGTCACACCGTACAGATCAGCAAAGAACATCAGGTTTTCCCATACAGAAAGGTCGGCATACAGACTAAACTGTTGGGCCATATACCCTATTTTGGACTTGATGGCCTCAGCCTGTTGCGCCAAATCATAACCTGCAACCCTGGCAGAACCTCCGGTGAGGTCAAGAAGTCCGGCCAACAGGCGTAACAAGGTGGTTTTTCCGGCTCCATCCGGTCCGACAATCCCAAAGATTTCCCCTCTTTGGATGGACAAACTCAGGGAGTCAACCGCACGATTCCGACCAAACTCACGGGTCAGATCATGAGTCTCAATCACCCAGGTAACTTCTGCCACAAGCTGTTTTCATCCGAAGGTGCTTTCCTCGTGGGCATCCTTGCGCTACTGCTCAACGCTCCTTTTTTAAAAAAGCGTACTGCCCAGAGCACAATCAAAGCCACGATCGCAGGTTCGATCACTGCTGCGGCAAACTTCACGGGGCCATCAATATTGATCAGGGGTAAAAGATACCAATCACCCAGGCCAGTTAAAATGGCAGCCAAGATAGATACTATGTAATCACCGCTCACACCAATTGGGCGACGCCCCTTCCATATCGAATCAGCCAGGGCAGTCATCAACACACCGATGACCACCCAGATCGCAACTAACACAATAATAGCCATTCAGAACCTCCATACAAAAACCGACTGAACCCCATTTAATTACCAGGGGTAGAGACCACCAAATGGTGCCGGAAAACCAACCAAACGAAAAACCAGCTTGCGCACAGCACTGCGCAATCTCACTATCCATACAGTTGGAAAGGAAAGTGGCTGCACATCCAACGCTCGCTGAGCGATCTCATTTCCTAAGCGATAGAGCCGCCGCGCCTTACTGAAATCCCAGAAAGACACTTCTACAGGTGCGGGCAATGTTATCACCCGTACAGCCGCACCCGAAGCCCTGGAATAAGCAATCTCTGCGTGGGTCTGGTGCGCTGCCATCAAAGAGAGGGCGTAACCGCTGATACCAAACAGGTCTTTTGCTGACTGGATAGACCCCATGGTGTTTTCCACATCCAGAGCGATCACCTGCCTCGCCCCACGCTGATTGGCAGCCAAGATGGGCAGCTTGGCAGTCACCCCTCCATCCACATAGCGACGCCCATCCACCTTCCAGGGAGGAAAATACGGCGGTATCGCCGTGCTGGACAGGACGCCGTCAACCAGCCGGTCACTTTCCTGGTCTCCAAAAGCCACCAGCTCCCCGTTTTCCATGCAGACTGCCATGGCATAGGCACGTACTTGGTGCAATGCGGCTAAATCTCCAAAAGTGTTTACATTGGGCAGCAGATGTCCTTGAACAAACTCGACCAGCGGTTCATTAAGGAGCAGGCTCTCCTTCCTGGTCATTACGCGCCGAAGACCGGTGAACAGTCCTCCTCTGCCAACCTGACCTGGCCCCACCTCCTCCCAGATAGCACCCAACTCACGCGCTCCCTCGGGTGTGGGATTTGAGGCGATGTATATTGCGTTTAACGCCCCGGCTGAAGTTCCAACAACCATATCCGGTTTCCAGCCCGAGGCGAGAAGGACCTCCAGCGCACCAGCCTGCATGGCGCCATAGTTTGCTGCTCCGCTCAATACATAAGCTAACATGGTGATTTTCCTTTGGGAAGATCAAGGCCAGGACTTCTCTCCATCGAGCTTGCTGAAAAGCCTGGAGATTAAGTCACCTGCCTCAACATAAATGCCCCGCGCAGTCACTGCGACCTTTCCATTTGGCAGTAGCAATTCACCGCAGGCCTGGACATTCTTCCCATCCACATTCTCTACCCTGGCAACAACTTGAACATTTATCCCTAGAAATACCGGACGGTGATACTCGACCTCCAGCCTTCGAGCCAAGGCTTTATGACCAGCCTCCCATACGGCTGCCCCCATTGCCTCGTCCAGAAGCGCAGCCGTAGCCCCTCCGTGAGCTATCCCTGGAGCTCCCTGCTGGTACTTGGTTAACGTAATGTCACCAAAAATGCTGCCGTCTTCTTTCAAGTACCAGTTTGCGCCGATACTGTGCGGATTCTCAGTACCGCACACAAAACAGTAACCGTGACTGGATAGTTGTTGCATCGCTGCTCCTCAACCTTGGGTTTCATTCAATGGGTTCTCAGACTCCTATTCAGCTTGCTTGCGTTATATAAGCAATTCTGCCACCTCACAGATTTTCTCAGCACCTTGAACACTCGAACACCATCCTGATCAATTTTGAGAGTCATCTGTCCTTCGAGAGTAGATTCAACCATTCATCTCCCGATAACACTTTCTACTTTCATCATCCAAAAGGCCAACCAAGCCACCAGCGTCCAATACAAAATATACTCAAAAAACGAAAAGACCAGCAATGGTGGTATCGGTAAACCCTCTAAGAAGGGCACTTTTTCCAGTATGTTCATCCCATAAATTCCAAGGATGTGTTCAAGAACCCCCTCCACTCCTCCCAACAGTGCAAACCAAAGCACCCCCGACCATGGCAAACGCTGACTTAACCACCACATTCCCAAACCAAAGGCAGCGTACAGCACAGCACTAAAAGGGATCACCCAGCGCACCCAGGTCGGATATAAATATTGATAATAGAGTTCCCAAAATCGGAAAACCATGACCACCGCGAAGAGGCCCCAAAATATCGCTGAGGCAACCACCATGACTCGGGTAGTGTGTGGAACATCCGTGGGGCGGAATTTCAACAACAGCGGCACGAGCAAGATGAAACCTGAAGCCCCAAATATGAACGTGCTCAGCCAGACATCCTGTGTCGTCAGTTTAATGCTCATTGGAATTTCCTTATATGGACACGAAAAGAACAGCCTCGAAGAAAAGCATCCCATCCTTCTGGGGCTTTGGAAACATGGCACTCACTTCAACTCAATCGCTCCTCGTGGACATTGCAACACGCAAGCCCTACAAGCGATACACCGTTCCGGGTGGTGAAAGATTGCCACCCGTTTCTCCTGGTCCGGCGTCCAACAACCCGCCGGACAGACCTCATGACACTGCCACACACCGGTACATTTTTGTGAATCGAAATAGATCTGCAAACCCCGCAGTGTACGCGCAAGCTGCCAATGCTCAGCCAGTGTTGACCAAAACGAGGGTTCTGACATAGCTATCTAACCTCAGCTTACCGCCACCCCAATACTATCGGAATAAGCCAGTAGAGCAATCCCAGGGCTGCCCCAATCACAACCTCCCACCCCCAGTTGGCTTGCTCACCACGCATCAGGGGAGACATACCTTGCATTTCGCCTCCCGTAAACACAGAAAGACCAATGAGGCCTATTGACCAACTAAACAGTCGCGGGGTAGGCAACGGATGCCAAAGAGCAGAGTAAGTGAACAGCCCCGCCAGGGCGATAAGGGAAAGTGGGAGGCTTTTCATCAACCCATCACGTCCAGGTAAATGGAGATGAAATATGGAATAGAAATACGATAGGCCGACCAGGCTGGCACATACCGGCCAAAACATGTGTCGCCAGAAGATCAGCACCGGTATCAAAATCAGCAAGCCGTAAAACCCAAGAACGACTGTCGCCATCTCCAGACGATCCTTGAGGGGGAAGTGAACCAGACGCATGTCTTCAGTCTTCTTACCATTAGCAGCCAGATAAGCGGGAATATCTGCCGCGCGCACCGGTCCCCAACGTACGTTCCATCCCGTCTCCTCACGTACACGCTGTCCACTCACACCATTGGCGCACAATTGTGGCAAGATCAGAGTATGATGGTCAACAACCTCCCCCAACCCGGAGGACATGAGGGCAGCGATAACTTTCTCGGCAGTGAAGTACCCTCCTCCAGCCCCGCACCACACATTGATACCTGCCGAGTCGGCCACCAGAACCCAGGCATCCACCTTCTTGTCTATGGCACGCACCAGACGACGGACAGTCAAATCGAAGTTTCCCGTGACCAGCACAGGTGACACAGGTGTAGGACGGCCGATGGCGTAAAGACCTGGGCGGACTTTAGGATACGGCGGAAGGATGCGGAAGAACAACGCCCACAGATCAATGAGCAAGGTGCGCAGGGTAACTCGGTGACACAGGCGACCAATCACTCCAGGTGCTAATTCAACCGGTGTCGGAGGCACACCCCTTACAGACCGAACCGCGCTGGGCGGGCAGCAGGTGTGCAAACCCTCTCCGGCTCCCTCAGAAGGTATGACCATCTCCCGTCCTTCAACCGGAAGATGTGCCTCATAGAACACCAAGCTTCCACCCAGGTAAGCAGCCACCCGACGTGCATGGAAACCTGCCCCCGTCAGCAGGCCATCAACATCCTGTAAGGCAGAGGTGGAAGTACGCGTCAGCAGCCAGGTCAAAATAACTAGTGGCAATCGGACAAGGTAAAAGATCAGCCGAGCCAGCCAATTGGAGGGGATGACTTCATCAACCAGAAGCAGGTGACCCTCAGGAGCAAGCAGACGCGTGCATGCCTCAAGGATGTAGCCTTGCTCGTCATTGGAAAGTTCGCTGAGAACAAGAGCAAATACAATCAGGTCAAAGGAACGTGCGGGAAAACGTTCCCCTATCAGGGAGGCGTCCATATGTTCAAGGGTCACGCGCCCCTCCAAATTATCCGCTTTGATTCTCCTTTGGGCTTCGGATAACATTTTGGGAGATGAATCAATCGCCGTTACGATACCTCCCCCTTCTGCCATCATCCGGGTCAAAGCCCCCGTTCCACATCCGATCTCCAGGACGCGGCTACCTTCCTGGACGTAATCTCGTACGATTTCCTCCTTTACCCCCTGCAGACGCCCCAAGGTAAGTAATTGAATGCCGCGGTCATAATCCTTGGGGCTGGTCTCCAACCATTTCATAAAGACAGTCGCCATGCTTCACCCTCTCTTATAGGGCCTATCTTTTTCTCTAACCTTGCTGGGATGACACTCTTCACATAGAAATGCAATGTAAATCCTGTGGAGACCAGCATGACGATGATAGGTACCCAGGAAATCATGCCTTCAGACCTCCCATGAGCAGACGGACACTTGCCCGGATGTTTTTTTCGATATCCACCTTATCAGGGTCATAAGCCCACAACAGAATTGTGCCCTCAAAGATGGCTCCAACAGCAATGGCAACTTCCTGGGCATCCACCGCACGGAATTCACCGCCGTCAACCCCTTGCTGAACAATGGGCACAAGGGCATCAAGGTAATTCTTTAAAAAGCGCCTGAACGCATCCTGAACCAACTCTCGCCGGAAAGCCAGGGCAACAAATTCATACATGATGGGCATTAAATTCAATATGTTTCTTATATCGCCTATTGCACGCTCGGAAAACGCCAACAATCGCTCGGACGCAGAACCACTAGCAACATGCAAGGCCCTTAGGTCAGCACACTCTCGTTCAAAGAGCCGTTCAAAGATCGCAATGATAATCTCATCCTTGCTTTTGAAATACCAATACAGCGTCCCCTTACTCAGATCCGCTTCCTCAGCGATGTCATCCATACGCGCTTCATAAAATCCGGATTTGGCGAAAATCCTGGAGGCGGCTTCCAGTATCTGATTTCTACGTTCTTCACTCACATCTGGTCGAGGGGACATGTACACCTCAATAATAAACTGACTGGTCAGTCAATAGTAAAATATAACAAAACGTCACCTCTGTCAAGCGGGTTTCTTCCCAGGTTTATGGGGCCAGGTAGATACCCAGACGAACATGGCCTGTCAGCTTCTATCATGCTATAATCCTCCCCGCTTTGGCAAGCAGGGTTATGTTAATCAGGCTGCCTGCACAATAAAAATAATTGGAGTTACGCAGTTGGGAAGGATTCGGGGGTGTGGTGGGGGGGGGCGGCCCCCCCCCCCCCCCCCCCACCCCCCCCCCCCGCGTTCCCCTAAAAAAAAAATTTTTTGTTTTTTGTGTTTGGGGTTTTGTTGGGGGGGGGGGGGGGGGGGCCCCCCCCCCCCCACCACACCCCCAACCACCTCGAACTGCGTAAGTCCTAAATAATATATATTTGGAGATTGGATGAAAATACTTGTCACCGGGGCTGCAGGCTTTCTGGGATCCGCCCTGGCAAACCGCTTGACCCGTGAAGGGCACCACGTAAGGGGGTTAGACGACTTATCTACCGGCGATCCCAACGCTCTTTCCCCTGATGTGCTCTTCACCCGCGGGGACGTGAACGACCGTCCGAAGTTGTGGACTTTGCTCCAGGATATTGACTGCGTTTACCACTTAGCCGCGCGCGTCTCTGTACCCGAATCGGTGCTCTACCCACGCGAGTACAACACTGTGAACGTGAGCGGAACAGTTACTTTGATGGAAGCCATGCGGGATGTGGGAGTCGGTCGGGTGGTGTTCATTTCCTCTGGGGCAGTCTATGGTGAACAACAAAAACAGCCAGTACATGAGAACGCAGAGCCTCATCCCATCTCCCCTTATGCGGTCTCAAAATTATCCGCTGAACATTACGTGCGTACTATCGGCAGGCTGTGGAACATCGAAACAGTGTGTCTGCGGGTGTTCAATGCCTACGGCCCTGGTCAACACCTCCCCCCCTCACATCCACCGGTGATCCCCTGCTTCTTAAACCAGGCAGTGCAAAATGGTACTCTGGTCGTACACAATGACGGCAACCAGACACGGGATTACGTTTATGTCGAGGACACGGTTAACGCCATGATCGCCGCTGCCACTGCACCCAGCGTTGACCAAAGCATTATCAACGTGGGTAGCGGAACAGAGATATCCATAAAGGAACTGGTTGATCGCGTCCTTGAAATCGCGCATAGCAAAGCCATGGTGATTTTCAACCCCAACCACGATCCGGGCGTGTCGCGCCTTTGTGCAGACCTCACCCTGGCAAAGACAAAACTGAATTACGAACCGCTATACACCCTCACAGAGGGTCTGCGACTTACGCTAAAAAACGACCCGCGCTTCAAACCCAATAAAAGCAAACCCCAGCGAGCATAAATCCCGCCGGGGTCTCCTACCACGCTGTTTTGCACTCCAACCCTGAAGGTGTGTTCGTTTACCCTCGGAACTCCGCACCCTTCCGCAACGCCTGCCGATTGGGATCCAGTAACTTACGATGGCGTTCTGGCAGATGAGCTTCCAGAGCTCGTTCAATGTCCTCAAACGAAAGAATGGGCAATTTGTTCAGCAAAGCGCCTAACATCACCATGTTGGTGAGCTGCCTGCTGCCCAATTCCTCAGCCAGGTTGTTGGCTGGTATTTCGACCGATTGGATATCTGTACGCTGCACTTTCCGATCTATCAAAGAGGCATTGGCAATCAATACGCCGCCACTCTGCACCAGAGTTTCATATTTGTCCAGGGAGGGCAAGTTAAGCACGACTGCTGCGCTGGGATACCGCACAAGGGGCGAACCGATTTCATCATCCGAAATGACCACCGTGCAGTGAGCCGTACCACCACGCATCTCTGGGCCGTAGGAGGGAATCCAGGTGACTTGCTTTCCAACATCCATAGCGGCATAAGCCATCACTTGCCCGGCAAACAACGCGCCTTGTCCGCCAAAACCAGATATGATGACACTTGTTTCCATTCATCTACCTCCTCATACCCTGAGTTTCGCAATCTCTTCGTGCACCTTATAATCGCCCAACGGAAAAACAGGAATCATCTGCTCGGCAATAAACTGAAGAGAATCTTGTGGCGACTTCTTCCAATTGGTCGGGCAAGAGGAGAGCAACTCGACCATGGCGAAACCCAGACCACGCTCCTGGGTCTCAAAAGCCAGCCGGATAGCTTTTTTAGCCTGTCGAATATGCTTGGGATCATGCAGGCTGCGGCGGACAATGTAACCCGAGCCGTCCATCTTGGCCAACATCTCCGCCATTCGGATAGGATAACCAGCCATCTCCACATCCCTGCCATACGGTGAGGAAGTGGTCACCATGCCTGGGAGGGTGGTAGGTGCCATTTGACCGCCAGTCATACCGTAAATGGCGTTGTTGATAAAAATAACGGTGATGTTCTCCCCACGTCCAGCCGCATGCACAATCTCCGCCATGCCGATAGATGCCAGGTCGCCATCTCCCTGGTAAGTGAACACGGTATTTCCTGGTAGTACCCGTTTGATGCCAGTTGCCATCGCAGGAGCACGTCCATGGGCTGCCTCAACAAAATCTACATTAAAATATTTGTAGGCAAACACCGCACATCCCACCGGAGCCACACCAATAGTCTTTTGACGTAGACCCATCTCATCAATCACTTCAGCCACCAGGCGGTGGGCTATACCATGCGTGCAACCAGGACAATAGTGGGTGGTAGTTTCTGATAGTGCTTCTGGACGCTTGTACGCCAGCTCCGCTTCTGCTGCCATAACCATTATCTACCTCCTTCAACCACCTTTTCCAACCGCCCCAACCACTGCTCACGGACATCACCTTCGAGATCACCCGAGGTTTTAACCACACGGTGTATCTCATCCAGGATCTCATCCGGGAAGGGTGTCACCCCACCTAGACGACCGTAGAACTCAACTGGTACTCGTCCCCGAACACAGCGTTGGACATCCTCTAACATCATGCCAGTGTTCATCTCAACCACCAGGATGCGTCTTACCCTCTTAGAGATCTCTTCAACCTCTTTTTCAGGGAAAGGTGCTAAAGAAACAGGACGGAACAAACCAACCTTGATGCCCTCCTCACGAGCCACGCGCACAGCCGAAGAAGCCACCCTCCCGGCAGTACCAAAGGCAATTAACGCCACCTCCGCATCATCCATAAAATACTCTTTATATCGCACCTCGTTGGCCTTTACCTCCAGCCAACGCTTGAGCAAGCGAATGTTAGTAACCTCCTCATCTTTTGGATTGATATAAATAGACGACAAGATGCGCGGCTTACGATCCTTGGCCCCGGTAACTGCCCAATCGGGGGCCTCTTTTGGCAGGGGGCGCATAGGCGGCAACTCGGCCGGTTCCATCATCTGACCGATGTTCCCATCCACCACAACATGGACAATCGAACGGTACTTTTCTGCCAGATCAAATGCCAGCACAATATAATCTATGGCTTCTTGCACACTGGCAGGAGCTATCACGATCGGGAAATAGTCACCATGCCCACCACCTTTAACCATCTGGAAATAATCACCTTGCGAAGGGGCGATATTCCCCAAACCAGGGCCGCCCCGGATAACATTGACCACCACCATGGGCACTTCTGTACCCGCGGCATACGAAATGCCTTCCATCATCAAACTTACTCCGGGGCTGGAAGAGGCTGTCATCACTCGCTTACCCGTGCAAACCGCACCGTAGACCATATTGATGGCCGCTACCTCACTTTCAGCCTGCACAAATGCACGTCCCAGCTCAGGCATGCGCTTCGCCATGTATTCCAGAAACTCGGTCGAAGGGGTGATGGGATATCCAAAAAAACCTTCCAAACCAGCCCGTATGGCTGCTTCAGCAAAAGCCTCGTTTCCCTTGAGCAATTCTTTAGCCATTCTCAATACCCTCTCTTCACGTTGTCGCGGCTTCAACTTTAGGCTTACGTTCTACACGTTGGGGCACTTCACGGTACACCGTCAGAGCCGCATCCGGACACATAACAGCACAGATTGCACAACCCGTGCAGCCTTCTCCATTGAGCTCTACCGGATGATACCCCTGGGGGGTAAATCGGCCAGTGGACAGGGCCAGCACATTTTGAGGGCACACATGTACACACAACTCACAACCCTTACAATATCTTTCGTCAACTTCAATCCATCCTTTTACGGGCATACACATCCTCCGCATGTTCTCGGGTTACCAAAAAGATACACACGCCACTCCCACCTCTTTTTATCAAAGGTGATAACTGAGCAAAGGGGCATTCATACTCACTTACAGGTGACAAACGTCATAAGCAAATTGGGTAGTAAGATGCACACACAACCCTGGCACTTTTCCGTACCCACACCACGACATTCGTACCGACTTTCAGGCTGGTCTGTGATCCTTAGCAGTGGTCCCCACCCTGGGCATGGCGACCTCGTGCTGCCTCTGCGATGGTATCCAGATTCAAGGACAAGACTACTGATAAGGTTCTGCAAGCAGGCAAAACACCCTTCTGCTCACTGTGGCAGGATGTCCGGGAGGCGTCTTTTCCCAAGAAGAAATTCCACATTTTTTCCACTGGTCACCTCTAAAAAAGCCATAAGAAAAACAAGCCCATAACCACTCCCAAAAACCAGCCCGCCAGCACGTCTGTGAGGTAGTGCACACCCATGGAAACCCGCGCCCAGCCCACCAGTAAAGACCAGACAAAAAAGAGAGCAGCCAACCAGAAAGGGCCTAATCCCACAGCCAGGGTTGTCAACATCCAAGTACGCGCACTATGACCTGAGGGAAAGGAATGTGGGTCTGTATTACGATAAATGCTCCCCCACTCACCTTTAGGACGCTGGCGGCGCACGGTGAACTTAATCAACATGACCAGAATCGCTGTGATGATGATCCCCGCGATCATGGTAAAGGCGCGCATCTGCCAATAGGGAGTTCCTAACCACAGAAGCAAACCCAAACCTAACAGACAAAACCATGAATCCCCTGAATGGGCCAGAAAAGCAGCTATCAGTCGTAAGAGGCCGGGATCTTCGGCTACTCGCAGGCGCGCGGAATAGCGCGCATCCAACTTCTCCAGTTTTTGAGCACTCACTGCACTTTCTGCCGACTCAAATCCTGGCGCAGGATCTCCAGTTGGAATGGTTTATCCATATCCATCCCGATCTCCGCATAGGGGCAGATCACAGCGCGCCCTCGAATGCCCAACCGTTTGCTGACGGTTTTCAATGCTCCCTCTAACGTCACCTGCCGCATGAGCAGAAGCAACAAGGTGTCATAACCAATCAGCGCTGCCTGCTTAAACACATTTTTACGTGCAGCCGTGATGGCCTCCCAAATTCCAAGTTCGGCGGTTATCATACGTGTAGAGACCACATTTACGTCCCCCCCACACACCACCGCATCTTTTAATTTCGTGTACGAGCGCCGAGACCCCGGAAACCGTTCCTCCATTACGCGTTGTTCAATCACGTTGTAAACTACATCCACATCGCTTTCCAAGGCTATGTTAATTACCCAGTCTATCATCTCAGCAGTGACTGCGGGGACATCAGAAGAAACGGTAAGCACATATTTTGCTTGCGGATTGAGCTCAACTACTTTCTTCATTCCCGAAAGCACATTATCCAGCAGCCCTCCCTGATCTGGAACGAAAGCCAGGAACTTGGAACAGGCAACACCGCAAGCCGCATCCAATCCAACGAGCACTACCCGATCAACGCCTTTAGAAGCACTAAGAGCGTCCAGCACCCATTGGACCATTGGCTTGCCGGCCACATCTACCATGGCTTTGCTCTGCCCTTGGGTGTATTCGTACAATGGGTCTCCCGGCTCTGGCACCCCACCAGCGGCAACCATTGCGTCCATATTAATTCAGCTCCTGAAATTGTGGTTCAATTTGAAGATCGTCTAATAACTTTATGTATTCCTCTTTTGTCAGAGGTTTACCTTTTCCTGCAACGGCAACCAACGCGGCCTCTATCATATTCGTACCGAAGGAACGCCCTTCCAAAACAGGCGTGGTGGTCACGAGGTACTTAACTCCCGCAGACCGGAAGAGTTCTACATCTTCAGGCGTCGTGGTATTGGTGACAATTATTTTCCCATCCAAACGATCTGGCATGTGTCGTTTAACGTAATGACAATCTCCGGAAATTACCGTTGCCCACTGATAATACTTCTCCCACTTGGGGATGCGCATCTCTTGCTTCTCGCCCGTGGGATATACCCACTCAAAAGGTAACCTGCCGGCGATGGGCATCAGTATGGCAGCCAAGATTTTCAGGCTCCTGGCAGTACGTAGCGGTATAGGTATACTCAAGGCAAACATCAAATCACCGAAAACACACTTATAGCCACCCTCCAGAAACGATCTGGTCATCCCCCAACGGTCGGCACCGCTGGTAACCAGCGCTTTACGCTCAACAATGTAATCTCCAATGTGGGCATCTATAAAGGGTACAATCTGAGCCTCCAGGGTGTTCTTCAATCCAGTCCCATCCACCACAGGTGTCTTTTTCACATAGCGTACCATGGGAGCAACCGAATATAGCGGATACCATTTGTCGTCCACCATTAAGCCCAAATCAGCGCCTCCCACACCAAAGGCATCCACCTTGCCATCCAATTCACCATACAATTTAGCGGCTTTTTCCATATCCCCATCGGTTCCAATGCGCTCGATCAGTATCTTTTCTCCCATCAACTCCAGTTCCACAGCTTTATCCCGCTTGGATGACCCAATGCTAATGCTGACTGCTCTTTTCATAACAACCTCCTCGAAACAAGATTCGACCTTCAACCCGATTTTGAACAGGTCGCCATAAATTTAAACACGTAAAGTGATTGTTTCGTCACACTTAGTATACACCCAAGTTATCGTAAGCGACCATATATACTGGAAAAAGAGAAACGGGGATATATGAAGTATCAAAAAGGGGTTATAAAATCATTCGTAACTCATAGGATAAGGACAACACATGATGTCTCTGCCCTTTTGTACCCTTAAACAGAGCCCAAGCAGAGTATAATGTTACCGGTTGCTTTTGATCCTTTTCAATCACCCAGAGACAATAATTCCAAACAAAACAGGAGTATCGAAAAAATGACACTTCCGAAGTACGCCTATTTTGAGGGCAAGATCGTTTCTTATGCCGAAGCCAAAGTAGGGGTCATGACCCACGCATTAAATTACGGCACTGCGGTCTTTGGCGGTATCCGGGGTTATTGGAACGAGGAGAAACAACAGTTGTTTATTTTCCGCCCCCTCGACCACTATCGCCGCTTTTTGAATTCGGCTCGTATGATGTGCATGGAATTGGATCACACCAACGACAGCCTTACAGAAATAACCGCCCAACTGCTACGCATGGAAAACCACCGACGGGACATATACATCCGACCGCTGGCTTACAAAGCCGATGAATCCATTGGCGTAAAACTCCATGGCTTGAAGGATGAGGTGACCATATTTTCCGTGCCCTTCGACAAATACGTGACCAACGATACCAACGCTCATGCCACCTTCTCCTCCTGGAGACGAGTAGATGACAACGTTATTCCCGCGAGAGGGAAAATAAGTGGCGCCTACGCTAACTCCGCCTTCATAAAAACCGATGCCTTGAGGTCAGGCTTTGACGAGGCGCTGGTGCTCACCCAAGAAGGTCACGTGTCGGAGGGTAGCGCGGAAAACATCTTCATGCTTCGGGATGGGAAGTTAGTCACTCCACCGGTAACAGATAACATCCTGGAGGGTATAACCCGTAGAACAGTGATGGAATTTGCCCAGCAGGATTTGGGGTTGGAGGTTGTCGAGCGTTCTATAGACCGCAGTGAGGTTTACCTGTGCGATGAGTTCTTCTTCACTGGCACGGCTGCCCAGATTACTGCGGTCACCAGGGTAGACCATCGCCCCATTGGGACTGGCACGATGGGACCAGTCACCACTCGACTGCGTGAGCTGTTCAACGATGTTGTCCGCGGGAAAATCACCAAATACCAGGCTTGGAATTACCCCGTGTATAAGTAAAAAAGATAAACAGACCTTCAACCCGGGTGTGCTGAGAGTTCAGTGCACCCTTTTTTATAACGGCTTTTTTGAGGGCATCCCAACCCGTCGAGGGTATTTTGGGGGAGTGGCAACAACTTTTTCAAGCACCACCAAGCAGCGTTCTTCGGCAACCCCGGGCAAGTTTACAGGGATTATCTGTCGCAGATTTCCCCCCAGCACATCCAGCGCTCTACTTGCCTCCTGAATCTCGAGTTGGGCACTCTCGGCTTTTTGAGCCAACATATACCCCCCTACGTGGACTAAAGGGAGTAGATACTCCGATAGGGTGGACAATTGAGCGACTGCACGCGCTAACGCCCAATCATACTGCTCACGGTGCTCAGGCATCTGCCCTACCCTCTCCACCCGTTCGTACAACACAGTAACATCTTTGAACTTTAAACGCTCAACCATGTGCTGACAAAATTCGGCTTTTTTACCGATGGACTCGACCAGCGTTAGTTGAATATGAGGAAATACTATCTTCAGGGGAATGCCCGGAAAACCTGCTCCAGTACCTACATCTATTACGCGATCAACAGGTCTGCCCCGAAATGCCAGGCTCACCGTGAGGGAATCTAAAAAATGCTTTACGCGTATCTCCTCTTGCGCACGGATGGCGGTCAAGTTAAAACGTCTGTTCCAATCCATCAACTCACGTGCGTAAACCTCAAACGCAGTAAGATGCTGTGGTGTCAACCGCAATCCAATTAGAGCGGTCACCTCTTGAGCCAGTTTCTCCATCTGTGGCATACGCTGATTATACAGTGCTCATGGTAAAAAAGCACAACGGGACGAATGCACGAGCACCCGTCCCGTCAAACGAGGGATAAAGAGGAACAATTTTCAGGAGGTTTTACCCTTCTCAGCAGCCTGGGCTTTAGCCTCCCGCCGTTGTCTGCGCCAGCGTTGCACTAAGCGCCACAAACCACGCACTGGGAAGAACAGCACCAGCACCACCGGCAGAACGTACAAGACTAACCAGATGACCACATTCGCCAGGAACTTCAAGGTGTTGATAAGTGTCTGAATAGCATCCTTGGCCACACCGACAGGCTGCCAGCCCCCGATGGTTAGTGGCTGCACTGCTGCATCCGCGATCAGCTCCACACTGATGGCTGACAGCGCCGCGGCCTGCTCATAATACTGCATTTGCCCCTTTATAACTTCAATCTGTTCCCGCACGCGAATCAATTCGCTATATACCTGGAGGACATCGGCCGTCTTGGTCGCAGAAGCCATGATCTCGCGCAACTGCGCTTCCGCCTGCTCCAGGTTGCGCAGCCGTGATTCCATGTCGGTATACTCCTGGGTAACATCCTGACCAGATATGTTTTCATTCAACACCCGACCAGCACCAGATTTGATCTGTTCAAGGGCTACCTGAAGCTTCTCAGCAGGCACGCGGATGGTAATAGAAGCCTGCGGTACCTCCTTACCACTCTCTAAGCGGGTTTGATATAGATAGGATGAGACCACAAACCCACCCATGTTATCCGCCATTTGAGCGATGGCCTCCATTGACTGGGCAGGATCTGTAACCACAATGGATAGACTGGCGTTCTTGATCACCATACGCTCCACACTCGGTGATGGCAGAGAGGCTAGTTCATAGCCCATTCCCTCATCCACGAGCGGCATAGGCACAGTTTCCACTTCCGCGTACATATCTTTCGTCACCACTCCCCCTGGCCAAATGGATTGAGCTGCTTCCATAGGTCTTGGAGCGCAGGCAACAAGCAGCAAAGCTGCTAAAAGTACGAATAAGGATATGCGTTTAATCATCTGAGGGTCTCCTTTTCCTGAAACAAATTCAGCTAAATTTCCCTATAGACGGACATCCCGCGGATAAAGTTCCGGTGGAGTTTCCATAAATTCGGAGAAGACCTCTCACTCAGCCCCTGGTGAGCTTTGGCTCTTTCCGGGTTGGGCAACTGGAAGAACGACTTGTCCTTCTTGAGGATCGCCCAGCAAAATGACTTCATCCGGTTTGGTGGAAGCCAGCCAGGCAGTATACGCCGCGGCAAGCGCGTCCAACTCCTCAGGGGTGTGAAGCCATTCAAGGGGGAGGATGCCCTGCAAAAGACGGTAACGGGTGATCTCTTCGAAGAAGCGTAATGGGTCAGAAATATCCAAACCTGCCTCGTGAAGGATTAATTGACGCTGGAGTCGCCCTTCTAATGTGTGTTTGTGAAATGGTCTGCGTCCGAGCAAAACAACAAAACACCCGTGTGGATACACTTCCATATATTGCAAGGCGGATTCGTCCTGAGGGTAGAGACGATACCCCAAATCTTCCAAACGCTTGTAGAGTTTGAAGCTCAACCGCTTCCAGGTAGGGCAAGTCTCAGCTTTGGCAGGGGTCAGATACACCTGAATGCCCTGCTGGCGAAGCAGGTACTCAGCCAGGCGGCAGTTCGTGTATCTCCCTGGTCGCGGCTTCGGCGAGAGCCCCTCGCGCACCTCAGATTTCGCCATCAATCCTTTGTTTGGTCGCTGAGGGGCACTGATGGCCACAAAGGCTTGGCGTTGCCCACCAACAAAAGCTAGCACTTCATTCATGTCCCCCTGACCAAGAGCCAATAAACGCAAGTCGGCATCCAGAGCAGCGTAGGTGATAGGCCGTTGCCCGGCAGTGGGATCTATCCCAATAAAGGTCGTGTGCATAAATAACAGCATTTCGGTTTCAGCCAGTGGATGAATTACCAGCCGATAATTTATCTATACCAGTTTAGCGTATATTGCCCTTAGATGCAACAGGAGTTCGGCCAAACTTTTCGGCTTTACCTCATTAACCGGACATAAGATCGGGACGAGATAAATGTCAAATTACAGAAGCAGGCGCAAATCCCTGTGTTATACATGACCGCCAGGCAGAACAGTCTAAGATGAAAAAACCTGGCCTTTTGACGAAGGTAAATTGGTAGACTATACTATGGGTGTTTACCGATCTAACCTGTTTTACCGTGGGCAACATCTGGCTCAACGGGACTACCCTGACGGGCATCGTCTCTTCGACAATGTTTTTCAAGAGAGGTGACTGAAGACCAGAAGTAAAGAGGGACAAAGGGTAAATTGTAAGGGTCCATCACGGTTGAGGTAAAATTTCGGGAAGTATTATGCAGTTCACCCAACGATTCGGAAATTTTTTCCTCTTTATCGGAGCAATATTGCTGGTCATCTATCTCGCCTCAGAGATGGTACTCCAGCCGCAATACGAATATCTCCTGTTGGCTGCCCTGTTCATCTTCATTGGAATTCGTCTTCGACGTAAAGCCAAACCAGAACCAGAGGAAAGTAGATATTTTCAATCCGTCCGCAAGCTGTTCCGACTCTTCTCTGGACCGGAGGAAGACACGAAGAGTAAAAAAGAACAATAATCCCACTACAAATTCAAAATGACACTACCATCACAACCACGAATCAGCACCTGGATAAAGCGCTTATTTATAACCAAAGATGAACCTCGACTACGAGCAGGTTGGCGATTAATCGTCCACGCCTTCTTTCTGCTGGTTGCCGTGATGCTCTTCACTTCACTGGTATCACTGATACTGACCGGCCTGTCATCATCCGCACAGGTGATGGAGACCCTAAATTCCTCCCAGATAGCCATGGCATTTTCAACGATAGTCTCGCTTGGGGCCATCACCCTTTCCGTGTACCTCGCTCGCCTGTACATTGACCGCCGCTCTTTCGCCAGCCTGGGGATAACCTGGAACCAACAGTCTTTTGGCGATCTGCTTTTCGGATTTGTGCTGCCCGGTGTGCTGATGGGAGCCATTTACTTCATTGAAAAAGCTGTCGGGTGGTTGCAGCCTCAATCCCTCACCTATCAAAACCAACCGTTTTTGATGCTGCTCGGCAACTTAGCCTTATGGCTCGTTTTTTTCCTGGCTGTGGGTTGGTCGGAAGAGCTGCTCAGCCGGGGCTATTGGATGCAAAACCTGATCGAAGGGCTGAACATGCCAGCAGCCGTCATCCTATCGTCCCTCTTCTTCGGGCTATTACATCTCAGCAACCCCAACATAACTGCCAACGCAATCATTGGGCTGACGCTCTCCGGTGTATTTTTCGCCTACAGCTACTTGCGCACCAGGAATCTATGGTTGCCAATCGGATTGCACGTTGGCTGGAACTTTTTCGAGGGCGTGATCTTTGGCTTCCCGGTGAGTGGCATAAGCACCTACAGCCTCATCCAAAGCCATTTCAGCGGACCAACCCTTTGGACAGGAGGTGCATTTGGGCCCGAAGGTGGATTGATCCTCTTACCCACCCTGGCGGCAGGCATGCTCCTCATTCACCTGTACACCCGTGAACCAGTAGAAGCAGAGAAATAGGGGGACTGTCGTTTCTCATCCCCATCAGTATCCGGATATCAAACACGAGCACCATCATGACTTTCATCCTGGCCTTTGTCCCCATCGCAATTATCCTCGTCCTCATGGTTGGGTGGCGTTGGGGTGCTTCCCGCGCGGGTGCTGTTGGTTACCTGGCAGCTCTGGCCATAGCCGTTTTCTACTTTGGCACCGGCCTGGAAGCCCTCGCCTATGCTCACACGAAAGCCTTGCTTCTGGCTATGGACGTCCTGCTCATCATCTGGGCAGCGTTTCTGCTCTTTCGAGTTGCCGACGAAGCCGGAGCCATCCAAACCATCGGGCAATCCCTCCCCCACCTGACAGCCGATATTGGCATGCTCGCGCTGATCATCGGCTGGGTGTTTGCCTCTTTCCTGCAGGGTGTGGGAGGGTTTGGCGTACCTGTGGCGGTGGTAGCTCCCCTCCTGGTCGGCCTGGGATATACCCCTCTTTCCGCAGTCATCATCCCCTCCATCGGTCACTCCTGGGCAGTGACCTTCGGTTCCATGGGCTCCTCGTTCCGCGCGCTGATGGCTGCCACGAACCTGCCCAGCGAATTACTGGCCCCCGATACGGCTATCTTCCTGGGCATCGCAGGTGTAGGGGCTGGTTTGATGGTAGCACATGCCGCCGGAGGCTGGACTACCATGCGCAGGCTGTTGCTACCCACCCTCATCCTCGGACTCGTGATGAGTGGCATGCAATACCTCACCGCGGCGGTCGCCGGGCTATGGAACATTGGAGCCTTCGCCGGCGGCCTCACAGGTCTGATCGTCGCTTACCCCCTGGCAAGATACTATCGCGGCCATCAAGATAACAACCAGAAAATGAACCCTAAGGCGCTGTCCATTGCCCTTTCTGGATATGTCCTGCTGGTGCTCATTATTCTGGTTGTACAGTTTGTACCCTTTGTACGCGATTTCCTGGGACAATTCGAGATCAACCTGAATTTTCCGGAAGTGCAAACGCGGTTGGGATACGTGACCCCCGCGGGTCCAGGTCGCAGCATCCCCGTGTTCCGCCACGCGGGGGCGTTGCTGGCCTACGCTTCTTTTCTGGCTTACCTTATCTATCGCAAAGCCGGGCTGTATAAACCCGGGGCGGCACGACGTATCGTCAGCGGCACACTGCAGCGGGTAATGTCTTCCAGTGTGGGCATTGCCTCTATGGTCGCCATGGCCATGGTGATGCAGCATGCCGGCATGACCGAGACATTAGCCCGAGGTTTAGCAGAAGGGATGGGAGGCATCTTCCCCTTCGTCTCCCCATGGATTGGCGCTCTGGGAGCTTTCATGACTGGGAGTAACACGAACTCCAACGTGGTGTTTGCCAACCTTCAATTACGGACCGCTGACCTGCTGGGTTACAGCGTGGCTCTGATACTCGCCGCGCAAACATCCGGTGGAGCGTTGGGTTCCATCATTGCCCCCACCAAAGTGGTTGTCGGTGCCAGCACAGCCGGCCTTGTCGGGCAGGAAGGAGAAATCATGCGAAAGCTGATGCTCTATACCGGCTTACTTATCCTGCTCATCAGTCTAATAGGCATGCTTGCAGTTCGATTGGGAAGTTGAAAATGTCAAAAGCAGCAAGCAGACCAAATACCGTCAGAAAGTCGGTCGCCCATGAATAACCTGTATAAATGGTTGAACACACATAAATTTGGTGCCCATCTCATAGTGTTCCTGTTGATGTTTTTCCCCTCCATCGGTCTGTACTACGCGGCTCAAAACGGTCACCAGGGCTGGATAATTTTCCAGCTCGGATTGGTGATCCTGGCTAACATTCTGGCTTTGTGGATACATTGATCCCTCGCCAGCAGTTCGAAGGGTATACAATGGGTCACGAAAAGCATTTTTATCACCGCAATAAAATCTCTCCACCTGGGGTATCCTAAAATTGTCTATGGTCGCAGAAAAAACCCTCGAAATCCTGATCACCCTACCCTTTACGGATGAATTGATCGCCCCTCTACGTGAGGTGGCTCCTCGGGCAAACATCATCGTGCATCCCGCTCGCGATGCTAAGGAAATCCCCAAAGGTATCTGGGAGCGTGTGGTGGTGTTATACACCCACGATGTTCTACCTGCTCCAGAGTCCGTTCCCAAACTCAAATGGATCCAATGCCATTGGGCAGGGATAGATGGCCTGTTGAAAGCCCCTATCCTGTATCAGGAAGGCATCATGGTCACCACGCTCAGCGGAGCGGCCGTCCCCCAAATGGGTGAGTACATCCTGATGATGATGCTGGCATTAGGTCACCATCTCCCTGCCCTGATCGCCAATCAGGCCAAAACCGGCTGGCCTCCCGATCGGTGGGAGCGTTTTGCCCCTGTCGAGCTCAGCAACAGCACAGTAGGCATTGTCGGTTATGGAAGCTTGGGACGCGAAGTCGCCCGTCTGCTTCAGGCATACGGAGCCACCGTGTTGGCCACCAAACGGGATGCAATGCAACCCACCGACAAGGGCTATGCCCCGGAAGGACGCGGCGACCCGGAAGGTGACTTTGCTCACCGCCTGTACCCTCCTGAGGCGTTGTGCTCCATGCTGAAAGAGTGTGATTTCGTCGTCATCACCGTCCCCCTCACCCCTGAAACCCACAACCTGATTGACGAATCCGAGCTGAAAGCCCTCAAGCCCACGGCCTTCCTCGTAGACGTATCCCGCGGTGGAGTGGTAAATCTTCAGGCTCTCAGGCAGGCATTAGAAAGCGGCGAAATCGCCGGTGCAGCTTTGGATGTCTTTCCCCAAGAGCCTTTGCTACCCGATAGTCCTTTGTGGCACCTGCCCAATGTGATCATCACACCCCACATATCCGGAGTAACGAAACATTATGACGAGCGGGCTATAGCGTTATTTGCGGCCAACTTAGAACGCTACCTCCAGGGCAAGCCCCTCTTCAACCTCTTCAACCCTCAACTGGGCTACTGAACCACCCCACGGACAACCCATCCGCCGATGTCCTTACCTATGTCCCCCTCACCATTCCACGCCATCCTCTTCGATCTGGGCAGTACGTTGATTTTCTTCGACGGTGATTGGGACGAACTTCACCCTCTGGCCAACCAGGAAATGACCCGGGCACTACAAAGTGCTGGGCTCGAATTGGACGAGGAGAGCTTTGCACAAGCATTTACTACCCGCATAGAGGAATACTTTTCCCGGCGTGAGCTAGAGTACATCGAGTACACTACGGCTTTCTTCTTGAAGCTGCTGCTCACTGAGTGGGGCTTTACACAAGTTCCCGAAGAAGCCATACAATCCGCGCTGAAAGCCAGGTATGCTGTCTCTCAACCTCACTGGAAAGTAGAAGAAGATACCATCCCCACCCTGTGCACTCTGAAAGAACACGGTTACAGGCTGGGACTGATTTCCAACGCTGGAGATGACCAGGACGTCCAGACGTTAATAGACCGCGCCGGTATCCGCTCTTTTCTCGACGTCATCCTCGTCTCTGCAGCCTTAGGAATCCGGAAACCTAACCCGCAGATATTCCAGCTTGCCCTTGACCGTTGGGCAATCGCCCCCTCCCAGGCTGCCATGGTGGGGGATACGTTGAGCGCAGATATCCTGGGCGCAAAGAACGCGGGCATTTTCAGCATCTGGATCACTCGCCGGGTGGATGACCCTGCCGATCAAGGTGCTATGGATAACATCCAACCCGATGCAACCATAGCTACCCTGAGCGAACTGCCAGGTCTGCTTGCTAATTTGTAGAGGGGTCAACCAACGAAGGTAATCACCACTTAAAACTAACAATGTGTGGCATAATCCAGGTAACCACCCGAAATCAGGAGAGTGAGACATGAGTAAATTCAACCTCAGCTTAAACCCCCTCGGCGTCAAAGTGGTTGTGTTACTGATCTTCCTCATCGTCCTTGGTTTGATCAGCGGCTGCACTCTGACAGCCAGCAAAGAGATATCCTTGCAGCAGACCCAGGACGCACTCATCCTTCAGGCCACCATCAACGCTCAACAAGCTACCATCAACGCACAAAACACCCAACAGGTAGAATTGGCCCAAGGAGGAGGACAACCCACGGTAGACGTAGTGGGCACACAGATCGCTCAGGCCGCGGCCGCCACTATGGCAGCCCACCAACTCACCCAAACCGCCTCAGCCCCCACAGCAACCCTTACCCTTACCCCTACCCCCACCCAGACCACAGAAGCAATCCCCGCACCCACCAACACGACCCCACCCCAAACCGACATGGACTTCAATCAATGGCTACAATCCACCAGCATCCTGCTGTTCGAAGACATGGCCGGGGATTTCACTACTGGTCGCTACATCAAACAGGCGCTGGACGCCATGGGGCTGCGGTACGTGGACGTCAAAGACGCCCTGGGCTTATTCAAAGACCAATTGCTCTCCGGAGGTCCTGGCGGAAGGGGTTGGGACCTGGCCATCTCCGGAAAAGAACTGCGCACAGCAATTTCCGGTGAGTTCTATGTCTACCTCAACGACCTCCTCAATCAGGGCAGCTCGGTGATCATCGAAGACTGGGATCTGGATTCCATCTGGGCGGGTACAGTCAGCACGATTTTGAGCCGCTGCGGCGTGGCATTCCAGTCCGATTGGTTCGACGAGCCTCTGAACGAACAGCTTCTCTGGCCTATCGAGGGCACTCATCCCATCCACCATCAACCCAACGAGGGCGTATCCCTGCGCAATCCCTCCGGCTATTGGCTCGGTGACCTGGGCGACCTGCTCAAACTCAACCCCGGCAGCAGCGCAACTCCACTGTGGGGCCTTAACGCCACCACCTATGACAGCTCTCTGACCGCGGTGAGTTGTTTGGATGGACGGCTGATCATTCAAACCTACTCCACGCACAGCTATGGCCGGGACCGCATTTTGTTGATGTGGCAGAATTACGTCTACAACACCTTGAAGGCCCGATTTGACCTGCTGCAACAATCTGGTCAGTGATTGCCATCCTTATTTTGAATTAAAAAACGTTCGGGGTTTTGCCTGCTCGCCTCACCCGAACGTTTTTTTGTGTTTCACAAAACTCGCAGACCCCCTCCTCGCAAACTCAAGGATGAA
This sequence comes from Chloroflexota bacterium, assembly GCA_040758495.1. Taxonomy (GTDB): domain Bacteria; phylum Chloroflexota; class Anaerolineae; order Anaerolineales; family JBFLVL01; genus JBFLVL01. The sequence goes on from JBFLVL010000030.1 coordinate 30,753, forward strand.
GAGCACCTGCCTCCGGAAAGACATAGACACCCTGTTGCTGTTAACCCCAGCATTCCCTGTCAGCTTGACAGTTCACACAAACGCGCTAGACTATAAATACACACCCCCTCGACTGGCAATCACGGTTGCCGGGTGAACATTACACCGCTCTCACCACCACGCTGTATCGTAACCCTACCCGCGCACGAAACCCCGGAGAAAGCTATGACCACATTAAACGTCGCTATCGTTGGCTGTGGCAGGATTGCGGATTTGCACGCCTTGGGATATCGGGAACGCAAAGACACCCGCATCGCGGCGGTGTGCGACATCAAACGAAAACCTGCCAGAACCAAAGCCAGGGAATGGGAAGTGGACAAGGTCTATTCAGATTACTCGAAACTGCTTAGCGACCCCGAGATCCACCTTGTCGAGCTGCTGGTGCCTCACCATTTGCACGCTGAAATGACCATCGCCGCCTGCCAGGCTGGCAAACACGTCTCCGTGCAGAAACCTATGGCCCTGAGCGTTGCCGAAGCAGATAGGATGATCACTGCCGCGGAACAAGCTGGGGTTGTGTTGCGGGTGTACGAAAACTTTGTTTTTTACCCACCCTATGTATATGCCAAACAGATGATCGAATCCGGGGATATCGGCGAGCCTCAGATGCTCCGCATTCATGTTGGTACCGGTAAAAGCAAAACCGAATGGAAGGTGCCCATCAGCGCCTGGCTGTGGCGCTTTAAAGATGAAAAAGAAAGCGGTGGGGTGTTGACCTTTGACCATGGTTATCACCTGTTTTCGCTGGCTTATTACCTATTGGGAGAGGTGGAACGGGTTTATGCCTGGATTGACCACAGCCCAGTCGGTGGCCTGGTTCCTATGTCGTTTGCTTCCGTGGATGCGCCCGCCACGATTATGTTCCAGTTCAAATCGCCGCGCCGTTACGGGGTGATGGATTTCACTCACACGCCCAACATGATCATGGATTCCAGGTTCTATTCCGACGATGACCGCGTGGAGATCATTGGCGATAAGGGGATCATCTTCATCAACCGCTGTACCGCGCGCACGGTAGATTTGCCCCCGCTGATGCTGTTTCGTAACGGAGAAACCCTCGCCATTCCAGTTGAGCGCACCGAATGGCACGAGAGCTTTATAGACTGTACACGTCACCTGGTCGTGGTGCTACTCAAGGGCGGCAGACCAATTCTGGATGGGCAAGCAGGCAAAAAAGTGCTCCAGTTTGCTCTGGCTGCGCAAATCTCCGCAAGGGAGGGGAGGGCCGTTTACATCCGAGAGGTGTTCTAACTGTTAGAACTAGGGGCTTGCCAGGTTGAAAGTCCCGACATCCATCGTTCACTTGGAGGAAAAAGATGATTTCAAAGCGGGTCCGCTCTATTGTTTTCGTCACCATCACGCTGCTCTTTGGTCTACACATCTTCCGCGTGTTTCTACCCACGGTGATCTGGTATCTGGGGCAGTTTTTGGTCGCTGAACAACTCGCTCTCTTCGCTCTGGGGACCTTCGCCCTGTCCCTGTTCACCCCACTGATATACCGGTTGCTGGGCGAACGCCGAATTCTCATCCTGACAGCAGGTGGACTGGCCTTGGTGCGCCTGGGCCTTCAGTTTGCCAACACTCCTCTCACCCAATTGGGTCTGGCAACCATTGGCCTGGCACTATGGGGCTGGTTCATCCCCTTCTGGTTGCAATCCCCGCGCAACCGCAGCCAGGCGAACGATCTCCCCGTGATGGTGGTGGCCTTCCCCCTGACCTACCTGCTCGACACTTTCAGCCGTACCCTGTTGTGGTCTTACGATCTGGCCTGGCAGCGCGGTTTTTGGCCGGTGGTGGTCGCCTCAGGGCTGGTTGTCCTGGTGCTGGTGCTTCTGTGGTACGAACTTTCGGAGGGTCCTATCGGGGGCCCGGCTGAGGAACCCGCACTGGGAGGCGTACTGCCTTTCCTGGGATTAGGACCATTCCTCTACCTGACCTTGTCCCAATTGAACAACCCTGCAGCCTTATCCGCAGCTACTGGCTGGGGAGATACCGCTGCCCATCTGGCTGTAAATGGGTTCACTGCCATGGGTGCTCTGGCTTGCGTGTGGGCATCAGGCTGGCCAGCACAACGACGTTGGTTGGCGGCTCTGCTCAGCGGCGGCGTGCTGACCGGCGCTTTGGTGCTGTCTTACACACATACCGGTCCGGGCTGGCTGGTGTACCTCCTGGCGGCGCCCACTATCTGGTTGTGCCTGGGCTGGTTGTTGACCGGTACGACCCGCCGAAAACCACTCCGATTGGGGCTGTGGCGCACCTCCCTGGCGACCTTTCTGGCTCTGCTGATCATGCTGGCAATCGTCTTCCTGGTCGCTCAGTTCGATATGTTCTCCATGATCATCGTGGCTGGAGCGCTTATCTGTTTGACCACCACCTGGTCGGCATGGGGACAGGAAAAGCCAGACACGGCTCTGTTCGCCGAAGCCGTTCGCCTGGTAGGCATGTCCGCTCAGGTCCTGCTGGTTGGTGCTGTCCTGTGGTCAGTGGCCAGCCCGACTCCGCAGGCCATGGCACCTCCTTCTAACCAGCCCTTGCGGGTAATGACCTACAACATCCATCAGGGGATTGACGCCGACATGAAGCTAGACCTGCAAGCCATCGCTGAGGCGATTGCAGAACAAAACCCGGACGTGGTCGCTCTCAATGAGGTCAACCGTGCTCGGGCAACCAACGGTTTCGTGGACGTTCTGCCGACCATCAGCCGCCATTTAGGCATGCCCTACGTATTTGGCGCTAACTATGCCGACGGACAGTACGGCAACGCGGTCCTCAGCCGCTACCCCATCCTGAGCTGGGACAACACCCACTACACCCATAACACTACCGAAGTGCGTGGCCTGCTGCGAGCAGTCATCCAGACCGCGGAGGGCTCGATCACTTTCTACGCCACCCACCTGGACCACCTGGCCAGCCCTGAGGATGTCCGCGCGGAACAGGTCATCGAAGCCCTGGCGGTTTGGGATGGCAACCTCCATTCCGTGCTCCTGGGCGACCTGAACGCCAGAGCAGACACCCCCGAATTACAACCTATCTACCACGCCGGGTTCGTGGATGTGCTCTGGGTAACCGGCCAGGAGGCCGTGTTCACTTTTTGGGACCCCATACCCATCTCCAGCAAACGGATTGACTACATCTTCCTGACCCCCGACCTGACCGTTGAAGACGCCTGGGTGGTGCTTACTCGCGCTTCCGATCACCTGCCCGTAGCGGCTGATATTCGACCATAAGCAGACGATGAACATCTACTTCGCCTGCTCCATTACCGGCGGTCGCCAGGATGAAGCCGTGTACCAGCAGATTGTAGAAGCACTGCTAATGGATGGACACGAAGTCCCTACCGCCATCCTGGCTGACCCCGACGTGGTTCGGCTGGAAGGAGTGGTTCGTCCGGTGGAGGTATACGAGCGCGATGTCGCCTGGATCAGGGGGTGCGATCTGTTGGTTGCAGAACTCAGCACCCCCTCCCACGGGGTGGGATACGAGATAGCTTACGCCTTGAACCTCTCGAAACCGGTGCTGTGCCTCCATCACAAGAAAGTCAAGGTCTCAAAGATGATCACGGGAAACCGGGATCCTAATTTGAGCATACACATCTACTCAACCCCTGATGAAGCCGTGCGCATCGTGCTCGGTCACATTGCCTCCATGAAAACCAAGGGGCTTCAATGAAAAACAAAATCTGCATGGTAACTGGAGCCACCTCGGGTATTGGCGAAGCCACTGCCCTGGAGTTGGCACGCAAGAAGGCAACCATTGTGGTGGTCAGCCGTAGCCCAGAACGCTGTGCCCGAACCACAGAACGCATCCGCCAGGAAACGGGCAACCCTATGGTAAATTACCTGACGGCGGATTTGTCCTCGCAAGCCCAAATCCACCGTCTAGTTGATGAGTTTGGGGAGCAGTACAACCGCCTTAACGTGCTGGTAAACAACGCGGGAGGGTTTTTCCTCAGGCGGCAATTGAGCGAGGACGGTATCGAGATGAACTTCGCCCTAAACCACTTGAATTACTTTTTGCTGACCAACCTGCTGCTCGACACCCTCAGAGCCAGCGCCCCCGCAAGGGTGGTCAATGTCTCTTCCAATATGCACTTTAGTGAGAATATACACTTCGAAGACCTACAGATGGAACGCAGGTATAGCGGGTGGAAAGGGTACGGACAGTCCAAGTTGGCGAACCTGCTCTTTACCTACGAGTTAGCCAGGCGGCTCGAAGGCACGGGGGTCACGGTCAATGCCCTTACTCCTGGTTTTGTAGCTACCAACATCGGGAAGAATAATGGCTGGTTGGCAAACATCGTCTTGCGATTCGCTCAGCTTTGGGCCATTCCTCCAAATGAGGGAGCTCAAACGGTCGTTTACCTGGCAAGTTCACCCCAAGTGGAGGGCGTGACTGGGAAGTACTACGCTAGGAAAAAAGCCGTGCGTTCCTCTCCCGAATCGCATGACCAGAAAGCCCAAGCACGTTTGTGGGAGATCAGTGAAGAGATGACCGGCATAACGGCACAAAAATAAATTCCTGAGGTAGCTCCTTGTGACGACCTCGTAGCCATCTCTATCGCTCCTTGCGACGTCCTCGTCGCAAGAATAACCCCAAGACTTCGGAAGTCTCAACATCCAGAAGACTTCCGAAGTCTCTTAATGGTGGCGTCCGCGGACATAAGGATGCCCCCCAACTTTGGAAATCTCAGTTATAAACAAACACATCCATTTTCACAGACCGGATCGGCTTGGACGCGCCGTGAACCAACAGCCTGACTCTTTCTGTTGTCTCCCTGCTGAAAATTTCTTCGCCACAATCCACACACACTTGTGCGGGAATGTTCTCGACGAGAATAGGTTTACCGTTAATCTGGAAAATCTCAAAAATTCTTCGCGCGCCTCAGTAGAGCCGCACACATGGCATCTAAATTGGTCAAGCGATTTCATGAGGGGAATTATACTCACAAACCCAAGACTCCCGAAGTACCATCTCTATCTCTCATTGCGACGTCCTTGTTGCAAGAATGCCTCCAAGACTTCGGAAGTCTCGATCCTTGCGACGTCCTCGTCGCAAATAGGATGAATGGTGGCGTCCGCGTCGCAGGGATTTGTTATATAATCTCACCAACCAAGTCGGTATACCCTACAGCTATATCTTCAAAGGGAGGCAACCATGTTATCCAGGATACACGCTTTTCCTCTCCTGTCCCTGGCCCTTTTCCTGACCGCCTGCACTGCTTTACCCTCTTCAGTCCCTGCCCCTACACATACGCCAACCGCTATCCCAACAGAGAGAGCTATCCCCACTAGCACGCCAACCATTATTCCAGCCGTCTTACCCGTTCTCAGTAATGGCATTAGCGAAGATCTGCCTTATCCCACCTCCAGCGAGGGCTTTGGCGCGGCCGGCGGGGATCCGGAAGTCCTGCGCTTGGGGATCG
>JBFLVL010000031.1:0-2762 GCA_040758495.1 Chloroflexota bacterium
AGAGCCTTGGTCAAAGCCTGAACAGCCTCTTCACTGTCTGTGCCCATCAGTATGGGGACGATGCGGCATTGAGGACAAACCCGCTGGAGGAAGGGTAACTCGATCTCGATGGGATGCTCTTCTTCGTGGCTTGAAGGGTCGAACGTGATCAGTGGATCGTAAGCTACAAGCGCTTCTGCGATCTCAACATCTACAGGTACGATGCCCAGTGGGGTTTCGAAGCCCCCCTCTGCCCAGACAGAGATGGGTTTGGAGAGAGGAGCCTGGTGATCGGAGGCGATGATGACTGCCACTTCAACGTCTTGACCCTGCAGTTGTCTGAACCCATAGGCGGCCACCAGCCCCGAATATACATATCCTGCATGGGGGACGATGAGGGCAATAGGTTTTCCATCTATTGGGATGACTGCGTTCAACATGCCATCCACCGTGGCTGTCAGTTCTTCGGGATCGCCGGGATACCAGGTGCCAGCGATGACTGAGGGGCGAATCTGACCAGTGATGGTGGAGGAGGGGGAAATGTCTTCTCCCCCGAACTGGGGTGTGAGTGATGGGGATAGCGTAACGGTTGGAGGTTTTGAGGATGTGTCTGTAGGTTTCGCCTCTTGTAGGGTTGGTGATCCGATACAAGCGGAAAACAATAAACCAAGCAACAAGGTGGTCAAACCTGACAGAGCGTTACCTCTACGTTTTGAGAGGAATGTTTCCTTTATTTGCATGATCTCGTCTCCCTAATCTCCTACTAAGAAACTTAACCCCATGTCATCGCGAGCGTCTTTTTGCGAAGCGCTCTCTCTCAATGAGTGATGAGATTGCTTCACCCCTTCGGGGTTCGCAATGACATAATAGAATTTCTGTCGGTTTGAGCCCCGCTGCTCTCTGCGAGGTGGAGTTACTCGTAGGCAAAGATGAGAACTTTTCACTTTTTAGGTGGTCATAGTGATAATTAGTAAACTTTTCTACCCACGGATTGCACCTACGGCTGAATGGTCAGATAACGGATAAGGACGGGTGACCAAGTGCGGGTGTTCAGGACGAGATTCTCAATGGTCAACGGGACCAGGCAGAATCTCCACCGGTTTTCCTTCTGGTTTGTCTGGCCACCAAACACCGGGGATCGGCTGATTGCAGTACTCACAGGCCCCGGCTTTCAAGTGGTATTCTTGCACGCCAAAACCGTAACGGGCGATGATCATCCGGCCGCAATTGGGACAGAAGGTGTTGTTCCCGTAGTGACCGGGCACGTTGCCAATGTAAACAAATCGAACGCCCTCATTCATGGCCACCTCGCGGGCGCGTTCCAGGGTCTCCACGGGAGTGGCAGGCAGGTTGGCTAACTTGTATTGGGGTTGAAAACGGCTGAAGTGCAGGGGGATGTCGGGATTTAATTCATTTGCGATCCAGTGGGACAAAGCCTTTAGTTGGTCGAGGCGGTCATTCAAGGTGGGCACGACTAGATTGACGATTTCCAGGTGGATTTTGCTTTCGTAAATGGTTTTGATGGTGTCCAGAACGGGTTTTAGTTCTGCACTGCAAACCTGGCGGTAAAAATCCTCGTCGTAGCCCTTCAGATCAATCTTGATGGCATCTACAACCTCGCACAAATCCAGCAGTGGTTTGGTGTGGATAAAGCCCGCGGAAATGACCACGTTGTATAAACCCGCCTCCCGAGCTGCCTGGGCGGTTTTCAGCATGTACTCGTAGAAGATAATCGGTTCAGAATATGTGTAGGCGATGACAGGCGCCTGGTACTGCAGGGCCATTTGGGCCACCATTCCTGGTGACAGGTTGACATTTTCCGTCTCCTCCGGGGGTGCCTGGGATATTGTCCAGTTCTGGCAATACAGACAGCGCATATTGCATCCCGCCGTGGCTATGGAAAAAGCCGCGATGGTGGGAAGAAAGTGATAGAAGGGCTTCTTTTCAATGGGGTCTACGTGCACGGCGCAGGGATTGCCATAGACCATGGAAAAGAGGCTTCCCCCTCGATTCTCACGCACCCGACAGGTGCCCCTCTGGCCGTCGGCGATGATGCAACCGTGTGGGCACAAGTTACAGCGTACGAAATTGCCTGTATGGGGAGTGTGACAGTACGAGACAGGCAACCAGCCTTCAGGACTCTCGTGGCAGGTTTGGCAGTTGAGGGAGCCTTCTCTGGCGAACGAGGTGTAATAAAGCGCCTCAATTGAGGTTGGAGTTGGGGGTTCTGTTGGAGGTGCAGTAGAGATTCCGGTGGGCGTCCACTCCCACCATCTTTTTCCCAGGATTTTCACCGTAGCCCCCAAAGTGAAAGCCGTCAGCCCTCCAGTCAGGGTCAAAAAGTCTCTTCTAGTAATTGCTCCCATGTTCGTCTTCCTCTGCGGGGAAAGCCGTCAAGGTACTTGATCCTCGGGTTTCGTCCCTCAGAAACCGTGAAGGCTTTCCAGTCGAACGGTTCGTACCAGCCAGGGTACACCGATAAAAGAAAAAAGTAAAATGCCAAATCCTAGGATGGTCAAAGCTGCAAGCCGTCCTCCGCGCCATGGCCGTAAGGAGCGTACGTGCAAGACCAGGAGGTACCATAACCAGGTGACCAACGACCAGCTTTCTTTGGGGTCCCAGCCCCAGTACCGCCCCCAGGCCTTTTGTGCCCAGATGGCGCCGATGAGGATGCTCAGCGTGAGCCATGGGAAACCCAGGGCAACAACCCGTTCCATGGTGATCCCCACATCGGTTGAAGATGGGAAAACCGAGCCCGCGTGTGGATTCGTGTCCTGAGCTTG
>JBFLVL010000031.1:2862-33358 GCA_040758495.1 Chloroflexota bacterium
TGGCGCCGATGAGGATGCTCAGCGTGAGCCATGGGAAACCCAGGGCAACAACCCGTTCCATGGTGATCCCCACATCGGTTGAAGATGGGAAAACCGAGCCCGCGTGTGGATTCGTGTCCTGAGCTTGAGTGGCTGCGAGGTGCTCACCGGTAATTATGGCTGGTCGCTCTGCTGGAGGTTCTCTTTTTTCCAGAAAAGATCGCCTCAACTGTCTCCATCCCAGACCGGCTGCCACTCCCAAAGCGCCATAGCCAATTGCCGCGGTGAGTACGTGCAGTTGCAGCCACACGGTTCGTAGAACGGGAAGCAAAGGGGACAGGGCCTTTTCGTTAGAGGGGCGAGTCACCGCGTAGGTCATAACCATCAGGGCTATGCTCAGGATGTAATGCCCCGCCCGGCGCTCCCGCCAACTGACCTCCAAAAGAAAGTACGTCATCAGGATAGCCCAAGTGAAGCAGAGTGAAAATTCGTATCTGCTGGTGAGAGGCCAGTGACCGGCCATGAGGCTGCGCTGGACTAGCCCGGCGGTCAACCCTCCTTCGGTGATGAGCAACAAAGCTGTAGCCAGACGTCCCAGCCAGAGCTTGTTTGTCTGCGCATGAAAGAAATATGTGGCCGTGGCAACCCACATTGTCGCATATGTCCACTCGATCATGGTTGGTCTCCCTTACTGAAAGCGGCTACTGTCTTGATCTCCGAGATCAGGGTGGCGAATTCGCGGTCAAAAGGGTGGGTTCTACGATCAACCTGTGCGGCCAGGCGTACAATACCGTCTGGTTTAGCACGAGCGAAGAGGCGGCCTCTGGGGAAGTTGAAGCTCACAGTCATCCCCAGAAACAGCAGGAATGCTGCCGTGATCACTACAGCATAGCCCGGATCGTGAACGACCAGCAGGTTTAGTGTCTCTCCACTTTCTGCTTGGGAAAAACCCTGTAAGTTGACACTGACACCATTATAGGTTATCGGTTCGTTGACCCGGATGATGTTCTGGACATCCGCTCCTGCCTTGTCAGCGAAACGAATCTTGGCCTGATAAGATAAGACGCTGCCGTCCGGGTACCGCTCGATAGTAAATCCTTCGTAATAGAGGGTGGTTCCATTTTGACCTGCTAAAATGGCCGGCTGATTTGGGCCGATGGTTATTTCTTCTCGCCAGGAAAAAGCACAGCTTAACAAAACGCCGGTCAGCAACAGGACTACGCTCAGGTGGGAGACAAGGGTCGCCAGGGGAGATAAGCGATACCTGTCGGCACGCAAATGAACGATTTCCTTCTCGGATGTCATCTGGGAATGAAACCCATGATCGAGCAGTTTTTTTTGAAGTTCAGGGAGGAAACCTGCGGTTGATTCCACAATTGTGGTTGTGGCGTGATCCCATACATCGAAAACGGCATCTGAGCAACGCACTTCTCGATGGAACGCTTTTCTCCATAAGGCTTTCCAGCGGTTAAGTATGCAGAAAAGTGTAGAAATGCCCAGGAGGGAGAGAGCCAGGATGAAGATGGGTGACCTGTAAAAACGAAAGACCCCCAGGCTTTCGAAAAGCACTTTTAGCCTTCCGTACCTTCCCGATGTCTCCTGTTCCCATGCGGTTGTCCTCTGCAGATCGGATTCCATAGAAGCCGGGATTTGGGGGAATAGGGACCCAAAGATGGTAAGTAACGCGGCAACTAAGATAAGCAGGCTGACCACGTCCACACGGACCATGAAATGCCATAAACGTTTCATCGCATTGCGTAGTCGCCGAATCATCGGTAAATCCCCCTTAGAAAAAATATACCGCTGGCTTGCTGCCAACGGCGTTTACGGGTTGCCTGGTGAGGGTTTTTACCTGGTTGTAGCATTCGAACGCCACATGCTAATGGTAGAGCAAGCCTGGCATCTGCAATCAAGTGCATTATACAATGATTTACACCCTTTTTACATCTCCATAGCCCTCCGATTGTATTACTGCGTTATATTGGTTGTGTAGAGAATATTTTAGGAGGTGATCGTATGATTAGGAGAACATGGATTCCGCTAGTATTGGTCTTAGCCTTGAGTTTGTCTCTTCCGGGTGTGGCCATGGCGTCTACGGAGCAGCCCATCGGCGAGCAGCAGGGTGGTAGGCGCAGTATCGGTCAGGTAATCGAGGTCACTGGAGGACAAATCACCATCCAGACGCGCGGGGGCGAAGAAATGACCTTCGGGTTGGATGAAAACACTCGTTACCGAACATTGGCCGGAGGGGAGGCCTCTTCGGATGACATGGCGATAGGGCGTTGGGTGGCGGTGTTAGCCGTCCAGAACGAGTCCGGTGTGGCGGTGGCACGCGTGATTGTCCTGTTTCCGGAGGACTTTGACCCCTCCCAGCGCTTTGGAAGGTTGGCAGGTGAAATCCAGGCGATTGATCAAACAGCCAAAACCTTTATTTTAGGCACGCCGGATGGCAGGGAAGTAACCGTTGTGGTCAGTGAACGCACCCGTTATGTTAGGGGAGTACAGAGTTTCGATGAGCTTGAGGTGGGTATGAAGGTGCTCGTAGTGGGTAAATACCAGGAGGACGGGAGTTTCCTGGCCTTGGGTGTCGGGGCGCGTTTGCGCCCTTCGCTCGAACGGCACATCGGAGAGATAAGCGCCGTGGATTCTGCTGGCGGTTCGTTCACCCTTAGAACAGCCGCCGGAGAAGAGTTACACGTGTTGGTGGATGAGAAAACGCGTTATGTTGGCGTGCAGGGCTTGGAGGAACTCCAGGTTGGGATGAAAGCCTTGGTTGTATGTCGCCAGGAGGAAGGAGGCTTGCTTGCCCTGGGTGTTGGTGCGCGTGCCCCCCGCTTAAAAGTCGAAGGCTATATTGGCAGGGTAACCTCGGTTGACCTGGAAAGAGGGACATTTAACCTGCTTACTCGAAACGGTGAGGAGATTACCTTTACGGTAAGCGAGAGAACGCGTTTCCGTAGCCGGGATGGCTCGGTGCAAGGCCTGGGTGATCTGCAACCGGAGATGGGTGTGCTGGTGATTGCTCGTCCTCAAGAGGACGGCGGGCTACTGGCTTTGTTCGTCGGGGCCGCGGCTTCCAACGTGTTGCCATAGCACGTTAGGCTACAATCTTATAGTCTTGAGGTTTCAGGTCAGGGTGTAGCTGTGCCCATCAACCAGATTTCTCTTCGTGCTTCAACAAAGGTGAACCAGTTGAGGGCAAGGACGGGTCTCTTTATCTAGCTTAAGCGTTTTCCCCACTTATCTCCCCCCATAGCTCTTTCAGGTAGAGGGCATCTTCTTCGAGCACGGGACTTTCGCACAAAATACGACCTCGACAGCCAAAATCTTGCAGTGCTCGGAAGATGGCCTCTATTGCCAGATCGGACTCCTGGATGACCAAGTGCTCCTTCTCGCCTTTTTCCCCGTACTTTATCCCTGATAAGTGTATGTGAACCCTCTTCAGAGCTTCATCGCCGAGGGCTTTTGCATAGTCTTCCAGAACCCGGAACCATTCGTCGTAGGTGTTCATGCTACCGTTACCAGTTCTGGCGTGCAGGTGAGCGAAATCTAAACATGGCTCCACCCCCTCTATGGATGTAGCCATTACGAGCGTGTCTTCCAGTGAGCCGAGCATAGCGCTTTTCCCCATGGTTTCCGGACGCAGGGTGACCGGATTACCCGCGGCACGCAACTCGCTCAGGCATCCCTCTAATCGGGGAAGGACGATCTTGAGGGCCTCTTCTGGAGGGCGACCGAAATACGAACCTGGGTGAAAGACAATATCGGTTGCTCCGGCCAGATTGCCGTAATGGGCAGCGTCCATCAGCCGTTTGCGTGATTTTGGCCATTCCTCTTTGTCGGCGTGCAGGTTGATAAAGTAGGGCGCATGCACGCTCAGGAGGACATTGTGTTCCCTGGCAGCAGTATTGATGGCTGCGCAGGTTTCTTCCGAAACGCGTACAGCCCGTACCCAGCCAAGTTCAAGGGCACGCAGGCCCAATTCCGCGCTGTGAATAACGCCTCCAATGGTGCCGCCGGGGCTCTTGGGAGTCGAGTAGGGTGAACCGACCGTTCCAAAACGGAAGCTGATTGTGCTCATAGGAGGTTTCTGATCCATTCGGTTGTTTTTTGTAGTAAGGGTGGTCCGAGGATAAGCAGTCCGATCAGTGCAGCACTTCCAGCGGAAATGAGCACCGCGGTAGCCCCCACATCCTTGCCCACACGGGCCAGCGGGTGTTTTTGGGGGCTGGCCATATCCATAACGGCCTCCAGTGCCGTGTTTAGAAACTCCGCGGTCCACACCAGAGCGATGGCAAAGATGATCAAGGCCCAGTCGCGGGTGGGGAGTCGCAGCCAGAGGGAGAGTACGATGACGAGCATCGAGGCAAGCGCGTGGATCCAGGCGTTGCGCTGGGTACGGATTACGTACCACCAGCCAGCGAAAGCGTGACGAAAGGATTGGATACGAGAACGTAAGAAAGAGGACATCGTGTCTGAATGGTTGGTGGACAGAACTCCCGCTTCTATCTGGGAGGAGTAAGGGAACAACCGAGCTGCTTCAGGATTTCTGCCTGCGTGGCCCACATCTGACTTTTTTCCTCGTCCTCAACATGATCCCGGCCCAGTAAATGCAGCACACCGTGAACCACCAGCAGTTGGATTTCTTCCTCGAGTTTGTGTCTGCCAGCCTGTGCCTGTTCCTGTGCGCGTGGGTAAGAGATCACCACGTCCCCCAGATAGAACATTCCACTGTCTGGGTCGGTTTCGTTATTTGGAAAAGACAGGACATCGGTCGGGGCGTCAACCTTTCGATATTGACGGTTGAGTTGGTGTAAATGTTCATCAGATGTGATGAGGATGGTTATTTCGGCAACTGCGGTCTTCTTCAGGTGGTTTAGCGTTTCTTGAACCGCACGGGTGATCATTTGGGGGCCAACCAGCCCCTGGAAAGGATCGGCAATCTGGACATTTATCATAGGCTCAATCAGATGTCTTCGCTTCTACCACCCCGGTTTCTGAGTAGATCTCTTTTTTGGTTTTCGCCTCAAGTTTTGGGTAAGTGAGACGAGGGTGATAGACACCGCGCAGGGTGGTAGTGAAGGATTCGACGAGCAATTGCAGGTCATGGAGTGTGAGGTCGGTGTCGTCCAATTGCCCTTGTTCTAAACGGTGATTGATTACACTTTGAACCATGGCGCGCAATGCCTTCTCAGTTTGAGGGCGTTCTGCGCGCACACGCGCTTCACAGCCATCCGCGAGCATGAGAATGGCGGTTTCACGTGACTGGGGACGAGGGCCTGGGTAGCGATATTCATCTTTATGGACTTGGCCTTCGTCACCCCCCGCGTTGTTTACCGCCTGGGCATATTGGTAACGGGTTATCATGCTGCCGTGGTGTTCGGCAATAAAGTCACGGATACGACGAGGAAGGCGGTACTTACGGGCAAGTTCCAACCCCTCCGTAACGTGCTTTCTGAGGATTTCTGAGCTGGTGAGAGGGCCTAATTCGTCGTGGGGATTCGTTGAGCCAGGCACCTGGTTTTCAATAAAGTAGTAGGGGTTGGAGACCTTACCTGTGTCGTGGTACAGGGCTCCCACACGCGTCAGCAATGCGTCAGCCTCAATGGCTTCGGCAGCTTGCTCGGCAAGGTTGGCAACCTGTAAGCTGTGTTGATATGTACCCGAGGCATTCCGCAAGAGAAGCTTGAGCAAAGGGTGGTCGGGTCTCGAGAGTTCCAACAGATGGATAGGGGTTGTCAGGCCGAGCAGTTGTGACAGGAAAAACTGAATCGCCAGCGCCAGGCTGACAGAGACGACGCCGTTGACTATGGAAGCTGCACCCAACGTTACCAGGCCTATCCAATCGGTACTGGCCTCCAGAATGCGGATGGCAATGACGGTGGCTGCTCCTGAAATAGCTACCCCCATGCCGGCCCAAATGAACGTCAGCAACCTCTCGGCTTTACGTAACATCAACACCCCAAACAAGCTGCCCAATAAGTAGTACAGTGTCAGGTCTTGGGAGTTGGGTAAGTTGTAAGCGGCCAAAATAGATAGAGGGATGGAGAAGGCTATAGCTGTCTCCCGTTGAAAAAAAACAGCCAGCAGGAGGCCATAAGCAGCTATGGGGTAGGCATAGGGCACAACCGTATGTCCGGGGATCAGCAGCCGTGCCCCAAACAAGAATAACAGGAAGAACGGCGCGATGATGTGGACTGTAGTGAGGTCATAATACAAAGTCTGGTTTTGTCTTATGAACAGAGTGGCTATGGCGCTTAATATCAACACGATGATCGCCGGGCTGATGAAATCCCGCCATTGTTTTTGGGGTTCGACCAAGCCTAATTGCGCCAGCGCTTCCACGTCTTCAGCAGAGATTACTTCACCGCGCCGAATTACTGTCTCACCTTGAAGGAAATTCTTGATAACCGGTGGGATTGCGTCACGGGCAGCTTTTTGGGCAGCTTCGGTGAGTTCCTCACTGTAGAAGCTGTTAGGGGCAATGAAGGCTGAAACCAACTCGGTGACGATGGCAGCCTGTTCTTCAGCAAAGCTAAGGTTGATGAGGGAAGGGATGCTGAGTTGAGCATCATTCAATTGGTCTTCGCGAATGGCGTTGCGCATGACCTGCCCTAACACATCCACGCTTTCCGTTTTCACCTCAAACCAGTCCTCGTCACTCAAGGTTAACAACAGTAGAGACGTATTTTTGGTGAGGGATATGCTTTCCAGTGCCGACAGGTCTTCGAGTTTTTGTTGGGTTGGAGTGTTCGATTTCTCCCTTACGCTGCTGATGTAATCTAGGGCAGCTTGCAACCTGTCGGCTTGCTGGCGGATAATGGCCGCATCGGGAGGGAAGTATATGGGTGAGATCGCCTCCGCAGCGGCTTGTTTGACTTCCTCCGTCAGCACCAGACTCTTGTAAGATATAGCCGAGGGAGCAAGGATATCTACAGAAGCCACATCCCCCTCATGGAGGATAGGCTCATTGGAGCTGATAAGTTGTTGCCCGACAATAGCGATAAACGCCAATCCGCAGGTGAGCAATAAAAGAATGATCAGCCATATACGTTGACGGATAGGCAGGACGGTTTTTCTCTTGAGGGGAGTAGAGGATGAGGATTCGAGCATAATCAATCAAGGGGAGGTTATGACATACGCCTCTTTTATGGAGGCAGTTATCTGCTCCCGAGGAGTTTTTGAACCATCTGGCTGGTCTGTTGACCTTCAGCGCGGCCGCGCACGCGGGGCATAAGAATCTGCATTACTTTGCCCATGTCCTTCATCGAAGTGGCTCCTGCTTCAGCGATGGCTTCTTTAGCCAGGGCTTCCAATTCTTCAAGAGTTAGAGGCTGGGGCAGGAATGTCTCCAGGACCGCGATTTCGGCTTCATTTTCAGCGATGATATCCGGACGATCGGCCTGTTGAGCCCCTTCGATGGCTTCCCGACGGGTCTTTACTTCTTTTTGGAGGATTCCAAGGATTCCTGGTTCATCCAATGAGCCGCGTTCATCAATCTCCGCGTTTTTTATGGCTGCTAAAGCCATCCTCAAAGTACGTTTACGCACATCATCGCCAGATCGCAGGGCATCTTTCAAAGCGTTTTCAAGTTTCGTTTTAGTACTCATGTCGGTGATTATACCTCGCTGAACGGTCGATTCTCCTGGGGTAATGTCCCCAAGTCTGGCAGGCTTAATTTCAGGGCAATCAACCCATTTGATAGCGCATGCGCTGCCCACCGATGATGTGTAAGTGCAAATGGAAGATGACCTGCCCTGCGTCTGACCCAGTGTTAATGATAAGCCGGTAGCCACTCTTGTCTATGTTCTCCTGCTCTGCCAGCTTTCGGGCGACGACGAACATGTGCCCAACCAGTCCCTCGTGTTCACTTTCGAGGGCATTCACCGATTCGATATGTTGATTGGGAACGACCAGGATATGGGTGGGGGCGACGGGACTAATATCCCGGAAAGCTGTTACCTGATCGTCACTGTAGACAGTTTCGCTGGGGGTTTCCCCAGCGACTATCTTGCAAAATAGGCAATCCTTCATAGTTGCTCTCCTGGGGAATAGGACCTTGTGAGGGATAGAACCCTACAAGGGAATTCTACTTGGTTTGCCAGTGTACCATAAAGACCATGCCTGGTCATCTCGAGGAGGTGTACAGGGGTTATCTGGTTCCATAAATTGACTGGTGAGGTCGCAGTAACCCGGATGTAGTTATCTGTAAGTCCGGTTAGAAGCCAATTCCCAGATTCTCCCGTTACAGCGGTTTCCCAAAGTACTGGAAGGGTTTTTCCGATGAAACGGGAACGATATGTCCTGGCAGCCTGCTCCAGGAGGGAACGCATCTGAGCGTTGCGAACTATGCTTTGATGGTAGGGTACCTGGTCTGGCATACGGGCTGCTGCTGTTCCTGGACGTGCTGAGAATGTGAATACGTGCCCACCGGCAAATTCTATGCGGCGGACAAACCCCAGGCTTTCTGCAAAATCGTCCTCGCTTTCTCCGGGGAAACCAACGATGATGTCAGTAGTGATGGCTATCTCTGGGCAGGCAGAGAGGGCCGCGGCGACGAGTTCAGCGAATGCCTGAGGGATAGTGTTTCGCGCCATGCGGCGCAGGGTGGTTTCGCAACCCGATTGTAAGGGGAGGTGGATTTGCCGGCAGAGACGAGGCTCCTCCCACAGTGACAGAAAATCTATCTCCAGATCCCAGGGTTCCAATGAGGAAATCCTGAGTCGGGGGATGTCCGATTCGTGCAGGATCGTTTTGACCAGGTAGCCTAAATGTAGTGGAGGGGACAGGTCGCGTCCCCAGGAACCAATATGTGCTCCGGTGAGGATGACTTCTTTGGTGCCACCCTGTGTGGCCGCATGGATGTCTGCAAGTATGGCAGAAATCGGTCGAGAGCGGGATGGGCCGCGGGCTATGGTGGTCACGCAGTAGGCACAGTGGTTGTCGCAACCATCTTGAACTTTGATGAAAGACCGTGTCCTTGAGCGTGGGCCTGGCAGGGGTTGTCGAGCTATGGTTGCCAGGTTGATCTCTTGTGGAGGGATTCGGAGCCAATCTGGGACAAGATGTTCTTTTTCTGTATTGGGCACAACGCGACTGACATTGGGCATGCTGGCTGCTTCCTGAGCATCCAGTGTGGCCCAACAGCCGGTCACAACGATTTCTCGGACGCCCTCTCGTGCCATCTGACGAATCTTTTTGCGTGAGTCGGAGGCGGCCTTTCTGGTTACTGTGCAGGTGTTGATCACTGCTACATCGGCTTTGTTGGGGTTGGCAACCAGTTCATGGCCAGCCGCGCGAAACTGTCGAGCAAAAAATTCGATCTCGCTCTGGTTTAAACGACACCCGACCAGGTCAAGATAAACTTTCATCGAAGTGGAAACTCCAGCAGATTCTTACTTTGTTCTGAATCGGTCTATGGATTGAGGACAGTGAAATTATCAAAAAGGATGTCGGTTCCAGGTTCCTCGAAGGTCCCGGCAATCAACCCAACATCACCGTTGGTAAGCTCATCGTCTGTGGTCTCGAACAACTTTATTCCGTTAGCATAAAGTGTCAGTTGGTTGCCCACACAGTCTGCACGGATGTGATTGGTGGACGCTCCTGTTCGGATGGCCTCATGGGGGAGCATGCTGTCCATTCCGATGGGTTCTATATTGCCATTGATAAATTTACCGATGGTATAGTATCCATCGCTGGTGAGCATGAAGAAGTAGTATTCGCGTGTATCCGGTTGATAGCGACAGAGGACGCCAAAATCGTTGTCGTCAGGACCGCTGAGTTTACGAGCGTCCACCTCGATGCGTACATCCGTAAAATTGAGGCCGGGATTTGCCCAATAATCGGAATCTGGTGCGTTTACAAAGATTCGGTAACCATCGTTGTAGTAATTTGTGCTGGCTTTATCTCCATCAACGCGGTCCCAGCCACTGGTCGGGTCCGAAAAGTCATCCTGGAAGAGGACATTTGGCAGGTCAGTACTTTCACCTCCTTCTGTGGCAGATGGCAAAAGCGCCTGACAGGACAGGGAGGTTATCACCAGAAATGCTGTGATAAGGAAGGTGTTGTACCTTTTCATTTTTATCTCCGCTCAGTTTGATGATGTGGTGGAAGGGAAAAAAGGGAACCTATTAGTTTTGTAGGGTCATGAGTGGAGAGACAAGGCGAAACCAGTGAATGGTCAGTTTATCTGTCTATGATGGAGTTCATTGTAGCATATAACTGGTTTCTGGTGCGGGGGACCTTTCCGCGGTGCCGCCGACGAGGAGGTTGGCTGGAGCATAAAAATTCGAGCCCCGCGACGTTCTCGTCGCAGGGATTGGTGGGGGGTGCACGCTGATGGAGGTGTTGGCTGAAGACACCGACGGGGAGAGTCGCCGACGAGGACGTCGGCTCGAACAGTTGAGGGGGCTTAAGGAAAGTAGAGATGCAAAAGTCGTCTGGCCTGTTCTGCGGCTGCTGAATCGGGGTCGAGCGATAGAACCAGGTTGAGATGATTTCGGGCTTCGGTTTTCATGCCCCGATAGAGGTTAAGTATGCCCAGGTGCAGATGTGCTGGAGCGTATTGCGCATCGGATTGAAGGGCACGCTGGAAGAACCTCTCGGCTGTGTGGATATCTTTCAGTAAAAAATATGCTTGACCGAGTAGGTCGAGCGCTTCGGGATTGTCGGGCTGAAGTAACACAGCCTGTCGGGCAGCCGGTATGGCAATTTCACTGATTTGTATCTCATGTTGAAGGGAAAACTCAGCGAGTTGACACCATGCGACCGCATCATAAGGGTCTAACTCTGTGGCTTGTTGATAGTGTTTGAGGGCTGAGGGTAAGTCTCCGATGAGTGCCAGGGTACGGCCGATTTCGATTTGTATGATCGGGTTGTCTGGTTCCAAGCTGGCTGCGGTGTACAGGAAGACCAGAGCCAGGTCGTATCGTTCTTGGCGTTGCCAGTAGAGGGCTGAAAGGGTTTGGGCGGTGAAGGATTGAGGGTTGAGGGTGAGGGCATGTTGGATTTCTGCTGATCCGTCTTGTCCCAGGTGTTGGTGGGCTTCCCCTAGGAATGCCCAGGCTTCCGCGTAGTAGGGGTCGTGTTGGATGGCTCGACGGAATGCCATGGATGCCAGGTCCCAGTAACCCAGCGATGCCAGCGCACGCCCTGACATCACCAGTTGGTAGGCTTGATCTTCAACGAATTGGGATGAGCGCACCGCCTGCTGTAGAGGAGCTACCTGGGAAGCTACTTCCTGATCAATTTCGGCTGCCTTATCCAGGAAATCCTGGGCAGCGGCAGGATCAACTGTGGCGGTAAGTAAACCGAGCAGGAGAAGGGATTGTACATTGTCTGGATGTTTTTCTAGAATGGTAGAAAGGATGTCGGCTGCGGTGGAGATTTTTCCTTGCGCCACGAACGCCTGAGCTAACTCGTATAGGGCGAGGGGTTCCAGGTCGGCGGAGTCTCGGGCTTGTTCCCAGATTTTAGAGGCCGCGGTAGTATCATTAACGTGGAGATATGCCTGAATGAGGGAGAGATATCCCTCGTTTTCCCAAAGTACAGGGCTGGTGAGGGAGGGCAAACTGTTAAGGGAAGGTTTGGGCGTATCTTTTGGGGATAGGGAATCCGAAGGGGTATGGCGAGCAGGTATAATTTCCGGGACTGGCTGGTCGGAGAGGAGGGCTGGTCTCATAATCACTATGAGCACGATGAGCACCAAAGTCAACCCCACGATAACCAGACTTTTACCACTACGCATAATCCGATTATAGTCCAGTGGTTGTTGAATATGGATATCGCCAAGTATAATTAGAAAGAAGAATTACAACGTCGAGAGGGATCATGGATTTCGCATTGACCGATGAGCACCGCATGGTGCAGAGCATGGTGAGGGATTTTGCTCAAAAAGAAGTAGCACCAATCATCAGAGAATGGGATCGCAAACAAGAAATGGCTCCCCATATCCTGCCTCGGATGGCCGAACTGGGGATTTTAGGGATTTGTATCCCTGTACGGTATGGGGGCCAGGGGATGGATTATATTTCGTTGGGATTGGCATGTGAGGAGCTGGAGGCAGTAGATACAACTTTGCGGGTGGTCATGTCTGTTCACGTTGGTCTGTGCAGCTTGACGCTTTTCCAGTGGGGGAGTGAGGAGCAGAAACAAAAATACCTGGTGCCGCTGGCACGGGGTGAGAAGATTGGATGCGGGGCGTTCACCGAGCCTGGAGCGGGGTCAGATTTCGCTAACATCCAGGCTACTGCAAAACGCAGGGAGGATGAATATGTGCTCAACGGTGAGAAGATGTGGATATCGCTGGCCACAAAGGCAGATTACGCCCTCGTGGCGGTAAAGACGGATCCGGAGAAAGCCAACAAAGGGATTTCAACCTTTTTGGTGGATTTGCACAGCCCAGGTGTGAGCCGCGGTGATATCCATGGTAAGTTGGGGGTTCGCGCGGGTTCAACGGGCTGGATTGCCTTTCAGGATGTGTGCGTGCCCGCGGAAAACATGATCGGTAAGGAAGGGGAAGGGTTCAAGGTTACCATGTCGGCGTTTGACAACGGCAGATATACGGTTGCGGCCGGTGCGACGGGGTTAATCCGGGCTTCGAGAGATTCAAGTGTTTCTTACGCGCTGGAGAGGCAAGCATTTGGCGATAAGATAGCCAAGCTGCAACTCATACAATCCAAGATTGCCCGGATGGCGATGGATTACGATGCGGCTCGTTTATTGTATCTGAATGCGGGATGGATGAAGAATCAGGGCATCCGGAATACCCGACAGACATCAGTGGCCAAATGGTATGCCACCGAGGCTTCCTTCGCGGCGGCAAACGAGGCCATCCAGGTCCATGGTGCATATGGTTACAGCGATGAGTATGATGTGGAACGTTATCTGCGCAATGCCAAAGGTGCGGTTATTTACGAGGGCAGCAATGAAATCCAGTCGTTGATTCAGGCTGGTTATGCTTTTGGGTTTCGGGTGGATAAACCGATTCGCTGTGAGTTGCCGGCTTATGATGCCGAGTTCTGGCAAGGCTAGTTTCTGGTATCCTTATATGGTTTCAGGATTGAGAGGGTAAGCCACATGAGGAGCTTCTTTTTCAATCTTAGTAGGTTGAACCTTGGTAAACACATAATCATCAATAATAAAGGAGGTTCTCTTGAACATTGTAGTTTGTGTTAAACAAGTGCCCGACACTGCTGCCCGGGTGGTGGTAGAAGACGGGCGGGTTAACTGGGGAGAGGCAGAACTTGTGCTCAATCCCTGGGATGAATACGCCGTTGAAGCCGCACTGCGGGTCAGTGAGGAGCACGGAGGCCCAGTAACAGCCATCAGTATAGGAGGGGGGGAAGCCAAGGAAGCGCTGAAACCCGCTCTAGCGATGGGTTGCAGTCAAGCCATTTTGATATCTGACCCGGCGTTGAAGACACTCGACAGCCTGGCAACTGCCAAGGTTCTCGCTGCGGCTATCAAGAAGGTGGGAGGGGTTGATCTGGCTTTCTTTGGCCGTCAGGCGGTGGATGCAGATAACGGCGTGACTGCGTCTCAGGTAGCCCGGATTCTTGGTTGGTCTGCACTGACGCTTGTTTCTGTGATCTCGTCACTGGATGAGCAGGGCAGAAGCATCCGTGTGGAACGCTCCATTGAGGAGGGTCGCCAGGTTACAGAGGGTCACCTCCCTGCCGTCCTGAGCATGGTCAAGGATTTTGGCGAGCCACGATATCCTTCTTTTATGGGAATTCGCAAGGCCTCTAAGGCGGAGATACCGGTCTGGACGGTAGGAGATCTGGGTATTGAACCTCCAACTTCGACAGTGAGCTGGTCTGAGGTGATGAATCCTCCTACCCGTGAGGTGACCTGCGAGATCATCACTGGGGATAGCCTGGAAGCCATGGCAGAATCGTTAGCTGGTAAGATCATAGCGGAGAAGGTGCTGTAATGAGCAACAAGATATGGGTTTACATTGATCATTTTCAAGGTGAAGTGCTACCTACTTCCTGGGAGATAGTGGGGGCAGGCCTGGAGTTGAAGGGCAAGTTTGGAGGGGGGGTCACGGCCTTGGTATTTGGACAAGGTATAGAAAACCTTGCGCAGACAGCCATTCACCATGGAGCCGATGAAGTACTACTGGCAGACGATACTAGCCTGAACGATTTTCGAGGTGAACCTTTTGCTTCACTGTTTTCCAGGTTAGCCAAGGATGCAAAACCGGAGGTTATCCTCTTTCCCACCACTACCCGTGCCCGCGAACTAGCCGCAATGGTTGCAGCAGATCTGGATGTGGGTGTGTTGACCGATGTCACCGCTCTAGACGTACAGGAAGATGGTCGGATAGTGGCTACGAAACCCGTGTATGCAGGGAAGGTTTTATCGAAAGTAGTGAGCAGCAGTCCCATACAGGTCATAACCATCCGTGTACGTGCTTTCCCCAAACCCAAAGCGGATGAGGCCCGCGGTGGGACGATCACTAGGGTAAAGCCTGCTATTGGTGAGGGAGAGATTACTACCAGAGTGGTGGAATATAAAAAAGCCGAAGAGGGTGTGAGTCTGGTTGATGCAGGTGTTATTGTATCGGGAGGGCGAGGAGTATCAAATAACCCCGGACTTGAGCCTCCGTCGGATATAACTGACGAGAGGGAGCAGGAAATCTGGCGTGCACGACAGGGCTTCAAATTGATCGGCGATTTAGCCAGGGTGCTGGGCGGTGCAGTTGGTGCAAGCCGTGCGGCAGTAGATGCGGGTTACATACCTTATTCCAATCAAGTTGGTCAGACAGGAAAGCTTGTTTCCCCAGACCTGTATATAGCTTGTGGCATCTCAGGTGCCATTCAACATCAAGCGGGTATGCGTAATAGCAAGGTGATCGTGGCCGTAAATACCGACCCTGAAGCGCCGATTTTCAAGCTGGCACGTTATGGTGTCGTGGGGAATCTGTTTGCTGTGTTACCTCCCTTGACCGAGGCGTTGAAAAAACGATTGGGTAAGTAAATCATTTTGGGTGAGTCGTGCGACGCAGGGTTCTTCTCCCTGCGTCGTTTTTTATGAAGCCATTTTGGGAAAAATATTTCATGGATACGGAACAGTTGACCAACACACCGGCCACTTTTGCGGTGTATGATGCTTGACACAATAAAAGTAACATGATAATCTTGCTGCCATGTTTGTGGAGTGGGACTCAAAGGTTTACCTTGTGAGGGAAACTCTAAAAAATCATCAACATTCAAGTAGTATGGAGAAGCAAGCATGAACGAACGTTTAATCGGAACCGTCAAGTGGTTCAACTCCCGTAAGGGTTACGGTTTCATCGGTCGAGAGGAAGGTGACGATGTGTTCGTCCACTTTTCTGCGATCCGGATGGACGGCTTCAAGCGCCTCGAGGAAGGACAACAGGTTGAATTTTCCATCGAGGAGGGTCCGAAAGGCTTACAAGCTGCGGAAGTGATCCCTCTATGATGCTATAAGCTAAAAAAATCAACAGAGCCGCTGATTGACCAGCGGCTCTGTTGATTCATGAAAAGATATTGACAAGAGAGAGATAAGGTGCTATCCTGGAAGCGCTTTCAGTAAATTAGCGAAAACGGGTTTTCATGGCGCCTGTAACAGTTTACGACGTTGCTAAAAAGGCTGGTGTAGGAATTGCCACAGTTTCTCGTGTGTTTCGTAGAAGTCAAGAGGTAAGTATGGAGACGCGCCAACGCGTCCTACAGGCTGCACAGGAGTTGGGATACGTACCTGATGCGGCTGCGCAGGCATTGGCCAGCAGGCGCTCGAATATTATTGGTTTAATCCTCACTCGCGCTCCTCATCATATCTCCTCGGATGCATTCCTTAATCAAATATTGTTCCACCTGATCAGTGAATTTAGAAAACTAGGGATGCATCTTTTGCTGGAGATTGTTGAGGATGTGCAGAACCCTGAAGGGTACTTACATCTAGTTAAGTCAAACCGTATTGATGGATTGATCTTCTCTGGCCCGCGTTCTGACGACGAAGCACTGGTTGCTTTGATCGAGAGGGGTTTTCCGACAGTGTTAATGGGATATCTTCCCAACACGAACTGTTTCTCCGTGGACATCAACAATCGGGCAGCCGCACGCACGGCTGTGGAACATCTGATCCATCTGGGACACAAAAGGATTGCATGTATTACGAACGCCTCACTCTCTTACTCAGCAGCCGCGGAGAGGTTGAGTGGTTATCAGGAAGCATTAGAAGCAGCCCACATCCCCTATGATGAGGCCCTGGTTCGCTATGGTGACTTCAACTTAGAGAGTGGGTATATCCAGATGAACAACCTACTCGATGAAGCCTTCCATTTCACCGCGGTTTTTATTGCTAGTGATGTGGTTGCCTTTGGGGCTATGTCTGCTGCGCGCGAAAGGGGTCTTCATATTCCCAAAGATTTGGCTGTGGTGGGATTCGATGACGTTCCTTTGGCACAATATGTAGACCCGACACTCACTACAATGCGTCTACCAACCACGGAGTTAGCAATCTGTTCAAGTGATTTGATCATTCAACTTATTTGTGGTGAGGTTCCTGAGCAACGTCACGTGTTCTTGCCGACAGAACTGGTTGTTCGGGATTCTTGTGGTGTTGTTTAGGTCTTTACCTTTCTTTATGACGGGAGTAACGCAGTTCGCCGATCGAGTGGCCTTGTAAAGGCCGTATCGAGATCAAGACCTGGGTTGAGCTGTGTCGAAACCACTGTGCCAAAATGGGTCTCCCTTGCCCCCCATGCGGGGGGCAGGGGACACTCGACCCGCGAATAAGAGGGGTCTCGATACACCCTCACCTACGGTTCGGGCACTCGACCCGCGATGTCCTGTTGGTCGAGTAGGTGCCGAAGGCACCGTATCGAGACCACCCCCTAGTTTCTTTAGTCACGTGTGTAACTCCTATTATGAGTTACATCTATTATCTTGTATAAGATGTTGAAAGGAGGTGATAAAGAGCTAGAATGTCCAACCATTGCTATCCGCAGTTTCAGTTGTCTATCATTTAGTTTTGGAGGAGATAATGAGTAAACGATTTTGGTATCTTATCACTTGCCTCGCTGTAATCTCACTGTTGGTGGCTGCGTGTGGGCCCAAGGTGACACCCACGGTTGAAAAACCTGAAGGGGCCCTGGATTGCAAGGGTGGTGAGGGTGGCGAGGTGTCGTTACTGGGCGTGTGGTCTGGAGATGAAGAAGCCCGTTTGATCGAGATCTTCCAACCGTTGATCGATGCCTGTAACATCACTTTCACCTACGAAGGAACCCGCGACCTGAATGCTGTTCTGGCGACCCGAGTCGAGGGTGGCAACCCACCTGATATCTCCATGATGCCCAACGTGGGTGCATTTGCTCAGTACAAAGCAAATCTTATCCCATTGGATCAGCTAGGTGCCAATCTCAATAACTACTCCCAGGATTGGCTCGAGCTTGGCACGGTGGATGGTAAGGTCTATGGTGTGTTTGTAAAGAGCGATGTGAAGAGCCTGGTCTGGTACAGCCCAGCGGCTTTTGAAGCGGGTGGTTACACGGTACCCACAACCTGGGATGAATTTGTGGCTCTGGTCGAACAGATTAAAACTGATGGTGGTGTACCCCTTTCCATGGGTATAGAAAGCGGTGCCGCCACCGGATGGACAGGCACTGACTTCGTTCAGGATATCATGTTGAGGGTGAAGGGTGTCGGTTTCACCAATGGTCTGGCAGATGGCACCACGGCTTGGAACGATCCTGGTGTAGCGGAAGTCTGGGAAATCTATGGTAAATGGGCCATGGATCCTGCTTATGCCCTAGGTGGAGCCGAGGGCACCGTGAGCACAGGGTTCCTGGATGCGATCTATGCAGTGTTTGCAGACCCGCCACAGGCATTCATGGTGAAGCAGAGTGGATTTGCCGGAGGTGTGGTTGAAGGCCAGTATCCAGAGTTGGAATTTGGCACAGATTTCACTTTCTTCGTTATCCCCAGCCTTGATGGTTCAGCTCCACCAGTACAGGTTGGCGGCGATGCCATGGCGGTGTTCAATGACACACCGGCTGTACGTGCAGTGGTAGCTTACCTGACCAGTGAGATGGGAGGTAAGGCCTGGGCTGCTTCTGGCTTCGATCTCTCGCCGAACAGCAAGGTAACAGGTGCAGATTACACCAATCCGATCTCGGCTGCCAAGGCGGATGTATTGGCTGCAGCTTCCTCAGTAAGCTTTGACGTAGGTGACCTGCTGCCAGGTGGAATGGCCATGGATGAGTTCACTGCCATCACAGAATACGTGAATGGTGGTGATCTGACTGCCATTCTGGATCGTCTGCAGATGCGCGCCGATGAGGTGTTTGGAGAGTAGTCACTCCCTCAAATAACAGCAGCGGGAGGTTGGTAAAAACCTCCCGCTGTTTGTACAATCGAATACTGAGGAAAGCCGGATGGCCAGTCGAAAAAAGAAAAAGTCGCGTCATGCTGATCGCAGTGTATCGCTGATCATGCGTCAGGGGGTGATCACTCCCTGGCTATTCATCTTACCAGCTTTAGTCATTATTTTTGTTTATATTGCTTATCCAACTGTATATACAGTTTATCTTAGCCTCCGAAATGCAAGTTTAACAGATTGGGCATCAGCAGCATGTAAAGCCGGACAGCCTTGTTGGGGATTGTTGGAAAATTACCGCTATGCATTTACCTCGGATATCATGTTGAAATCATTCCGTAATAATGTCATTTGGCTATTGGTAATGGTTCCCGGTGTTACCGCTTTGGGGTTATTAGTCGCTGTTCTGGTTGATAGGGTACGGTATGAATCCCTTGCAAAATCCTTGATTTTCATGCCCATGGCAATATCCTTTGTGGGTGCGGGTGTGATATGGGGGTTTGTCTACAATTTTCCGGTTAACCCCGATAATCCCAATGCTCCGATCATTGGCCTGTTAAACGCCGTGCTGGTAGGTTTGGGTAAAAGGCCAGTCCCCTGGCTCTCTTCACCCCCACTGATTAATAACCTGGCACTAATTTTGGTTGGCATCTGGCTCTATACCGGATTTAGTATGACCATCCTCTCGGCGTCCATTAAGGGAGTGCCAATAGAATTATTGGAAGCCGCTCGCATTGATGGAGCTAATGAATGGCAGGTATTTTGGAAGATCATGGTTCCCATAATCATGCCGACCATTACGGTCGTCTTGACGACTATGACCATCTTCACCCTGAAACTCTTTGACATTATTTATGTCATGACCGGCGGGAATTTTGATACCAATGTAGTCGCTGTGCGGATGTATCAAGAAATGTATGCCAATTATGAGACAGGACGGTCCGCTGCTATTGCAGTGGTTCTGTTGATTCTTATCGTCCCGGTGCTGATTTACAACATTCACCGCTTCCGAGAACAGGAGGCGATACGATGAACCCGCAATTAAGGGAGAGATTAAACAAAATATTAGGTCGAATACCGCTGCATATCGTGATTGTTGTTTTGTGTGTGCTTTGGATTTTACCAACTCTGGGGTTGTTGATCACATCTTTTCGACCAGTGCAGGACGTGAACCTGAGTGGTTGGTGGACAGTGCTCTCTAAAAGGAGCGGAAATGTGGCCTATGATACGTATTGTGCCTCTTGCCATGGTGTGTGGGGGGACGCAATCCCTGAGGCGGATCTGAGCGATCCAGAATTTATCAGCCAATACCGGCGTTCTGTTCAACTATCAGTTACGTTTGATAACGAGTATGATGGGAAGATTCACTTGCCCGAGGACCAAAGACCGACTCCAGATGAATTGGCAACCATTCTTACCGCTTTGCGTGAGGTATCTCAGGGCGAACAGAGGCCCGTATTTTGGTTGCGGAATTACATTGATGTTTTGGCGGGTTATCGTGGTCGCCTTAACTACGTTGATGATTGTGAGCAAGGCAATCTCATACCTGGTCAGCGAACCTGCGACTTTTTATATGATGCCACCGTCTCTCAAGCAGCCATGGGGCGTGCATTTATCAATACGGCCATTGTCGCTATTCCTTCTACAATGTTGCCCATATTTTTTGCAGCTTTTGCTGCCTTTGCGTTCTCCTGGTTGGAATTCAAGGGTCGGCAGGTTCTCTTTGCTATCCTGGTAGGATTACAGATTGTGCCCCTTCAAATGGCGTTAATTCCTGTTTTCAGATTGTATGTGGATATCGGTTTGACGGGCACCTTCTTGGGTGTCTGGTTGTTCCATACCGGTTTTGGCTTGCCCTATGCCATTTATCTGACTCGCAACTTTCTGGGGTCGTTACCACGAGAAATTTTCGAATCTGTTTATCTTGACGGAGCTTCACCCTGGACGGCCTTTTTTAAATTAGCGGTACCCCTTTCTGTTCCAGCCATAGCTTCATTGGGCATTTTCCAACTCCTGTGGGTTTGGAATGATTTGCTAGTAGCCTTGGTCTTTCTTGGTGGCACGAAACCGGTGATGACCTATCAGATCAGCAATATGGTCACCTCATTGGGTGCTGGATGGCATTTGCTGACTGCCGCGGCGTTTGTCTCCTTCATTGTGCCCATGGTGATTTTCTTTAGTTTTCAGCGCTACTTTATACGCGGTTTATTGGGTGGTGCGATCAAGGGGTAGGGATTGTGCTTTACCATTATCTACAATACGCCGACATCCATAAGTAGACCGCTGAACATTGGCGGACTGGAGTCCCGCAGTGATAAGCCATGAGAAGATTTCGTTGAGCGCGATTGCCAAAGCACTGGCATATGGTGACTTTGTTTTCTTCTACCAGCCTATCGTTTCATTCGTTACAGGTAAAGTATGTGGAGCGGAAGCACTTATCCGCTGGCAGCGCACCGACGGCTCACTTGTTCCCGCCTCAATGTTCATTCCGCTGGCCGAAGAAACTGGCTTTATCACGGAAATGACGCAAGCCATGCTTCCCAAACTGATGGCCGACGTGACAGCGATTCATCAGTTGGACTATTCAATGGCAGTCGGCCTCAACGTTTCGGCAAAAGACCTCGGGACGAACGGATTTGCTTCAAGCATTCTACAGGCACTGCGAGAGTACCACATTGATCCGAGCAAGTTACGTGTTGAGATTACAGAAACTCAGGCCATTACACTGAACGAGCATATGCGCAACCCTATGTTCACCCTTGACGCGGAAGGTGTGCGGATTGCTATAGATGATTTTGGTAGCGGTTATTCATCAATTGCGCTTATCAGGGATTTGCCCATCACTATCTTGAAGATTGATCAGAGTTTCGTCAGCCAGATTTTCAAGTCGGAGAGAAGTGCTCAGATTGTCCGCCACAGCATAAGTCTGGCACACCAGTTAGAAATGGAAACTATTGGTGAAGGTGTCGAAACGCAAGAAGTGTTCGATTTCCTTCTATGCTTTGGCTGTGATTGTGCCCAGGGGTTTTACTTCAGTGCCCCTTTGCCTCTTGCGGATTTCTTGGCGTTCCTATCTCAAGGCAAACGTTACGGGGGGCTCCCCCCTCTCGGTCTGATTCACTTGGCGCAACAAGACCATTTGGACTGGAGACGTGACTTTCTCAGAGAAATCCTGAATATCGTCTCCGCCAAAGATGAAGAATCCAAACACTTGGCTGAGACAAGGATACCCAAAGTCGGCCTCAGAGAGTGCCTTTTTGGAAAGTGGTATTACGATGCAGGCCAAGAATTTCGTGGAAACGCCCTTTTTGACCAAATAGGGATTGTGCATAGGCAACTCCATCAAATAGCAGAGTGTCTGGTACAAGCAGTACGCGCAGGTGCATCAAAGGAACAAGTGGCGGAATCCATCTGGTCTTTTAACGAGCATTCATACAAACTCGTACAACTTCTGTGTGAACTACACACGAGAATTGCGCTGAAATACAAGGGTCTGACACCAGACTGGTAGCGGCCTACCCCGCGCTTGCACCTGACGCCGCTCCGCTGTGCTTCGCGGCGCGGGTGAAGCGCACCGTTATCCAGGATGTCGGCGTATTTACTGCTTCCCCCTATTTTGCCAATGCCCGTGAACGAATGTTATCTTAAGCTTCCTACTTGTAGTTTCGGGATGGAGAATGTCTGCAAATGCAGTGAAATATTTTTTTGACCCACAGGGCAGATTCGTTGTAGAAAACTACAACTGGGCTGAGGCATTCTCAAACTTTCTCCCTGGCATAGCTGGAAAATGGGGCATTCCCATGTGGGTGTATTATGTGAGCAAGGCTCAGGGCATTTGTTCTGCGGGTGTGAAAGATAAAGATCATGCCATTTTAGAGTTTCTTTCTTTCAATAAGGCATGCCAGGTTGTCGGCAAACAGATTTTCAGGACATTTATAAAGCTGGGAGACGGAAGGGTGCATGAACCCTTTCAGAAGGTAGCTGGTGGCTCGATCCTCCAAAGGATGATGATTTCCTCTCATGAATTAGAGCTGTATGAAAGAAATCACCGTCTTGAGTTAGAAGTTAATGTCATCTATTATCCCTTAGTACATCTGCCCCTGGCCGGTCTCGTACGGCAGGTCACTTTCAGGAACCTCTCTCATAAAGCCAGAGAGGTAGAAGTTTTGGATGGTGTGGCGCGCCTGCTGCCCCTGGGAGTATCCTTCGAGCAAATCAAAGGTATTGCGCGACATATCGAAGGAATGATGGGGGTATTCGAGACGGCGGGGTTTCCGCTCTTCAGATTAAAACAAATCTCCGCAGATATCGAGGAGGTAGGGGAGCTTCAGGGAGGGAACTACTACGTTAGTCTGACCGAAGAAGGGGAGTTGCTGGATGGAAATATCATTGTTGACCCACGGGTTGTTTTCGGTGAGATAGAAAATCACGACTTCCCCTGGGTGTTTACCCGAAAGTCGATTGAATCGATCTTTCAAAATAAACAGGTCAGGGAAAACAGGACACCTTGTGCATTTACAGGATTAACCAGGTGTCTATTACCGGGGGAGTCTTTTAAAATCTATTCTATCCTCGGGAATACAACCAGCGAGTCTGTGTTTCTTCAATTTATAGACAGCATTCAGGTTCCGGATTTTTTCCCCAAGAAACGTGAAGAAAATCGAGAAGTCATTGGGCAGATCAAAAACCCGGCCTTTACCCTCAGCAGTGAAAATACGTTTGACCAGTATTGCCAGCAGACATTCCTGGATAATGTGCTGCGGGGAGGGTTGCCGTTACATTTAGGAGGGGAGAATACCCAAAACATTTTTTACATGTATGGAAGACAGGGTGGTGATCCGGAACGTGATTATCATTGGTTCCTCCTGGAACCAACCTATTTATCCCAGGGGAACGGTCATTATCGGAGCGTTCTTCAAAACCGAAGGATGGATGCCTGGTTTTTCCCCGATACCAGGGATCACAATATTGTTACCTTCATGAATTTGCTGCAGACAGATGGATATAACCCCCTGGTCGTAAATGCGGTCACCTATGCGGTTGTTAAGGAAGAAGAGGTAAAGCGTTTGCTTAACGACCTCTCTCCGGACAAATCCACAACGGATGTTTTATACAGTGTGGTGAAAAAGCCTTTCACACCTGGTGAGTTCATTATGGTACTGGAGAAGTATGGATGTCAGGTAGAGTCGTACGAGGATATTCTGGGGAAACTTTTACCGTTGTGTAGACCAAATGAAATCGGGGGGTTACATGAAGGTTATTGGATAGACCACTGGTTCTACAACCTTGACCTTATTGAATCATACATATCTATTTACCCTGACCGAATTCGTGAACTGCTTTTGGATAAACGTGTGTACACCTTCTACGACAATCCGGATGTTGTCCAACCGCGGGCCAAAAAATGCATATTGGTAAATGGCAAAGTGCGGCAGTATCGGGCTGTGGTTCGCCATCCTGAAAAGGTGAGGTTGATCTATTCGCGCTCAGAAGATGCCTGCAAGGTACGTACAGGTTATGGTACAGGGGAGATCTATTACACGAATCTGCTGGTCAAGTTGTTATGCCTAGTTGCCAACAAGGTGGCTTCCCTCGATCCCCAGGGGATAGGGATTGAGATGGAAGCCGGGAAACCAGGTTGGTGCGATTCTCTAAATGGGCTTCCGGGATTGTTCGGGTCTTCCGTGTGCGAAACGCTGGAGTTGATAAGGACATGTCGCTTGTTGCTCGAATATCTTTCAACTGCGGATGTGCTCGCCTCGGAAATACAGAAGGTTTTTGAAGAACTCTATACCTTTATCATGGGGTTGACCAAAATCATAGATACACGTCTGGCCTCTAAGCAGGCAGATAGGGGTTTGGTTTATTGGCAGGAGGGCAATAATTTGAAGGAAGAGTACAGGGGGAAGGTGATATTTGGGATTAAAGGTGAAGAACGGGAAATGACAATCGGGGAGATTAGAGATTTCATTACGAAATACCTTCGTTTACTGGAAGCCGGTCTAACAGAGTCATCTGACAAGAAGTTGTATCACCCCCAAAGCGGAGTTCCATTTACTTATTTCATCAACGAGGTGGTTGATTATCGTCCTTTGCCAGACCAGGAGGATGATAAAAAACCTGCCGCAGGTGAGAAAACACAGCGGGTTGAACCTTTGGCTTTCCGACAGATACCTTTGGCGCTCTTCCTTGAGGGGCCAGTACATTACATACGAGTATACCCGGATAAAAACCATAGGCTGTATGAGGGCGTAAGGTCCAGTGGGCTTTATGACCGCAAGTTGCACATGTACAAATGTTGTGAGTCTCTGATTGACCAACCGTTGGAGATTGGGCGGATTAAGGCCTATTCTTCGGGGTGGATAGAAAATGAATCCGTGTACACCCACATGGAATACAAGTGGTTGCTCGAACTTCTGCGTAGTGGGTTATTTGACCAGTTTTTTGAGGAGTTTAAGAAGACGTTGACTCCATTTCTTGATCCCCAGACGTATGGTCGGAGCACGTTGGAGAATTCTTCTTTTATTGTAGGCAGCGCACACCTGGATGTACACTTACATGGTCGAGGGTATCAACCCCGGTTCAGCGGTGTCACCTGTGAAATGCTGAATATCTGGACGTTGATGGTTTCCGGAGAACGTCCTTTTTATCTCAGTGAAGGAGGAAAACTGTGCTTTGCTCTACGTCCGATCATTCCGGGATGGTTGTTCACGGATAAAGAAGAAACCAGATTATATTGGAATGGAAGTTCCAGGGAAGAGATAACCTTCCCCAAAGGTTGTTTTGCCTTCAAATTGTTTGGAAAGACACTGGTCGTGTATCATAATCCTAAGCAGCAACCGACGTATGGACCAAGTGCTGTGGGAGTGAAATCGTACACTTTACAGTATCAGGACGGCGATTCCCTGAAAGTTGGGGAGGACTTCCTGGAGGCGCCTTTGGCGGTGGATGTCCGGGAGGGGCGCATCCGAAGGATGGACGTCCTGCTGGATTGATGACAGTTTCATGGAAAGTTATGTGCTTTGCTAAAGTTGAAAGTGAGTCGTCATGTCTGGATATTATTTCGATGGGGTAATTTTTGACCTGGATGGCGTGATTACCCATACAGCATCTGTGCACAGCGCTGCCTGGAAGCAGATGTTCGATGAGTTTTTGATGAAACGAGCACAACAGGGAGGTGCTCCGTTTCGTGAGTTTACACATGCAAATGATTATCTGCCGTATGTAGATGGCAAATCACGTTACGAGGGTGTGGCTTCTTTTTTACGGTCTCGGGGCATTGAACTGGAATTTGGGCACCCCTCCGATCCTTCCGATAGAGAGACCATTTGTGGGTTGGGAAACCGGAAAAATGATCTGTTCAATGTAATGATCGCACACGGAGAGGTGGAGGTATTTTCCTCCTCCATTCATTTGTTAAAAGAATTGAAGGCCAATAGTATCCAGGTTGGTGTGGCGTCTTCTAGCAAAAATGCCAAGACGATATTGGATGTCGTGGGAATAACCGACCTTTTTGATGTGGTGGTGGATGGGGTCGTATCTGCTGACCGCCATCTCAAAGGGAAACCGGCCCCCGATATTTTTACGACTGCTTGTGATGATTTAGGCATACCTTCTGATCGCGCCGTCATTGTTGAGGATGCTGTATCTGGTGTACAGGCGGGGATGAACGGCAACTTTGGTCTGGTTGTGGGGGTTGCACGTGAAGGGAATCAACTGGAATTGCTGCTCAACGGAGCAGATGTGGTAGTCCAGGATCTGGCAGAGATTGACCTTGCCCGTTTGGAGGATTGGTTCACCCAAGGGCTAAATGAAAGCCAATGGACTTTGACGTACTTAGATTACCAGACCGCTGACGAGGGCTTGAGAGAGGTGCTCTGTACTGTAGGGAACGGATATTTGGGCACGCGGGGAGCCATGGAGGAAAGCCAGGCGAATGGCATCAACTACCCAGGCACTTATATTGCTGGGGTCTACAACCGTCTTGAATCAACCGTAGCTGGTCGTACGGTTGTCAATGAGGATTTTGTTAACTGCCCGAATTGGCTGCCGATCACCTTCCAGGTAGATGGAGATGGGTGGATGGATATCAACAAGGTGGAGATGGTTGAGTTCATCCGTCAGTTGGACTTTCGCACTGGGGTACTCTCCAGAAGGATGGTAGTGAGGGATGGTGCTGGGAGGGAGACGCTGATCGAATCTCGACGAGTTGCCAGTATGGCTCAACCTCACCTGGTAGCTCTGCGGTATTGCATTACACCCCTAAACTACAGCGGAGTGGTTACCGTCCGTTCGGGGTTGGATGGCGATATCATCAACGCGGGGGTGGAACGTTATCGCCAACTCAGCTCGAAGCATTTGGAACCGGTTGAGGAGGGAGGGCAGGGAAATACAAGCTATCTGCTGGTGCAGACAAACCAGTCGAAGGTCCAGATCGTGGAGGTTGCTAAACATTTCTTCTATGTAGAGGGCAAACAGGTTGTCCCTGAGATGAGCAAAGAGACCAAACCGGGTGCGGTGTATTCATTCTTTACTCTGGAGGCTCGGAAAGGTCAAAATCTTCAGATTGATAAGGTGGTGGCGATAACCACCTCCAGGGATAGGGACGTGGACAATGATCCCATAACGGAAGCAAGCGAAACCCTGGAAGGGATTGTCGGTTTTGATCCCATCTGTCGAGAAAGTATTTATGCCTGGATGGACATCTGGAAAAAGTTGGAAATCCAGGTAGAAGGAGATCGGCTGGCGCAGAAGTTGCTGCGTTTTAACCTGTACCATTCGATGGTCACTGCCTCCCCACATAATGCCTATATTGACGCAGGCATCCCGGCCAGAGGGTTGCATGGTGAGGCTTATCGTGGGCATATCTTTTGGGATGAGATGTACATCCTTCCGCTTTACGATCTGCATTTCCCGGAAACTGCGCGATCGGTCTTGCTTTACCGGTACCGGAGGCTGGATCAGGCCAGGGCTTACGCCCGAGAGCATGGTTACGAGGGAGCCACGTTCCCCTGGCAAAGTGGCAGCGATGGCCGAGAGGAGACGCAGGTAATCCATCTGAACCCACTTTCTGGTGAGTGGGGGCCTGATCATAGTTCGTTGCAACGGCACGTGTCTTTGGCCATTGCTATGAATGTCTGGCAGTATTGCTGGATCACAGGTGATGTGAAGTTTCTGGAAAAGTATGGCGCTGAAATGTTCCTGGAAATATGTCGTTTTTGGGCCAGTAAAGCCAGGTTGTGCGAGGGTACAAACCGGTACGAGATAGCTAAGGTTATGGGGCCAGATGAATTCCATGAAAAGTACGCCGGGGCTAGCGAAGGAGGGTTGAAAGACAACAGTTACACAAACATTATGGTGGCCTGGGTTTTGAGCAGAGCGTTGGATATATTAGGCTGGCTGGATGAAAACCCCCATGAAAAGAAGAACCTGCTGAAGAGGATCAACCTTGGAGATAAGGAATTGACAAGATGGAAGGATATCATCAGGAGAATTCACATCCCCCTTTCGGAGGATGGCGTCCTGGAGCAGTTTGAGGGGTACTTTGATCTGCAAGAGCTGGATTGGGAAGGTTATTTAAGGGAACATCAACAAATCAGCCGGATGGACCGGATATTGAAAGCGGAGGGTAAGACTCCCGACGAATATAAGGTGGCTAAACAGGCTGACGCCTTAATGGCCTTTTATAACCTGGGGGTTGGCGGGGTCAAAAAGGTACTGAGTGAGGCTGGTTACTCTCCACCGGCGGATTTGTTAGAGAGGAATTTTCGTTATTATTATCCCCGGACATCCCACGGCTCTACACTGAGCAAGTTGGTCCATTCTTATCTGGCCAATCGTGTGGGTGATGAGAGGCTCAGCATGCAGTTGTATGGGGAGGCATTGAAGAGCGATTATGCCGACGTACAGGTAGGGACCACCAGGGAGGGGATTCACGTGGGAGTTATGGCAGGCAGCGCAGTTCTGGCGTTGAGGTCTTATGCCGGATTAGACCTAAGCGGGGAACAGGTTAGAATAGACCCTCGCTTGCCTGGGACCTGGCGTAAGGCAGGTTTTAATGTGGACTTCCGGGGTGCCAGGTATTTTTTTGAGGTGACCTCGAAACAGGTGAAGATCAGGGTGGAGAGCAAGACCCAGGATGAAGTTGGCCTCCTGGTGCGTGAGCAGAGATGGGGTATCCCTCCTGGGCAATGGGTGAGGATTGATCTGTAGAAGGAGAAAGGATGAGGAATGTTGGGAGACGTGTTGTTAATTACCGATAACCACAGAAAAGCCGGGAAACAGATTGTTGACCGACTGGCAAGACTCGGGGTTGACAGGCCTGTAATCTCCATAGGGGGCGAATCGGGTTCCGGGAAATCCGAGTTGGCGCATGTGGTCAGCCGAAGTCTGAAGGAGAGGGGGGAGTTAGCCAAAGTTCTGCATACGGACAACTACTATCGGGTTTCCCCCACGGCCAGAACTGCCTGGAGGAAAGAACACGGGCTTGAGAGCATCGGTCTAAATGAATACGACTGGGATCTCATTAGTAAAAATGTTCAGGAATTCAGAGAGGGCAGGGAGGCGGTCATGCCCTGTATAGACCTATTGACCGATCAGGAAGACAAACTGATCACGAATTTTCAGGGGATCAGGTATTTAATTTTAGAGGGGCTGTATGCGGTGAATGCGGAAGCGGATTTGAGGATTTTCATTGATTTGACCTATCATGAAACCAAGAAAGCGCAGATCGTCCGGGGTAAAGAGCCGCAGAATGAGTACCGTTTACAGGTGTTAGAAAGGGAGCATCAGGCAGTGCGATCACTCAGGCCCCTGGCAAATCTGCTGGTGACCAGGGATTTCGATGTGGTTGAGGCTGGTGGATGAACTGGGAAGGATTCGTATACTTTCTAAGAAAAATAGCTAAACCCACTGAATTTTGATCTGGTTTTCTAATACCTTGAACTCCTGGTCTCCTGTCACCAAATCCGCATTTTTTACTTTCGCCAGCGCGGCGGCGTAACTATCCGCATAAGACATTTTATATCGTGCTTTGAATCGTGCGGCTTCCTGTGTGAGTTCCCAATCCACATCTTCAAATTGGATACGCAGGTCGCGAAGTTCCTTTATACAGTTGTTGGCTTCCTCTTCTGAGATTTCACGGGCAATTATGTACCATACTTCACCCGCATTAATCATGCACAAGTAAACTGGAATGGCCTCCTCGTGAACATCAGCTATTATTTCAGCAACCTGCTTACCAGATGGTTCGTCTTCAAGATAAGCGATAACCGACCAGGAATCAAGAACGAGCGCCTTGGGTTTGCGAGCCATTTAGTATTCCTTTTCCCGCTGTTTCTCGGCTATCAACGCTCTCATTAATCCTTTGCCCTTATATTTGCCACGCACGGAGTGAATGTATTCCCGTGTGATAGGGGTCAGGATGATCTTTTTGGTTTGTTCATCCACATCTATTTGAAGATAGGTTCCTTCCTTAATGCCCAATTTGCGCCTGATTTTCGATGGGATGACCACCTGCCCTTTGGATGTGATTATTGTCTCCATGGAATGCTCCTTCCGAAATTGTTCTAAGTATACCATACATAATAGAAGGTAAGACAGGATGTAACAGTCTTACCTTCTAGCGGTTTTAGGATAAGAAAGAGCCAGGCTAGTCCATCACCCGACTCTTGCTGATTTCGCTACTGAGTGACACCTTCGCCATGATGTCTGGCAGGACATTCCAGTGATCCTTGTCGAATCAGAAACTCATACACCTAAGTCCTATATGATTCCATTGACGAAAGTAGTATCAGGGTTGGTTTAGTGTCAGACGAAACGACAATGATATGGGTTGAGGAGTGAGGTCAAAACGTTCTCCCCCGAGGGTGATGCTGGAGGGTTTCCGCCAGATGAGACGGAGCGATGGCTTTACCCTCGGCCAGGTCAGGGCTAATCATACAAAACCATACTATTGGGAACGATGCCAAGAGTACATATAATTGACGCTCCTTTTTCTATAAGATACAATAAAAAACACATTCAGGATTAGAGTTGAAAGACTACTAGATCGTCCATCATAAAACATAAAGATGGCACGCATCTTGCTACCTGATCAACCAACAAAAACAGTTGATCAGGAGAGCAAGGAAATGAAACCAAAGTACGTTGTTAAGCTTACCGAAACAGAACG
>JBFLVL010000032.1:0-28447 GCA_040758495.1 Chloroflexota bacterium
ATGGGATGCACTCGATTATTGGAACAATCATCGCTATCCTTATCGTTGGAAGAAAAAACCGAGGGCAACTGCCTCCTTGGGGTGGCCTTAGTTTCACTAAAGTTACTTAGCGAGAGCACCACTAAATTCGGTTTACCTGTTTTGAAAGGAGAAGAACATGAAGACAAAATTGTTTTCCATCATCGCGATCATCGTCGTGGCTGCGCTTTTGTTGGCTGCCTGCCGGCCCACCACGCCGACTGTCGAGGTGCCCGCGGCGGAGGAACCCACCCTAGCAGTGCCAACCGCCGAAGAAGAGGTCGAGGAACCCGAAGAGGAGGAGCCTTGCCTGATCATCGGCGCACTGCACGGCGGCCCGATCACCGACGCCGGTTACAACCAGGCCATGCATGAAAGCATCATGCAGATCAAAGAGAACATCCCTTGTGTTGAGATCATCGAGGCTGAGAACGTGCCCGAGGAAGCTGGAGCAACCTCAACCATGGAAAATATGATCCAACAAGGAGCCAAGATGATCATCGCCACGGCGTTCAATCACCAATATCCCGCACTGACCCTGGCTGAGCAATACCCGGACGTCATCTTCGAGCACGCTGGCGGCTGGGAGATGAGCGCTAACTTTGCCAATTTCTTCGGCGAGCCGCCGGACACCTGGTACATCATGGGCGTGGCCGCTGGTTTAATGACCGAGTCGAACAAACTCGGCTTCGTCGCCGCCTTCCCCCTGGGGTGGACCAATACCTTTATCAATGCCTACACCCTGGGCGCACAGTCGGTCAATCCCGAGGTGGAGACCATCGTGGCCTTCACTTTTAGCTGGGGTGACAGCGCTAAAGAAGCCGATGCGACCAACTCGCTGATCAACCAGGGCGTTGATGTCATCACCATGCATGTCGATTCACCCTCCACGGTCATAGGCACCGCTGAATCACGGGGCGTCTACTCGATTGGCTTCCAATCGCTGGCTGCCCAGGATTTTGCCCCTGAATACTGGATTTCAGGTATCGGCTACACCTTGGGAGGCAAATTGACCTGGCTGGCATCTACGGTAATAGACGGCTCCTGGCAACCCATCTTCCTGCGCTGCGGCATTGCCGACGGGTGCATGGCTATGGCCCCCTTTGGGCCAAATGTACCTCAAGAGGTGCAGGACCAGGTCTTGCAGGTGAAGGCGGATATCGAAGCTGAAAGTCTTGTGGTATTCACTGGTCCGATTGTTGACCAGGACGGCAATGTCGTCGTTGCCGAGGGCGAGGTACTGACTCCCGACATGATGAGCTCCGTGGATTGGTTCGTCCAGGGCGTCATCGGCAGCCCTAAATAGAGTAATAGCTTTTCTTGTGAGGGTATCCCCCCAGGGGTACCCTCACATATCTCCTTGAACGACTCTGGCGATGAAAGGAGTCATGATGGATA
Organism: Chloroflexota bacterium; assembly: GCA_040758495.1. GTDB lineage: Bacteria > Chloroflexota > Anaerolineae > Anaerolineales > JBFLVL01 > JBFLVL01. The sequence continues at coordinate 1,417 of JBFLVL010000032.1, forward strand.
TTAAACAAAAGATCGAGAAAGCCAACGAAAAAGCTGTTAACCGTATGATCCAGGGTGAGCCTGTGCTCGTGGACATTGCTCCTGCTGGGGAGGTCATCCCAGGGTTAGAGGACAAAATGATCCTCCACGCTGGCCCGCCCATCGAGTGGGAGCGCATGTGTGGGGCCCAGAAAGGTGCCATCATTGGAATGGTCTTATACGAGGGCTGGGCCAAGACCCCCGAGGAAGCCCGGGCTATGCTTAAAAAGAGAGAAATCCACCTCCAGCCCAATCATCACCATCAAACCGTCGGTCCCATGGCGGGAACGATTTCCCCCTCCGCTCCCGTTTGGGTGGTGGAGAACAAATCCTTCGGTAACCGTGCTTTCTGCCGTCAGGTGGAAGGTCGTCAGCAGTTCGGAGATTACAGTGAAGAGGCTCTGCAGTCACTACGCCTCTGGCGTGACGTCTGGGCGCCCACCCTACGGAAAGCCTTACTTAACATGGGCGGTCTTGACCTGAAACCAATCATCACTCATGCCATGCAAATGGGCGATGAATTGCATAACCGCCACAGTGCTTCTTCCAGCCTGTTTGCTAACCAGATGGCTGTTGCGATGATAGAAGCTGACCTGCCTAAAGAAACTGTAATACCCACTCTAAAGTATGTTACCAACCATAACCTGATTTTCCTGGGTCTGGCCATGGCCTGTGGCAAGGCCATCGCGGATCCAGCCCATGGTATCGAGCACAGTACCGTGGTTATTGCTATGGCACGTAACGGAACCGACTTTGGTATCCGCGTCAGTGGTCTGGGCAATGATTGGTTCACGGCTCCATCCCCAAGCGTGGATGGCCTCTACTTACCTGGTTACTCGGCTGTTGATGCCGGTTTTGACATGGGTGACTCAGCCATCACCGAGACTGTCGGGTGGGGAGCTTTTGTGATTGGTGGAGCCCCCGGCATCCTCAGCCTGGTCGGTGGAACACCAGACGAAGCTTTAGCTTACTCGCGCGAGATGAAAAAGATCACCGTAGCCGTCCATCCAACCTATCGTATGCCAGCTCTGGGGTTCGTCGGCACCTCAATCGGTATTGACATCCGCAAGGTCGTGCAAACCAGCATCACTCCCATCATAGACACAGCTATCGCTCACAAGGACCCTGGTCATCCCATCATTGGAGCAGGTCTGGTACGCGCACCACTGGAGTGCTTTAGACAAGCGCTGATCGCTTTTGGAAGGAAATACAACGCCAGGTAACCCGTGATGCAAAAACACAAACAGGATATTTGTCATGGCCTCCGGGTATGTGGTCCGTAAACAACAATACTATGATTCAATCTTTTTAATGGGGGTGAACAAGCGGTTATCGGAAAACAGGGGTGTACTGCAGACCGCGGTGTTGATGGGCAGCGAAAAGAATAAACAGCTCCTGGCTGACATTGGCATCCATGGACCTCAAATCGATTCCGCCGGACCAAACGACCTCATCGTAGCTATCATTGCTGATACCCCTCAGATAGTGGAGGCAGTTCTCGGAAAATTGGATGAGGCACTCGACAGGATACAAGCGGGCTCTATCCCCTCGGTTTTACATACACTCGAGGAGGGACTGGCACAAAAACCGAATGCCAACCTTGCCGTGATTTCCATTCCTGGGGAGTACGCAGCTCACGAGGCGCGCAAGGCTCTCGAAGCCGGCTTGAACGTTTTCCTTTTCAGCAGTAATGTATCAATCGAAGATGAGCTCGATCTAAAACAATGCGCCTTGCAGAACAATCTGCTTGTCATGGGGCCAGATTGTGGCACTAGCTTACTGGGTGGCATAGGAATTGGTTTTGCCAACATCGTACGCAGGGGACCAATAGGTGTCATTGGTGCAGCCGGCACAGGCTTACAAGAGTTCACCAGCCAAATTCACAACGCAGGTCTGGGTATCTCGCACGCCATTGGAACCGGTAGCCATGATGTCTCCGACGAGATTGAGGGCATTACGACTTTCACTGCGCTGGAGAGGCTCGAAGCAGATTCTCAGACAAAGGTTATCGTCTTCATATCCAAACCATTGGGCGCTAAAACGTTTACGAAACTTGTCGAACGCCTGCAGGGCTGCAGAAAACCTGCCATCGGTTGCTTTCTGGGGCAGCCCGTGGAACCACTTGATAGGAATACAAATTTACAGTGTGCTCGGACAATCGATGAAGCCGTCCAACTGGCGGCAAAACATGTCACTGGCTCCCCTCTTCCCCCCATCCAACTAACTTCCGAAGAGCTGGAGTGGGCTGCCCGCGAAAAAGCCGGTTGGTCACCAGAGCAAAAATATCTGCGCGGTGTGTTTGCTGGCGGTACTTTCTGTTATCAATCACAGCAGATACTTCGCGATGCAGGTTTCGCGGTCCATTCGAACGCTCCATTCGCTCCTCAAAACCGTCTCAGCCATCCCGATCAAAGCCTAGAACACACCCTGCTGGATATGGGCGATGACTATTACACCCTGGGTAAGCCGCACCCCATGATCAACGGCACTTTACGTGTGCAACGCATCCTGACTGAAAGTCTTGACCATCAGGTTGCCATATTGCTACTCGATTTCATTCTGGGCTACAACGCCTCTACGGATCCGGTTGGTGAACTACTGGATGCCATCTTGGAGGCCAGGCAGAGAGTCCGGAAGCGCGGAGGTTCCCTCACTGTAGTCGCCTCTATCTGTGGGACTGAAGATGATCCCCAGGACCTAAACCTGCAAACTCAGCTACTGAAGGAAGCCGGGGCCATTGTCTTCCGCAGCAACGCTAGGGCTACCCTCTTCTGTTGTGAACTGTTAAAGCATCCTTTAGGAGGCGCCCATGGAAAATAACATCATCCCCCTGTTGGATGAGGCAATTCTGGCCATAAACCTGGGCCCCAAGCAATTTTACGAAAGTTTAGAGAAACAAGGCGTTGAAGCCGTACAGGTAGATTGGACTCCCTCTGCTGGTGGTGACAAAGATATGATCAAACTGCTGGATGAGCTGTTATGAGCTGCTAAGAGAGCTATGTAATCGCAGTATCTAGCAGCACAGCAACAGGGCAGCTACTAATACCACAAATTGATAGAAAAGATAAAGGGGAGCAGACAGTTCTTGCAGTTCTCAATTACCCACGACAAGAAATTTCCACGGCGATTTCACATCCCCCAGCCGCGGCCAGAAAGCGGGAACTTCGCGACGATAACTCACATATCCCTCTCCAAAGCGCTCGATCAACTCTTCTTCTTCGACCAGCCGCACCCACAAGGTTAACCCCAGGGGCATAAACAAGCCAAAGGCAATCGAGAAGGGTGTCCCTCGCCATAAACCCAGCCCAAGCCCTACACGCACCACTCCCGAGTACACTGGATGGCGGATCAGCGCGTAAATAGACGACTCCACCATGCGCCCTGCTTCAGGAAAGTAGACGTACAGCATGGCTAAATTATCAAATCCAAAGGCGATGATCGAACGCACCCATAGAACCAGTCCTGTCAGGAGAAAATAACCGCCCAATGTGACCACCAGAGGGGTCATCTCTCCAAACAACATCCGCTTGCCGGGCAGATAGACGTTGTGGGCTATAGCCGCAAAAATCACCGGCAGCCCGACCACTGCATGCCTGCTAAAGGCATGGCGATAAGCCTGGTCATCCCACCTGCGCTTGTATTCCTTCCGGCGCCAGAAGAATTGAGCCGTCCAAACAAAACCAACTACAATCATCCCCACCTGTCCTACCCCGGTCCAGGCAGGCCATAGCCTATCAACACCGATCATAACTATAGAAGCTGCAGCGAAAGATAGAAGCCCCATCAACCCGATGATCCCTGCACGCCTCCCTCGGAAATCGGGCATGTGCCTGACAAGTTCATCTAATCCCCAATCCTGTTTCATTTTTACTTCTCCCAACATGTATCACAACATAGGGGCTAGAGGCTTACTTGTGGGTCTGCACAAGCACTCCAACCCTCAAAACATCATGACGACATCCCTTCAGGGCACAACCTCAATCACATTCCCCTCCACCACCTTACCAACCACCCACAACGGCTGTTCTATCTCCTCTGCTTTTGCCAGGAAATCATCCAGCTTGCCGGGTGGCACAGCCAGCAGCAACCCTCCGCTGGTTTGGGGATCGAAGAGCAACATCTGGGAGGGCTCGTCAATTTTTGGGGAAAATCGCACGTGCGGTTTGTAGAACGAACGATTGTCCCAGGTACCACCAGGGAAGATAAACTGTTCGGCGTATTGTCGCGCTCCACGGGTGAGAGGAATGCTTCGAAGCTCAAAACGCAAACCGACTTTTGAGGCTTCAGCCATTTCCCAACTATGCCCAAGTAAGCCAAAGCCGGTGACATCGGTGGCTGCCTGCAATCCAAATTCAACCGCCAGTTCTGCCGCGGTCTTATTGAGCTGCTTCATCCACCCAATCACCTGCATTACATCCTGGGGGTCAGCCTTATCCTGTTTTAGCGCAGTTGCCGTTGTCCCAAAACCCAACGGTTTGGTAAGGGCCAGATAATCCCCAGGACGGGCATTCTTTTTTGTTAACAGATCGTCCAGGTTCACAACGCCAAGCACGACCAGACCGTACTTCGGCTCTTTATCTTGCACTGTATGCCCACCGGCAATCACCACCCCGGCTTCGCGCGCCTTCTCAGCTCCACCTCGCAGGATTTCATTGACCATATCGGTCGGTAGATCGGGGGGTAGCGCAGCGATGTTCAACGCTAGAAATGGCCTGCCTCCCATGGCGTACACATCCGAGATACTGTTGGCTGCTGCGATGGCTCCGTAGTCGTAGGGGTCGTCAACCACGGGGGTGAAAAAATCATTGGTCATCACCAGGGCGCGCGCTTCGTCCAGACGCCACACCGCCGCGTCGTCAGGCGAATCCAGCCCCACAACCAGATCGGGGAAATCCGCGGGGTCAAACGTATTTCGAATGGGGCGCAGTACCTGCACCAGCGCTTCAGCGCTTAACTTCGAGGCTCAACCCGCACAACTGGCAAGCGATGTCAGGCGTATCTGACGCCCACTTGGAGGATTTGCAGCTTTACTCATAGGATGCTAAAAAAGTCCGGATAGGGTTCTTGCGTCAAAAAAACGAAGCTCGGAAACCTGCTACCATAACGGAAGCAAGCAAAAAAACCGTCCGATGCGCGGCAGAGGGCTCCGATCCACACCAATCGTTTTTAAAACTAAAGGTCACGTCTTACTTTACGGCTCCGGTATCGCCTCGGGCAAAGGTGTCAGCGACTCAGACGGTTCCATGGTTGGCAAGCTAAACAAGAAGGGGTTGTCGCTGGGCAACAACATCACACGGATGGCCGGGGATAGCTTGTCAATATACAGGTAGGTGAGCAGGTCGGGGCTCCCCTGCAAAGCCTCAGCGATCATTTGCAGCGCCTGAGCCTCCGCCTCCGCCTGGATGAGGCGCGCTTCTGCGCTTGCCTGGGCTTCAATAACCAACGCCTGCGCATGACCTTGAGCTTCGATCACCGCAGCATCTGCCTTGCCCTTGGCCGTTTGCCGGGCTTGTTCCGCCTCTTGCTTCTTCTGATCAACCACAAAGGCTGCCTGTTGCGCCTGCTGTTCAGCGATCTGCTTTTGTTCCACCGAGGCGGCATACTCTGGCGAGAAGGTAATGTTGCGCAAGACAAAGTCCACCAGAATCAGACCATGCTGCTCCATTGCTGTGAACATTTCCTGGAATATCATATCTGTCAGTTCAAACCGTCTGGAACTGATCACCTCATCCACCCGGAACTGGGAAACGGCGTCGCGGATCACCCCCCGCGCCAGAGGACGGACCAGGTCATTGGCATACCGGTCTTGCCAGGCAATGTGTACCTCAATTACCTTATCAGGATCAACTGCAAAGATAACCGAGGCGTCCACAAAGATTTCTTGACCATCCGAGGTGCGCGCCGTCACCGAGTCGTCACCTTGAATCTGACCTTCTTGAGAAGCTATTGACATCGTGTACGTCTGTTTGGAAATTGGGTAAGACACAACCGACTCAACAAAGGGAATGATCCAGCGTAGACCAGGTTGAAGCGCCTGCTCTCGATAGCCTTTAGGCGCAAAAGCAGAAATAACCACTCCGCGCTCCTGTGGCTGTACAAACACAAGCCCAACGCTGACGGTTGTCAGCACGATAGCCAATAACACCACAACCAGCAAAACGATACCAACTTTTTTCATCGGCTTAGCACGTGAGGCTTGAACGATCGCTGCGATGACGATCCCAATCGCCAACACCCACGCAAGGCTGGCGATACCTTGCACCAATATAGCAACGTTCATATCAACCTCCTGTCACGGATAAGTTCGAAAAGGATTATACTCGCAACCTCGTTGCTCAGTAAGATAATCCATGTTACCATGCCAGCGTGCAAACCGGACGTATCGTTGCCATTCATAAAGATGAAGGGGGAGGCAACACCCTGACCTTGGATGCGCCCATCAGTGAATCTCTTACCCCTGGGCAATATCTGCTGATAAACATCCCCGATCAGCCGGACGCGGTTTTTAGCCTGCCTCTGTTCCCAGGGGGAATCCACACCCAAACGTGGGTGCCGGGCTTTCCCACACCGAAACCGGATGCCTGGATCCCCGGCACAACAATCACCCTGCGCGGTCCATTGGGCAGTGGTTTCCGCCCTCCCCGGGAGGCAACGCGTTTCGCCTTGGCAGCCTTTGGCAACACCAGTTCTCGTCTACTACCCCTCACCGGTCTAGCCCTGCAAAAAAACTGCGCGGTCGCCCTCTTCACCAACGCTCCTCAACCATCCCTGCCCCCCGCCATTGAAATCCAACCCCTCGAAGCTTTGCCCACTGCGTTATCCTGGGCCGATTACCTGGCCGTAGACATACCCTATAGCCAGCTCACTCTGCTACACAGCTATCTCCCTGGGACCTCAGAAGGTCCTTTGCCCTGTGTTGCTCAAGCGCTTATCATCATGCCCATGCCTTGTGGAGGCATAGCGGACTGCGGCGCTTGCGCAGTACCCACCCGCAAGGGCTACAAGCTAGCCTGTAAAGATGGTCCGGTGTTCGATCTGAACGAGGTGGATTGGTAACCAGGAACTGGAAGCATATCAAACATGAACATCCTTACTATCATCGCCCACCCTGACGACGAAACTATGCTTACCGGAGGTGCTCTGGCCTTGTTAGCTCAGGCTGGAGCCTCGGTTCACTACCTGTGCGCCACCCGCGGCGAAGGGGGCGAACTGGGAGAACCGCCTCTATGCACTCGCGCTGATCTGGGAGACCTCCGAGAGCAAGAAATGCGCTGCGCCGTGCAGACCTTGGGAGGCGCCAGCATTGAATTCTTGGATTACGTTGACCCACTGATTGGCAAAGACCAGGTACTGCACCCCTACACGGACGACTTTGAGGGGCTGGTAACCCAAATTATCGCCCACCTCCAGCGGGTACAACCCGTAGCCGTCATCACCCACGGCTCGAGCGGTGAGTACGGTCACCCGGCACACCAGCTCACTCATCAAGCTACACGTAAAGCGGTTGAGTCCCTGAGGCCCCCGAAGTCTTCTTCAGAAGGTTGTAGACCTCTGCTCTACACCTTCTCGGCAGCTTTCCCTAGACACCCGCGCCCCCGCCTGGCCAATGAAAATGACCCCGCTCACATCGTGCTCGACATCACCCCCGTTTTTCAACAAAAACTGGAGGCGGCTCTTTGCCATCGCACGCAGCATGCCCTCTTCGTCCGTCGCTCCTCGATAGAAGCCGGGCGCCAACTGACCATTTCCGAGGTAGTGATGAAACTCGAAGGGTTGCACAGAGCTTATCCCCCCATAAACAGCCAACCAGATGACGCGGTTGTGGAGCTGCTCAAACCCTGGACTAAAGGTTTCACCTTCAGCCTTGGAGGTTAGATTTTTTCTTCCTGATATCCATGTCCAAGCGCGACCTGACCTTCGATAAACCAATCATGAATGTTGCCGGGATGCTGGGTTTTGCACCTGACATAAAAGGCCCGGTGGATATCTCTCAATTGGGTGCTTTTATCACCAATCCGGTCAGCCGAAGGGCGCGGAAACCCGTCCAAGGTACACGCTTCGTCTCCTATCCTGGCGGGTTTTTGCTTCACACAGGTCTGCCCAATCCAGGGTTAAACGCGGTCATTCGCCGCTACGCCAAACAATGGGCACACTCACCTGTGCCCGTGATCGTGCACCTGCTGGCGCAGGAGCCAGATGAATTGGCTTGGATGGTCGAGCGGCTGGAGGGTATCGAGGGTGTGATGGGGATCGAGATCGGACTACCCCCCAAGATAGAAACAAACCACGCCACTGACCTCGCTATGGCAGCCTTGGGAGAGTTACCGGTAGTGGTACGCCTTCCCCTCAAAGGTTGTGACTTGGCTCCTGCAGTGATAGATGCTGGGGTCAGCGCGGTCAGCCTGGGAGCCCCGCGCGGGTCGCTACCAGCCGAGGATGGTCGGTTGATTTCGGGACGGCTGTACGGACCGGGGGTCTTCCCACTTGCTCTGCAGGCAGTGGAAACATTATCGGAGAGGGGAATCCCCGTCATTGGAGCGGGAGGCGTATATCAAGCCTCGGAAGTGGATACCATGCTGAATGCGGGGGCAATTGCGGTTCAATTGGATGCCGTCTTGTGGCGGGGCTGGTGACTTTTCGGTGGTGAAGGACAAGCGTTTCAGGACACGCTCCCAGATACGGGCTTAATAACCACCACTGCCAGGTTCTCAGCATATTCCTCCAGGTGAGCACGGTCAGGTTGAGAGGGTAATCCCTCAGCTTTCATCATCGCGCCGATCATACGTGGTCGGCGCTGAAGGCGTAATTCCAGGAAATCTGCAATGCGGGCAGGGTCGGTTATCACTTTGGCAAAAGCTTGAAAACCGCGAGATTTCACCCGCACTTCGACATGGGGATCGGCGAGAATATTGCGAACCCAGTCAGACTTTAAACCCCGGGAAGCACCAACATAGATCTCCTCACCCACTTCTTCATACTGCAGGGGTGTGACCCGCGGCTTTCCCGTCTTACGACCGGTTGTAGTCAACAAAAGCACCAATCGCCCCATGAGGGGGCCTAACCCCAAGGCATAAGCAATTTGTGGGGGTAACTTGATCAGTCGAAAAAAGGGTTTGGGTAGTTGATGAAATTTCGTCATGATTAACGTTCGAGTATGATGGTCACCGGCCCATCATTGGCAATTTCCACCAGCATGTGTGCGCCGAATTCCCCCTTCTGGGTAGGCACTCCTTGTGCTTCGAGCAGCTCAACAAAACGGTCAACCAGAGGGCCGGCGACTTCTGGAGGTGCAGCGTCTATATACGCTGGACGCCGACCTTTGCGGGTGTCAGCGTACAACGTGAATTGCGATACCACCAATGCTTCCCCACCCACCTCCAGGAGCGAGAGGTTCATCTTGCCCTGCGCATCCTCAAAAATCCGCAGGTTGGCAACCTTCTGTGCCAGCCAACTCGCTTCCTCATCCCCATCTTCATGACCCACACCCAAGAGGATGACCAATCCCCGACCGATCTCCGCTGAGGTCTGCTCAGCAACGGAAACACGCCCTCGCTGCACGCGTTGGATCAACGCACGCATAGGCATCAACCCTCAGCCGGAAGCAGTCCTATCGCCCCTTTCACTTCCGCGATGGTCTGCACCGCTATTTCACCTGCTCGCTTGGCCCCATCGTGGAACACGTCCTTGACATAGTTGGGGTCTCTGGTCAGTTCAGCCCTTCGGGCACGAAAGGGTCCCAAGTGGGTGTTCAGGTTCTTGGCCAGCAGCTTTTTGCAGTCCACGCATCCGATACCTGCCCGGCGGCATTCTAGGTTTATCATCCCCACGTCCTCTGGGGAAGAGAAAATCTTGTGCATGGTAAATACGTTGCACACGTCTGGGTCTCCCGGGTCACTGCGGAGCTTTCGCTTCGGGTCGGTGACCATTTGCATCACGCGCTGCTGGGTTTCCTTAGGGGTGGCTGCCAGTTCAATGTGATTATCCAGGCTCTTGCTCATTTTCTGCTGGCCATCAATCCCCAATACCTTGGGAACCTCGGTTGCCTTCATCTCCGGTTCAAGGAGCACATCCGTGTTATAGCGGTGGTTGAAAGAGCGCACCACTTCACGCGTAAATTCTATGTGGGGGGCTTGATCAATCCCCACAGGCACAACTGTGGCCTTATACAGCGCGATGTCCGCAGCCATTAACACTGGATACCCAACCAGACCATAGTTCACATTATGGGGTTGTTGACGCACTTTCTCTTTAAATGTGGGGAGTGCTGTCAATTTACCCAGGGGCGTAATCATAGACAGAATCACATGCAGTTCAACTACCTGCGGTACATGGGATTGTACAAAAAGGATGGTTTCTGCAGGACGAATGCCAGCAGCCAGGAAGTCCAACGCCATCTCATACATGTTTTGTTGTAGGTCCTCCGTGGTCTCTATCGTCGTCAAGGCGTGCAGGTCCACAATGCAGTAAACGCAATCGTAATCATCCTGCAAAGCCACATAATTTTGAATCGCACCCAGGTAATTGCCCAGATGCTGGCGGCCTGTAGGACGCGCGCCGGAAAAGACACGTCTTTTCTTCTCACTCATGAATGCTCCTTTAAATATTTCTGTACTAAGCCCACCAACTCACCGGGCCCCACATGGCGACCTAACTGCAGCTTAGAAAAAATTACATCGCCATTCACCGATACCTCAAAACGTCCTCCATCGGAAGGCACCACGGTCAGGGAGGAAATTTTAAACTCGAACTCCTTGAGCAAATCTGCCATCGAACCGATGGCTCTATCAGTATAGAGTCAGACTGCACAGTACACCAACTCGATGTCCATCATCATTGCACCTCCTGAAAAATAAACAACTTACCCCCGCCGGTGCTGCGACGGGGGTACATGTGAGCCAGCCTCACGCGGATAGGGGACCATCATCCCCTTTGCCTCGATAACGGTGGCAACTCCGGATCGGGTTACTCCCCCACGAGCCACGCTCAGTCGCTCAGGGTTTCACCTTACAGCTCAAAGGCCCATTCAGCACCAGCGTACGGGCAGGCTCTCAGCACCTCCTGCTCTCTGTACCGCCGTTTCGATGCCTACTCTTCCTCTTCACGGCCTTATTTATGCATTTCGTAACCGTAGTATATCACAAACTTAAAAACCCTCGCGAGGACTACTGTTCCGCTTTGATCTCACTTATACGTTTTTCTACAGTTTCCATCTCCGAGTGTAAATCAGAAAGATATTCCTCAAGCCAATCGATCTTCTCTTTGGTTGTCCAAAAGCATGGACACCAATCATGGTCATCATGATGACAGCATCTACCATGATGTCCTCCATGCCTGCCGGCATGATGAGGGCCATGTTCACAGCACATATTCCTACCTCCGTAACCTAAAAACAAGCAAGTTCCTACCAGCAATCCATATCCTAAAATAACTGCCACATAAAGTCAAGCATACAATCTTCTCAAGGCCACGACGTTGTTCTTCTACCCAGTCAAAACTCCTGTCTTGAATTTCGTTTATAATCCTGCCCATGCCCCTGACAATTCCGCCCTCCCTGCGACACAGTCGTTTTCGCCTGCTTTGGATCGGTCTGCTCATTTCGGTGGCGGGTTCAAGGATGCAATTCTGGGGGCTGCTGTGGCACATTCGCACACTGAGCGATCAACCCATTGCCCTGGGGGCCATCGGCCTGGCGCGCATTCTACCAGTAATCTTTTTTTCGTTAATCGGTGGTGCCTTAGCCGATGTGGTCAACCGGCGGCGAGTGTTGTTCTTCACCCAAGCCGTGCTGATACTTGTAGCTCTCTCTTTAGGTGTGCTCACGCTGGGAGGCCAGATCACACTGTGGCACATCTACACCTTGACCATCATACAGGCCATCGCTATTTCATTCGACCTGCCAGCGCGCCAATCCCTGGTGCCAAACTTGGTATCAGTTCACGACCTGCCTAACGCTTTTAGCATGCAATCCATTGCGTTCACCACAGGGTCTATCGTCGGTCCAGCCCTCAGCGGGTTGGTGATCGGTTATCTGGGACAAACCCAGGTGTATTTCATCAATGCTGCCACTTATCTGGCGATCATCGCGGCTCTCGTCCTCATGGGCTCCGTCCAGCAGCAATCCGATCCTACTCATCCCACACGGGTAGACCTGCCTGCGGTTAGAGAGGGGGTGCACTTCATCTGGAAGCAACCTATAATCCTATCAAGCATGCTCCTGGATTTCTTCGCCACGTTCTTCTCCTCGGCAAACGCGCTGCTACCCATCTTCGCCCGCGACATCCTGTACGTAGGCGCCATGGAATATGGCTGGCTTTCAGCAGCTCAATCTATTGGGGCGGCCATCGCGGCCATAGTTATATCCCAACTGAAAGAAATCCGCAGGCAAGGGCCTGTGTTGTTGGGAAGCGTGGTGGTCTTCGGGCTAGCAACCGTGGGTTTTGGAGTGTCAAACAGCTTCCTGCTCACCATGCTCTCACTGGCAGTAATGGGTGCCTCTGACTCGGTCAGTGTGATCATCCGTAACACCATCCGGCAGTTGCAGACCCCAGATTACCTGCGCGGTCGAATGGTCAGCGTGAATCAAATTTTCTTTATGGGAGGGCCACAGTTAGGAGAAGTTGAGGCCGGCCTGGTGGCTCAATTCTTTGGCGCTCCCCTTGCCGTGATCAGCGGTGGAGTGGCCTGTATTTTAGCTGTGGGATGGGTCACTCACCGCTGGCCGCAACTACGTCATTATAACGGCGATGAACCTGTACTGGCAGGAGCTACCACCAGTTGACACACAGACAGTTTTACAAAGGGCTGGGAGTGGATAGAGCCATAGCCAAGGGTATGAGCAGCTATCCAGCCAAGCATCCTTCGACTGCACTCCGTCCCTCACTATCGTTCGGGGCGTCGCTCCGCTCACCTGTGCCTGCTGCACTGGTGCAGGCAGGATGAATACCCACACAGAGCATAGCCGAAGGGTGACTAAATGCCCTCGACATCCAAGCAGCGTATGCCTGACACGGCTGAACTTTCGCAAGGTTAAGCAGTAACCCAAACGTTAGAAATCATCCAGGTATAGATGCTCCTCTGCCATAGGGCGATCACTGATGCGTGCAATCGGCGGCAACTCCCGCTTGAACCGATTTGTCCGCATGCGTTCAATTACCTCGCGTACGAAATCTGCCTCAAAACCTGCCTCTATACAATCTTGGGGGCGATAACGCTGATCTATCAGCAGGTAAAGGAGCCTATCCACCTCTTCGTAGGTGAAACCCAATTCGTCCTCATCGGTCTGCCCTACCCACAAATCCGCTGAGGGCGGTTTGTCTATTATCTCTTGAAGGATGCCCACTGCTCTGGCCAACTGGCGCACCTGAGTCTTATAGAGGTCACCAAGGGGGTTAAATGCACAGGCGGAATCACCGTAAAGGGTCGTGTACCCAAGCAAAAATTCCGTTTTGTTCCCCGTTCCTACCACTAAACCGTTAAACACCACAGATTGGTCATAGAGCACAATCATCCGAGCGCGGGCCATGGCGTTTCCACGACGGATCTGATCGGCTTCCGGAAATTGGGTAAACAAACCATCTACCATATCAGTAATGGATACCGTAAGGGAATGCACTCCGGTGGACTTGATCACCCAATCAGCATGCAGCCGCGAATCTGGGGAAGAGGTTCGATAGGGCATGCACACTGCCAGCACATTCCCCGGCTGCAAGGCCTCCACGGTCAAGTAGCACGCCAGGGATGAGTCCACGCCCCCTGAAACGCCAACTACAGCTCGCGAATAACCTGCTCCCAACACCTGGTTACGGATAAAGTGAACGAGCTTTTTCCTCACCTCAACCGTGTTGATGTTTAAATCTGCCATAAATGCTCCTTTGCATCAAAGGTTTACTTCCACCAGATATTTTAACCTCCTTCATCCTGGCGCTCACCATCGCATACCGGAGCCCCTGCCAAGTTCTGCTGCGCATTCAAGGATAAGCCAAAATATAGCGAGGGGTCTGCAGTATTTTCAAACTGTAATTCATTCAAGAAATATCCTTGTTCGTCACTCAACACGATCGAAAAATGCAGATGGACACCCACAGGATGCAACGGATCGCCCGAATAATCCCCCTGATACCCCAACAGGATACCAGCCTCAACAAACTCCTCACGTGTCCCGGGCGGAAATTCCGGATCAATCAGAGAATTGCCCTCCGCGTCTGCCATGTGTGTGTAGTACATCCAGATTTGCCGTTCGGGATACAGGGGATCATGAGGGATGCGGATAATGACTGATGACTTCCAATCCCACAGACGGGTGAGATAACCCGCATGAGCTACATAGACCGGAACCCTGCCTGCTTCCGTTCCCCCAAAGATGTCAATCCCTTGATGCTTCCTACCCAAACGGAACGCATCGCCCCACAGGTATCCCACATATCCATCTGTGGGGATTAAAAATGGCGCTTCACCACACCGTTCCAGGGCATGGACGCTCCACCCCGAATATTGTTGAGGGTTCCTTAACCAGGCACCCAAGCGCACCGTACGCTCAACGGAGGCGCCTAACCTCTGATAAGCAAAATATCCCCCCACCAGTAAGAATATGAACAACAATGATAAAAGCAATCTCAGCGCGCCTGACCTGGCCATTAGCTCGAAGAATCTGGAACGCGGATCAAGTCTACTACCCTCGGACGGGTGAGGCGTTCTATCTCGGTGGATTTCAAGCGTAACAAAGCATTCTCCGCCCCTCCACCAGCATACACAATCGGTTGTTTCAACACGCGGGGGTCAAGGATGGTCTGTAAAGGTTGAAGATGCCCAAAGGGGGGCATGGCTCCCACAGAGTAACCCGATATTTGCAACACGCTTTCAGGGTCAGCGAGTTTCACCTTTTTACGTCCCACACCAAAATGAGCCGCAATAGCCTGCTGCTCTATACGGTCGTCCCCACAGGCAATGGCTAACACCGGCTCTCCAGAGACGGTAAACAGCACCGACTTTACGATCTGCCCGGCTTCCACACCCACTGCTTCAGAAGCTGCCTTCACTGTAGGGGTAGGAATATCGAGAAGGAGCAACTCCCCATCAACGTTATTTTTATTTAAAAACGTTTGCAAATCATCCATGCCCAGGGTGTTCTTCGCCTGTCGATAACGTTGAAGGTTTTCAATGTCCTCTTCCATATGGGAGGCAAAAAACAGAGTCACCTTCCCGCCGCTCATTGCTTGCAACATCTCTCCAGCTTTATGCCCCGCTGAAGAAGCCATGGCATCTATTAATGCCTCTCGGGATTTAAAATACAATTCATGGATGATAGCACAGGGATAGTTACCATACATCATATCTTCAACGCGACTGGTAGTAGCGCGGAGCAAACCGGGCATTTTTTCACAATGCTCCAGGAAATCAGGCCAGGACTGCTCAAACGCCATCCAGTCGTTGGGAGGTTCCAACAAGATGATGAGCTTATACATAAGGATTTATGGTCGGAAGAAGCATATAAAAATCACCCCGATTATACTCTTGCGTCTGCTAAGCGATTAATAAAAGTATTGTCTTGACAGAGCATGTTGTAAACCGCGATAACGTAACCAGAAATAATCCATACCAAGCAAGGAGGCGTCTCATGAAACTACGCGGGGGGATTTTATTAGCAGCCTTGTTATTCCTCGTCTCTCTCATCACTGCCTGCACTTTACCCAGTCCCACCTGCGATCCTGGAGCTCTGGTTGCAGTTGTTCTTAATAACCCACCAATGTGGGGCATTGTTAGTTTGTTAGCCCTGTCCTTGTCCTGGTCCTACCCAGATTCCAGTTGCCACCCCGATAGTTACATTGTTCGTCTCCAGACCGGGCTTTTCTTCGCGGATAATTTGGGGGTAGTACAGGGGACGCCTCCACCTCTTGGGCACCGGGCAGCCTTCTAGAACCTAGCAAGGAATATGCCTGGGCTATACGGCCCGTGGTCGGAAGCACGCTGGGACCCATTGCCGGAAATAGGTGCTTTTTTCACCAGGCCCCTCTGTGACCCGGTTAACTTTGTGGCTCCAACTCTGCTTGACCCCGCCGATGGAGCCACCATATCTGATGATTACCCCTCTCTCATTTGGGATTATCCCGATGACAGCATCCCTGAAGGGTATCGCGTAGACCTTTCCACCGACCCCACCTTCACACCCGAACCAACGGTCACTCCTACACGCGAACCCCCGTTCAACTGCTCTGTATATAACGATGAGAATTCTTGCGCGAATGCCCCCCGTTGTTATTGGTATAAATGTTTAACGCACCAGGGAGGTGAATGCAGAAATAATCCCTGACCAACTCGTAAAATCCGCTGATCTTACAATTATTATATACTTCGTTGGCCACGTTCAGCCCAACTCTTCACACGCGCAAACAAATCCGAAATAGGGCGCAGTTCTGACATTGGCAGGGCTAAATTTGCAGTTCGAGTCCTACGATATTGAAACACGCGGCTGCCCTCTGGTAAGTAGGTTGCTTTTCGACGAAACTCACCCTGAGGAAGGTAACCCACGAGGATCACTTCCATACCATACACCCACAGGTTGCCCCACATTTGACGAGAAATCAGAACTGTCTCACCCAAAACAGGGCTGTGAACGCCTACCGTTCCATCCGGCAAGTGGGATATGTGTACGTAGGTCAATGAGAAAAATCCGCTCTCAATGACCATTCGACGGAGAGGGGGAAGTTCCAGTTTGTAAATCTGAAATTTACGTTTGACATCCTGACCTCCTAGTTCCAATCGCACATTGAAAGACACGTTCCCCTTTAATATCAGGGGGTCAAGTGAAACCCAGCTTGCAGGTCGTGACCATTTCTCAGGTAAATGGTGTAGCAGATAAATCGGTTGTTCCGCCTGGATGGCTTTCTCCAGGGTGGCAAGATTAGGTGTAACCAGTGCGGTCAGAAAAACAAAGACATATATATCCTCATCGCCAAGTTTATCTGAACTTATCTGATCCACAGGTACGAGAGCTGAGGCGTTCAACACAACTTCTGGATTTCGCCGTATCTGACGGATGTGGTCTCTCTGATGAATGATATAGCTTTTGATATCGCAGCGTCGCCCTCCAAGGGCAAGGTCATAGCGATCAGGTTGTGTAAAGGGGGTGGCTCCCAATAGATCATATGGAATGTTCTTGGTATCCAAATGACGTCGAAAGGCCAACTCTACGGCAATGCCGGCCACAATCCGTCGTAAGCGTTCGGCGCGCGTACCACCCACACGGTCGTATGTATACGGTAGTGAGCGACAGGCATAAGCAATACCAGCCAAGTTCAAATCCGAACTGTACGGAAGGAAGATCAAATCGTCAATAGAAGGCATGTAACATTACCCCTTAACCGTAGCCGTTAAAACGCAAAACCCCCTCATTCTTTCCGAAATTGTAGGCAGTAATGATGAAATGTATTACTTACCCAGGCTGAGTCCATTCCGTAAGGGAATAAACGTTGATTATCCTGACACCAGATGCGCTCATCCTTGAGTGTATATATCTCTCCCAGGCGTTTACCTAAATCCCAAGCTAAAGGATAAATGCTCCCTCCTTTCTTCACGTTTTTAACTATGATGGTGATGTAAGCCCGACGACGTAAAAAGGGTTGTATAGCTTCATAGATGCGTATCAATCGCTCCAGGAACTCATCATAATCCGGGACGTTTCCCAAATCGTTGGGATCATCAGAGTAGAAGATATCCAGCGTCTCATTGGCGCGACGTTTTCCCTGTGTCTCAGCACCGTGAGCATGCAGCATGTCCCAATACGGAGGAGAAGTAATCATATAATCAACCACGGGGATGTTGAAAGTCTGGACGTAATCCTTAAACCGAGCAGCATCCCCGGTGATTACCTGCGAAACCACACCTTTGACCTGGTCGCCCAATTCGGCGCGCTCCTCATCCACAACCTGGCGGGAAATTCTGGCATATTCCTCATTAAGCTCGATGCCATACGAATGTCTGCCCGCACGCAGAGCCGCCACAAGCGTACTGCCGGTCCCTACCATGGGGTCAAGCACAACCTGACCGCGCTGGGTGAAAAATTCGATGAACTCCTGGACCAGCGTTTCTGGGAATTTTGCCGGATGGCGCAGCACGTCCTTACGCCGAGGAGGGGGATTGTGGATGAACCAGGATTTCTGAAACTTTATCCACTCCTTCGGGTTGAGGTCGTTCAACCGATTACGAAACTTTTGCGCGCTCATTGACTCACTCTAATGAATCTGTTTTCCCATCTCCCCCGCTTGGTCGAATGGCAACTGTCCCACCTCTTCACAAAGTCACACACTCCTTTCTCACAATAAACCAATGACAAGTTCTGCAAACATCATACACGCTTCGCTGTCAATTAAATCACAATTTTGCCTACCACAAGAAACTTACTCTGAGACGCCCAGGGGTGAAAAGAGAAACCTTAGGAAGATATTCACCTATTTATTTCCCATACCACCAAATCGGAGAAGCTTACGGTGACCGCGGTTTCTCCCGCAGAACGAGCAAATACGCCTATCAAACCTTCGGCCAGAACACGGTCTGCAACCTGAAAAATGAAATTATCATCTACGAAGAATCGCAGGTCATTGCCCGCAGCCCAAATCCCCAGGCGCAATTCGGAGGGAGCGCCGGGAGGGAAGATACTCACGGATGTGAAAGGTTGCAGCACTGCTGTCTGACTGTCTTTCACCTGGTCAAGCCTTGCATGACCATCACAAGTGAACACGATACGGTAAAAGGTTGTCCCATCCCTGGCACGAAACAGCACTCCATACTGATCTCCTGCCAGGCAAAGGCTGACGGTAGCCGTTATCTCCAGATAAAAATCACTGAAGGTTGGTTCGGAACGAAGGCTAAACAGATAACCGCGGGGTTGATCCACCGCCAGGATGATCGCCTGCTTGCCTGCAGATATCTTACCGTCAGGGAATGTTCCAACCGACCAATGAATGGAATCAGTAAACGTATCAGTAAACAAAACCGCTCCTAACCCTGAACGCATGTCAAGGGTCGGCAACACCGTAGCCGTTGGCATATGTGTCTGGGTTGGGGTAGGAGGAAACCATACAATGGTGGGGGTGGAGGAGGGAAGAGGTTCGGGTTGAGAATCCGTTAGGGATACATCCACCACAGGAGCCGCAGGGACGCAGGCACTTAAAAATATGAGAAGCACACAAAATCCCGGACGCACGGTCAACTTCTGTAAAGACAGGAGATGTTCGGAATCAGGTATTCGTTAAACGCGCGCTCAACGTCATAATCCGGCTTCCATCCCCAATCACGCCGGGCATGACTATCATCCAGATCAGCAGGCCAGCTATCCACAATCACCTGACGTTTGAGGTTCGGATGATAGGTGATTTCCGCCTCCGGGAAGGACTTCAACACCATATCGAGGATATCGGAGGCTTTCAAACTAAAACTAGTAACATTGTATACAAAGTGATGCAATTCGCCTTTGGGAGCTTGAGCCAACTTCAGCAAAGCTTCCACTGCATCCGGCATAACCATAAAGGGAATATGAGTGTCGGGGCGCACAAAACAAGCGTATGGTTCCCCCTTGGCAGCCGCGTGCAGCATTTCGGGGCCGTAGTCACTTGTACCTCCACTGGGTACAGTAAAAGCACTGATCAGGCCAGGAAAGCGGACGCACCGAAAATCCAACTTTTCGGTCTGTTCGGCGGCCAACTGACGGTAATGTTGGCTGAAATAAATCCCCAACATCTCACAATACAATTTATTACAGCCATACATGGTAATAGGATAATTCCATTCCCACTCGCGTATTTTATAAAACCGTCCTTTGGTCTCTAAATTTGGCAACCCATATACCGCAATCGAACTGGGGAAGATAAACAATACTGGTTCTCCACGCCATTCAGACTGCTCAGCCGCCAACTGCAACAAAGCCATCGTCCCTTCGACATTCACGCGATGTGCCGCAACAGGGGTAAATTCCCCACGTGTGGATAATAAAGCTGCCAGATGGTAGATGGCTTCGATCTCAAACTCGCTCACCAGACGAGAGAGTAAGGACTCGTCAGTAATATCACCTTCTAAATGGGTAGATAGACCTTGTATGTCTTCAGGTAATGGTTTGATATCCAGGGTCAGCAGTTGAGTGGAACGCTGTTCTGCCAATTTTTTGACCAGCGCATGACCAACCTCACCTGCCGCTCCGGTGATGAGGACTACTTTTTTTCGCATGGATTCCTCCTGGAATCTATTGGGTGCTCTCGTCAATAATGATCTGTTCGCGCTCCGGCCCCACCGAAACCATACGAATAGGGACACCACTCAAAGTCTCGATGTGCTCTATATACTCAAGAGCCTGGTCAGGCAAATCCTTCAATCTGCGGACAGAGCGAATATCATCCTTCCAACCCGTTAACTGCTTATAGACTGGTTCAAGACTTTCCAGGTTAGCAAGACCGAAGGGTAGCTTATTGAACACCTCGCCCCCTCTCCGATAGCCAATACAGATGCATACGGGTTGCAATCCGCTCAGAATATCCAGCTTGGTCAGAGCCAATTCTGTAAAACCATTTACCTGCACAGCATAGCGTAACAAAACTGCATCCAACCAACCTACCCGTCGAGGGCGCCCGGTTGTAGTTCCGAATTCATCCCACGGATTTTCGCCAGTCCCTCGCAAGGCCATCGCTGTACTACCATTGAGTTCCGTAGGAAAGGGGCCGGCCCCTACTCGGGTTTGGAACGCTTTGGTCACCCCAACCACACGTCTCACGGCTCCCACTCCTACCCCAAGACCACATATTGCTCCAGCCACAGTGGGGATTGAGCTGGTCACATAGGGATATGTACCGTGCTCGAGGTCCAACAGGGTGCCCTGGGCGCCTTCGGCTAACACCTTCTGGTCTTTGGCCAACGAATCCGCGACCAGGGACGAGATGTCGTCAATATACGGCTGCAAACGGCGGGCATAGTCCCGAAACGTCTTGCTAATTGTCTCGGCTGGCAAAGGTTCGGATTTATAGAGTTGTGTGAGTATCTCGTTGGTGTTTTGTACGTGAGCGCGAACAGCCTCGGCAAAGGTGTCGGCATCCAGCATGTCCCGCAGACGTAAACCTCTCCGGGCGACCTTATCCACATACGCCGGGCCAATTCCCCGCAGAGTCGTCCCCAGACTCACTTTTCCCCGCGCGGCTTCTTGAACCCTATCTAACGCTTTGTGAGCAGGGGTGATCACATGAGCAGCATAAGATATACGCACACGCTTTGGTGATATATCCACGCCCATGGCACCCAACGTTTCCATCTCCTGCAATAAGGTCTCGGGGTTGATCACCATCCCCCCACCCAACACAACTTTCGTGTCCGGGTTTATCACTCCGGAAGGAATAAGGTGTAGTCGAAATGTCTGCGGTCCAACTGTAACTGTATGCCCGGCATTGTCACCCCCATTGTAACGAGCAACGATTTGAGCATCTCGCGCCAGCACATCCACAATCCGACCTTTACCCTCGTCTCCCCATTGTGCACCGATCACAATATCAAGCGGCATGATCATCCCTCATAAAAATTTTTTTACTCAAGCCAGAACACACATCTACATCACCTCGAAGCCCTGCTGGGACAACCATCAAACATACACGCGGGACTCACGGGTTTCAGCATGCTTCCGTACCTCCAAGGATAACAGGCATCCTTACACAATGACGAACCACTTGCATTGTATAGGATTTCAATCCAGGCTGCAAGCAAAAAGGAGAAACGACCAGAAAAAACTCTCCTCCTGACTACTAAACAATCAGGACAGGATGTATACCTGCCCTGATTGTTCGAGGAGTTATTCCCAAAATCCTAACCGACTAACCGGGTCCTGACATTCATCAGACAATCCCATATGCCAGCATGGCTTTAGCCACTTTGACAAAGCCTGCAATGTTGGCCCCCATCAGGTAGTCGCCCTTCTTGCCATAAGCTTCCGAGGCTTCCAGGCAAGTCCGATGGATGCTCTTCATGATTCCGTACAGCTCCTGATCCACCTCTTCGCGCGGCCAGGACAGACGCATGCTGTTCTGCGTCATCTCAAGGCCGGAGGTGGCTACACCGCCAGCGTTAGCTGCCTTCCCCGGGCCATAGAGCACATTTCCATCCTGGAACACCTTGATAGCCTCAAGCGTTGAGGGCATATTGGCACCCTCGGAAACACAATAGCAACCATTATCAACAAGCGCTTGGGCCCCCTTCCGGTTAATCTCGTTCTCCGTAGCCGATGGGAAGGCAATGTCCACTTTCAGCCCCTGCTCTCTAATGACATCCCACACGCTCTTATCGGGGTAATAAGGCACTTTATATTTATCAGCATACTCTTTGATGCGACCACGACGGACGTTTTTCAAATCCATGACATAGTCCAACTTCTTACGATCAATACCTGCCTCGTCTACGATCGTCCCGCTGGAATCCGAAAGAGTGATAACTTTACCTCCCAAATCGAGCACCTTCTCAACGGTGTATTGAGCCACATTCCCCGAGGCACTTACAGCACAGACCTTTCTGGCCAATTCCTGACCTCTGGTTTTTAGCATTTCAGCGGCAAAATATACTGCACCGTATCCGGTGGCCTCCGGTCGGATGAGACTTCCCCCGTACTCAAGCCCTTTACCGGTCAGTACACAGGTGTGCTCATTGACGATTTTCTTATAGTAACCGTAAAGATAACCAATTTCTCGTGCGCCTACGCCAATATCGCCTGCGGGCACATCCGTGTCTGGGCCAACATGACGATACAGTTCCCGCATGAAGGCATAGCAAAAACGCATGACCTCAGCGTTGGATTTCCCTTTTGGGTCAAAATCCGAACCACCTTTTCCACCACCCATAGGCAGCGTTGTCAAGGCATTTTTGAAAATCTGCTCAAACCCGAGGAACTTGATAATCCCCAGATTGACCGAAGGATGGAAACGTAGACCACCCTTGTATGGGCCAATCGCATTGTTGAATTGGACCCTAAAACCGCGGTTGACCTGTACTTCTCCCTTATCATCCTCCCAGGGCACGCGGAACAGAATCACCCGATCTGGGATGACGATTCGATTATATATTTTTGCTTTCACAAACTCGGGGTGCTTTTTCACTGTGGGCTCCAAGGTTGTCAGCACCTCCTCGACCGCTTGATGGAATTCAGGCTGAGCCTGATCCTTCTCCTTAACCTCCGCGATCACTTCTTGAATAATGGACATATATTTCTCCTTATTTGGGTGTGTAGATTTTGTCTAGAAGTGTAAACGGACACCAACATGGTGTCCGTTTTTGAATTAGGATAGCACATCCATAATCTCCACCTCATAGCCAAGACGACTCGCCTGAGCTATAGAAAGCCTCCTCAATATTACTTTGTTCAACATATCACAAGTCAAGGAAGTCATCAAGAGGACAAATGTCCCTTTAATTTCCCTAAATGTCAGCCCTTCCGGAGAGAGGATAATCTGCTTTCCAACATTTCCTTCACAACCTGGGGATTGGCACGTCCCTGGGTCGCAGCCATCACCTTTCCGAACAACCAGTTGATCACTCCCTCTTTCCCGCTCAAATAGGTCGCCACCTCGCCAGGATACTCCTCTAAGACCTGTTCCACCAGTTGAGCCATGACCTCCTTCTGAAAAATCTGTCTCAGCCCTTTGGATTCAACGATTTCACTGGCAGATTTTCCTGTGAGGAACATCTCTGCGAGGACGGCTTTTCCAGTTGGATTGTTTATTTCACCTACCTCTATCATTCTCAACAAACCCGCGAGCCTCTGGGGCGAAATTTTCACCTGCGTTATTGAGACCCCGTGCTGGTTCATCAACCCAAACAGCTCTCCGGTAACCCAATTGGCTACCATACGCGGTGACACCTCCTGAGCAGATGCCACTACCTGCTCAAAAAATAGGGCGACATCCTGCTCAGACACCAACACATCAACATCCTCGGGCCTCAAAGCGTACTGCTGTAAAAATCGCCGATGTTTCGCATGTGGGAGCTCAGGTATGGTAGCAGCAATTTTTTCAATCCACTCCCTCTCCAATACCAAGGGGGGCAAGTCTGGCTCAGGGAAATAACGATAGTCGTCTTCTTCTTCCTTGACGCGCTGCGTAAAAGTCACTTCTCTTTTCTCATCCCAACCTAGAGTCTCTTGAATCACCTTGCCCCCTCTTTGGATTACCTCAATTTGACGGCCAATCTCAAAATCAACAGAACGTTCTAAAGCCCGGAAACTGTTCAGGTTCTTGACCTCCACGCGGGTGCCCAATGTTGGACTACCCAAAGGACGTACAGAAATATTTGGTTCAATGCGCAGTACACCTTTCTGCAGGTCTCCGGAGTTCACACCCAGATACTTCAGCAAGTTGCGCAATGCTACCGCATAGGCACGAACTTCCTCCGCCGTGTGCATATCCGGTTCGGAGACAATTTCCAACAACGGAACGCCTGCCCGGTTCAGATCCACCAAGGAACAGGTTTCGCCTTGGCGCTCTACATGGGTCAGCTTACCAGTGTCCTCTTCCAGATGCACCCTGCGGATACGCGCTACCTGCTCTCCTTGAGAAGTGAAAATTGGCAACCGACCATTTACCCCTAGGGGGTATTCATACTGACTTATCTGGTAACCCTTGGGAAGATCGGGATAAAAGTAATTCTTACGCGCAAAGAAGCTCATGCCAGGAATTTCACACTCAAGAGCCAAAGCCACGCGTACGGCATATTCCACTGCACGACGGTTAACCACCGGCAGCACCCCAGGCATACCCGCACACACAGGGCACACTGCACTGTTTGGTTCTGCCTGAGTAGCATCCACCACGGGGCAAGAGCAAAACATCTTGGAGCGCGTGGCTAACTCAACATGAACTTCTACTCCGATGACAGGTACAAATTCCATCGTTATCCCATCAAGAATGTATCCCCCAGGAGATCAATCACCGGGCTCCCACACCTGGAAATCATCAAATGCCACGGTCAATCCCCCCTGATCCCAGGTACCAGCAATCAACCCCACATCCCCGTGACTGAACGATGAATCCTGTACTTCAGCCAATAAAATAGAATTCACTGCCAGCGAAAGTGTATCTCCAACACAGGCAATGGTCAGCGTAACTGTTTCTCCCGTTCGGGGCACAACTTCCACATATTCCCAATCAACCAGGATGACAAACTCACCCCGCTCATATTTCCATATCGTATAGTAACCATCCTCAGATACTTCTAACGCGTAGAAGTTGTTGTTGTCCTGGTAACGACACAGCACACCGTAATCCCCCACTCCGGTCGGATTCACGATATGCGCCTCAACCGTCACCACGACATTCCCAAAACTGAGTGAGGGGTTTCCCCAGATTAAATAACTCTCCGTTTGAACTTCGATAAGATACTCGTTATTGGAATAGTACGAGCCACCATTTTCTCCCATCCAATCATCCCACCCACTCCCTGGATTGGAAAAATCATCCTGAAACAGGAGACCTTCACCGCTTGGCTGGACGATCTGTCCATACTCAACCTCCCCAATCCACACCTCACCTCGCTCAGCAGCCTCTGTCAAAGGCAGGGCCAGTTTTATCGGTCGCAGCGCATTGATAAAGCCACCTGTAGGAACGCAGTTATCCTTATCGTCAATGACCCCATCACGGTTCGTGTCCGCCAATACCCGGCAATCCACATACTGATCATCACCCCCATAACCTAGCTGTGTGGGAATGCCAATAATTTCACCACGGTCGTTGGCTGCCAGACCACCGCTGTTACCACCAGCAATAGTCGCCGAAGTCTTGATAAACGCCCGGTCTCCATACTTCTTATCCGATGTAAAACCACTTACTTCCCCTCTTGTGAGGGTGATCGTCTCACCACCGATGCCCGGATAACCAAGGATGGTCAGGTTGTCGCCCAGTTGGAGTGCATCCGAATCGCCTATCGGCACATTGGGCAGATCTAACATCGTGCGGTCTACAGGATTTCCATCTAAATCTGTGGTGATCTTTATCACCGCGATGTCCAGGTCTGGGTCTGCCTGCACAACTTCAGCATAATAGGTCGGTTCTGGGGGGTGATTGACATCCAGGGTGAGGGCAACCACCAAAGCATCTACGGGAAAATATTTGTCAGGCAACACTACATGGGCATTTGTTAAAATCAAACCGTCGGGTGTAATGATAGAACCCGAACCCGTCCACCCGATGTACATCTCTCCGCTGTCCTCGTACATGGCTATAATTTGCACGACTGCTCGAAAGGGGATGCCACCTGTGACGATGACTGTCCCTGTTGGGGATGGCTGAATGCTTGATGGAGGTTGACCAATCACAATTCTGGCCTGGGTGCTCTTCGTCTGCGAAGCAGCAATCACAAGTACCTCCCCTTTATAATCCCCATCGCTTAATGCCTGAAGGGTAAATTCGATTTGGATGCTTTGCTTTGCTGGAATCTGCAGATCAAATTGAAAGGTCGTGCTGTCCCCCACCTGTGAATAGTTGATATACGTAGGTGAAACCGCTGTCAGCCAGGACCCCTCCAGTAAAGACTGGTGCAAGGTAATATCCGTCAGTGGGAGTGATTTTGAGGAACGGTTATACACCGAGACAACGATTCGATATTCATCGTTGACTTCAATCAGTGAAGGCTCAATCACCACATCCACGGTGATGTCTTGAGTTGTCACCTCGGAGGGAGGAAAATTACAGGCAGACATTATTAGTGAAAGGAGAAAAAGGACAAACGCTAGGATTGTTTTTCGTTTTTGACAAGTTTTCACTGGAGTCATGACATCACCCTCGTATAAAAATATATCTCACCACGGGGTTTCTGAGGCATCCATCCAACCTTCAACCCACGAACAGGTGCATGGTCATAATAGGGTTAACATGTTGTTGCGGGATACCGTCAAATAAAAGACGTTACCCAAAGTCACGGGTGACGAATCAACCGATCCTACATCAGCAATAACGTTGAAGGAAACGTTCAATACGATCAAGGGCTTGCTCTATCTTCTCATACGCAG
>JBFLVL010000032.1:28547-33252 GCA_040758495.1 Chloroflexota bacterium
GGGATACCGTCAAATAAAAGACGTTACCCAAAGTCACGGGTGACGAATCAACCGATCCTACATCAGCAATAACGTTGAAGGAAACGTTCAATACGATCAAGGGCTTGCTCTATCTTCTCATACGCAGTGGCATACGAACAGCGCACAAAACCCTCACCGCCCGGGCCAAACGCTGACCCAGGTACCACCGCCACGCGCTCTTCTTCGAGTAGGCGTTGAGCGAATGTCTCGTCATCCATGCCGGTTCCTGCAACATTGGGAAAAGCATAAAACGCGCCGTGGGGTTCAAATGTGGACAATCCCAATTGATTCAATCCACTGACAATGAACTTTCGCCGGCGGTCGTATTCCTCGCGCATTTGAACGACGTGTTCTGCGCCTTCCTGAAGCGCAACCAACGCGGCTGCTTGGGCCGTGGTTGGCGCAGACATGATCGTATATTGATGGATGCGCAACAAACCTTTGAGTATCTCTGCCGGAGCGGCTGCATACCCAACTCGCCAACCCGTCATGGCATAATCTTTAGAAAAACCGCTTAGGGTGATCGTACGTTTCCTCATGCCGGGAAGGGAAGCAAAACACACGTGGGGGATACCGTACACCAACTGATCGTAGATCTCGTCTGAGACCACGATAAGATCGTGCTGCTCCGCAATCTGGCCGATTTCCATCAGGACGTCCCGTTCTGCCACCGCACCGGTTGGGTTGTTGGGGTAACCTAAAAGGATGGCCTTGGTATTCGGAGTAATAGCCTCTTCTATCAACTCCGGTTGGGGCTGGAAGTTTTCCTCCACCCGATTGGGTATTTCCACCGGCACCCCACCGGCAAGGATGATCTCCGCCTGATAAGATACAAAACAAGGCGTGGGCACAATCACTTCATCGCCTGGGTCAAGCAAGGCAGTCAAAGCCAGGTAAAGAGCTTCCGAGACACCCACGGTTACCACGATCTCGCTCTTGGGGTCATACTCCACACCGTAGAGGGCATACAGATGATCAGATAATGCCTCGCGCAACTCATAAACGCCGGCATTGGAGGTGTAATGTGTCTCTCCGGCTTGCAGAGAGCGTATGCCTGCTTGCAAGATGGGTTCAGGCGTGTCAAAGTCAGGCTCACCAATACCCAGGGAGATCACATCCTCCATGGTTGCTACGATATCAAAAAACTTGCGAATACCGGAAGGCTTAAGACCAGCCACCCTGTGGGCGAGGTAGCTTCTCCTCTCTATGATTTCTTGAGCTTCAATCTTGTTCAATATGCCATTCATCACCATGTTCTCCATAGTATAGACGAAAGAGCTGATTATCTCTGGTACGCACCCGAAAGCACTTACCCTCAGGTGTTCGCCAGGAAGCCAACACATCTTCAACGGCCAGTTCCTGACCCTCCCAGAACAGCGTTACTGGGCGTTCAGCATATTCCGTTTCGGAGTGACAGACAACAATATCTTTCATGTTTCCAAGGTTATCGCACTATGATCACCAATGTCAATTATACTTTCTCTTCCTTGCACCTGGGCATGACACCCAACCCAAGATTTTTGCAGCACAGCATTTTCTACACGCGCGTTCTCCTCGATGATGGAATCGCTAAGGATGCTGCGTTTGATACACGAGCCCGCACCCACAGACACATTAGGTCCAACAATGACGGATTCCACCTGTGCCTGGGGATGAATATATACAGGAGTCACCACGACAACACCAGGACGTTTTTCAACCTCGTGGGTATTATCACATCCGTGAGCCAATAAGTAGGCATTTGTTTCTAATAAGGTGTTCGGTGTACCCGCATCTAACCAAACATCCACCGTCTCCACGCGCATCCTCATACCACGATTCAACATGAGGTTGATTGCATCCGCCAGGTAGAACTCACTCTTGAGCTGGATACCGCGCTGCATTTGTTCCTCTATAGCGGTCAACAAGTCCTCTGAGCGCTTGAAGTAATAACAACCCACCACGGCCAGGTTGTTGTCCATGTCCTTGGGTTTTTCGATCAGACGAGTTACCCAGCTATCTTCTCCCACCATGGTCACTCCAAAGCGTCGCGGATCGGGTACAGGTTTCACCCAGATAACCGCTTCTGCTTCTTCGTCCTGTAAAAAGGAAAGGTCTGTGTCAATCAATGTGTCCGCAAACACTATCAGCAGCGGTCCATGTAGATGTTCTTTCGTCAGATAGACAGCATGCGATTGACCGCGCATCTCCTCCTGTTCCACATAGTGGACGGTTAGGTGAGGGTAGTTTTCTCGCATATGGGGTAGCATCTGTTCTCCCAAATACCCAACGACAAACACCAGTTCAATATTTTGAGGATCCGGCAGGGTGGAGAACATCCCCAACACATGATCAATCACCGCCTTACCCGCTACGCTGATTAACTGTTTGGGCTTGCTCCAGGTATGGGGGCGTAAGCGGGTGCCGAAACCAGCCATGGGAATAACAACTTTGAGTTTTTCCGACATTATATTCTCCGATTTTTTATTTTCTCATTTTTCCAATGCCTCAAGAGCGTCAGTCGCTTACTGTGGGAAAATCCTCCATAAAAATCCCGCATCACGGAAGATCACATTATTAGGATCGAGGTGTGCGCTCATAATAAAGAGGTTTTTCCCTGCCACTCCCCCAATCATACTCGCGAAACGTACATTTCGTGAATGGTCACTTCGTTGACGTATGCAAAAGGCAAACGATAAACCACCCAGTTCACCGCTCTGAACAGGAAGGACATCACCGACTTGGGCGTGCTCTGTGATCTTCAAGAGGCTACCCACCCAAACAGAACTTGGACGAGTTCTCGGCGAAAGTCATCTCAGGTGGATTTTGGGGGTGAAATACAGGTTTATCCTCTACTTCACCCCACGACGATCATACGGTGGTGCACTCACTCTGGCTTGACAGCGGCATATATCGCCGCTCCAATGGCGCCAAGCCCAGCGGCGATGACCAGACCAACTGTACAACAAACCATGCCCCCGATCAACGCTCCCCCAATACCCAAAAAGAACCGGGGAGGTATGCCTGCTTCTTGCAAACTGTGCCAAAGCTCCGGTGGGATATTAGAGAAATATTGAAAGGTGCCACCCAGCGCTGCTCGGGCAGCATTGATAATCACGTTCACCAATCCGCTACCCAGTGAAGTGATCAATGCTGCTAACGCACCTTGCCCAGCCGCACTACCCACCATGCGTTTGGGTGGCATCCAGGCTGCAGCCAATACTCCTACGCCAATGTAGGTAAGGATGATCAAGGGCAGGGTTATACAAACCAACACCTGAATTAATCCAATCAGGTTCAGAACAATGACGATCACCACACCAATCAGACCAGCTTTTAGCCAACCAGACATGAGATCCTCCTTAAATTTATAATTTTTGTGTGTTCACTTACTCTCGTCAGCCAGACACCATGTAAGCATAGGGTTTTTTTCATGCATACCAGAATATTTCGAATGTCCTTCACAACCCAGAAGGTTATAACCTCAAAAACCTTCCTCTAACTTCCCTATCGTCCCTGTTACCAACTCGACAGCTTCCTTGAGCGGTTGAGAGTCAAACACCAGCTTAGCCCCGGCGGTAGCGTACAACTGGGGCAAAGGAACCATGCCTCCCAGGGCAAGTGCTTTACGATAATCCGCTACGGCTCCCGCCTGGTCTCTAATAGCTTTGGCCCATATCTGCACAGCCCCAAGCTGTGCTAACCCATATTCAATGTAATAGAACGGATTCTGGTGGATATGCAGCTTGCGGTGCCAGCCTGTTACCATAACATCTTCTAAGCCGCTCCAGTCCACATCAGGAATATACTGTTTCCATAGCCTGGTCCATTCCCGATCACAATTGTCTGGTTTACGGGCTACTTCAGGGTTCTCATATACCCAATGTTGAAAGGCATCCACCACCGCCATGTAAGGCCAAAAGAGCAGATTGTCCTCGAGATGTTCCACGCGGGCACGCGCGGCTTCTTCCGGGGTGTAGAATCCCCCCTCGTCAGCAGTTAAGTACGGAGCGCTCAGCAACTCCATCGCCATGGAGGCAACTTCAGCAAATTCCATAGTAACCACTCTCTGTTGATGATAGGGCAAATCCCGCGTCTCAAAGACATGGAAGGCATGTCCTCCCTCGTGTAATATGGTTTGCACATCTTCATGCAAGCCAACCGCGTTCATGAAGATGAAGGGTCGCTTTACCACCGGGAATGACGTGCAATAACCTCCGGGGGCCTTACCCTTACGATTGGCTAAATCCAGCAGCCCCTCTTTACGCATGATGTCGAAATATTCCCCCAGTTTCGGATCCACCCGACGGAAAATCTGGGAGCTTTTCGATTCCAACTCATCAACTTCCTTGAAGGGCTTCAACGATTCCCGGCCTAAAGGATCCACGTCCAGGTCCCAAGGACGTAGCGACCTTACTCCCAAACGTTCCTTACGCCTCTCATAAACACGGGTTGCGGCAGGAACCACGACATATTGGATCGCCCGATGGAAACGCCGGCAGTCGGCTGGGGTGTAATCAAAACGCAACAACTGCTGCCAGCGATAGGCGCGGTACTCAGACCTTCCTGCGTTGGCAGCTATGCGCTGACGCAAATCTAAAAACCTGACCCACAAATCATTAATAGCCCCTCTATCAGCCAACTGCCGTTCGGCAGCCAAGCGCCAAGCCCGTTCTCTCTTGGACCGGTCGGTGTCCTTGTAGAT
>JBFLVL010000033.1:0-10160 GCA_040758495.1 Chloroflexota bacterium
ACAAGATGCGCTATCTGACCGAGAAGTTCCCAAAGTTGCAGCGCATCCTGCACGATCAGTTGGGGCCAGCCATCGTTTACACGGCGGCGACGGGCACCGCCGAGGAGGTGGCCAATCGCCTGCGTTGGGTGGGTTATCGCGCACGGGCTTACCACGGAAAGATGAACGCCTACGACCGCGCCCAGGTGCAGGATTTGTTCGACGAAGGGTTGATTGACATCGTGGTGGCCACCAAAGCCTTCGGTATGGGTATTGACAAGCCCAACATCCGCTACGTGATCCACTACGACATGCCTGGCGACCTGGAGTCGTACTATCAAGAAGCGGGGCGAGCAGGCCGTGACGGGGAAACAGCCTACTGCGTGTTACTCTACCATAAGTCGGACCGGGGCATCCACGACTATTTCCGCGCCACCTCGCTGCCTGACCCCCAAGCAGTGGGGGCGATTTTCGGGCTGTGTAGGGCGGCGCCATCGGACACCATCCGCCTGAGCCCCAGCGAGGTAGAGGCCAAGCATGGCATTGAGGAGCAGGACTTGCGGGTCATCGTCCACTTGCTGGAACAGGCGGGCTACGTGACCCGTGAAGAGGATTTCACGGTGTGGGGCGTGTTGCATGTCTTTATGGCACGGGACGAGTTCCAGGCCGCCTTACGTCGTCAGAGCGACCGCACACAGGAGGTGATGGGCCGTTTCCTGGACCACCTGCCTCGCTACGGACGCGGCAGCCGCAACGAGGTCAATCTGCTGGAGACGGCCCATCTGATCGGGGTGGACGTGGCCGAATTGGAGCGTATCCTGAACGACCTGACGGCCAAAGGCCTGTTGAGCTTTCGTTCCTGGGACAGGGGCTATACCCTGATTCGCCAACCTAAACTGCTGACTTCGCCGGCCTATAACCTGCGGCAGGATGAAATTCTCCGTCACTACGACGAGCGAGAGAAGAAACTAAAGCGGATGATTGACTACGCCTACCTGCCCAAGGGGCGCTGTCGCCGTCACTTCATCCTGGACTACTTCGGCGACCCGGCGGCCCCGTCCCGTTGCGCCATGTGTGACAACTGCCGCCCCGGCGGCCTGTCCTGGGATCACGTGACCGAAAACGACATCGTGGACGCCAGCCAGGTGTTCGACCCTGCCTACACAATCCTGGAGACGGTTTTCTGGAACCAGGCGCGGGAGGGGCGTAAGTACTCGTTTGGGGTGAAGACATTGGTGCGGCTGCTAATGGGCAACGACTATTTCGAGCGGCGGCGCGGGCGGAACCTGCGGGACATCGAGTTCTTCGGGCGACTGGAGCGACTGCGCAAGCGGGAGGACACAATGTACGCCCTGTTTGACAGGCTGGCGGCAGAGGGATACATTGCCTGGGAGCAGACAGCGTTCACGCCCGACGACGGCGATAGCGAAGTAAGCTACCGCGTGCCAGTGTTGCTACCCAAGGGAGTGGAGCAGTTAGAAAGTGGAGAGAAGCTAGGGTGGTAGGGACACTGAAAGGAACGGATTGAGAAATCACTTTGTAGAGAGACGAGTCCACTCCTTCCCAAGTCTGCTATTGCCTTGCAGGCGACACAACAACGCACGGAGAGAACCGACAGATGATGTGATCGCTTCGCATGCCCATCAAGGAGTACAAAGCACAGCATGGTACGTATTAGACTACGCCGTGTGGGTAAGAAAAAGCAACCCAGCTACCGAGTGGTGGTGGCTGATTCCCGCTCCCCCCGCGACGGGCGCTTCATCGAGGCCATTGGCTTCTACAACCCACGCACGGACCCGCCCACCTTTTGCATAGATGAAGCACGGGCCCTCTACTGGCTCTTGAAAGGAGCGCAGCCCAGCGAACCAGTGGCTAGGCTACTGGAAAAGCAGGGCACCCTGCGCCGGTTCGCTCGGCTGAAGGACGGAGAGGACTTGGAGTCCGTGCTGGCAGAGGCCCAGGAGCATCGTGCTGCGGAACAGAAAGCGACCGAGACCGCAGAGGCCTGGCCAGAGAGGCCGAGGGAGGCTATGGAGGACTGGCGCTCTTTCATCCTGACCGACGATGACGGGGATGTTACTGAGCAACTCATCTGCCGCGACGGCGTCCCCCAGAGGGTAGAGTCTATCGCCTACGAGTTGCTGGCGCGACGGGGTTGCGCGCCTCCGGGCGAGATTCTAGAACAGATAAAGGGTCTGCTGCTGCCCCGCCTACGCCAGCAACTCCAAGAAAGTGGGCGGTTCATTGCATTCGGCAACGAATGGTTCCTAGCAAACTTGCTCCGCCCAGTGGCTCCAACCGAGCTTGATCAGGCTGAGAAACGCTTGCGACAGAGAGGAGAACCTTCCCCTCTCAGCGGCATTTTCCCAGCTATAAGCGAGACTGACATCGCGCTGGTCTTCTCTTGGAACTACTGCCTTGATCACGACAACCGCTTCGACAACGTGGGCACCTTCGATACGCCGTTGTGGTTCCTGCGAGCTTTGGAACCACCCGAAGTGGTAGAGAAACCCGGACGCTTGGCTATCCCTGCCGTGCCTTACACCCGCGAATATCAATACGTCCATCGCGAATTGAAGGACATGGAGCAGGCCATTGACGATGAGGGTAGCGAGGCTGAGGAACAAAGGATTCCGCCGGTGGAAACCAGGCGAGTCCCTTCAGTGGAGTTTGTGCTAAATTTCGCCCATCGTGTGACGGGCACGATCCCCCTGACCCAGCGCATCCGGCAGGTCTTCCCTCGTTCCAACAGCGAGCGTACCTACATCAGCTTCATTGACGCACGGAGTCGAGAGAGGATCCCCAGCTGGGTGATGCACAAAGACAAATACGCTTGGGGCCTGAAGGAGTGGTATGAATCGAACCTGATCTGGGCTGGGGCCTACGTCCGATTGGAAACTACCGAGAACCCGCTGGACATCGTGGTGGACTGCATCCCCTTGGCTCAACCCAAAGAAGAGCAAGTGCGCGTGGCGCACGTCATTGACAGAAGGCTGACGTTCGAGTGGCAAACCCGCATCGTTCCCTACAAGTACGATCCGCTGATGCTCATTGCCGAGACCCGCTTCGAGGACTTGGAGGCGTTGCGGCTGGAAGCGGAGAAGGTAGGCAAGCCCATCTTCGAAGTGATGCACGATGTCTTCCCTGAACTGGCCCGCCTGCACCCCCAGGGCCACGTTCACGCCAAGACGCTATACCAGGCAGTCAACTTGGTACGCCGCTGTGCGCCCGGGACGGTGTTCGGCCAACTATCGGTCCACCTTTGCTTCGATCCGGTCGGCGGGGGGTATTGGACGTACGACCCCGACTTGCGTGACATGAAAGTGGTCTACAAAACCCAGGACGAAGTGGACAGGCGGGACAAGTGGGGTAAGATCATTAAGCGACTGGATGAAAGGCTTCCGTCTTTGCACCAACGGGTCGACTCCCTCAAGACCGAGGCTGAAGAGCAGGCCGGGCGGCTGGAGTCGTTTAGAGCTTTCAGATAGAGCAGCAAAGGAGATTCATATGGCTGATGAGTTGATCAAGAAATGGGAGAAGCTAAAGCAGGATTATGATACGCTTGAAGAGAAGCTTCAGCGGGCTGAAGTTATATTGCAGGCAAACGAGGAGCAGATCGAAGCCCTGGTCAAGGAACTCCAAAGCGACCTGGAAGAGAAGGATATCGAGATTGAGAGGTTGGTTGATAAGTTGGGGCAAGCAGAAGGAGAGATCATAAAGTTGAAAAGAGACTTGAATCACCCATTTATCAAATTTATGTTAAAGTTTGTTTTACGTCATTAGTTCAGAGATGAAGATTAACATACATAAACATCGACCAAAACTTCGGTGGCGTGGTGCGACAAGTAGATAGATGCTCATACAAGGACTCTCCACCCAAAGACTTCGGACAAGGGCATCGAGCGGCTCTATGGAGCCGAGTTGAACGTCGTCAAACGAGAGCAGCTTGAAGCGCCGTTGATCACCCTGATCGAGCGAACCTTTGAAACCATCCGCCCCCATATCCGCGAGCGTCAGAGGTTGGTAGACCTCTTCTTCGAAGAGTGGCTAGAGTATCCCACTTTCGCCTGGCAGGAGGCCATCATCAACGCGGTGGCACATCGGGACTACGGGTTTGAGGGCGTGGGTATCGAAGTGTGGATGTTCGACGACCGGCTGGAAGTACGTAGCCCTGGTGAGTTAGTAGAGCCGGTGACCTTGGAGCGATTACAGAAACGAGAGCGCGTTCACGCCTCGCGCAATCCACGCCTTGTGCGCCTGCTGACTGACCTTGGGCACATGCGCGAGCTGGGAGAGGGTATCCCTCGCATGTGCGATGTCATGGAGGAAGAGGGGTTGTACCCTCCGGAATTTCGCTTAGAAGCGGATGTGATCTTCACCGTGTTACTGCGCAACACCCCCGTCTACAGTTTGGAGACCCGTAGATGGCTTCGCCAGTTCGAGCCGCTAAGTTTGAGTGGAAATCAGAAACGCCTGCTGGCCTACGCCAGGGAACACGACGGGACCTTTACCAGTAGATCGTACCAAAAACTAGTTGGCAAAGACATTTACACCGCATCACAGGACATAAAGGACCTCATTCGGAAGGGCGTAGCCCACCTTCAAAAGAAGGGGAGGCGTATCTACAGACTTGTGGAGCCTGGTGAGAAGAAATCCCTGGCTTTCCCATCCGAGTATCAAGCTCTCGAAGCACGCTTAACCAAGCAAGGCTGGATCACCAACACGGATATTCGAAAGCTTCTCGGCGTATCGCGGCTGGAAGCGACGCGCATCGCCGCCAGCCTGGTGAAGATGGGGCTACTGCGGAAGGAAGGAGAAAGGCGGTGGGCACGCTATCTGCCCAGTGAGTAAGACGAGTTCTATGCAACAGCCTCTGAGTCTATAACACGCCTTCAATACTTGCCGTTTCATAGTGAGGCTGATGCATAGAGCATACGCCTGAGTATGAATCCTCGAGCTGAGAACCAAAATCGGATAAAATCTGACTGCATCAGTCCGTTTGAACGGACTTTGCCTGCCCCCCGCATGGGGGGCCTGCCCCCCGTATGGGGGGCCTGCCACCGGGCAGGGCATCGAAGACCTGATCCATGTAAAATAAGGAGACTCCCCATGAACATCAAGCACATCTTCGTCGTCGGCGCGGGGGCCATGGGCAGCGGTATCGCCCAGGTCGCCGCCACCTCGGGCTATCAGGTCACCATGATGGATGTGGTACCCGAACAGATCGAGCGCGCTAAGGCCACCATCGCCCAATCCGTAGAGAAGCTCTTTTCCAAAGAAAAGATCAATGCGGAACAACGCGCAGCAGCCTTGAATATCGCCACCGCAACCTCCCTGGAAGGGGTGCCGGCTGCTGACCTGGTGATCGAGGCGGCCACCGAAAACCCGGACTTAAAGCACAAAATCTTCCGCGAGTTGGACGAACGCGCCCGACCGCAGGTCATCCTGGCTTCCAACACCTCCTCCATCAGCCTGACCAAGATCGCCGCGGTCACGAAACGCCCCGATAAAGTGGTGGGCATGCATTTCTTCAACCCCGTGCCCCTCATGCGTCTGGTGGAGATCATCCGCGGGCTGGCCACCTCCGACGAGACCGCCCGGACGGTGACCGAGATTGCCGAGAAGATGGGCAAGGTGCCCGTGGAGGCCAAGGACTCCCCCGGCTTCATCTCCAACCGCATCCTGTGCCCCATGATCAACGAAGCCATCTTTGCCTTGCAGGAGGGCATCGGCACACCCGAAGCCATCGACTCGGTGATGAAACTGGGCATGAACCACCCCATGGGACCCCTGGAGCTATGTGACCTGGTTGGTCTGGACGTGGTGCTTATGGTCATGGAAGTGCTGCACCGTGACCTGGGCGAGGACAAGTACCGCCCCTGCCCCCTGCTGCGCAAGATGGTAGATGCGGGCTATTTGGGGCGAAAGGCAGGGAAGGGATTTTACGGGTATTAGCTGTCAACAGGCTGTGTAAATCCTGTTGGTCAAAGAACAAGGGCAGCGGGCTGAAAGCTGCTGGCTGGTTGCCCGTAGTGATAACCAAGAAATACAGGCTCAGACATGAAAAGGCTAAGACATGAAAACTGAAGAGGTCTACGATTTCGTCATCATTGGCTCCGGCTTCGGTGGCAGTGTATCCGCCATGCGCCTGACCGAAAAGGGGTACTCTGTGCTGGTGTTGGAACGGGGCAAGCGCTACGACGACAGGGATTTTGCCAAAACGAATTGGGCTTTCTGGAAGTACCTGTGGATGCCGGCTCTGCGTTGTTTTGGTGTTTTACAGATCAGCCTGCTCAAAGGGGTGATGGTGCTGCACGGCAGCGGGGTGGGCGGAGGCAGCCTGGGGTACGCCAACGTGTTGGAAGTCCCCAGCGACAAGATGTTTGACAACCCCTCCTGGCAACACCTGGCTAACTGGAAGAGCGTACTCCACCCGCACTATAAGACCGCGGCGTACATGTTGGGAGTGACCCGCAACCAGCACCAATGGAAGGCCGACGAAGTGCTTCACGAAATCGCCGAGGAGATAGGCCAGGAGAAGACCTTCCGCTCCACGGAGGTGGGCGTTTTCTTCGGGCCGGAAGGGGAAGAAGTCCCCGACCCGTATTTCGATGGTCAGGGTCCCCCCCGCATGGGCTGTAATTTTTGCGGTGGCTGCATGGTGGGATGCCGTTACAACGCCAAAAACACGTTGGTGAAAAACTACCTCTATTTTGCTCAAAAAGGGGGTGCGCACCTCCTGCCCGAAGCTGAGGTAGTGGACATCCACCCCTTGCCGAAGGGCCAACCGGAGGGAGCGCGGTACGAACTGGTCTATCGTCGTTCCACCGGGTGGCTGTTCAAGCGCAAGCAGAGGGTACGTGCCCGAAATGTGCTCCTGTCCGCGGGTGTGCTGGGCACGCTCAAACTGCTGTTCCACTGTCGGGATGTGAGCGGCTCGCTGAGCAACCTGTCGCCGCACCTGGGCGAGATGGTGCGCACGAACAGCGAAGCCTTGTTGGGAGCCATCAGCCGCTCCTGGGAAGTGAACTTCTCTCAAGGGATTGCCATCAGTTCGATCTTCAGTGCGGATGAAGTCACGCGCATCGAGCCTGTGCGCTATCCGCACGGGTCCTCGCTGATGCGCTTTATGGGTGCTCCCCTGATCTCGACAGGAGATTCCATCCCCGTGCGCCTGATCAAATCCCTGCGAGAGATCCTCTGTCACCCTGTGGATTTCCTGCGCATGTACCTGCTGCCAGGATGGGCGTATAAAACCACCATTTTGCTGGTCATGCAGACGGAGGACAACCGCATGCGACTTCGGCTGGGTCGCAGCCTCCTGACATTCTTCCGACGTGGGCTGGTCTCCGAACCTGACCCCGAACACACGGTCCCGGCTCGCATTGACATCGGTCATCGAGTGGCGCGTACCTTCGCCCAACGTACGAACGGTGTTCCGGCTGGTTCCATAGGCGAGAACCTGCTCAACATGCCCACCACGGCACACATTTTGGGTGGATGTCCGTTTGGGCGCCATGCCCAGGAAGGGGTGGTTGGTCTGGATTGTCAGGTGCACAATTACCCCGGCCTGTACGTGGTGGACGGCTCTATCGTGCCTGCCAACCCGGGCGTCAACCCCAGCCTCACCATCACTGCACTGGCGGAATATGCTATGAGCCAGATACCAGCCAGACGTGATAATTGAAAACAGGTAGGTTCTCATGATGCGTTACCCGATTCACTTAGAAATAGACCAGACGGGGCGCTGTTACGCCCACGTGCTAGATTTACCCGGCTGTCATCTGCGTGCCAGCAGCCAGGAGGAAGCCCTGAGCCGACTGCCGAACGCTATCCGCCAATATCACCACTGGTTGCGTCAGCACGGCGAACCGGCCCCCTCCGCGGATGAAACCATTGAGCTGGAGGTCGCCGCCATACAGATGGGAGAAGGCCCCTTCGATCCAGGAGATACAGCCGCCCTACTTACACCCGATCAGCGCCCTCTCACCAGCCAGGAGATGGAGGCCTGCTTCCGGCTGGCGTCCTACCAGCGAGATGAGTTGATGCATCTCGTCCGCCACCTGCCGGAAGAGGTATTAGACTGGCAACCCGACCCCGACACCTATTCCATCCGCCGCATCCTGCGGCACATCGGCAACGCCGAGGAGTGGTATGTCTCCCGCATCGTGCCCCCAGACACGCTGCCCCCCGAATGGGAACACGATGAGGACCTGCCCCTGCTGGAATTTCTAGAGATGGAACGGCGCACAGCGGTGGCTCGCCTGCGGGAACTGACCACTGAAGAACGCCGCGGAGTCTTCTACCCTACCCACTTCACCTCTCGTCCTGAGGAACCCTGGACAGCCCGCAAAGCGCTGCGCCGTTTCCTGGAACACGAACGTGAACATACGGCTCAAATCCGAGATATAGCCTCCACCCGGCGGGACCCCCTGGTAGCCCATCTGGCAAACGAGCGTGCCAACTTGCTCTACCACCTCATCGGGCTGGATGAGATTGAACTCACCAGCCTATCGGTGCTGGGTAACTGGACAGTCAAAGACCTCCTGGCGCACATCGCCGCCTGGGACCGCTGGGAGTTACAGGTGATGCAGCAGATGGCCTCCGGAGATTCCCCCGATTTTTCAGCAGTAAAGAACATGGGCGCTTACAACGCCGCGGTGGTCC
This sequence comes from Chloroflexota bacterium, assembly GCA_040758495.1. Lineage (GTDB taxonomy): Bacteria > Chloroflexota > Anaerolineae > Anaerolineales > JBFLVL01 > JBFLVL01. The sequence goes on from JBFLVL010000033.1 coordinate 8,647, forward strand.
GCGAGTGGAAGGATAAGTCGCTAGAGCAGGTTCTCAGTGAGCTGCAAGCCGCTCGAAAAACCTGGGTGGAGTGGCTGCTGAAGTTACCCTTAGCGACCTTCTACCAACCGCGAAAATACCGCCGATACGATTGGTCATTCCCCGCCTGCGTAGAAATTCAATGGAAGCATGACGCTGAACATGGTAAACACATTGCTTCCTGGCGAGAAGCCCAAGGTTTGGAATTTGCACCCTGGCCTAAAACCGGCGCCAAGGCCACTTTGCTGGCTGCTCTGGGCGCACAACGCGAAGACCTGCTGGCTCGGATTGCCCTGATCCCGCCTGAGCAACGCGAAACGAAGTTGATCTGTGGTGAGTGGACGCTGAAAGATGTGGTAGGCCACGTTGCTGACTGGGAGCGGTGGGTCCTGGAGGGATTACACCAGATGGCTCAGGGTGAAAATCCCAGCGTGGAGAATGTTGAGGACGTAGAGGCCTGGAATCAATCCCATACAGAAGCCCGTCGTGAGCAAACCTGGGATCGGGTGTGGGAGGACTTCCAGACAGCGCGTTCTGAGGCGCAGGGTTTATTGGCCGGTATGAGCCAGGATGACCTGATGCGCTCCTATGCCGCGCCTTGGGGAGGCGAGAGTACACCCTACGGATGGGCCTACGTTTGCCTGGAACATGACCGCGAGCACTGCAAAATTTCAGAAGTAATGTAACGTTTGGTGGAGGTATTCTATGAGCGTGAAAGGTCTTGCTCGCAATCTCCTCGTATTGTTTATTCTGTTGATTTCTGGATGCGTACCGTCATTGGAAGTTTCTCCTACCCCAACATCCACCCCCTCTCCCACGAAAACACCCTTCCCTACAGCAACTTCCAGCCCCGTCCCCTCCCCTACTCCTGAGCCCCGCGAGCTGACTATTTGCACCGGCTCTGAGCCGGACACCCTGTTCATTTACGGTGCCTCGATGTATATCGCCAGGTTGATCCAACAGGCGATCTTTGACGGTCCGATTGACCGTCCCGGATACGAGTACCAGGCCGTCATCCTGGAAAAGTTGCCTTCCCTGGCAGATGGCGACGCGGTGATTCAAGCAGTAACCGTGCAGGAGGGGGATTTTGTGATAGATGACCGGGGTGAGTTGATTGTGCTCTCGCCCGGCGATGTGGTACGACCGGCCGGCTGCCTTTCTTCAGATTGTGCCATTACCTATGAAGGCGGCCCTCTGGCATTGAACCAGATGTCGGTCACCTTCACCATAAAAGAGGGGGTCAAATGGTCAGATGGTGAACCCCTCACTGCCTTTGACTCGGTCTTCAGCTACGAGTTCGCCCGGCGCTGTGAGGATGAATGGGGACGGTGCGGTCATGGAGGTTTAGTAGATGGTAGTCTGGAGACGGTTGACCGCACCTTCAGCTACACTGCTCTGGATGCCCACACGGTGCAATGGGTGGGCACGATTGGATTCCTCGACCCGCACTACTACCTGAATTTCTTTACCCCCTTGCCCAGACATCAGTTGAGCGA
>JBFLVL010000033.1:10260-27775 GCA_040758495.1 Chloroflexota bacterium
TTGACCGCACCTTCAGCTACACTGCTCTGGATGCCCACACGGTGCAATGGGTGGGCACGATTGGATTCCTCGACCCGCACTACTACCTGAATTTCTTTACCCCCTTGCCCAGACATCAGTTGAGCGATTATACAATGCAGGAGTTGCTGGAAGCCGATATTACCAACCTCACACCCATGGGCTGGGGGCCGTACATATTGAAGAAATGGAAACCTGGAGATGGCATGGTGTTGGAGCGCAACCCCTATTACTACCGGGCTGAAGAGGGCTTGCCTTTTTTTGACCACCTGTACATCAAATTCACCGGGCAGGACACGGACAAAAACCTGAACTACCTGGCTGCGGGAGTCTGTGATGTGTTGGTCGTGGATACCACTTTGGATGACCAGAGGGAGAGGCTCATCGAGTTGGATCGGAACGGCGAATTGAATTTGTACGTCAATCTGGGTACCGCGTGGGAACATCTGGATTTTGGGATTAACCCTGTTCCTGAATACACTCGTCCGGACTTTTTTGAAGAACCCCGCACCCGCCAGGCTCTGGCCTACTGTATCAACCGCCAACGCATCGTGGATGAGGTACAGTACGGCTTAACCCTGCTGCTGGAGGCTTATATTTCCCCTCTCCACCCGTTATATCCCCTGGCTGAGCTGAAGGCTTACCCCTACGACCCTGAGACAGGTATGGGTTTACTGGAGGAGGTCGGCTGGCGGGATGTGGACGGCGATGGCCTCCGGGAAGCGCACGGCGTGGCAGGTGTGCCGGATGGCACGGCCTTTCGGGTGAAATACCAGACCACGACCGCCCAGACCCGTACCCTCATTGCCAACCTGATCACTGAAGACCTGGCAGTTTGCGGTGTCGCTCTCGAGGTCATTCAAATGGGGGCGCAAGATTTCTTCGCCGATGGGCCGGAAGGGCCGGTCTTCGGTCGCCAGTTTGACCTGGTGCAATTTGCCTGGCTGACCAACGTTACGCCACCGTGTGAGTTGTTCCTCACCCAGGCCATCCCCGGCGACCCTCAAGCGCTTGACATGGCCGGGAACCCGCTCTTCCCGGATGGCTGGCAGGGAAGCAACAACAGCGGCTACAGTAGCCCCTCTTTTGATACCGCCTGCCAGAACGCACTGACTGTCCTGCCCGGTACAGAAGCATACGAACGTTACCACCTGGAAGCTCTGCGCATCTTTACCCAAGACCTGCCCGTCCTGCCCTTGTACCTGCGCTTCGGAGTTTGGGCCACGCGGCCCGATCTGGTAGGTCCAGTGGATGGTGGCTCTTTTTATCCGGAAACCTGGAACATAGAAGAGTGGCGGTTGGAGCCATAACGGAAAACTTCCGTAGCCTTGGAGACCCCCTAACAGGGGCAGGTTTCGGAAGCTTTACTCTCGCTTCATCACCAGCAGATACTCCCCCTCTTTCGCCAGGAAGTCTATCAAATTGCTCAGGCGCTTGACCCGCTGGAAGTAAGGCGGCATTTCAGGATCGTCGAGCACGCGAAAACCAAATTTTCGGTAAAAGGGTTCAAGGCTGGCACGACACATCAGGTACAGGCTGGCAGGCTGAATTTCCGTCAGATGCTCGATGAGGGCCCGTGCCACGCCCCGACCCTGCCATCCCTCCGCCACAACCAGAGAAGCCAGTTCCCACGAACCATCCCGATGAGGCTTGACCTGAAGGCAGCCGATGACTTCTCCTTGGGGTGAAACCGCCAGGGTAAACCGGCACCAGTTCAAAGCTGTAGGGTTGATGCGCGCTTTCAACACCAGTGCACGGATGGCCCCGGTGTCGTCTTTGGTGGCCGGTCGTAAATCAAACGTTTTCTGCATCTGAGAGGTATTCACGGAGAGGGGATAATGCTGTACCGGTAGACGGCCAGCTGTCGGGTGTACCTTGTCGTCCCGCTGACGATCAGAAGGACTTCGTTCACCTCCCCACCGATGTGCACCGGGATTTCAACTAGATTGTCAGCCGGCACGGGGACGTGTTGGACGGAGATGTCCTCACCGAAGGAGACGAGCTGGAGCGCAAACGTTTGGGGGAGTTCGTTTGTAATGCGCACAAAACCGTCCGCTTCCCAGCCCCCGCTGTCTGTCTCGAAGTCGGTGAAGTAGTTCATTTCGGGGATGGCAACATCATCCAACAGGAAGCCCTCTCCCAGGATAGCTCCATCGGTAACATACTCAAAGCGGATATCCACTAGCTGACCGGCATATTGGGAGATATCAACGCTTTCGTGAATCCAGACGGGTTCTTCACCCATACCCCCCGAAATACCGTTGTAGGCCCAGCCGTAGCTGTTCCCCGAGGGGTCTTCTGCGGTGCCCGAAGGGGTGGTCAGGATTTCCCAGTGCTCACCATCTAGGGAGGCTGTCAGGTACAGGTAATCGTAACCCTCTTCCAGGTCATACCAGGTCCAAAAAGAAAGCGTCAATTCGCCCTGATGGTTGGAGAAATCAAAGGTGCGCGTCAGGGTCGTATCCGCTTCGTCGCCTCGGTTGGACCAAAAAGCGTACTCCCCGGAGTGGAAGTCGGTAGGTAAAACACTTACAGCCAATGAGCCCTCGAATTGTAGGGTGAAATCCCCCTTGCAGGTTATGCGGATGTAATCCACACCCCACTGGTGGACATCCCTGCCCACAGATGCCATCGGGCACCGCCGGATGGTTTCGGTTATGTTGGCTTGCGAAGCTTCAGGGTAGGAGGAATAAGCATAACGTCCATCCGCCACGCTCGCATCCTGCAGGTAATTTGCCACTGCCCAATCCATAAAAACATCATCTGCGGTGAGGATGCTTCCGGTTTGGGGGTCTTTTATTCCCAGTTCAGCCAGGACAGCGTCCACGCTATCCAGGCCGTTTTGGGGGTGAGCAACGAGTGCCTGGATGGCGTCTTTTCCGAAGCGGTCCAAAAAGTAGGTGACAAAGAGAAAAGCGGCTCCATAATGGGGAGCAGACAGCTCAGCTTCTTGGGGCCAGTCGTTAAGTTGTAAATCCGTATCCCGGGTATACAGGTAGTCAAACCCCCCATCGTAGTACCCGTTGATAAGGGCAGCGACCTCCGAGAAGCCTTCGTTCAACCATGCGGTTTCATTCTTGTCCTGGTACCATTGGATCATGTGTTGAAACTCGTGAGCCAGCAACCCCAGGGTGTAGGTCTCATCCAACTCCACGACATCCGCGTTGAGAAAGAACATCTCGTGGGCATTGGAGTACTCATGGGCCAACGGAAGGTATTCATCAATAGAAGAGAAATACCCGGCTACCGAATCGCCCAAACCGCGGGCGTACAGGACGTAGAGATGCGGGTCATTGTCCACACCGGGGTTCCATTCGTGGCCAAAGAACGCCCGGGTGGTGGGGTAGATGTGGTTCCCGAACGCCCAGGCCAGCTCGCTCACCTCGCGCTCATGAAAAGGCACGTCTTTTTCGATCCAAAAATAAAGGTGATCGGTAGCGTAGCGTAAAACAGCCTCCACCTGGAAAGTATCGCCCGTGTCCTCGTTAGAAATCCAAAAGGATTGCTCAGCCCCTATTTGAATCGGAGAGGCAGGCGAGGGAAGGGTGAGGGGTATGGAGCTTATCCCCTCCAGCCGCCTGGCAAGTTCGATCAGATTGCTCTCCGGAAGGGAAGCGGTTTTCAGGACCTCAAATGTACTCCCGGATACAGAGACAGGGCGGACAAGTTGGGGTGTTTGCGTTGCCGGGGGAAAGAGGGATAGGAGCTCCTCTCCATCGGTCTGGGTGGTGAACAGGGTAACCGTACCTCCCAACCCCAAAAGAGAACATAAGCAGCAAACCAAACACAAACCGGTTATGGTAATTAACAGGCATAAGGATGACTTCAACATTACCTCACTGGATTAAGTTCATGAGTTACGCAGTTCGCCGATCGAGTGGTCCTGAGCGGAGTGCCGACAGGCACGCAGTCGAAGGACGTATCGAGATCAAGACCTGAGTTGAGCGTGCCTGCCCCCTTGAGGGGGTCGAAACCACTGCGCCAAAATGGGTATCGGTCCCCTTGCGGGGACAAGCCCCCCATGCGGGGGGCAGGGGGCACTCGACCCGCGATGTCCTGTTGGTCAAGTAGGTGCCGAAGGCACCGTATCGCCTGTCCTGCCCGCGGCCGCTGCCGCAGGCAGCAGGCTGGCCGGACAGGCCAGGGAGACCACCCGCTGGCTTCGTTAGTCAAGTGCGTAACTCCTAAAGTCAACGGATGGGATGTGATCTGAAACCATATCAGACCCTAATGAGGGGTAATCAACCGTCTGCGTTTCCAGTTGATCCATGGTGCCAACACCCGCCGTAACCAGTATTTCCACACGATGGGAGCCAGATGGCTGCCACCATCTCTATAATGAACCCGTAACATTTCCGGCCAGCAACGCTCGTCAGCAGCCAATGTTTTAGCCTCCCCATGTAGTCGGAAGTTTGCCCACAGGCGGGGTATGTAATGCAAACGAGAGATTTTTGCCAGGCGGACCCATAAATCATAATCCATGGCAAAGTAAAAGGACGGGTCAAGCGGGCCTACCTGGCGCCACAGCTCCGCTCGGAAGAAAGCAGCCTGTTGGGGAATGTGGACGTAGCCGCGGCGCAAACGACGATAATCGGTCTGTGCAGCGGGGAAACGGCCGATCACCCGTCCGTGCTGGTCAACGATGTTCGCATCCCCATACACCATGCCCACATTAGGATTTTGGCGCAAAAAAGCCACGGCCTCGGAAACAGCATGGGGCAGGTACGTGTCGTCAGAATTCAGCCACGCCAGCACCTCACCCTGGGCGCGGGCCAAACCCTTGTTGAGGGCGTCTGTTTGTCCCCTATCCGGCTCCGAGACCCATTCCTTCAGAAAAGGAGCGTATCGGCGGATGATCTCCACACTGCCGTCGGTAGAGCCGCCATCCACAATAATGTACTCAATGTGACCGTAGTCCTGATGGAGCACGGATTGAATGGTCTCTTCCAGAAACCTGGCTTGATTGAATGATGGGGTGACAATGGTGACCAACATATGAGGGGTTTTTGAAATCTTAAGTTTGGGAAAGCTGAGAAAGGGTGGGGGGAGTATACCACCATTATGCCTGCGGGGTGGATCTCAACCCTTCGCCTCGTCCCTGGCTTTGGTTCTCCCTCCTGCAGAACCCAGGGCATTTTCCTCGTCCTTGGTCCAGGCGGATACGCCCAACACAATGCCCAGACACAGCCACATGTTGGGCAAAGCCAGGGAATCTTGCGAGAAGGCGCGCAGCAAAAATGCCAGCAGCAACCATAACCCGGCCAGTCCGGTGAAGCGTTTATTTTGCTCTGGAGAGGCAAACAGGCGTACCAGGTCACCGAACACGTAGAGGAAAAAAATAACAAAAAACGCAAAGCCTATCAAACCGGTTTCCGCCAGTAAACGGATGTACAGGTTCTTGATATTTGGATATGGAGGTGGCGTTAAGCTCAGACGGTAGGCAATCTCCGGCAAAACGGTGATAGACCAGTCGGGCAGGTTATCGTACAGGTAAAACCCACTGGCCCCAAATCCTACTCCCAGCCAGGGGCTGTGCAGGAAGACCTGGGTGCCGGCCCAGGCGTACGCCAGGCGAGCCCCGGCCTTGATATCTATCACGTAATCAATAATCCCTGTGCGTGGGTCGTATTGCCAGAGTGTGGCGAAATAGTTATTGTAAGACAGCAGCACTCCCAGGGAGGCAAGGATGACAACCGCCAGTCCGAGCTTCCATGCGCGGCCCAGCCATTTTTTCCGCCGAGTTGTTGCCAGGGGGGTGGTTATGCTTTCAGAAAGCTTGGCTTTCTTACGGCCCTGTAGCCACCTGGAAATGACAAAGGCGGACGAAAATACCGCCAGCAGCGGGATTCCGATCAGTATCCCGCTGCGCGAGTAGGTAAGCGTCAGAATGATCAGGGAGAGCAAAAAGAGCAGGGGTTCCAACCAGCGGTAACGGCTCACGCGGTATCCCGTAAGCAGGCTGGCAACCAACCAGGGTAGATAGAGGGCGATAATCTGGTCAGCCAGCCAAGCCGGTTCGAACGCAAAGGCTGAAACCCGACCGGGCACCAACCCCCGGATGGAAAATAAGCGCTGTAAGGTGTCCATGTGCTCGAAGTCAACCATCCCCAAGATAACACCTGCGGTTTGAAGGAAACCCCAAACGATCACCAATCCCAGCCCGGCATAAAGAGCCCTGAGTGAACGCTGCAGGTCAAGGATGTGACGGTGCATCCACATAGCCCCCATAAAGAAAGCCAAGCCAACCCCCAGACTGATCCAGGCGCGAACGACCCGGGAAGCATAGGTAATGTCACCGGGGGGGATGGTAGAGGTTAATCCCCCGAGTGCGGAACTCACCGCGGTGAAAAACAGAAAAGCACCCAGGATGACCCACGCGTCTAGCCAATGCCGGCTGCCCCTTTTCCATTGAAGAGCGAAAGCAAGGGGCAGCAGGAATGCGAGGGGAGTGAAAGCCAGGGGCATGACCGCAGTGGTCCCGAAGATGTCAGGATAATAGCGAAAGCTGGTTACCGGCAGGGTTACCAACACGAGGTACCACAGCACCTCGGCTACACGTTGCACCCAGAGCCACCGTTTAGGAAGCATCTTTCTCCTCACTTGGTGAGCCAATCAAGACCGCCAAAACCACAAGGAGCGTAGTACAAACCGAGCCGATGAAAACGTAAACCGCCAGTGTTGTAAGGCGCTCAACGGGTAAATCCTCTACAATTGAAGGAGAAACCTCAAGGTATGGAGAAAGCCCCACAGATTGTTCTTCTAACCCTTCCACTGAGGTTTTTGTCTCTTCCAAGGCTGCTTGTTCGGTAGCCAGTGTTTCCTGGCAGAGCAAGAGCCGTTCCCTGGCGATTTGTTCAAGCGTTTGGTAGAACCCGGGTTGGTCTACATCATATAGAGCAGTGCTGCTCCAGTTCAACCAGGCAGCGAATTCGCGCACCCTCCAAACCTCCAGAACGGATAAGGTTTCGGGTTTTGCGAGCAACGGCTTCAGGCTCTCCAGACTGGATATGCCTGCCTCAATTTGTGAACACATCTGTTGAATCTCGCTGATGTGTGCCTGAGCAGTTAAATACTTCTGACGCGTGGAGGCCAGAAGCAGTGCAGTTTCAATCCCTTCTCGGGTGGTTTGGACAAAGGACTGCGCCCAACCGGAAGCCAGCGCAGAGGCCAACTCTGGGTCCTTGGCTTTAGCCCAGAAGTGCCAGGCGCCATCGTGAGTTTGGGTGAGGGCCAGGAGTTCCTGGCGCAGTTCCGATAGCGATTTCCCCTCAACCTGTTGGGTGACCTTCTCGAGCGTGGCATCTGACCAGGCCAGGTCTTCCAGTTTACGGCTCTCCCTCTCAAGGTAGTAGAACAACTTACGATCGGTTTCTTCTGGCCAAGCCTGTTCGAGGTTGTGGTCAACGATCACGGTTGCCGAGGCGTGATACTGCGGGGGAAAAACATAGTAACAGGCTGCCCCGATAGCTCCTCCCAGGAGAGCGCCCAGGAGCCACAATCGCCAGGCGCGTAGTACGCGTACGAAGTCCTCGATAGAGGGGGGCTTGAGCAGCCAACCGCGCCAGGAAAAGCGTTTCATATTTCACTTACTCCCATGTTGATTACTTGTGCCGTAGACCAGGAGGCATTTCATCTGCTTGTATGATGCCCGAAACCTTATAGCCAATCTGCGTCGGAGTAAAAGCCTTCAGCAACTCCGGCAGTGACCTCACGGATGCGCATGACCTCATCATCGGTCAGGTGTTCTTTCCAACGCCCAATAGCAGCCACACTGTTCAGGTGTATAGAGTGTACAGACTCCGCGGAAAGCTCCTTGGGATTGATTGGACTGGTGGCACGCTGGAGGGTTTTTTGCGCCCTGCGGTTGAAGGGTATCGCCAGTTCAGTGTACAGCTTTTCAAAACTCTGCATTGGGGTGAGTGATACATCTTCATGGCGGATGATGATAAAGCCGGGGTGTTGTCTCTGGTACCTTTCTATTGTATCGTAGATGATACACCACAATAACGACCCCTCACCAATTACGTCTCTCTCCTTTTGAACCTGAGCCTGCATCTTTTTTTGGTAAGGGGCAAGATGTGTTTCCATCAGCAGGGGTTGATTGAGCAAATCTCGAAAGTCAAAGGACCAGCCCAGGCGTTTTAAGCTGCTGACTACTGCGGCAGGATGGCGGACGAGGATAACCACGGAGCATCTGAGCCGTTCTGCGAACCAGGGAGCAGAAAACACAGCGAAGGGGTCTTTGATCAGGGGTGGATGATGCCACAGACACCCCCAAAGAAAAGCAGTGCCGTCACGTCCCATACGCAGCACATCTTTAACCGAGCGGAGAGCACGTAACTCGTAAAAGAAACGGTACCTCAAGCGCAGGGTGTGTTCAAAAGCAGGCAGGTATGCGTCCTCGTTTTGTGAGTTGATGAAGGTGTACCAGTATGGCACGGGTGCGCCGAAAACCCCGGGGCGATGATGGACGTTAAGCGGTTCGCTGATGTAGGTCAGGTGTCCACATGCAGCCAGCATCTTGCCTACCCAGGTTGTACCTGAGCGGTGAATCCCGGTGACCAGAATGGGATTGTCAGGGGCGGCAGGAGTCTTCATGGTTAAGCCTCCAGGCACAAACCCGGCCAGTTTTTCCACTCCGGATGTTGGCAGGTAAGAGGGGGAGGTGAGTCAAGGTACCTTTTTGCCAACTGCCGGGCAATTCTCCCGCCTCCCAGCCAGGCTACAAGGGCAAACAGCATGCGATGCCAATGCTGGAAAGCAAATTTGGGATTCTCACGCAGGGCTTTTCCATAGGCCAGCAGGGCAGGGCCTGCCTTGCCGCCATCGAGGAGATAACGGGCGTTCAACCGGTGGGCACCGCCCCACACCTGTCGGAGGTTTTCTGATAGTAAGTGGGCCAACTCGGGTTGGTCGCCCATCCACGACGCCAGACGAAGGGCTTCCTGCCCGAAGAGGCTGGCCTGAGCCACATTCTTTGCCGCGGGATGAAAGCGCGCCGCGGCCCAAAAAGCGGATATGTGTTGGATGGGTGCCAAGATCGCCAAGCGCACCCACAGATGGTGATCCAGGAGGCAATGGTAACTTTCATCTAAGAGCCCCGCTTGGTCGAGAGCAGTCCTGCGCATGAACACCGCTGGCTGGCAGATGATACGAAAGGCCATCAGCTCCTTGAGACCCCAGTCGCCAAACACGAGGGCGTTCAAAAGGTGCCCCACTTCGTCTACGGTGATGGCATCTCCATAGACCATGCTAGCCTGAGGGTATGACTCGAACGCTTTGACCGCCTGGGATAGCACACCAGGAAGATACATGTCATCCGAGTTTAACCAGGCGAGGATTTCTCCTCTGGCTCTGGATAGGCCCTTGTTGATTGCCTCCGCCTGTCCACTATCTGGCTGGCTCGTCCACCAGGATAAACGCGGTGCATACTTTTTTATGATATCCACGCTATCATCGGTAGAACCACCGTCAACGATGAGGTACTCGATGTGGGGGTAATCCTGACGTAGGACAGATTGGATGGTGTATTCCAGATATCGGGCCTGATTGTAGGATGGTGTGACGATGCTAACCAGGGGGTAGTTCGTGGTTCTCATGGAGGTGTAAGGTCAGGGCGGCGGAGATAGGCTCCGCGCCAGTCGTTCCAACGAATTAAAAAGATGTCGAAGAGCATTTTGAAGGAATCACGCATTATGTGTACCCGGCTGCCTCGACGGTATCGAAGTAGGGTTACAGGGACGGCCAGAATAGGGTAATCCAGTTTTTTGGCGATATAGAGCAGTTCAATGTCAAAGCCAAAATCCCGGATGGACATACGCCTGAAGATGTCATGAGCCGCCTGGGCCGTGAATCCCTTAAATCCACACTGGGTGTCGGGAAATCCAGGGAGGAGTAAATATTGTACTAAGAAGCTAAAGCTTTTGCCGACCAAAGAACGAATGAGAGGCATATCGTAGATGACAGAATCGGGTAACAGCCGCGAACCTATTACCACGGAACAACCCCTGTTTAGAGCAACGATAAAATCGTCAATGGTTGACAGCGCATAGGGCATATCAGCATCTAAGAAAACGATGATCTCCCCGCGGCTTTGCATAACGCCAAGACGGATAGAGTATCCTTTACCCATATTGCGACTATTTTTAAGCAGAAGGATCTCTCCGTGAGGTGGTTGTTCTTGCTGGAGACCAGCCACTAGTTCGGTTGTCCCATCCGTACTGCCGTCATCTATGACCAGGATTTCATAGCTGTCGAAGCGTTGTTCCAGGAAGGCGATCAGCGAATGGATTGTCTCGACAATCCAAAGCTCTTCGTTGTAGGCAGGTATCAACAAGCTAATCGCTTTCCGTTCGTCTTTCATGGGGCATCCGTGTCAGGGATAAGCACTTATGCTTTCCACGCCATATACATCAGCCGCACAACGGTTAACCCAATGCTTGGGATCAAGGTCGAGCTCTTTTATCCCCTCCATGCTGTCCAAGGCCTGAACCTCGACATGCATGACACCGCTCTCTTTGGCCTCCCTGATCTGCTCATCGCGCAGGTCCCAGACAATGGCCCGTTCACGGTATTGAGAGGTAAGGTTGTATGCCAACCAGGCAGCACGTAAGGGGTAAAGAGTGGTTAACCCCAGCAGCAGAACCGCAGGGAGGATTGGCTTGACCCTTAGGAAGGGCAGGTGAATGCGGGTGGCAAGTATACCAAGAATGGCTCCTACCACCATCAACCCGCTGGTCATGACAAACCTAGCAGGGAACCGCGCCCGGGGTGGAGGATAAGCAGATTCGCCATAAGTGCTCGGAGCGCACACACACACGATCAAACCATACGTGGTCAAGATCGTGAGGAGGAGAAGAAGCCAGGTACGACGAGTGTGTATTGGGGATTGCTCGTTGGGTGTTCGTGGTGAGGCGTAAAGGAGGTAACAAAGGATCAAAGGCATGACCAGGGATACGACACTGGGCAAGGGCAGAGACTTCAGGGTATCCCACATGAAATCCTTGGAAAAAATCAGAGACATGCGGATGAGCTCGAATAACGAGGGAGGGGTGGGAAAAACCGCAGTGCGTAAAGCATTGGCCGGCGAGATAAAAAGTGTCAATAATGCCAGAAGTGATCCGACCAGGGCGGGGATGAGCAGGTAGAGCGCAGCCTTGCGCTTTTCACCTTTGGTCCACAACCAGACGTATAGAATTGCCAGGCTCAACATCCCAACCTGTAGGGCGAGGGTGGTTTCAGAGAATCCCCCAACCAAAAAAGCCATGCAAAAGAAACTCAGACCACTCAAGATCGAGAAACGTTTGCTTTGAGCCCGCCGGATGTTGACGAGGATATAGCCCGCGATAAATGTAAAGAGTGCGAGGGGGAAAAAGTAGGTGGTCAGGCCCGCGCGCCAATAGACAGACTGGTAGCGGCTTGGAGCCTGAAGAATAGTGAAGAAGACAATCAGCTCCGCAAACCAGAAATAAGACCCAAAGTGCCAGCTAAAGTTCGCGGTCTTTTTAACCTGATAGAACAGCCAGGTTAATCCGAGAACCCATAAGACGATGGTCACGGCGGGAAGGAAAATCACCGCGCGTTCCCCGAAGAACTCGGTAATGCCAATGAGCAACATGTTGGCATAACGGTTCGAAGTGTGAAAATATCTCTCCGCGGCAGCGCTGAATATATTGCTCGCATTCATCAGATAGCGCGTATGGCAATAATCATCCGCAGTATAGCGGGTGAAGAATCCCGTATATGCGTAGACCACCAGTGCAGCGGAAGTGGTTAAAACTCCCAGAAAGATAACACCCCGGTAAGGGATGTTTTTAGGCAATAGTCGTTGGAAACAGCTCATGTGAGAATTCTCAGTTTCTCCATGTTATCTGCTCGGGTATACCCTGCTGGGAACACAGATCACTCTGGAAGGATGAGGTGAATCTAAGGCACGTTGTTACTGTGAGCTCGCAAGTCGTATAACAGGTAATCATCACTGGGTTCCAGAAGGCGGTAATGATCCCGCAGCCATTTTTCCAATGTGGGTTGTCTTTCAAGTTGATCGAAGGCAGTTACCAGGAAATAATCCATGCTTTCTGTATGACCCTGGAAGTATTCCTCAAATGCTTTTTCGGTTTTACCGCGAAGTATTGCCAGTTCCTGTTGACCCTGGACAGGCCACAGGGACACTTTTTTCCAGCCATAGTATAAGAGGGGATAACCAAAATCTTGGGTGAGGGCGATGATTTTACCATCCTGTGGAAGTGATGCGCTGATTTGCTGCCAGTAGGCAGGCTCCGAGCGGAAATCTTCGCTGGATAATGTTGAATAGGTTTTCCATCCATTGTAGGCCAGGGCTGCGATTCCAATCATTATAGCGAGAGCACGCCAGATACCGGATTGCTGTGCCAGTTTGTCCATCAGGAGCTGCATGATCGGAGCGAGGGAAAGTGCCAGGATAGGGATCAGTTGTAAATGGTAGTAACTGTGGGTATACATCTGGTAAGGCAATGTCAACCCGTAGATGACATACCCAATCCACAGACCGATAAGTAAAGAGCGGTTGGGTCTGGTATAGATCAGGACACCGACCAGACTTAAAACAATGACACTGAAACCCATCAATTGGGAAAGGAAGCTCGTCCAGCGTACATACAACGCAGGGTCGAGCAGGAGATGAGCCAACGAAAAAATCCATCCGGAGGCATAGTCTGAGGAGGCTTCCTTGTTGATGAGCAGATAATACAAAGCCGCGGGGGTGATCATCAGCAGGGCTGTTACCCAAGTTTGCAGGTTGCGGATGGCTCTTTTGAAACCGACGGAGCTCAGCACGATAGCGATAGCTCCACCCGCCACTATGTAAGCGGCGACGATTTTTAACAACACAGCTATCCCCCCAGCCAGACCCGAAAAGACAGCCCACTTCCACTCCAGCTTATCGCCCCACCGGTACAGCGAATACACCGTGAGGATAATCCACATTACCATAAAGGGGTCAGGTTGAAAGGAGCGACTCGCCTGTGCGCCGAAGGGCAGGAACAAGTAATACCCCAAAGATAGCAGTGCTGCGTTCAATGAAGTCATCCGTCGGGTCAAATCGAAGAGCACTATACCGCCTATAACCCAAAAGAGGGAGGAATAGAGGCGTGCTATCCACAAGCGTTCGCCGCCAGCGAGTAGGTAGGTTAGGGCTACGGTACGCTCCAGTATGGGGGGTTCGTATCTGCCAACGGTATTTCTGTAGGCCATTGCCTGCTCGCGAAGCTGGGGGTCTGCATCGGGCAACATCTGGTAGTAGAGGCCACGGGCTACCACTGCCCCGCGAAGTTGTCGCGTGGGATGGTAATCGAGGGGCTGGTCTGTCAGGTCGCACAAGCGAATACCCAATCCCAAGACCAACAGTATCCCCAAAATAACCTTGGTCACCCATGGGGAAGCCCCAAAAGACGGGTGTGTTGATCTTGGGGTTTTAGACAAGTTTTTATCCATAAGTTATTCTGCTTGAGGATGGGAGATGGTATCCAAGTTCAAAAAAGGGAGGGATATTCGATTTTAGGGAACACGGTCAATTTCCCTCCGATTGTGGCGTCCAACACCTGGCGACCAGCCAGCTCGAAAGCCTTGCGCGCCATGCGGTAAGCCCGTTCGGAGGTTTCCAGATCGGGTAGTTGCCAGCGGAATCCACTGCCAAAATAGTTTACCGCGAAGTGGTTTTCGTCATCTCCTTGAGAAACTACCATTGAATTTGGTTTGCCCTTCGAGGAGAAGCTGTGGTCTACACCGATGAGAATGACTTGCTGAAAACCCATGTGGAATGCCAGTTGCAAGGCTACATAGGTCACTGTGGCTCCTTCCCACATGCGGCCACGGGCATCGCGGGCAAACTTGGGTCCCGTATAGGTTGTGTAGAGGAAAACAGGTAAACGAATAGCTGGTAAACAAGAAATTTGGGATTTGTCAGATTGGGTGAAATCAAAGAAGCGGTGAGAGCGCCAGGAGAGGAACTTGGGGATGGGCAGAGCGAGAATCTCATCGTGGCACTGCTCGATGACCAGGCTGTTGATAGACAGGAAATAGGTGGTGGTAAAGCCCATTTTGGGAAACAGGATGTAAATGCGGTTCACCCCGAAGGTGATCTCGTCTTTGAGTTTGGTCAGGTCGGTGTTCTTCAGGCTGGGGCCATTACCGATAATGAAGGCGCGCTGGCCTTTGTGGATATCTCTCAGCGCGGCCAAGCGGCGCAAGCTCTGGCGCCGCCAGGGGTGGAAGTAGGCATCGGGAAGCTCTGGTAAGCGCGCCAGGGTATCGCGAGTCTCGCGGGCAGCATTCCATATTGAGGCAGGCGTGATCTTTTTGAGCGTGGTCTGGAGGGTCATAGTTGTCAGGTTACAGGGGGCGATTGACAAGGTAGAAGGGTGATGCGTCGGGTTGAGATAGTCCCTGGATGGTCACTGTTCGGTACTCAAGCGTGTCGTTGCCCCGCCATCTACGATCAATGCCTGCCCGGTCATGAAGGAAGATTGTGTACCATCGGCGAGGAAGAAGATGGCATGGGCAATCTCCTCCGGTTGGCCAATACGTCCGATGACGGTTTTGTTAGCTAAATTTTCCAGACGTTGAGCCAGGCTGCTAACCCCGACATGACCGCGGGACAATCCAGCACGTAACATGGGTGTGTCCACTGCACCAGGCAGGACGGCATTCACCCGGATGTTATCTGGGGCGAATTCAATCGCCATCGCACGGGTTAAGGCCAGCAGCCCACCTTTGCTCGCGGCGTAAGCCGCGATGTTGACCGAAGTGGCAACCGCATGTACTGAGGAAACATTCACGATGGCACTCCCTTCGGCAGCTTTCAGCAAAGGGTGAGCCAGCTTGACTCCCAGAAATACCGAGCGCAGGTTGGCAGCCATTATTGTGTCCCATTCATCTACTGTGGTCTCAAGCAGCGGTTTGGTAATCTGAACGGCGGCGTTATTCACCAAAGCATGCAGCCTTTGGGTGAAGGATGTGGTTCGATGGTAAATGGCTTTCAGGTTCTCTGAGATGGCGATATCGGATTGGATAAAGAGGCCCGTTTGCGGGAAGGGAGTGGGAAAAGGAGCGCGATCTACACCAATGACCCGCCAGCCTGCCTCTGCAAAACAGTGAACGGTAGCCTGACCAATGCCACCGGCTGCTCCAGTAATGAGAACATGTTTATCCTGACGGGTCTCAGGTCGTGGATCTGTCATCGGTCAATAAACCAATCTGATCATCAAAGTCTTCTGTGGGGATGCCCAGACCTTTTAACAGGTTGCGGAGGGTGTTGATGTGCACACGCTCCCAGGCAGATGGGCTGGAATTCGCGTTGTGGGGAGAGAGGAGGACATTATCCATATGCAATAAGGGCGAATCATCTGGCAAGGGTTCAATTTCAAACACATCGAGCGCGGCACCCGCCATGTGACCAGATTGCAAGGCCGCGATCAGGGCTGGCTCGTCCACCACTGACCCTCTGGCAGTATTTATCAAGACAGCGTGGGGTTGAATGGCAGCTAGGGTCTTGGCGTTGATCAGGTGAAAACTAGTGGGGTTGAGGTCACAGTTCAGGCTGATAAAATCTGAGCGCGAGAGCAGGTCTTCCAACGAGGTCATTTCCACGTCAACCTCTGTCAGGAAGTCAGGGTCAATTTCGATGATGTCGTTGCCCAACAGTTGCATACCGAAGGCTCTGGCGCGACGCAGCACAGCTTTGCCGATGTTCCCAACGCCAACCACTCCGAGGGTGCATTCGGCCAGCGAACGTCCCGGCATCTTCTTCCACTGACCAGCTTTCATTACCCGGTCTGTCCAGAGCAAACGACGGGCAAAGGTCAGAATATAACCCATGACACTGTCTGCCACTGGCGAGGTGAACGCGTCAGGGGTATTGCATACCAAAATGCCCAATCTGGCCGCAACCGATTTATCTATGGAATCAATTCCCGTGCCCCACTTGGAGATCACTTTCAAGCGGGGGGCGCAGGCCTTGAGGACCTTAGCACTATAACCGTCATCCCCACAAATAGTAGCATCGTATGTCCCCGCGTATTCCAGCAGGTCTTCCTCTTCTAAACGCTCTTGTACCTCCGGGATGATAAGCTCCAGGTGGTAATGGGAAAACAGCGGTTTAAAACGGTTTATTACCGGAAGAAAATAAGGGGCTGAGATCAGTATGGTTGACATCAGGATACAAAATAGCTATTGGGGGTTGATAGGGAATAGGATAAGCTGGGTTACAAAATACGTCAAGGTATGCATAAACAGCTTGCCTGCCGGTTGTGTTTGTGCTAGATTCCATACATGCATTCTGACAACAAGCCCTCTGGTGATATCCTTCGGAGCTCAAATTGAGATCTCTTGCTCTCTCATTTGGGTTGTTGTTGATAATCTTCTTGATGGTAATATCTCCCAGCACTTTGCCTGTGGTTGCTAATCCTCAAGCAACTCCGCCACCCACACCCGAGACGACCTTATCCCCCGAGGAAAGGATTGCACTTGAAGAAGCCATCCAGGCAGCCGTGGCCTCACACCGCGAGGAGGTGTTGGCATTCTTGATCTTCGATGTGGTCGTGGAACATGTGGACATATCAACAGACAGGATGTGGGCGCTGGCTTGGCTTCATTTTATTGACCCGGATACTGGTGAAGTGATCCCTACAGAACCCGGCCTGGCGCTTGCTCACCGCGTGGGGGACGAATGGCAGGTTACGCTGCAGGCCGAAGCCCAATGGAACATGCAGTTAGCGCTTACCCCGACGGATCTGTTGTCACCCGTTTCCCGTTCGTTAGCCTGGCATGTCCCCCTTCCACTCCCCGTTGAAGGGCTCGTTTTTAGAGGGTATCTGCTGCCCTGGCCTGCCGGTCGCAGTGTACGCCTGACGCGCAGCATCTCTCACACCAGTTCGAATGAAAGGTACGCCTTTGACTTTGCAGATGGCACGATGTTCCCCCTGCATGCTTCCAAAGGGGGCAAAGTGGCCTATGTGGTGTGGAACTACCCTAACGGTTATTACGATGGCAATTGTAACCATGCTAATTATGTGGTAGTCGAAGACACTACCACCTCCCCTACCACCTACGCGGTTTACCTTCACCTGGCCGAAAATAGCGTACCTGAGCCACTGAGAACTCGAGGGGCCACGGTCTATCAGGGGCAATTCCTGGGGAATGTGGATGACACGGGCTGTAGCACTGGTCACCACGTGCACTTCCAGGTGCACACCAGCCCGTATGCCTGGTACGGCACTTCGGTGGACATCACTTTCGATGACGTGGACATCAACGGCGGTCGTCCCCGTACGCCTTCAGAGGCCAGCAGCCCCTCTTGCTTCCCCTCACCCTGTCAAGGACGATACTACTATGTGTCCGGCAACGTGACCGAGGCCACCCCACCGACTGGAGAAATCCTCATGCCGGTCAGCGGTTCTGCCGTGTTGAGCAACACGCTGCAAATCCTGGGCCAAGCAGAGGATGCGGACAATGGGTTGAGCTA
>JBFLVL010000033.1:27875-32407 GCA_040758495.1 Chloroflexota bacterium
CCGGCAACGTGACCGAGGCCACCCCACCGACTGGAGAAATCCTCATGCCGGTCAGCGGTTCTGCCGTGTTGAGCAACACGCTGCAAATCCTGGGCCAAGCAGAGGATGCGGACAATGGGTTGAGCTACGTTCAAATATGGGCGAACTACGAGGGCAATTGGCAGCAGATCAGCCCGGATCTCACCACTTCGCCTTTTGTGTACGATTGGGGTATGTGCGCTGATGATGTGCCTGATGGTCCGTTGAGCCTGGCCTTAAAAGCCTGGGATAACTCTGGCAATCCAAGTCTGCCCCTCACTGGTTTGGTTCACGTTGGCAAACACTACACCTGTCCTCCTCAGCCACCGGATTGTGAGCCAGCAGCCAATCAGGTGTCTCTGTTCGCTGAACCCGGCTTTGGGGGTGCGTGTGTCACCTTGGACAGTGGGGATTGGGCTGATGCCTCACCCCTGGCATCTCTGGGGGGGAAAGTGGCCTCTGTAAAGGTAGGAGATAATGTATGGGTTACGTTGTTTTCGCAGGCCAATTATCAGGGACGTGCAGAGACCTTTTGGGGAGAGGATAGTAATCTGGCCGATTCCCGCCTGGCAAACAGTTTCACTGGATCCTTACGTGTTCACCTAAGAACACAAACCCCTAACACTCCAACCATCATTTGGCCACCAGCAGGAGCGACATTTCCACCCGAAGCGTCGTTAAGCCTGTCTGCACATGATAATGGGGGGGCAGCTCTCTTCCAGATGCAACAGACAAGTTCGACAGGGACGGTCACTTCTTCCTGGCAAACATCACCACTGTGGTCTTTAGGCTCATTAGCTCCAGATACCTATACTTGGCAGGTGCGCGCCCAGAACGATGCGGGAAACAGCTCCTGGAGCACGTCGGTCACGATCACTGTCTCTCCCCCCTCAGCCAGCTCTCCTGAGGTCGTGGAATTGCCATTTTTCGACGATCTGGAAGGTGGGACAGTTGGGTGGACGAATACAGGTTTGTGGCATCTGGCGACAAGCTCGGATAAGGCCCACAGCGGAACACATGTTTGGTGGTATGGGGATGACGGGGAGGGCACCTACGATACTGGTGGGACCCACAGCGGTGATTTGACATCCCCGCCAATTTTGGTTAACCAAAACGATGCTGCCCTGACTTTTTGGTATTCCTACCAGACCGAAAGCTCTACTCCGCACTGGGATCAACGTTGGGTACAGCTATCTGTTGATGGGGGTCCTTTTTTCAATCTGTTGCAGTTGGGTGAGGATATGCCCAATATGTGGCACCAGGCCCCTGTATTCTCCCTATCCCTTTACGAGGGGCATACCGTACGCTTGCGTCTCCACTTCGAGACCCTAGATGGGAACCTCAACAACTATGGAGGTTGGTACATTGATGATCTCAGCGTAGCCAGGTATGCGCCAATGCACTGCCCGGATGGTTACGAGTTTAACGACACACCTGCACAGGCTACGTTGATGACATACGGCACAACGCTTACGGCAGACATCTGCCCGAATGGTGACATGGATGTGTATAGTTTCGTCGGTCAGGCTGGGGATCGCATTGTCGTGGACATTGATGCGCAGGTCATCGCTTCACCATTGGATGCCATTGTTATGCTCTATGACAGCGATGGCACTTCTCTGCTGGCTGAGCATGACGACGAGGTTGAAGGTGTCTGGCAAGACCCACACCTGAGCTTCGTCCTGACACATGACGGAACTTACTATCTCAAGCTGAAGTCCTGGGATCATCCTACCTCGGGAGGCGAGACGTATTCCTACACACTGACCTTACTCAATGACATGCAGCTTCCAACCCTGCTCACCCTTTCTCACGCTGAAGAAGAGTACATTCCCGCAGGTCTCGTCAACTTATATGCGACTGCTGCGGATGCACAGAGCGGTGTGAGTCATGTAGAGTTTTTATGGCACTCTGCGGATTGGCAGGACGGGGTGTGGGAGCTTGTAGGGGACGATTGGGAGGGTGGGGATGGCTGGGGTGCGTCATTTGATGCGGGGGGGCTGGCAAGCCAAAAGGGAATCGCATTCTACGCGCAGGCCTACAATTGGGCAGGTCATTCCAACGGCATCGGGGTGTGGAATTTGACCGTGGATGGTCTGCCTCCCGCCACTATGCTTTTACCCCTGGCCCCCACCCAGGCAAGCACAGCTTTTCAGTTGGAATGGACTGGCAGCGATGACCTCAGTGGCCTGGTCTCTTACGATCTCCAGTACCGTCAGGATGGAGGCACCTGGGTAGACCATCAAGTTGGCATCGCCTCTACAGAGAGCAAAACTTGGTTTGTGGGGGATTTAGGGCATCTCTACGACTTCAGGATGCGCGGTGTGGATAAGGTCAACAACACGGAAGCCTATCCTGCTGAAGCTGAAACATTGACCTTCGTACTAACCTGCACTCCCGATACCTGGGAGGATGATGATAACCCCCAAAGTGCTCACGAGCTTGTCCTCGGTGGGGATGTTCAGACGCATAGCTTCTGTGGGGTGAACGACGTGGATTGGCTGAGGTTTACCGCTCAGGTGGGCGACCACTATCAAATCACCGCTATCCCACAACAATCCGCAACCGCCGCGAAGTTAGAGCTATATGCGGCTGACGGACAAACTGTTTTGGCTTCGGCGTCCTCCTCGGAGTGGGGTCAACCGGCTATCCTCTCCTGGACATCCGATCGTAACGCTTCGGTCTACTTGGCGGTACGTCACACAGACGGGCGGGTTGCCGGGAATGCAATCCAATACCAGATACAACTGACTCAGAGCAGCTACGTTATCTACTTTCCGCTGATTGAACATTAGCCCCCATCAATGATGATTTGAATCCCAGAGGATTTAGGAGATAGAATCCATCCGACGTTTGGGATGGTATACTTCCTCTGCTTCGAGCTTCGAACCGACATCCCGCGTGCTTCAAAATCCGAACCTGGCTCACCCATGAAATTGATCGTCCAGATTCCCTGCTTCAACGAATCTACAACCCTGCCGGCAACCCTGGCGGCTCTGCCGCGCCACCTCTCGGGATTTGAGCAGGTTGAGCATCTGGTGGTGGATGATGGCAGCGGTGACGACACCGTGAGAGTAGCCCGCGAGCTGGGGGTTGAGCACATCATCCGGCTTCCACGCCACGTTGGCCTGGCGCGTGCGTTTTTGGCCGGGCTGGAGGCCTGTCTGGCCCGCGGTGCTGACATCATCGTCAACACAGACGCGGACAATCAATACAACGCCGCAGATATACAGGCCCTGCTGGAGCCGCTTTTGAACGGCCGCGCGGACATGGTCGTAGGTGATCGCGGTGTACACACCCTGGTGGGGTTTTCCCCTTTGAAGCGCTGGCTGCAACGGGCAGGAAATTGGGTGATTTCCCGTGCCTCCACCCTGCACATTCCCGACGCAACCAGTGGCTTTCGAGCCATCACACGCGAAGCTGCGTTACGCACCATCGTTCTCAGTGAATATTCATACACATTAGAAACCCTTATCCAGGCTGGTTCTCGTGGCCTGGCGGTGGAATTTGTGCCCGTGCGTACGAACCCCACCAGCCGACCTTCACGTTTGATGAGCAGCATTCCCAGCTATCTGATCAATTCTGCTGTCACCATCTTGCGGGCCTACAGCATGTACCGCCCGTTGCACATGTTCTCGCTGTTCGGGAGTTTGTTTTTATTGGGGGGTCTGGGGTTGGGCGTTCGCTATCTGTATTATTACTTCCATGGCCAGGGTGCTGGACATGTTCAATCCGTGATCCTGGCTGCCATCCTGCTCATTGTGGGTTTTCAAGTTTGGCTGATTGGCCTGGTTGCAGACCTGATAGGCGCAAACCGCCGTCTCATGGAGGAGGTGCTGTACCTTACACGACGTCTGAAACATGATGGCGAGAGGCAAAATTGGGTAGGGATAAAACCTGACCAGGAGTGAGGCCATCATGCCTGATGAACAGCACAGGCGGGAAATCCATAGTTTACGGTTTGAGCGTCAC
The DNA here is from genome assembly GCA_040758495.1 of Chloroflexota bacterium. Classification (GTDB taxonomy): domain Bacteria; phylum Chloroflexota; class Anaerolineae; order Anaerolineales; family JBFLVL01; genus JBFLVL01. The sequence continues at coordinate 31,866 of JBFLVL010000033.1, forward strand.
CTTGTCCGAACAACCCATGTTGAATACAGAACATTTGCGTGTGTGTTATTTCGGCACCTATCGGGCGCAATATCCCCGTAACCGCATCATGATCGAGGGACTGCGCCGTAACGGTGTCGAGGTGGTGGAATGTCACACCACCCTCTGGCGGGGTATCGAAGACCGGGTGCAGGTAGTGGTCAGGGGCTGGTTTACTCCAGGTTTTTGGTGGCGGGTGATATACGCTTATGGGAGGTTGTTACAGCGTTATCGCCAGGTGGGGTCTTATGATGTCCTGGTTGTTGGTTATCCCGGGCTCCTGGATGTCATCCTGGCTCGCGGTTTGAGCTGGTGGAGAGGCAAACCTCTGGTGTGGGATGTTTTCATGTCCCTGTATTTGATCGCCTGCGAGCGCAACCTGGATCAGCGCAATCCCTTGGCTGTTTCCTTACTCCGTTGGCTGGAACGCCTGGCCTGTACTCTTCCCGACCTGTTGATCCTGGACACCCAGGAATACATGCATTGGCTCTGTGAAACCCACCGGATTTCTGCCCGCCGTTTTC
>JBFLVL010000034.1:0-30074 GCA_040758495.1 Chloroflexota bacterium
CGTTCTGTTTCGGTAAGCTTAACAACGTACTTTGGTTTCATTTCCTTGCTCTCCTGATCAACTGTTTTTGTTGGTTGATCAGGTAGCAAGATGCGTGCCATCTTTATGTTTTATGATGGACGATCTACTAGGTGCATTTTCAATCAGCTTGGCGGTCAAGGACATCGAAGCATCGAAGTCTTTTTATGAGAAGCTTGGCTTTAAGGTCTTCGGAGGAGATGCCTCGAAGAACTGGCTGATTTTGAAAAACGGCGATCACGTGATTGGCCTATTTCAAGGAATGTTCGAGAAGAACATCTTAACCTTCAATCCTGGCTGGGACAGCAACGCCCAAAAGCTAGATACTTTCACAGATGTGCGCGAACTTCAACGTCAGTTGAAGGCGCAAGGCGTGGAATTTGTGAGCGAGGCAGATGAGGGTACGACGGGACCAGCCAGTTTTGTCGTCGTGGATCCTGACGGAAACTCGATCCTTGTCGATCAACACGTTTGAGCTGGATGCCACCGATCGACCATTTAGGTCGAGCTTTGATGTTTCAGTGCCGCCCAACACGGCATTCTCAGAACGGGCTTTCCCGTTCTGCCCTGAAACCGGCCCTGCCATCCTGACCGGGTGCAGCTGACACGCCCCGCTGCGCTTCGCGGCGCGGCTGAACCCTGCCGTTGGCTGGCTTCGTGCAAAATATTGGTTTGAAAATCATGGCAAAAACGCCCTTGCTCACAGTATCGTTTTCTGATATTATTCCATCGTGGACAACAAACACCGTAAAACCCTTGAAGCCATTTTTGAGAAGCCAGAGAGAGCAAATATCCTTTGGCGTGATGTTGAATCCTTATTCACCGCTTTAGGCGCTGAAATTTCAGAAGGCAGTGGTTCAAGAGTTCGTGTCGCTTTGAAAGGTGTTCGCGCTGTCTTTCACCGTCCGCATCCACGCAAGGAAACAAATAAAGGAGCGGTAAAATCTGTTCGGCGTTTTCTCGAAGCGGCAGGAGTAAAGCCATGATGGAATATAAAGGTTATATTGGTAAAGTTGAAATTGATGATGAAGTGGGCATTTTGTATGGGGAAGTAATCAATGTCCGCGATGTGATTACTTTTGAAGGCGCTTCCGTTGAAGAAGTTCAGCAGGCATTTCACGATTCGGTTGATGATTATTTAGAATTTTGTGCTGAACGTGGCGAATCACCAGAAAAACCGTTTTCAGGTAAATTCGTTTTACGTTTACCCGAAGAACTGCACCGCAAAGCATATATTCAGGCTAAACTGAAAGACAAGAGTCTGAATAGTTGGGTTACGGAAGTTCTACAATCTGTTCTTGAAGGCAAGTAGAGTCTTGCACAACAAGAGCCAGCCAACAAAGCGTGCACCTGACTGGCGGGATTCTGCGGCATTTTCGGGCTTTTTCCTACGCCCGAGCAGAATCCTGCTCCCGAACAGAGTCGGCGTCCCGCCCGCCAGCAGGTAACGCAAACCGTTGAAACTGTCGAAAAAGTGTGCAAAGGGGCAGAAAATAGTGGCGATAAAGCGTAAGGTAATGAAAGCCAAGATAGACACCGACCAAGGCAAGCAGACCTATGCCAGGCGCCTGGCCATCGTCGAGCCGGTGTTTGCCAATATCTGCGTCCAGAAGCGGTTGGACCGCTTCACCTTACGTACGAAAGCCAAGGCAGATGTGCAGTGGAGGTTATTTGCTCTGGTGCACAATATCGGCAAAATCCACAATTACGGCCTGGTTAACTGAGTTCTCGGTATGGCATCAAGAAGGAAGGACGAATGTACCAGGCATCGATCAAGATTACAGCCTCGAAAGCTCCCCACCCTTTAATTATCTTGTGCTCCTGTATAATTTGATCATTCAAAAAGATATTTTTCGACAGTCTCGTTGGGCGGCTTCTATTGGTCAGGCCGAATGTATCGCCTCAAGGTGAAAGAAGTGTAAGAAATGATTACCGAAGAGATCAAGCAAGTTGTGAAGACCCGCTATGGCAAATTTGCCGAGACAGGCGGCAAGCCGGAGTCCTGTTGACCCAGCAAGCGACAGCCCAGTTCGGGCTATGCAGTTGATCAAGGACTCTACGGGCAGTCGGAGCTCTCGCTCATACCAGAGATTGCTCTCAACCTCTCACGGGGTTGTGGCAACCCTACTGGTTTCGCGAGCCTTCAGCCTGGCAATGTGGTTGTAGATTTCGGCTGCGGGGGCGGAATAGACGTCATCCTGGCTGCTCACAAAGTCGGATCGCAAGGAAGAGTAATCGGAATAGATGGCGCGCCTCAGATGATCGAGCGGGCCGAGCAGGCAGTGGCTGAAGCAGGTTTGCAAGATAGGAACATCGAGTTCCGCACCGCATACTTGGACAAAACACAGCTCCCAGACGACTTCGCGGATATGGTGATTTCCAACTGCGTCATCAACCTATGCCCCGACAAAGACGCCGTTTATGAAGAAGCCTTCCGCATCCTGCGGCCTGGTGGACGGCTTGCCATTTCGGACATTGTGCTCACCGAAGACATTGAGTCTCAATTGCGAGAGCGATTTCAGGTGAGTTGGGCCGGATGTCTGGGAGGGGCCATACCTGAGGAGGACTACTGGCGGATAGTCAGAAAAGTCGGCTTTGTAGACCTTCGGATTGTGGCGCGTCATATCCTGGCCTCAGAAGAACTGGAAGCCATGGCTTGTTGCCCTGGAGAAGAATTCACTCCACCGCCCAGCAAGGAAGACCGCGTTCTTGTGGAAGGGAAGGTGTCGAGCGTTAAGTTCACCGCTGTGAAGCCGCCTTTGGGCTGAGAAGCAGGATGTAAAACATCAACTTCAAGATAATGGGCAGCCTACAAGCAGCTGGAGCGGACGCGGCTACCGCGCAGCAATTCAGGCGTGTTCTGCTCGCCAGCGTCACGGTTAGCCACTGGCGTTTCCCAAACCCGCCGCGCCGCTCAGCCGCGCGCCGTTGAAACTGTCGAAAAAGTGTGCAAAGGGACAGAAAATAGTGGCGATAAAGCGTAAGGTAATGAAAGCCAAGATAGACACCGACCAAGGCAAACAGATCTATGCCAGGCGCCTGGCCATCGTCGAGCCGGTGTTTGCCAATATCTGCGTCCAGAAGCGGTTGGACCGCTTCACCTTACGTACGAAATCCAAGGCAGATGTGCAGTGGAGATTGTTTGCCCTGGTGCACAATATCGGCAAAATCCACAATTATGGGCTGGTTAACTGAGTTCTCGGTATGGCATCAAGATCAAGAAGGAAGGACGAATGTACCAGGCATCGATCAAGATTACAGCCTCGAAAGCTCCCCACCCTTTAATCATCTTGTGCTTCTGTATAATTTGATCATTCAAAAAGATATTTTTCGACAGTCTCGTTGGGCGGCTTCCGTACTACTATCAAGCAGACCCATTTACAACTGACTTGCGCTGTATCTCGCTTTGAGATATGATAGTACCATGCACATCATTTCGCGAAAGGCTTTGCGCCAGTTCTGGGAGCAACATCCAGAGAGTAAACTGATGTTGGCGCGTTGGTTCAAGATCGTGCGGCATACCACCTTTCGCAGTTTCAGCGATGTGCGGGCAACTTTCCCCTCCGCCGATAAAGTCGGCCAATGGATTGTGTTCAATATCGGCGGCAACAAATATCGGCTGATCACGGTCATTCATTTCAATCGGGGCAAAGTGTACATTCGTCATGTTCTGACGCATCAGGAATATGACAAAGGCAGTTGGAAGCAATGAGCACTCTCACGAAAGACCTCCAAAGCCATTGGGCCACCATCCGTCCCATCCTCACGATCCGTAATGAACGCGAATATGAGGCGGCGATTAAGCGGCTCAACGAGTTGTTGGACGAAATTGGCGACAATGAGCGCCACCCGCTGTATAGTTTGCTGGACACGCTGGGTACAGTGATTCACGCTTACGAAGAAAAACACCATCCCATGCCCAAATCTACCGGGGCGGACATGCTTCGGTTCTTCATGGATGAGCATGGGCTGAACCAATCCGACTTGTCCGACATTGGCTCTCAGGGTGTGGTGTCCGAGATTCTGAATGGCAAGCGGGAATTGAACGTTCGGCAAATTCGTCTCTTGGCAAAGCGGTTTCAAGTCTCACCGGCTGTATTCATCTAAGCCGCGTGCTTTCGCGCCGCCCAACCCACGATGGGCGGGTGATAATTGACGAGCCATTCGGGGTCAATTAGAATTTGAGTCACATTCTGTGGCGAGTAAACCGTGTCATCTCTACAACTTCCCGACAAGGCAAATGCCTATGTTCCGCCTCGCAAGCCTGTGGATTATCTGCTTTCAGAAACGCATGCTGTTGGAAAATCAAAGGCCAAATTCTTTCGTTCGCTTGGCTTCAACAAAACTACGGTTAGTGAATTAGAGCAAGGGTTGTTGGAAATTGCACAGACAGGACAAGTAAAAGAACGGCTGGACTCGCCACATGGCGCAAAGTATGTGATTGACGGCCCTTTGAGAACGCCGCGTGGAACTTTTGTGCAAGTACGAACGATATGGATTGTAGAAGAACAGCAGGCTCCTCGTTTTGTAACCGCTTATCCGATTGAGTAAGGAGTGACTCGAAATGATACGAGAATTGGACACTGTGGTTCTCGCCAAAGATTTAAAACCGTATGGCCTGAAGCGTGGTGATGTGGGTGCGGTTGTTCACTGCTATGCGGATGGGAAAGCCTTTGAGGTGGAATTTGTTAGCGGGGAAGGCAAGACCATTGCCGTGGTAACGCTTACCGAAACGGACATCCGCCCAATGCGTCACGAAGAGATTCTTCATGTGCGCGCTTTTGTGCCAGCGTAGGAAACAGACACCCGCCCAACCAGCGCTTGCACCTAACGGCTTCGCCGCTTCGCGGCTCGCCGCAGGTGAAGCGCGAGCCGTAGCCCGCTTTTACATAAGAGTATGATAAAGATATAATGGTTCTTGATGCACTTCGAAATCATTGGCGACATTACCAACGTCGAAACAGTAGACATAGGCAACAGTATTCGCATACTTCCCCTTCTGAGAAAGCGATATGGGGTAGGCCGCTGATGAAAATTGAAAGGAGTTGCATCGGTTCGTTTGTCCGATGGTACAGTCCGTGTCGCCGAATTGCATTGGTTTGAAGCACACGGCATCGGTATTGGATTGATAAGGATATGACTAAACAAAATCTCACTCCCCGTTTTGCTATCTGCATCAACACTGACGATCTAGATTCGCTAACGCCTCGTAGCGTGTACGAAGTCTTACCTGATGAAAGTGCTGCAAAGTCCAAGTATGTTCGAGTTGTAGACAACGAAGGCGAAGATTATCTGTATCCCGCAGATTACTTTGTTTTTGTGAAGTTTCCACAAGCAGTGCAACGAACGTTGCGGCGGGTATCTCATCCGAATTTGCAGAATGTTTCTGTCAGACAAAGGGTTTCAGCCACACGCCAAAGAAAAACGGAACAGAGAGCGGTCTAATCATGGTCGGCAGGGCTTCACCCTGAGGGTACGGGGCGCGTTGGCTGGCAATCGTTCTGGTTGGCGAGGGAGTCTTGCCCGTCCGCCCTGCCGACCTGTCCCCCGAAGGGGGATAAGCCTTGCCGTTGGGCAGCCTGATGTTCCAGCCATGCTGGTCTGGTGTAAAATATACCAAGATTTCACTTGTAGGATAAAACGTGCCCGAAATTTCCCGCTTCTTTGGCATCATCATTCGTATGTTCGCCGAGCCAGGCGCTCCTCATCATCGCCCCCATTTCCATGCATACTATCAAAACCACGTAGCCATTTTCAGCATAGATCCGGTAGAACTTATCAGCGGAAGCTTACCTCCCCGAGAAAGACGACTGGTAGAAGCATGGATTGAACTGCATCAAGGCGAACTTTTGGAGAATTGGGAGAGATTGCAATCGGGTCAATTACCCTATAAGATTGCGCCGTTACGCTAGCGAGATGGAGCAAGAGATGGAACATCCAATATATCGAGTAGTACAGTTTGAGATTGTTGGCCCCTATACGTTGCACGTGACATTTGACGATGGCGCAGAGCAGGTGATTGACTTCCGACCTGTTCTGGCCGGGGAGTTATATGGGCCTTTACAAGATGAGCGCCTATTCAACGCCGTAGAAATTGACCCTGAAACTCATACGTTAGTCTGGCCGAACGGTGCCGACTTGGACCCGACCACGTTGCATGATTGGCCAAAGTACGTTGAAAACATGAAAGAGTTAGCGAAGCGGTGGATAAGCAAAAAAGTTGCGGCATAGGCAATGGCTGCCCAACATTGGCTGCACCTGACCTCGCTATGCTCGGAGGGTACGGGGCGCGTTGGCTGGCAATGGTTCTGGTTGGCGAGGGAGTCTTGTCCGTCCGCCCTGCCGACCTGTCCCCCGAAGGGGGATAAGCCTTGCCGTTGGGCAATAATCGGCTGATACTCTGGCATCACCTTCTTGTTCTCGTCGCCAATCTTCGGGAGGAAATATGATCAAGGTCACACAAACTATGATGAAATTAGCGGATCAATACCTGCACCCAGGCGAGCAGGTCATTGCTGGGCTGCGTGTCAACCCGCTTGGAACTGCGATAGGGTTGGGCCTGACAGGAGGTATCGGTGGACTGGCAGGTCTCGTGGTTGGCTCGAAGGTCGTGAAGGAAGGACAAGAGCAATTTGAGGAAGCGGGCATTCCTATCGAGCGGCAAGCAGCCCTTGGACTGACAAACCAACGGCTCACTATCTGGAAGTGCTCTGCTGTTTCAGGTATGCCCACAGAGACAGTTGGTGAAATTCCACTATCGAAGATCGTTGGTGTGGAGTTTAAGTCTCGTTTGTTTGGCGACAGGCTTACACTAACTTTTCGAGACGGGAACGTCCTGGAACTGGAAGCAGTCAAGGTGGATAAGGGTCAAGAGTTTGCGAGATTACTGGACCAGGCCATAAAAGCCGGTGATTAGAGTTTACTCATCTCAGTCGCATCGAAAGGCCGCCCAACAACGGCATCAACCCGACTGGCGGCCAGCCGCCGAGTCTTCAGGTCATAGGTGTTTGTGGCCGCCAGGGGGTTATGCCAGACGTTGAAACTGTCGAAAAAGTAAGAAAAGAGATCGAAAATAGTGCCGCTCAAGCACAAAATTCAGTATTCTCGCCGTGAGTAAGGTATTATTCGACAGTCTCGTTAGGTTGCCCGATGATTTATGTGAGCGAAGGTAATACTTGAAACTCGTAGTAAAATAGAAACAGAACATTAAGTATTGGTGTTGTTCTACCGGAGTAAACACAATGGAAATTCACGAATTAGTCATCGAAATGAAGTTACTTGAGCGTCGACTAACTCTTTACGAAGAGAAATATGGCGTACTCAGTGAAGATTTCTATTCTGCTCTTATGTCTGGCAAATTGGAAAAGTATGATACCTTCGATGAAACGCGCTCAGATTTTAGTAGGTGGAAAGGCATATATGAAACATGGTTGCGCCGCAAGCAAGCCTATACAAAACAAAATGAAAGAACATGACCTGGCAAAAGCGATGCGCTTCCAACCAGCTTACTGAGTATGACAAAAAATCCACTGAAGTCGCTCGATGAATACAGTAGAGTTGCAGCCGACGCCGCTTCGCTGCGCTCGCGGCGCGGCTGAGCTCGGCCGTTAGCCAGCTCTTTACCTCCATCGCGAGTCATCGGGTAAAATTAAAAGCAAAGGCCTTGCAGTGCACATTCAAGACATCATTGATGCCGTCCGAGATAACCGCATTCGCATTACTGACCATGCTGACGAAGAAACGCAGGCAGACCATTTGTCTTTCGATGAAATCTTCTTCAGTGTGTTGTAAGGTGAGATTATCGAAGATTACCCCTCTGACAAGCCATATCCAAGTTGCCTGATTTATGGTGATAGCTTCACGGGTGAGCCGATACATAGCGTATGGGCGTACAATCCAGAGACAAAATGGGCAGTGTTAATCACCGTATATCGTCCCGACCCTGAACGGTGGATAGATTGGTGCACAAGGAGAAAGAAATGAAACCTTTTGAAAAGTGCCCTGTTTGTGGCGGCGAGTTGGTGGAGAAAGAAGTAGAAAAGTTGCTCAAGGGTGGGATGCATACAGCGGTGCTCAAAGTACAGGCTGAAGTATGCCTACGGTGTGGTGAGCGATTGTATGCGGCTGAGACCATTAAGCGTTTTGAGCAAATTCGGCAGAAGTTAGAAAAGCAGGAAGTTGCTGACTTTCAGCCGTTGGGTCAGACTTTTCAAGTGGTGTAATGTCTTTTCCCAAAATTCGGGCTGGTTAACGGCTCGCGCTTCAGCCCACGCCGCAAGAAGAGCAAGTGGTACGACGAGACTAAAGCGCGTGCGCTCAAGATGCTTCGTGAGGGAAGGATGACCCCAGCGGGCAGGGCTGTTCTCCCTCCAGACATGGTCGAAATGCAGAAGAAGGAACGAGAAGGCACGAGCGGTAAGCACCCGCCCGCCAGCAGGTAACGCACACTGTTATGTGCCATCGTGAGAAAACGATAATGGATCAAACTGCATTGGCTTATGAGCACCTGATAGAAAGGTTCATCGCGTGGGCGGAAACCTGTTCGGATATCCGTGCGGCGGTTGTCGTCGGGTCTCGGGCAAGCGTTGATCGACCCGCAGATGAGTGGGCGGACCTGGACGTTGTTGTCGTCACAACCGATCCCGAGACCTACTTAGCAAAGGTAGACTGGCTGGAGAATCTTGGCAACGTCTGGATCACACTCCTCGAGCCAACTGCAACTGGGCAGGGAATGGAACGTCGTGCTCTGTTTGAGGGTGGTCTCGATGTGGATTTCACGATAGTGCCTCAAGAGATGTTCCGGCGAGTCATGCGAGATCCGCAAACGATTGACGTTCTCCGCCGTGGGGTGCGCGTGCTTCTGAATAAGGACGGCCTCATGCCTGAAGGGATTCCATCTCCGATCGAGCCCCCGTCTTCTCGTCCACCGACACGAACCGAGTTCGACGAGATGATTAACGACTTTTGGTATCACGCTGTCTGGACAACGAAGAAACTAAAACGCGGGGAGCTGTGGACGGCCAAGCTGTGCTGCGATGGTTATATGAAGCGCCTGTTGCTTAGGATGCTTGAATGGCATACCCGAGCCATGAACGGCTGGCACCATGATACCTGGCATAATGGACGCTTCCTCGAGGTTTGGGCAGACTCTCGGACCTTACAGGGGTTGCGCGGCGCATTCGCCCACTATGACGAGGACGATGTCCGGCGCGCTTTGTTGGCGACAGTGGATCTGTTTCGATGGTTGGCTATTGAGACAGCAGAGCAGTTGAGTTATCCATACCCAACTCTTGCTGATGAGCACGCAACAGAATTGGTAAGGAAACTTCTCTCTGAGAAGACCTGAACTTGCTCTCATGATGGCGCATAACACGACATTGCCAGCTACGGCCTTCGTCCTCCGCCCAAATTCGCCTTCGGCGAACTTTGGCAATGCCGGGAACGTTATGCGGCGCTGAATCTTCGACCTAACTACAGAGGATTCGCTAGCGCTTGTTAGATCAACCGTTCCCAATGCAAAGGGTTTAATTCACAACAGGAACTCGGCGATGTCCAATCAGACTGATAGCGAACTCGAACAAGTTGAGCGAGTGATCGAACAATATGTGACTGCGGCCAACGTTGGAGATGTGGACGCGTTTTTGGCAGTCCTCGCTGACGATGTGATCCCCTATATAACTGTTGTGAACTTCTACCCACAGGCGAGTTCTATTGTAAGCTGTTTCCAGATCAGACCGAGCTGGATGCGGGCATTTTACCAGGCACCGAGCAGAAGGTTTTTGAGCTGTCTGGTAGACGTTTCAAGGCTGTGATTTGCTACGATCTTCCGCACATAGACAAGATACCTACAGACGATCTAGACTTCCTTGTATTCGTGTATCACTTTACCGAAGAGAACTTCTCCCGCGTAATGCAAGTGGTCAAGGACGTATCAAGAACAAGAGGGTTGCGGGTGCTAGCAAGCAGTTTGGTCAGCGACAAGAACAATGGCCATAGCTCCTACGTGGACGGTGATGTGATAGTCTCTCTTTCAACACGAGAAGGGATATTGGAAGTGGAGATCGAATGACCATAAAGTCATTTGCGGCGTGCAGCTAACATCCGCTTCACCTGACCGCCTTCCCCTTGGGGGATGCTTCGCGATCGGCGCGGGTATGCAGGGTCGTCTTGCTGAATTTGCTGAAAAATTGCGCTGGTTGGCTTACAAATACGGCGGCGGGTGAGCCAAACCGTTGTGCGGTGTTTCCCAGCAAGGAGAAAATAGTCATGAAACTCAAGGAGTATCTTTCAGGATTTCCAGAACTGGGAACCCTATATGCGATAGTGGAAGAAGATTTTCGCACGAGGGGACTCCTTCATCACAACTGGAACCATATACTCAGGGATTTGGCAAGGGGCATTATTATCGGTGAGGCAGAAAAGGCCAACATGAAGGTTGTGTTGGGAAGCATTTTGTTACATGACATTGGCAGACTTTATCCCAGATCAGGCCAAGACCACCACTCCATAGGAGCAACCATAGCGCCCCAATATCTAACCCGCGCCGGCTTCACGGAAGAGGAGATTGAGGAAGTGGTGCATTGTGTAAGGTGTCACGGCCCAAGGGGATTGGAAGAGCCAAGCGCTTTAGAAGCCAAAGTCACCTACGATGTAGATGTTCTTTCATGCTCAGTAGGCTACATTGGGGTCGCGAGGGTCTTCGATTACTTTATGAGAGAAGAGGGAATGAATGTAAAGCAAATGGTAGCACTCCCCAGCGGAAGAAAAGGGCCAAGAGAGGATTTCTACACGGAAACTGGCAGAAAGTTTGGTGAAGGTGGGCTTAAAAGGGCAAGGAAATTCTGGGAAGAATTAGACCATGAATTTGCTGAGGAACGAAAAGTGGTAACTGAAATCATCCCAGACTATGAAGGCGATTAATGGAGCATGAACGCCACCAATATGCGGAGAACAACACCGACCAACACCGGCTCCAGCGGACACATTCGCTTTGCTCAGTGCAGGCAGGGCCGCGCCCTGGTGGTATGCAGGGGCTTTGCTGGCAATCGTTCTGGTTTGCGGTGGAGTCTTGCCCGTCCACCCTTCCGACCTGTCCCCCGAAGGGGGATAAGCCTTGCCGTTGAACTAAGCGCTTCGCGCTGGTAAAACCCAAACTTTCCCCAGAGTCTTCAACCAACCATTCAGCCTCGATCAGGCTATATTTCCTGTGAAAGCCCTATCCCATTTTATAGGAGGTATACCCATGTCAACGCCTTTACGACAGATGAAGAACTGCGTCAGTACTTTCTGTCCCTCAAGAACGAAGAACACCCTTCCCGCAGCACCTCGGCGTGTTCTCCACTGGGGAAGAGGATGCTTGTCAGGATTTTGATGGTCGTGGACTTCCCTGCTCCATTAGACCCAATGAAGCCCAGCAATTCCCTGGCTTCCATCTCAAAGGGGATATCCTGTACAGCTTCAACGGCATATCTCTCCGGGCGGAAAAGGGCGCGCAGGCTACCTCGCAAGCCGGAAGCCTTGCGTTTGGTGATAAACGTTTTACTCAGTTCACGCACGAGAATAGCTGGCATGGGTGCAAACCCTTCGGTAAATTGCCCGAATTGTACCCCAATAGAGCCTGTCATCCTAAGTTGGTCAGTCTAGTGATAACATTCACTCTAGCATCTGAGCCTTGAAAAATTCACAGAGAAAAAAATGAAGATTTTCCACCTGACATGCGTCTAAATAGATAAATGCCGCAATTCACCAACGACTCCATAGGATTTTCCTCCATACACACCAACAAAGAGGTCAACGACCTGCAGGACATCGAAGGCATTGTATACACCTACTATACTCAGCTCTACCGTCTGGCGATTTCAATCCTTGAGGACCCGGAGGATGCCAAAGATGCTGTCCAGGATGGGTTGATTTCTGCCCTGCGAAACTTAGATAATTTTCGCCGGGAAGCGAACCTCAAAACCTGGCTGTATTCCATCCTGGTGAACACTTATCGAAGTTTTCTACGCAAACGCAAAGCCAGAAGGGTTTTGTCGAACGCCTTACAAGTATTACAGAAATCGAAACCCGACAAAGATGTTCTTGAAGGCTCCGTATCGGAAAGGGAAACCTACACCCAACTTTGGAGGGTGGTAAACGCCCTGAACGAAAAACATCGCATCCCCATCATCCTCCGTTATGTACACGAACTTTCTATTTCGGAGATCGCCCAAGTCCTGGGTTTGAAAGAAGGAACCATCCACTCACGGCTACACTATGCCCGCCACAAAATCAAGGTTGAGTTGGTCAGGGTGGACGTGTTCCAATCTGATAGTCAGAAAAAAGTGAAATGACCATATCACACAAAAAAGCTCAAAAATACATCCGCTCTTCTACCGACGACGTCCTGTCCACCGACCAGCGCGCAGAACTTGATCAGCATCTTTCCACATGTGACAACTGCAAAAGATATGCCCATGAACTAGAGCAATTAGACACCCTGCTGACCAAGGCGCTCCAAAGCCGTTACTCAGTTTCGATTCCAACTACTCAGGAAGTCCAACGGGTTACCAACCAGGTAGAGAAGCAGGTAAGGAGGCATCAAATGATTCAATGCTTTACTCACCCTATCCAAGCTGCGGTCAAGATGGGCCTCGTGCTGACGCTGGTCATTGCCACAGTGTGGTTTGCCATCCAGCTCATACCTAAAAACTATCCCGCTTCCATCCAACAATTCACTCCCACGAGTGAATTACAGACAGGCACCCCCAAACCAGCAAGCTCCCTGGAGTTTAAAGAAATTCCAGGCACGCCATCAACTATCCCGGAAAATGCGATCGTCTACATTGTCCAGGAAGGGGATACTTTGTTGGCCATCTCGGCGAAAATAAAGGTGCCCGTGGGGATCCTCATGGCCCTCAATGGACTCTCGGAGCAGCTCACACTTCATAAAGGACAGCTATTGATTGTCGGTATCAGTACAGGTAGCATGCCCCCAGCGTTATCCTTGCCAACTCCTATGGTCCCGGTTCCCCTACCCGAACTGCTTACGCCTCAATCCGACCCCGAAATCATACGCAACCGTATGGCGGAAAGTTGGTCTTTATGGCACACACTGTGGGTGGATGCCACCCTCACCTGGGAAATTGGCGGCACATCCTCTCCGTTGGTTATGCACCATCAGGCATGGGTTCGTCAGCCGGATTTTGCCCGTCTTATTGAAGGCCCTCTCGGAGAGGAGCCGGAATACTTGTGGCTTACAACGGAAGGAAGCAACCTGCTCCAAATCCACCTGCTTACTGGCGAACGTACACAATATAAAACCGGCAGTCTGCTTTTTTCACCTCTCAACGATTTACTCTTCCCCTCAAGGCTGGCATGGCAGGAGGGCGATATCGAGGTCACCGGAAGCGATATCGTGGCTGGCCGGGAAACTGTGGTCATCGAATGGGTGACCAAAGATGGCTGGCGTGAAGACCGTTTTTGGGTGGACGCTATAACCGGAGTTATTTTGCGTCGCAAACACTTCACCCCACAGGCTTATCCATCTATTCCCGATGAAATACATATCAATGCCATATACTTCAATGTGGTCATCCCCTCTCATGCCTTCCTTTCAGAGGTATCCGATACGGTTCACTTCGATAGCGGACCCTCGACCTCCGAGTCAGTGGAAATAAGCACCTTTGCCGAACTTGACCTGAACTGTGACGGTCATGTGGAGCGCATTACGGGAATAAAAGCTCTCCCAATAGAGTATTTTAATATCGAGCCCCAATTGCTGTTTATTTCCTTAGAAACGTTATCTGAGGGTAGTTATCAACAGGTTTGGGAACACACTGCCGAGGAGGCCGGAGTGGCCTATCTGGCATATACTATTTTTCCTGTGAATGGGTGTGATTACTTTATAGGGATACTTGGACATAAAGGCAAAGAGAGTATAAAGATATACCGCTGGGATGGGGAACAGATTACCACCGAACTTTCCATATCTGGGAGGTTTTTATTTGCAGATGAAGGATGGATGTTTAATTTCTTCGGTTTAGAATCCCTCCCTATGTACACTGTTTCAACGCTTGAGTTTCAGCAAAGGGGCACAAAAAATGTCTGGATACTCAGAGGATATCAATGGGACGGATATGACCTTATCCAGACGATTGAAATAGAACGTCATTACCCCGCTGGCGGATGAAATTCAGACTTTCGGAATCTTAGAGACTACGAAAGTCTCGAAGTCAGCATTACGCTACCCAAAGAGCACCATAAGACGGCACGCTGACGTGCAACTTATCTCCTGTGACAATGTACTCCTCGTGCCCTAATACATTCCTCACAATACGCCCATCCACCCACCCAACTCCGTCCACCGGAAGGTGAAGATGCCTCTCCACAGCGCTGGCGTTCAGGGCCACCAACAGCGCTTCTTTTCCCAGGGTCCGCGCGAAAGCATAACAACGGTTACGGTTATCCACATACAGACGCGTGTAATCCCCGCGCCGTAAAACAGGTAACCGTTTGCGCAAAGCCATTAACTCACGCACATAACGCCACAACCCCTCGTCCCACTGTTTTCGATCCCAGGGAAATGCCCGGCGGCAATCGGGGTCCTTACCCCCTTCCAATCCCACTTCATCGCCGTAATACACCGCGGGAGCACCTGGATAAGCGAACAAAAAAGCAAACGCGAATTTGACCTTATTCACATCCTTCAACATCGTACGAATACGCTCGGTATCATGCGAACCCAACAGCACATACATAGCGTAAGCATTCTCGCGTGGATAGAGCTTCAGCAAATCCTCGACTTGTTTGGCAAACCCCTCGGCGTTTACACTGCTATCGGTTAAGAAAGAAATGACCGCATCCCGCACGGGATAGTTCATCAGACCATCAAAGTGACCTTCTCCCACCCAGCGCGGTTCAGCCTTCCAGATTTCGCCCATCAGGTAGGCATCCCGGTTCACGCTCTTCACCACATGCCGGAATTCCGCCCAGAAAGAGTCATCGTCTATTTCGTTAGGGACGTCCAGGCGCCAACCATCAGCACCCTGCTCAATCCAGTAACGGGCGATATCCATGAGGTAGCTACGCACTTCAGGGTTATCGGTCCTAAATTTTGGCAGGCTCTTGAAATCCCACCAAGCCAAGTAATCATCCGCATTACCAGGGGAATACCCATCCACAGGAAAGCCGTTCACGTGAAACCAATCCTTGTAGGCAGAATGCTCCTGGTTCTCCATCAGGTCGTTGAACGCGAAGAAACCTCGACCACAATGGTTGAACACGCCATCTAATATCACATGCACATTATTTTGATGAGCCACCTCCAGCAAGGCGCGAAAATCGCGCAGTTCCCCCAGCTTGGGGTCTATCTTATAGTAATCGCTGATGTTGTAGCGATGGTTGGATGTAGCCTGAAAGATGGGATTCAGGTAAATGGCATTTATGCCGACATCCAGCAGATAATCAAAATGTTGGATAATCCCCCGCAAATCGCCCCCCTGAAAACCCCAGGTAGTCGGCTTTGCACCCCAGGGCTGTACGTTGGGGGGATCGTTGCTGGCATCCCCGTTGGCAAAACGATCCGGGAAAATCTGGTAGAAAATGGCATCTTGGACCCAATAAGGGACGGTCATCAGAGTTGCTCCGTGATTTTATGGGATTAACGGAAATCGGTCACGCAGGACACCCGTGAGGGGAAGCAACCCATCCTAATTTTCCGTCAAAAAATTCACGGGGAGATAGACGGGTATTTGGGGTGGGTGCCATTCCCTGAATTTTCCTTATCTTTATTCTCCTACACCAATCATTGGCACCTTAGCAAAATCGTCAACCGTAAGTGTACCTTGGTTTGCATCGGTAGGAGTGAAGTTGCTGAGCCAGGCTTCTTGCTCCCCTTCCACCGGCCAGACAAAGTCTATCACCCGGGTATGGTTCGTAACCCCTGCAGGCGCTCCGCCAACCCGCCACTGTTCAGCCACAGGCAGCACATCGCGGACGCGCATCACACCGCTGCTGGGATAGCCTTCCTGGCTGAGCACCATGGCAGCGTACATCCAATCCTCCGGGTTATCACCGATGATATCCTTGGGCACTTTAATGGTCACCTTGCGCTGGCCGGCATCCGCCAGGATGACAAACTGAGCCATGCTGGCGATTTTCTCCGGCCCGGTGACATCCGGTACGAAAATGCCCGGCTCCCATCCTTCCGCAGTTATGGCAAAATCCCAGGCATACCCCTCCTGAAGTGCCAGGTTGCGACCTGGCAGGAAGGCCGTGCCGCCCTGCCCATCTCCATCCGTATCTATGTAGATATCCAAGGTCTGTAGAGAAAGGCTAATCGGAGACCCCCAGGGATTATCCACCGGACCACGCAACGTGAACTTGAAGACGATGTTCTCTTCATCATAACCGACCTGGAAATTGAGGATATCGAAGTTGCCCCCCGCAAAGACCGCATCTTTCGGGTACGTATACGTGCCTGGGCCGTAGTCATCCTTTTCGGGATCGTCAACATCCAGAACGATTGTGGTGGTGCCCAGATCGGGAACGGAAAGCAGCGCGGGGCCGGCTCCAGGCAGTATATCCGTTTCCACCAATCCAGCCATCCCCTCCTCTCCGATGATCTGGCCGAAGAACATGCGCAGGCTGATGCGATCCCCCACATCTGCGTTCCCCAACAAAGTCAGCGGAATGGCGATTTCTATACTGCCATCCCCAAAAGCTACTTCTTGCAGTACAACACCCTCTTCACTCCAGACCTCATCATCCTGTGTGGTAAAGAGTTGTGCACCAATCAGCTCGGCATCCTGAAATTGAACCTGTACAAACCGGTTGGCAGGAAAGCCCAACAACGAACCACCCTGGCTGAAGTTCGCCCACGGACCTCCACCCGGAGCACTGATATAGATATCCACACTGCTGGCGGCCATGGGTAAGGAAAACCCTGATTTGAAGGCTACCTGAAAATACAGATTCCGGGCGTCAAAACTGTAGGCCAGACTTTCTATGGCCGGTTCAACATCTGCTAGCAGCCCTTCGGTTGACAGGTATAACCCGGCCGCATCCCATTCACCTTCTCCTATCACGCCATCAATGGTGGGCGTCAACAAGCCTGTAGAAGCCCGACCTGCGCTGACGGCTTGCTGCGGGATGATGGGAACATCCAGATAATTGGGTGGTTCTTCACCCAGCGTCAGGTAAACCTGCTTCAGGGTGTTCCGGAACTGCTCGTCAAAGGATTCGTCATTGCCTGAGTTCTGGTCAGCGCCATACCACCAGAACCAATCCGAACCCTCGGCAATGTACATGAGCGTCATGGCTTGTGCCAGCACCTCGTCGCTCACCTGCCCCTTCCGCGTACCGGTGAGATACTTCTGCACAAATTCCCGCGCCCTGGCCAGGTAATCCCATGCGGTGTTCTCCTCCTGCTCTCCAATCCAGGTAGAGAAATCATGATTGATCCAGGAACCGGCCCACAGTTCATCAATACTTGGCTGGTCGGGGGCCATCTCTAAAAATTCGCTGGGGGTTGTGGTGACAATCAGAGGGTCATCGCTCAAGCGTTGATAGAGGCTGTGCAAAAACTCTTTGCCATCGTTTTCATAATATTCCCAGGCGTTCTCACCATCCAGGATCACAGAGACCAGGAAGGGACCTTCAGCTCCACTGGCTATCAAGGCCTCCCGAATGGCATGGATACGGTTGATAAAGTCAAGAGCCGCAATGCTGCCCCGCATACCAGAGTATGTGAAACCCACTTTATCAGATATTAATATATCGCGAAAAACGATGGCAACCGGACCACCGCGTTTGCCCTCCACATAATAGGGACGGTACAAAGCTTCCGCATTCACGACCACATCGTTGGCGTCGCGGGTAAAACTGTTCATCCCCAGACTGGTTGCCAGCACCCCCTCATCCGAGGCCATCCATACGATCCCATTCTGAGCCACAATGCTGACAATATCCTGAGCCACAGAACCTTCCGCAGGCCACATGCCCAGGGGGGGACGACCAAAATGCTCAACATACAACTGGACACCCAACTCGACCTGCGCGCTGGCATCCTGACCATAAGCGAAGCGCATACGTGGCAGCTCGACATCGGGCAGGGCAACCCGGGCCAGATTGGTGTCTACCAACAAGGGCAAAATGGGATGAGCGAAGGGTGTCATGGTAACCTCGATTTGCCCCGCCTCTTGCAACTCACGATGTGTGGGGATTACCTCGGTAATCAGGCGATAATGCTCATCGAAAATAATTTGCTTATCCTCTTCGCTAAAATTTTCCCCTTTAGCGACCAGGCTGGCCAACGGTTCTTCTGCCAGCCAATCCGGGTCTGTCCAGGCAAGGTTGAAGAGCACCTGCAGGTCGAGGAAGTCCTGAGTGGTGTATTCGTTGAGCGCATCGCTGCTGTTATCCCGTTTGGTCAGCAATTCCTGATAGCGGGGAAAACGGGCAATAACTTTGCGGTTCGTATCGAAAAAACGTTCCAGGATGAACTGCTTTTGTTCTGTGGTGAGGTCATCGGCAGGTATTTCAGCAAGAACCCAATACATGTCCTTTGCCCCGGCAACGAAATCGTCAATTTGTCGGATCAGGCTGGGAGTCAAGTTGAAGGTCACGTGGATATCAGGGTACTGCCTGAGTATGGCAGCCATGTCCACGTAATCTTTGGCAGCATGCACCCGTACCCATGGCCGAACATATATCCCCGTTTCCGGGTCCTTATAATAGACCGGCTGATGCTGGTGCCAGATGATCGCCAGGTAGATGGGTTCCTCCTGCGCAGGAACCTCTACACCCTCCTCGGTGACAGTCACTTGTTCCTCAACAGGGGTCGGTGTGGCAACGGGTGTCGAGGGTTTACACGCCCCCAAAAGTAAACCGAGGGTAAGTAAAACAGGAAGCATCTTCTTTAACCATTTCATCGGAAATACCTCCACTAAAGATTCAGGCTATACAATGTATGCGCCACGTTTTCCAGCCAATTCTACCGTCAGCGATTCGCCCACAACACGAACGGGATTTTCATTTAACCTGTCACTTACTCCTGGGCCCAAACCTGTACCGGTAAGGGTAATACTGCGGGGCGCATCGTTGATATTAAGGGCAACGATTACACGTTCCCGTTCATTCCAACGCAGGTAAGCGTACGTACCTGTCTGGTCATCCAGATGCAGCAAACCGCGGTGATCATCCCAGAGTACCGGATGTTTCTGGCGCAGCTCTCCCAGGCGCTGGAAATAAACCCGCAAGTCGGCATCTTGCTCCTCACCCCATTTCATGGGCATGCGCGCCTCTTCAAAAACCCCAAAACTGTTCTGATGGATGGGCCTTTGCTGGGTTACACCCACCTCGGTGCCGTAATATATGATTGGTGGTCCTGGAAGGGTGTAGAGCACCAGAGCAGCCAGCTTTAGTTTTGCTGTGTCTCCTTCAGAGATATAGAGAAAACGGTTCATGTCATGGTTGTCAAGAAAAGCTGGGCGCGAAAAAGCGCCTGGGAAATAGTTTTCATGTGCGCTGAGGAAAGATTCAAATTGTGTCAACTTCCACTTGTTTAAAGCGAAGGTCTCTCGTAATCCACGGTTCAACAAAAAATCCAGAGTGCCGTCCATGCTGCTGGCGTAAGAAAGTTGTACAGGGGCCATATCCACGACCTCACCCAACAACCAGCATTGGGGGTTGACTTCTCGGCAAGCCTGTTGAAAAGCTGCCCAGAAATCATAGGATGGACCCAGAGCATAATCCAGGCGATACCCATCCACACCTTTCTCCAACCAATGTTGGGCACATCGTAGCAGGTACTCCCGGGCGGGTGGATATTCCAAATTTATCTTTGGAAGTTCTTTCACCCCAAAATACGTCTCATAGGTATCTGGCCACTTCTCCCATTCGTACCAGGCACGATAAGGGCTGTCAGGGTCCTTCACTGCCGATTGAAAGGTGGGGTGTTGACGCGACCAATGATTAGCCACAAAGTCAAGCAATATGAACATCCCACGATGGTGCGCCGCAGCGATCAACTCATCCAGGTCCTCGTTGCTGCCCAGACGGGGTTCAACCGTATAGTAATCTGTGGCGTTGTATCCATGATGGGATGGGCTGGCAAACAGGGGAGAAAGCCAAAGGGTATTAAAACCCAAGGACTGGATGTAATCCAACTTATCCATCACCCCTCTGAGTGTACCCCCAAAGAAACCGGATAGCAATTGGGGCTTTTGCCAGTCTTTACCCTCTCCGGGAAAAAAGCGATCCAAAAAGACATGGTAGATAACCGCCCTTTTCTGCCAGGGTGGTGTTACCGTGTTGCCTGTATAGTATCCAAAGGGTGTCGCCCTGGTTAGTACATTGGCTTGATTATCAGCGAACACCCAACGACCACTTCCCGCCAACCGTGTACCAATCCGATAACGGATGACCGTCCCTGACATCTGAGAGGGCACGACGCCCCGCCATCGCTGCAAGTAGCTCCATGTGATGACATCCCAGACTTCGTCCTCCCTTTCCAGACATATCACAGTGGCTGAACCCTCTTCGGGTTCTCTACCATCCGTCGTATACCAACAATACACACCCTCACATGCTAAGGACCCACAAGTGGTAACGAATATGGCTACATCCTGTCCGGGAACCGGCTGGGCTGGAGATAAACGCATACGATGTTTTACGCCCTCAGAATCCTTCATGTGGCGGTTCAGACGTTGGTCTAGGTGGATCATCGCACCGAAAATCCGGTCATCATATGGCATGGTAACCTCGGGGTAAATATGTTATCACCTTCCCCCCGCCAGACAATCAGATTAGCCTTTCACTGCTCCTGTGGTCAAACCTGAGACAATCTGATCTTGTAACAACAGGTAAACCAATACAATAGGAACACTGGCGATGACCGCACCAGCGGCAAAAACCCCCCAGTTTTGAGCAAATTGTTGGTCCACGAAAAGGTACAGTCCCACCATTAAAGTAAACTCCTCGGTACTCTGTAAGATGGTTCGTGCTAACAAGAAATCGTTGAACGTCCCAATGAAACTCAGGACCGCTACTACTGCCAGGATAGGGCGTACCAATGGGAGGATGAGATTCCAAAAAATTTGCCAGTGCGTAGCGCCGTCCACCATGGCAGACTCATCAATTTCGCGAGGCACAGAGTCAAAGAAACCCTTCATCAACCACACGTTAATTCCCATCACCCAGCCCAGGTACACGAGAATCAATCCTCCGTGGCTATTCAATCCGAAAGTGGGAAAGTACCTTCCAATTTGTTGCACCAGGAGGAACAATCCCACAATGGTCAGTGAACTGGGAAAGACCTGTACAAGGAAAACTCCTAATAACAAACTGCGTCGGAAACGGAACCGGAAACGTGAGAACGCATAAGCGCTTAACGCCAGGATAAACACCGAAAGGAAAGCCACAATCGAAGAAATCTTTATGGAATTCAACAACCAGGTGAGGAACGGATTGATTGGATCCGCAAAAAGTTCTCGGAAATTATTGAGTGAAGCATGTCGGGGGATGAGCTGTGTGGTTGCCAGTGAGCCTGTGGGGTCAAAGGAGGCGGATGTTACCCACAAAGCAGGAAAGAGGGAATAAAAGATAGCCAGTAAAGCAATAATATACCGTACCCTCTTTCCGAACCTGCGTTGACCGCTGACAGTTGGTTTAAATCTATCTCTCAGTTTAGACACTTTCGGATATCTCTTCCCAAATGCGGGTATAACGGAAATTGAATATGGTGATTAACGAAACCAGGAGGAAGATCACGATGGTGATAGCAGCCGCATACCCATAATCCGAGCCGCGATGTCCGGCAAAAGCCAGACGGTACGTGTAACTGATCAGGATGTCCGTATGTCCAGCCGGGGTCGGGGTTGCCGGTATCGGGGGCCCTCCTTCGTTAAACAAGTAGATCACATTGAAGTTGTTGAAGTTGAAGGTGAATGAAGCGATTAATAAGGGGCCAACAGAGACCAGAAGTAGGGGTAAGGTAATATTCCAGAAACGCTGCCAGGCGGTAGCACCATCCACTCTGGCGGCTTCATACAGGTCATGGGGAATGGCCTGCAAGGCTCCGCTGGTAATCAACATCATGTAGGGGTAACCCAACCATAGGTTCACCAATAAAATGGCAATCTTTGACCACCAAGCGTTAGAAAGCCATGGAGGAGCCCAACCGATAATATCTTTCATCGTTGTGCTGACCACCCCTAAGTGAGGGTTGAGCATACCTCGCCAGATCAAAATGCCAATCACCCCAGGGATGGCATAAGGAATGATCAGCAACGAGCGGATGATCTTTCTGCCTTTCAGTTGGGGGTCGTCAAATATTAAGGCCAAGAAAAGGCCAAGGGCAAAGGTGGTTGCTACAGAGAAAAATGCAAAAGCCACCGTCCACATAAACACCATGGCGAACGGTCCCCGCAAGGCCGGGCTAGTAAACAAGCGCTTGAAGTTCTTCAACCCGGTGGGAACCTGATAACCAGGTAGTAACGAGGCGCCCTCCGAAGAGGTGAAAGCCCCATTTACATTATCGGCGCTATAAACGATCTCTTTGGCCCTATCAATAATTGCATCTAAATCGTCATCATAGACATAGCGCTGCTGATACTGTGCGGCGGCATCCAGTGAGCTGATCTTGATGGTGTTGGGTTCCTCCCCAAATTCTATCTTGCCCAGCTCTGAGATATACTTTACCGCATCAATCCGGGTCAAACGTCTGTACCCCTCAAAGGAAACCGGGATACCCTCTTCATCAAGTGGTCCAAATTCGTCCTCGTCAGGAGAAACAGCCTTTACCGGTTCACCCTGAACCGCTAATAGGTTTTCACCATCCTTAGAAGTCAACCAGAGGATATAGTCACCTTGTGACCCTCGATAGGCAACCCAGCTATACGTTTGTGCACCTTCAGGGAGATAATGTTCCTTCGCTAAAAGGTGTATGACTTGTAGTTTAGTTAACAGATGCCCGTCACTGTAGTTCGTGAAAGCCGTATAAATCGTGAAGATGATTGGATACAAAGCCATCATAATCAGAAGCGTCAACCCGGGCGAAAGCCAACGCAACGGAAACAAATCCTCCCTAAGATTGATAATGTTCAACCCCAGGGTAACGATGGTGATGATGACAACCAAGGGCCAAACGCCATCGCGTATCAGCAAATAAAGGAACCAAACCGCAAAGGCGTCCAGCAGCGCCAGGCCAATCAGTCGGAGCGCTAAACGAGGAATATTACCAGACATTTGGGCCAGGGGCATGATAAAACCCCTGGCCCTTGTCTCTACAGTGCTCATTGACCTCCAGCGATAGCTGTGCGGATCTGCTCAGCCGCGTTCATGAACGCTTCGTCAGGAGCCTGTTGCTGTTGGAAGATGATTGTGACTGCATCTCCCCAAGCCGTCCACACTGCGGACATCTCGGGGATGGCAGGCATGGGTAGACCATTCTTACCCGCTTCTCCAAAGGCAGCCAAATCGGCATCCTCGGTCGCGTCCAGTACTGGCAAGTAAGCTGAAGCTCGTCCACCTGCCTCGTAGAGTTCTTGCATGGTCTCCTCAGTAGCCACAAACTCCAGCAAGAAGGTTTGAGCCAACAGGGGAGCATCACTGAATGCGCTCACCATGAAGCCTTGAACACCAAGGAAGGGTCTCCCTTCACCCCCGGGACCAGACGGAATATTGCTGATAGCATAAGGAATTCCCGATTCCCGCAGACGGTTCAAAGACCAAGGCCCGGTGATGAACATGGCTGAGCTACCATTCTCAAACATGACATGCATGGTGTCCCAGTCAATGTCTGGTGTCAGATGACCTTCTTTCACCATCGTATCCAGCCACGTGGCAGCCGCGATGGAGCCTGGGCTATCAATACCCACATCCTGCGGATTGTAACCCTGTTCATCCAGACCAAAGACATAACCACCGAAAGCGGTCATGATGGGGAAGAAGTGATAGGGGTCACCCTGCTGGAGGACATAACCCTGGGTCACTGTCCCGGCAGCCTCGAGATCTGCGGCAATCTGCGCAACCTCATCCCACGTCGTGGGGGCATTCGGTACCAGGTCTGGGTTGCGGAAGAAGGCAACGTTTTCGATTGCATACGGCAGACCATAAAGCACGCCTTCGTATTTGAAGGCTTCGACCGCGGAGGCCACAAACAATTCCTCCTTATCACCCAGATCGATGGGGGCCAGCAGACCGTTGATCACCAACTCACCCAGCCAGTCGTGCGCGCCGATGATAATGTCGGGGCCTTCTCCGGCGGGTCCGGCAATCTTCAGGTTATCACGAATATCCCCAAAGCCGTACTGCTCAACAACGATCTCAACCCCGTAGGTCTCAAAAAAGGCGGCGCCCAGAGCCTCAATAATCGGGGCACGGGTCTCGTCTGCCCAGATAGTCAGTTGTGCAGCAACTGGGGGTTCGGTCTCCACTATTTCGGGTGGCTTTGTCGCCGTAGGAACCACCGGTGCCTCCGTCTTCTCAACCACAGGTACAGGTGTGGGCGTAGGCTTAGGAGCACAGGCTGTTATCACTAACACCGCGATCAGCATAAAGCTGACCAGCATCCATAGTTTCTTAGACATTTCTAAACCTCCGTAATTATTTTTTGAAAGGATTGTGTTTGGCAACTATGTAACCAGTAATATTCACACATCCCACGTGTTTGTTAGTTACGAAAACATCCGTTAAGCTTTTATACACATCACCTCCAATCCTTTTGAATTTGTATGTCCTTTCTACAAAGGACAAAAATCCTAAATGTGCTGTATCCCTATTTGATCCCCATTACCTATCAAGGTAAAGCTTTGATTACGATTCCATTACACCATGCTTCGAGGTTAAATAAGCAAATTTAGGACTATTGCTGTTTGTTCTCTAATTTTTCAACCAGTACTTCTTTGACGCTGTTTAACGCCTGCAACAACTTCTCAAAATTTCCATCCAGATTCGAAAATCGCTCTTGATTAAACAAACCGTGAGCAGCGGAAGCCTTATTAAAAAGGCTCTGACCCGCTTCTGTCAGGTACAATTGATAAGTTCGGGCGTCCGTTTCGTCTCTCTCCCGCACAACCAACCCCTCGGTCTCCAAACCCTGAACCAGACGAGTAATATTACTCTTGTGACTAAGCATAAAGATGCTCAATTGGGTTAAAGAAATGCCAGGATTGTCGTGGATATGTTTTAGGGAAAAAAAACGGGGGATAGAAAGCTCAAACTGATTAAGAAAACGGCGATCGCCGTCGTCAAGGTAAAAATATATATCTTTGAGTATGCTGTACAAATCGTTGGCTATGGTCATTCTAAGAAGCAGCCGAATATGGTTGACATATCAACTATTTGTATTCTAACCATACAACACTATCTATCATTTGTCAAGGATTTTCCCCTGTTTGTGTTGTTGTTCAGCGAATATGTCACCTCCCTCCCGGATATCTTCACCCCCACACCCAACCATCTGCCTCCTCCTGGATTCAACCCATGACCATATCGCTCCCTAAACTTGAGGGATGAAACCCGACGCCCGTTTCTGTACCCCAACATGGACAACCAGCCTCAACCAGATCCCCGTTTCCTGAACCTTCAAATTCGCTTACAATATGCACATCTTTTTACAAATAACAGTTCCAGGAAAAACATATGCCCTCCCACCCAATCTCCGGGGTTTTTGCCGCCGCAATCACCCCTCTAGAACCAAACGGTCGTCCAGATTTAACCGCCATACCTTCATTGCTCACGTTTTTGGCACAGCGCGGCTGTCATGGTGCCCTCATTTTGGGAACAACTGGCGAGGGCCCCTCCTTCAGCTCGGAGGAACGAACAGCCATACTCCGCGCTGCCCTCGTAGTCCGCAAATCTCACCCAGATTTTATATTGCTCGCTGGAACCGGAACACCCAGCCTTTCCCAAACCATCTCCCTTACCCGCTCAGCCTTCGACATGGGTTTCGATGGCGTCGTCGTCCTCCCTCCCTACTACTTCCGGGCAGCCAGCCAGGAGGGATTGTTCACCTGGTATAAAGAAGTCCTGGATCAGGCCGTACCTTCAAGCGGAGCCCTGCTGGGGTACCATTTCCCCCAGATGAGCGGGGTTACACTCTCCACGGATTTGCTCTCCCGCCTGAAAGAGGCCTACCCCAACAACTTCGTGGGCTTGAAAGATTCCTCCGGCGACCTCAACTACACCCAGTTTTTCAGCCAACGTTTCGGAAAAGACTTTGCCATACACGTAGGGAAAGACAGCCTTTTCAGCCAGGCGTTGGAAACCGGAGCTGCTGGCTGCATTACCGCCTTAGCCAATCTGTGTTCCCCCGATGCCCGATTGATTTGGGACGCGCATCAGGCCGGAGGTTCTGCCCCTCAAGCCCAAGGACGCCTGACTGCCGCCCGGTCGGTAATGGATAGTTACCCACCAGCCGCCTCTCTGATAAAAGGTCTGATGTCCCGTCGGCATCAATTCCCCTCCTGGGCTGTTCGACCACCTCTGATGCCACTCCCCCCAAACATCATCGAAAAAGCTGATGCCGAGCTTCAAGCCATCTACTAAGGAGCATTAATTGCCCTACCAATCCACTGCCTGGCGACTGGTACACACCCCACCCGCAAGCGGCGCCTGGAACATGGCCGTGGACGAAGCCATACTCCAGCATGTGGGGCAGGGTTCAGTTTCCCCCACACTGCGCCTGTACGCCTGGACACCTCCCTGTTTATCCATAGGCTATGCGCAGCCAATTGGCGACATTGACCAGCAGCGGCTACAAGCACAGGGCTGGGATGTCGTCCGTCGTCCTACAGGTGGTCGGGCCCTCCTGCACGCCGATGAGCTTACCTATGCTGTCATGGCTCCTAAAGACGAACCTCGCCTGGCCGGCAGTATTTTAGAAGGTTACCGTCGCCTGTCGGCCCCTCTGCTGGAGGCCCTCAGACGACTCGGCCTGGACCCAAAAGCGCATCCCTACCCCACGTCCAACAATTCGCCAAGCCCCTTATGTTTCCAAACCCCTTCGGAATACGAAATCACAGTCAACGGCAAAAAAGTTATCGGCAGCGCTCAGGCACGCAAACTGAACGGCATCCTCCAGCACGGTGCCATCCCGCTTCACGGCGACATCACCCGCATCACCCAATGCCTCACATTCCCCGAAGAAAAAAGCCGCATCCGGGCCGCTGACCATCTGCTCTCACGCGCCACCACCCTCACAGAACTCCTTGGCGTTACCCTCAGTTGGGAAGCAGCCGCGGAGGCCCTCCAGATCGCCTTCAGCCAGACATTGAACCTCACATTCATACCCGACGACCTGACCCCCTCGGAGCGAACCACGGCTCTCTCCCTACAAAATGAAAAATACGCCCGGCCAGACTGGACCGAGCGTATCTAGTCAACGATCACCCTGAAGCCCTTACTCCTCAGGTGCAGTTTCAACAAAAATAACTTCCGGGAACTTCAGATCCCTCAACAACCGATAGAGGAAATTCTCCGCATTCTGACGGGCCTGCTCTAAAATGCCGTCCTCGAGAGCTGCCTTCATGATCTCCTCTTCAGCGGCTTTCCGTGCTGTGGTTTCTAAATCCACATACCCGTGGGTGAGCACCCCCGTGTCCCGGTCATAGACGTACGACTTTTCATTATCCAGGGTAGCCACGAACACCTCGGGTGGGGGAAGGTGTACATACAGCACTTCGTTTTTTATCCACAGGTCCTCCGGGCCTAATTTGGCCAGGTCAACCCCGGCGATAACAATACCGTGAGCCACAAAGAGCAGCCGGTCGCCAAAGAGAAAACCAAACGTGCCCTGTCCCACCTCTGCGGTTATCACCTTTTCAACCGAATACTGAATGGTCTCCAAACGCGCCAGAGAGCGCACCTGATTTACAATCGTAATTGGATCTGGAAGCACTGTGGGTGTAGGATGCAGGACTTCCGCCACCTGTGTGCTCAGTTTTCCGGTGATGTCACTCATCGGTTGCAAGGCGTTGTGCGTGGTCTCCCCCACCACACCAATGACTGACCATGCCAGCCAGCCCAGGATGGCCAGGACGCCAAATACGAGTATCCAAGACCTTGTATTTTGCATGCGGTCATTATACACTAGCAGGGATATAAACACCACCTCCCCCTAACAGGCCCATGCTATGCCCATCGGAGTACTGACCCTCCACCTCCACCTCCCAGGATGTACCTCGCTGAAGGCCAAGCGGCAACGGTTGAAACCACTGCTCGCCCGTCTGCACCGGGAATTCAACATCTCCGTCGCCGAGATGGATTGTCAGGATGTCTGGCAAAACGCAGTCATCGTCTGTGCCCTGGTAAGCAACGACAACGGCCACACACAACGAACTCTGCAGCAGGTGCATACCTGGATTGAGACACATTGGCCTGACGTGAGCATTATAGGAGATCAACTCGATACTATCTGACCGCAGAAAGGAGAAATCATGGACCTTCAACTCATCGGCAAACGTGCCCTGGTAACGGGAGCCAGCCGAGGATTAGGATACGCTGTCGCCCGAGGCTTGTCCCTAGAAGGATGCAGGGTGGCGATCAACAGCCGCAACCCTGAAAGCCTCGAAGAAGCTGCCCGAAATTTGGCTGGCGATACGGGAAATGAAGTGATACCCGTCCCTGGCGATGTGACCGATCCCGACTCACCCTCCAAAATTGTCTCCCGAACCGTAAAGCAATTCGGCGGCCTGGACCTCCTGGTGACAAACTCCGGCGGCCCACCCGCGGGTTCCTTCGAATCCTTCGACGAAACCACCTGGCAGCACGCCATCAATCTCTCATTCATGAGCCATGTCCGTCTCATTCGGGCTGCGCTTCCCCATTTACGCCAATCGAAAGCTGCCAGCGTGCTCACCATCACCTCCTATGCGGTCAAGCAGCCGGTCCCCAACCTGGTGCTTTCCAACAGCATCCGCGCAGCCACCGTGGGACTGACCAAAACCCTGGCCCTGGAGCTTGGCAGGGAAGGCATCCGCTTCAACTCCATCCTTCCAGGCTGGACAGAAACCGAGCGCGTGTATGAGCTGATGAGCCACCGTGCCAAAGTCAGCGGCACCAGCATAGAGCAGGAAATCGAGAAACAGGCCAAGGACAGCCCCCTGGGACGAATGGGCAAGCCCGCAGAATTCGGGAACGCGGCCACCTTCCTCCTCTCTCCAGCAGCATCCTACATCACCGGCGTCATGCTCACCATTGATGGCGGGATGTACAAAGGAACCCTTTAGCGCCCATCTCTCAACTAAAAAATTGTCCACCAGACCGCTCCCTACGCTAAAGTTCATCCAGGAAGCTCGGCGCACACACCCCTACACCCTCTACGACCTGCTGCATGGGTACATTTACGCCCGATGGCCTTATCTGTATATCGGCATCGGTACAGGTGAGCATCCCCTGGCGCGGGCTTATAAGACCATCATCCACTTATTCAGATTTCTGCTGCCTCCTGGAAAGAAAAGTAACCAGGGAAAGGGATCCCTAGCAGATGGCTATCACGGCAAGGTCGTCCCCTTAGAGGCTGCCACACAATTGGTCACCATCCAGGAAGAGATCGAACTGAAAAACCTGGAGCAAGTCATCCCCTTCAACCGGGCTCGGGATATCATCCTGAAAAATCCCGATCACATCGTGGTCATCGAGTGTCCCTGCCGTGCCTCCCGCCCCAACCCCTGTAGGCCTCTGGATGTCTGCCTGGTCATCGGGGAACCGTTCGCCAGTATGGTTATTACTTATCATCCCCAACGCGCCAGGTGGCTCACCCCTGAGGAAGCGATTGAAATCCTGCACGCTGAAGAAAACCGCGGTCATGTGCATCATGCCTTTTTTAAGGACGCCATGTTGAACCGCTTCTACGCCATCTGCAATTGCTGCTCGTGCTGCTGCGGCGCCATGCATGCTCAGCGAAACGGCACACCCATGCTGATCTCATCCGGTTTCGTCAGCTCTATCAACGAAGAGATGTGTAATAGCTGCGCCCTCTGTACCGAAACCTGTCCATTCGGAGCGATATCCCTGAAGGGCAAAGGGGGATGTGCACAGGTTGATACCACCACGTGTATGGGCTGTGGTATCTG
>JBFLVL010000035.1:0-29955 GCA_040758495.1 Chloroflexota bacterium
CGGTAGTCTTTCAGGTGCTTCCGCAAAATATCAGCCACCTCACATCCCGCTCTCTGGCTGCTTTCCATGCTCACCTCCCTTGTTTAAGCTACTCACTTATATACTAGAACAAAGGTTCGTTCAACTATGTGTAGACAGACTGGTCTGGATAACCATTTAAGAATGATGTTTACAAAGAACCCTCTTTATAGTAGACTATCTACAAAGGTACCCTTAGTACAAATTATATACAATATATTATGAAAACGCAACTCCATAAAAAACAAACAACCACACCATTATGACTTTATCTCCCCAAAAGCTCCTTGACCAACTACGAGACCAGATCCGCCTAAAACATTATTCCTATCGCACTGAACAAAGCTACCTGCAATGGGTACGGCGCTTCATCCTGTTTCATAACAAACGCCACCCCAAAGACATGGGCATGCTGGAAGTCAACCAATATCTCACCCACCTGGCTACCCAGAAAAATGTCGCCGCCTCTACCCAAAACCAGGCTTTGAGCGCCATCATCTTCCTTTACAAATACGTTTTAAAACAACCTCTTGCAGATGACCAACTTAACGCCGTTCGGGCTAGTAAACCCAAACGGTTGCCCACCGTGCTTACCAAACCAGAAGTCCTGGCCGTGATCGCCAACCTCCAGGATACCAACCAGCTTATCGCCCAGCTCCTGTACGGCAGCGGCTTGCGCATCATGGAGGCCTTACGCCTGCGCGTCAAAGACCTGGATTTTGCTAACCAGCAACTCATTGTGCGCGACGGTAAGGGCGAAAAGGACCGCCGCGCCTTGCTCCCTCAAGCCATCGTGCCTGCCCTGCAAGCCCACCTGAGCGTAGTCGAGGCCCTGCACCAAAAGGATCTGGCTGCCGGCTACGGGGCTGTCTACCTCCCGGACGCCCTGGAACGTAAATATCCCAACGCTAACCGGGAATGGATCTGGCAATATGTCTTTCCGGCTCAAAACCGATCCGCAGATCCGCGCACCGGCATCGTCCGCCGACATCACCTACACGAAACAGGCATCCAAAAAGCTGTACGAACTGCTGCCCGTCAGGCTGGCCTCGACAAACACATCACCCCCCACACCTTCCGCCACTCCTTCGCCACCCATCTGCTGGAGGCAGGCTATGATATCAGGACCGTCCAGGAACTCCTCGGCCATAAAGATGTCCGCACCACCATGATCTACACCCATGTCCTCAACAAAGGCCCCCTCGCCGTCAAAAGCCCCCTTGACGATGGATAATTAACCGTTCACAGCCTCCGTGGGATTATTCCAAGCAGCCTCTAATCACCTCTACCAGCGCGGCCCGCGGGATGGTTTGCTGCTCTCGGGTTAACAGGTTCTTGACCGTTACTTTCCCCTCCCTCAACTCCTCCGGGCCGAGGACCAGAGCCACCCGGGCGGATATCCGGTCGGCGTACTTGAATTGCTTGGGTAATTTCACCGGTTGGGGATAACAGACCACGCGGAAACCGGATCCCCGAAGCTCGGCTGCCAGTTTATAAGATTCCAGCCAGGAAGCCTCATCAAAAACTGTCACCAGGATATCGCTGGCGGTCAGCTCATCTACGTTCGGCAGACACCCGTATCGCTCCAGCACCAGGCTGATGACCACATCCCCCATGGCAAAACCCACGCCGGGCAAGGCTTCACCACCCACCGCCGCCATCAGGTCGTCGTACCGCCCTCCGCCCAATATGGCCCGGAATTCGCCACTGCTGTCGTGGGCCTCGAAGACCGTGCCGGTATAGTAATCCAGACCGCGAATAACCTCGGGAGCGTATTGCACGTACTCCTGCACGTTCAATGCCTCCACCGCCTTGAAGAAGCGCACCAGTTCTTCGGACGACTCCCACAGGTTTTGGTCTCCCAGCAACCCCTCCAGTTTGCGGACCTGTCCCTCCGAAAGCCCCAGGCCTTTGGCATCCGCCCTCCACTTTTCGGGCGAGGTCTTGTCCCTCCGGTCAATCAGACGAAATGCCTGATCCCTCTGCCCGGCAGCTAGGCCCAGTTTGCCCAACTCCGATTCCATCAGGCGGCGGTTGTTCACTTTCAGGATGATTTCCTGGGGCTTGAGCCCAACCTGGCGGAAAAAGGTGGCCGCCACGGCCACAAGCTCGGCGTCTGACTCGGGTGTATCTACCCCCACCAGGTCAATGTTCCACTGGAAAAATTCGCGCGTCCGCCCTTTTTGGGGACGTTCGTAGCGCCAGAAAGGGCCAAAAGACCACCAGCGCAAGGGGAAATTCAATTGTCGTTGGCGCTGGCCAATCATACGCACCAGCGTGGGGGTGAGTTCCGGACGCAGGGCGATCAACTCTCCGCTGCGGTCCTCGAAGACGTAGGATTGCTCTTTGACCAGCTCATCCCCCGATTTGGCGGCGTACAGTTCGACGTACTCCAAGAAAGGCCCTTCGTATTCCTGATAACCAAACGACTCGGAGACCTTTCGGATGTTCTCGTACAGCCATGAACGCCGCGCCATTTCTGGGGGATAGAAGTCGCGTGTGCCTCGAATTGAGCGGATGACAGTCATATTGGATTCTGTTGCTCCTTGTCTGAGCTTGCTGACAGGACTGATTGTAGCATAAATGAGGAGGGACTTTCAGGGTAGGGAGAGCTCGCACTGTCTTTTTTAGGGGAATTGCGCCCGCTTGCCTCTATGGAGTGTTTTCTCGTCCTGTGGGGGTTACCCGCTGTCAAGCGACGGCCCTATTCCCCAAATTCGGACTCGAAATCCGTCTCCTCGCTCCATGCCTCCGCTGGTTGCAGATGGATTTCACCGAACAGGCGCTCCTGGTGAGCAGTAACGCGTAAGCGTTTGATCAATTCCAATAAAGCCAGAAAGGTCATCACCACGTGCATGCGGGTTGGCGACCCTTTGATCAGGTCAGAGAACGTGGTCTTGCCAGCGTTCCGCAGGGTCTGTACGATGAGCACGATCTTTTGTCCGATGGTTACCTTTGGCCTGGTTACAATGTAGTTCAGGATAGGGGGTTCGGTTTCGCGGGTTAGCAGGTATCTGGCCGTGGCTGCCAGGTCTTCGATGGTCAGTCCACCCAATTCCAGATGAGGGTTGATTTTTATGGGAGCCGCCACGCGCAGGTAGGTTCTCAAACCCCTCCGCTGGAGCTCATCCAGATGACCAGCGATTTCTTTGAATTGTTTGTACCTCCGCAGTTGCTCAGCCAGCGCCTCGCCCGGGTCTTCCTCCCCGGGTTCGCGTACCGGGGGACGGGGGAGCAGGGCTTCCGATTTTATCTGCAACAGCTTGGCAGCAATCACCAGAAAGCTGGAGACCTCATCCGGGGCTTGTTGTTCTACTGCTTGCAGGTGGTCTAAAAACTGGGTGGTGACTTGTGCCAGGGCGATCTTGGTGATGTCCAGTTCGGCGTTCTCGATCAACTGCAGCAGCAGGTCTAAAGGACCTTGAAAGACGGGTACGGATACTTTGTATCTGGTGGCTGGATGTCTGAAGTAGGAGGTGACCACGGGTGTGATTATACTTTTCACTACCGGGATATGCTATACTCAAGTAGGTGGATATGGGCTTCACTTCGTTTTGCCCTACTCGACCCGCGAGACCATGTTGGTCGAGTAACTCCCGAAGTACCCCCTAGGGGTACGAAGGGAGTGTATCGAGACCAACCTCGGATGGGGTCTCCCTGGCCTAGACCGCAAGGGCAGGCGATACGCCCCTCGTTTACCCCTACGGGGCACCCCACTGCGTGGGACAGGCCCCCCATACGGGGGGCAGGCAGGTCACTCGGGGCACTCGACCCGCGGATTATCCGGTGATCGAGTGCGAGCGAAGTACCCCGTAGGGGCACGAAGCGAGTGTATCGAGATCACCTTCAGATGGGGTCTCGGTCTCGATCCCCATGCGGGGACAGGCCCCCCATACGGGGGGCAGGCAGGCTCGACCCGGCGGATACAGGCTTCACTTCGTTTTGCCCTACTCCGCTCACCCTCCATTTGGAAGCCAGGGGATGAAAAACCATTCACCCTGAGCGGAGGGTCGAGCTCCGTAGGAGCGTATCGAGACCCGAAGTCGAAGGGCGAGGGGGAAAAGGTGTAGCCTGGTGAGGCTTAAAGAGTCTCTCTGCCAAGCCATCCTTCGACTGCACTTCATCCCTCACTAGCGTTCGGGACGTCGCTCCGCTCACCTGTGCTTGCTGCACTGGTGCAGGCAGGATGAATAACGTTCCGCGAAGCAGCTTAGCTCACCCTCTGAATATGCGCTCCCAGTTGCTGTAGCTTTTCGTCTATCCTCTCGTACCCCCGGTCAATCTGACCAATGTTAGCGATGATGGAGGTCCCGTTGGCGCACAGCGCAGCCAACACCAGAGCGATACCCGCCCGGATGTCCGGGCTTTCCATCCGCTCCCCCATCAGTTGCGTTTTCCCCTGGACAATGCAGCGGTGGGGGTCACACAGCACAATCTGGGCACCCATGCTGACCAGCTTGTCCACGAAGAACATCCGGCTGGGGTACATCCAATCGTGAAACAACACGCTCCCCTGGGACTGGGTGGCCACAACGATGGCGATGCTCATCAAGTCGGTGGGAAAAGCTGGCCAGGGCATCACCTTGATCTCGGGGATGGCATTGCCCAAATCAGGTTCGATGGTGAGCGGTTGTTCTGCCGGCACCAGGATATCGCCGTTTTCCACCTCCCATACCACCCCCAAACGGTTGAATACCATGCGGATCATATCCAGGTACTGAGGCTGGGCATTACGGATGCGGATGCGGCCCCGGGTCACCGCCGCGGCCCCGATCAGGCTGACCACTTCTAGATAATCGGCTCCGATGGTGTATTCGCAACCGGTTAACTTTGGAACGCCATGGATGTGCAGGGTGTTTGAGCCGATATTTTCGATGCGAGCACCCAGGCAATTGAGGAAATGACAAAGTTCCTGCACGTGGGGTTCGGAGGCCGCATTGTGGATGGTGGTTTCACCCTCGGCGGTCACCGCAGCCATAATGGCGTTTTCCGTGGCGGTTACGCTGGCCTCGTCCATCAGGATATCCGCTCCCCGTAGTTTTTTCGCCCGAAAGCAGTACAATCGTTCTTTGTCGTTTCGATAGGTAGCTTCGGCACCCAGAGCGCGCAGGGCCAGGATGTGTGTGTCCACCCTCCTGCGCCCAATCACATCCCCTCCTGGGGGCGGGATGTTGAGTTGCCCTGTACGGGCGGTAACCGGCCCGGCCAGCAGTATGGAGGCCCGTATCTGCCGGCAGAGTTCCGGGTCAAGCCGGGTGGGCTGGATGTCGTGGGCGTGTACGCGCCAGGTCTGCTTGTTCAGGGTTTCAATTTTCGCTCCCAGGTTTTCGAGCAGGGCCCGCATGGTGTAGACATCCTTGATTTGTGGGAGGTTATGCAATGTGACCGGTTCATCGGTCAGCAAGCAGGCAGCCAGGAGGGGCAAGGCCGCGTTTTTATTTCCCGAGGGGGTGACTTGCCCGGTTAGCGGATACCCTCCTTCGATGACAAATTGTTGCACTTTGTAGTCAGCCATTTTTTAGTGAGATTTTCAGGGGTTGGATTGAGATGCTGGGTTCAGGTTGGGATTTTACCATCAAACGGTTGGGGGGAATAACCTTCACCCAGAATTCGCCATGCTTGGCAGGTACTACGACCCTCTTCTGAAGAGAGAAACCTGGGTTTCGGGGGAAAGCTGGAGGAGGTCTGCAGCGCTACCCCCTCTGGCCACGATTTCCAGCAAGCCAGTGCTGCCAATGAGTACGCCCAGGGCATGGGGAGGCAGATCGGCAAACGCATGCACCCAGGGCGGGGTCAGCCCGTTGGGGAGCTTGAGAACCCATTCTGAGGGGGACAGTGGCCGGGTAGGGAGGTCACCGATCCAGGGTCGCAACATGAACTGATCGCCTTGGGCTTGAAAACAGCCCAGGCTGGTGACCAGGTTTCCATAACGGTCAGCATGCAAAATTTCGCCGGTTATTCGTCCTGGGGTAGGGGACTCCAACAGGGGCAGGGGGAAGGTCAGGGGGTCGGTCACCCGGTCTCCGAATTTCTTTCCCTCTATATTTAGGGCAGAATATGCCGCCGCGGGTGCGAAGATGTCCCTGCCGTGAAACGTACTGCTCAGATTTTCCAGTTGGTATTCGGGGTTCTGCAACTCCCAGGCCTGGCAGTCAGGTGTCAGGATGTAGGTAAACAGGCCGTTGTCCGGGCCGATAAAGATGCGCCGGTTGGTGTCCAGCCGGATTGCGCGGCGGTCAGTTCCAACGCCTGGGTCAACTACGGCCAGGAACACACTGCCGGTGGGGAAGTACGGGCATGCCTGCCACAGCACGAAAGCCGCGCGTCGCACGTCTCCAGCGGGAATTTCGTGGGTGATGTCTACTATTGCAGTGCCAGGAGCGAGGCGAGAAATCACCGCCTTCATGATGGCAGCGTATGGGTCTTGCGTCCCGAAGTCGCTGAGGAGTGCAATTACCGGCGCGGTGGGCATGGTTAGATTGTAACTTTCCCTGAATAGAGGGTCAATATGCTGGGGTCTGAAGCCATGGGTGAAGGTTATCCGGGGAATCCATTCCTGCGCGGGCTGCTATAATTGCGTTGTGATGCACCTGCTTTGGTTGATACCTCTGGGCTGGTTAGCCGGCTCAGCGGTGAATTATTTTGCGGATGTGTTACCTGCTCACCGCCGGCTAGTTCAACCTTTCTGTGCCAAATGCCAGGTGGCGGTGGCTTGGACGCATCTCATCTGGCCGGGAGGCTGCCCGCACTGCCACGCGGCTAAAGGGCTGCGATATTGGTTGGTTCAGATTGGGGGATTAGCCGTTATCGGTTACCTCTGGTATTTCCCAAACCCCAAACTGGGCTTCGTCCTGGGGCTGGTGTGGTGCCTGTATTTTGGCGTGCTGGCTGTAATTGACATGGAGCACCACCTGATCTTGCATCCCACCAGTTGGTTTGGGGCCGCCATCGGTCTGGCGACCGGTTTTGGGTTGCATGGCCTCTGGCCGACACTGTTGGGTGGGGCAGTCGGTTATGGCATTATGCTGGGACTCTACATGACGGGCAAGCTGTTTATGCGCCTGGTATCCCGTCGCTCCACAGTAGACGCTCAAGGTGTGGCTTTGGGTTATGGTGATGTAAACCTTTCGGGAGTGATAGGTTTGTTGTTGGGCTGGCCAGCCGTGATTGGCGGACTGGTCATAGGGTTACTACTTTCAGGTATGGTAAGCTTTATTGTCCTGGCAGTGTCGGTCATCCTTCGCCGCTATCGCGCTTTTCAACATTCTCTACCCCTGGGACCCTTTCTTATCAGCGGGGCCCTTATTTTGTTCTTTTGGTAGGTGTGCGGTACCTTTGTCGGGTTGTATCCCACAAGAGCAGAAGTATAATTAGCCTTAGGAAAGAAGGAAACATGAAAAAAGCACGTCTTTCCCTGTGTAGAAGAGATTGCGCCCAGGGTCTTATTGAGTTTGCTCTGATATTACCGGTTATATTGTTACTTATCTATGGGATGATTGAAATCAGTCGGTTTATATTTTTCTACGGAGCTGTCGCCACATCTAGCCGGGAGGGAGCCCGTTTTGGAGTGAGTGTGGGGGACGCCGGGGCAACCTCGTTGAGGTACAAAGATTGCGATGGAATAAAAAACGCAGCTTTGAGAGTGGGTGCAGGCTTAATTGGGCTGACGAGTGGAGATATCACTATAGAATACGATCATGGAACTGGTGTCTCATTTTCAAGCTGCCCCCCATCTCCAGACGTCGCGATAGGCGATCGAATAAAAGTGAGAGTTCAGGCAAATTATGATCCCCTTTTACCACTGGTAAATTTCCCAACTATACCCATCACAGCAACTACATATCGCACCATAATCATAGGTTTTACGATAGAGACAGGCATCCCTATTCCGACAAGAACACCTTATCCAACGTTTACGACCGGACCAACGGATACACCCACAATAACGGCCACACCAACAAGTACTTACACTCCAACGGTTACTCCTACAGCATCGAATACACCAACAGTAACTGATACACCTACGGTATCACCAACTGCCACCGACACATCCACACCCACACAAACAT
Organism: Chloroflexota bacterium; assembly: GCA_040758495.1. Lineage (GTDB taxonomy): Bacteria > Chloroflexota > Anaerolineae > Anaerolineales > JBFLVL01 > JBFLVL01. The sequence goes on from JBFLVL010000035.1 coordinate 8,088, forward strand.
TCACACCAGTGTGCAACATTACTAATGTATCTGGCTCAAATACTTATCCTCAACTCATGATTCCCAACACATAGTCAGAAGGCGGATGTAAGTTATTATGAAAATTGAGGTATTTCCAATTACGAATCATGGCCATCAAGCCAGTTCAGAAAAAGGTCAAAGTTTTATAGAGGTAGGGTTAAGCTTGATAATCCTGATAACTCTGCTCTTGGGCACGGTTGATGCCAGTCTGATGGTCCTTTCTTTAATGGCTCTGACTGATGCCTCTGAAGAAGGCGCCATGTATGGTGCGATTAACCCTACTGACACCGCTGGAATTGTCACTCGTGTTAGAACGCACAGCTCTTTTCCCATTGACTTAAGCGACACGACTAACGTCGCTGTTCAGATTACAATTTCTGGTGAAGCATGTTCAGGACACACCATAACAGTCGATGTGACCTATAATCATCCAATTATCACTCCCTTCATGGGTGGATTGATCGGCTCACAAATTATTCCCCTCTCAGCCAGTGCGACAAATGTGATCTTCAGACCTGAGTGCCCTTGATGGAAAGGCGGCTGATTATGGAAACAAAAAAAACAGTTAGTAGTGAAAGCGGACAGGCATTGTTCATTATTGTCTTAAGTATCCTCGCAATTGTAGGATTCGCTGGACTTGCCCTTGATGGTACGCGTTTATACACAGAGAGACGTAAAGCGCAACACGCAGCAGATAACGCGGCCATCGCCGGGGCCAGGGCAAAATGCCTGGACCAGGATATCACAGATGCAGCCATGTTCATCGCGTCTCAGAATGAATACGATGATAACCAGACTACCAATTGGGTAACCGTTAACAACCCCCCCACAGTTGGATCTTATTCTAATCCATACAATTTTGTGGAGGTAATAATACGATCCCGCGTCCCGAGCATGTTAATTCAGCTTGTTAACCCCAGTGTTATGGAAGTGACCGTACGAGCGGTTGGTTATTGCCGAGATTCAATTCCCAGTGGAGTAGGAGCAATCTTTGCGGGATCGCAAACATGTAATAATGCGATCGACATATCAGGCAGTTCAAATACCATCATTGGTGGATTGCATTCGAATAAAGACGTAAAAATCAGCGGCTCGGATTCCGACATATTGGGAGGTGCGACATACGTTACCGACTTTCAGATATCTGGAAGCAGTGTAAATGTTGATCCGCCTCAAAATCAGACCACTCCTAAACCATTCCCAAGCCTATACAATATTATAGATTTTGCTCCAGGGGGTTCTAAGGCTGTCCAGGCGGATGCTCTAGGCCAGTATTATTCTTGCACGTGCAAAATGGACAAAGGCTGGCTTGAGGATCAAGGTTTGTATGATAATTCCACAAGAGTCATTCAGGACGGATTGTATTACACGACGGGAGAAATAGCTATCAGTATGAGTGAGCTAATCGGTATGGCGGTTACCTTTGTGTCTAGGGATAAAATTAGTTTCAGTGGATCCTCCCATACACTGAGTCCGTATATAGACGGATTATTAGCCTTTACAGATTATCAACCAAATGGACATTGCAGTACATTCACTGTAAAGATGTCTGGGAGCGATAATGAGTGGCAGGGGATTCTATACGTTCCGTATGGCAAGGTTGAATTTTCTGGCTCGGATAACTCAACAGTTCATGGGGCGATCATTGCCGATACAGTAAAACTCTCTGGTTCCAAATTGTATATTCAATTTGATCCCAGCCTGATACCAGTCGTGCCACAGATTGATCTTTGGGAGTAATAGATAGTTGTGATGTAGAGTAAACAACCTGGATGATTTGGACATCCGGGTTGTTCGTGTGTAATTATTGCCTCCCTTTTTTTATCCTGCGTTCGCCTCTTTACGCCTGAACCACTGCCTCCACTCGCGGTTTTCCCATACCACCAGGATGGGAGCAGCGTTGAAGATAGACGAGTAGGTTCCGCTGAAAACTCCGATCAATAATATCACCACGAAATGACGGATGGTTACTCCTCCAAACAGGGTGAGAGCCAGGAGGGTTAACATCACCGTGAGTTGTGTGTTAATGGATCGGTCTAAGGTTTGTACAATGGAATGGTTGACCAGGGTTTCGTAGTCTAAGCTTCTGTATAAAGTGGCATTCTCTCGGATGCGGTCGAAAACCACAATGCTATCGTGTACTGAAAAACCGATCACCGTTAAAAGGGCTGTGAGGAACATGGCATCCACTTCCCAACCCAGGAAATGCCCCAGGATGGCCTCTATGCCAACAACTACAGCTACGTCATGCAGCATGGCAATTATGGCGCTGGCTCCATACCGAAAGGCATGTTCTACACCACGGAAAGCATAGGTTATATAGAGCAAGATGCCTATTGCCGCAAGTCCTACAGCTCCGGTGGCACGCGTGGCGATTTCTTTACCCACCGCGGGCCCAACGCTTTCAAAACGTTGAACGGTAATTTCCGTATCAAACCGTTCTTTTATGGCGGCAACGATTTGCTCCTTTGTCCCATCATCTATGTGTTTTGAACGCACAATGATGATATCCTCTCCAGATGTCTGCACCAGGGAATCGCTGAGGTCAAACTCCACATACAGGGCGTGGATTTCCTCCGTGGGAGGAACATTGCCGTCCTTGAATTGTACCTCCAGCAGACTTCCGCCGGTGAAATCAATCCCTAGTGGTAAACCCCATAGCGCTAAGGCGATAATTCCAGGGACGATGACAAACAAAGATACAGCGAAGAAAATGTAACGTTTGGCTACAATGTCAAACATAGCGGTCTCCCTTGAAAATGTCACTGAGATTGCTCTGTCGCTCCGCTCCTCGCAATGACAATGGACTGGTCGCAATTACCAATGATGATGGTGAACTATTGTTCATCAACAGCTCCTACACACCGAACCACTTGGGATGTTCCGCGAATTGGATGTTATCTAACACCACATGCAGGAACGTGCGAGTGACAGTGATGGCGGTGAACAGGCTCACCAGCACGCCCAACGCGAGCGTCAATGCAAAGCCCTTGACGATACTGGCCCCGAAGGTGTTTCCAAACCAGAACAAAATCCCACAGGTGATTAATGTGGATAAGTTCGAGTCGCGAATGGAGGGCCAGGCTCGTTTCCAGCCCAAATCTATCGCCTGGATAAGCAACCGACCAGCTCGCAATTCCTCCTTGAGTCGCTCAAAGATGAGCACGTTGGCGTCAACTGCTACTCCCATGCTGAGCACAAAACCAGCAATGCCTGGCAGGGTAAGCGTTACCGGTATCAGGCGGAAAAGCGCAAAGGTTATCAGCGAGTACACGATCAATGCCAGGTCAGCCAGCACCCCGGGTAAACGGTAGTACAGTGCCATGAATAAGATGACCACGCCCAAACCTATTCCACCGGCGATCATGCTTTTGCGTAACGAGTCCTGTCCCAGGGTGGGGCCAACCGTCTTGGACTCCACCACCTTGAGGGGTATGGGTAAAGCTCCGTAGCGTAGTTGGATCGCCAGATGGTTGGCGGTCTCCTGGGTGAAGTTACCACTGATAATCCCCGTTCCCTGGGTGATGGGAGTTTCTACCTGCGGGACGGAGATGATCTCTTTATCCAGTACGATCGCCAGGAATTGACCTACATGTGTGGAGGTATAGCTGGCGAATACTTCCTTGCCCTCATCCGTCAGGGCAAATCCGACCCCAATTTTCCCCAGTTGATCCGCAGTTACCTGTACGGTGGTGAGCTCTTTTCCGGTCATCACTGTGTGCCAAATCTGATTTTCATAAGATGTCTCAGTTTCAATCTCGCTTCCTTTGTCTGGGGAAGAACCATAATCTGTCTTGATGATCGTGCCTGGGGGAAGTGGAGTGCTGCCCATGTCAACAAACTCTAGCAAACCAGTTTCCTGAATGAGCTCAAGAGCCATAGCCGGGTCACTGATGTCGGGGATTTCTACCACGATGCGGTTGTCCCCGGCTTGTTGCACCACGGTTTCTGTAACCCCCAGTCCGTTTACCCGTTGTTCAATAATAGTGCGCGCGGCACTCATTGCTCCGGGGTCGATATCTTCGGGTGGCAGGTCGGCTTCTAACAAAGCCTGCACTCCACCGACGAGGTCAAGGCCCAATTTTGTCCCAATTTCCCGGTTGAGGAAAGGCAGGTGTATCCCCGGGTTATTGGGCAGGTTTACCCAGATAGCAAAAGCAATCAGCACAAGTATGGGGATTAAGTAGCGTTGATAACGTCTTGTCATCCGATTGGCCTCCAATCCGCTTGTATGCACACAAACGCCAGCTCATAGGCTGGCTGATTGGTTTGCCATTATACCCCATTCTTAGGGCAGGTGCCCAAGGACGATCGCTCCACACGACGTCCCACCGTCGCGTAGAGCTACCCAGTCCAGGATACCAATACCCAAGACGCTGTCGAGAACCACAGCTTGATCTTTTGTCAAGCGACGTCCCATCGTCGCTTACCTCCCCAAATTGCTCCCGAAGACGCTGTCGAGGACGGCAGCTTGATCTTTTGTAGAACTGTTCAGCGACGTCCCACCGTTGCTATCGTCCCAGCAACGTCCCGTCGTCGCCCCCCAATAAAGTCAAGCGACGTCCCACCGTCGCTGTCGTCCCATCATCGCTTACCCCTCCGAAATGGATTGAATAAACCCAACCACGATCTCAACCACCTCCTCAGGCGTCTTATCATCCGTATGAATGTAGAGGTTAGCCAGTTTGCGCGCATGCCGCAGGCGGTGTTTCTGTTCCTCAAATTCCCTCTCCGACCAATTGAGGGGCTTTCGCTGCATGGATACCGGATATGTACAATCCAAATAAATGAGTGCATCCGGTTGGGATAAACGTTGCCACATATCTGGAACGAAGGAATGTTCTTGAGCCAGTTGACGGGCTGTAATTCCCTGTTTCTCTAAATTGGCAATCAATGTCGTTTTCCCCGCTGCGCATGGACCAACCACTACAATGTGTAATGTTGCCATTGGTCGAAAGGCAATCAGGGTATCGGCAGCCGCACCGTCATGCGACGGGCCTCATCTCCCCGCTTCTCCATCACCCGTAATGCCACCACGCTGATATCGTCAACCGGTCGCCCGTTATCCAGCTTCATCGCCTGTTCCAACAGGGTATCGGCGATAATACGGGGTAGGGGGTTCTCTTCATCCAAAAACATTCTCAAGGTTGAAGTTACGTCCAGGGATTCGCCCGTACGCTCTCCCGACAACAACAGGCCGTCGGTGAACATTACCACGGTTATACCTATTTCTAGGGGCATCTCATTGATAACCGGTCGGGTGTCCCGGTACAGACCCACAACCAGGCTTGGGCTGTCCAGCATGGATATTTGTTCCCCTTGAGCCACGATGACCGGCGCAGGGTTATTACGGGTGATGACCAATGTGTTTGTGGTCAGATCCACGGATAGGATATTCAGGGTTGCCTGGACCTGCCCCTTTTTAGCGTTGTATAGGTAATCCGAGGCGGCCCGAGCTGCGGCGCCATCCCGCACTCCTTCAGCTAACAGGGAGATGACCTTGCGCACGACCATATTGGATATGGCCTTGGCGCTTTGCCCGGATCTCTGTCCGTCTGCCAGCACAAATGAAATCCCGCCCCCTGGGCGTTCTACCATCTCGAGGGTGTCGCCACTTTGTGAACTGGCGTATTTCTCGACCTTGGCTGCTGCGGCTCGTACTTCCATGTCCATTATTTTACAATAAAATGTAGAAGTGCTGCGTGCATCCACACATTTCCTGTACCTCAACAGGACCCGGTTTTTGGGCTTGCATCAATAAGAGCGTACCGGATTTGTGCCTGATGCGTTCAACCCAGACCTGGAACCCCACCTGGGCAAAGGGGCGGGTTATGTACTGTTCAGCGTGGCCCTCTTCGAATAGTGATTGTCCCGTGAATTTATACAGCCAGGCCAGAAATCGTTCGTAAGGACGCTTTCCGGTGATCCATACGCTGGGCAGGGCGATCAACTTTCCCCCTGGGATCAGGACACGGTAAATCTGCTGGACAGTGAGAGGCTGCCACAGGAAGTCGGTGGGGAAGGTAGCGACGACCTGGTGAAAGTGGTTGGAGGGGAACGGAAGGTATTGCGCATAGCCATTGATTACCAACCAATTAACACCAACCAAACCACCCATCAACCTCCCACACACCCTCGACATGGAGTAGCTCGCATCTATCCCATACGCGGTAACGCCCAGCTCGCTCATCCTCTTCAGCAGGTGTCCCGAACCAAAGCCCAACTCTAACACCCGCTGTCCCTCTAGGTAGGGTAGCACGCAGAATGCCCAATCCCACCAGCGCCCGCCAGAAACCACAGCAGCCACAAGGTCATACGCCCAGGCAAAAGGGTTGTAGAGCAGGTGAAAGAACCAGCGTAATACAACCTGTAACAGAGGCGGGCCTTTCATTTAGCAGATAAGTTTTAACTTGCCAGGTATTATGGAGTAGGTGATATCTTGAATAGCCCGATAATGGATTTCTCCATCTGTGTGTAACGGGGTAGGGGGATCGGTGTGGATGGTCACTTTGGTGGTGTGAAATTCGTGGACATCGGGCTCTTCCACATAACTTCCTTCGTCCGGTTTCATGGTCTTGGGAAGGAGTTGCAACATACGCCTCCGGGTGGGTGCTGATCCATACACGACGGTCAGCAGACCATCCCTCGGGTTGGCGTGTGGGGCCATGTAGAACAATCCACCCGTGAGCGGGTTATTGCCTGCCGTAACCAGGGTGGTTAAACCTTCATGCCTGCCATCCGCCCACTCAATACGCATGTCCCACTCCGGTTTGCGCGCAATGGCAAGCAATGTGGCCAGCAGGTAGCGGACGACCCCTTTTACCCAGGTTAGCTGTTCTTGAATCAACGTTACTGTCGGTTCCAGCCCTATCGCTGAGTTATTCACAAAATAGAAGTCGTTTACTACGCCAACGTCTATATATTCCGTGTTGCCTCTCGCAATAACCTGTGCGGCTTCCTCCAATCCTTTTGGCAGTCCGAGGTTGTTCACAAAATCATTGGCTGTCCCCAGGGGCATCACCCCTATTGGAAGCCAATCCGCCTTCTCCGAAAGAGCACGGGCGACACCGTTGACCGCTTCGCCTACCGTGCCGTCTCCGCCAGCCGCAATGATTGGGCTGAAACCTTCTTTCACAGCCTGTTCGACTAACGTGATGATGTGTCGGCGGGCTTCTGAAACCACCAGTTCGTACTCGATCCCGGCTGATTTTAAGGCAGCCTCTAACTCCGGGCGCTGCTCTAGCGCTTGCCAGCGGTTGGCGTAAGGGTTCAAAATTACTTTTGCAGTCATGTTTTTATCCTATAGATGTTTCAATATCCATGTAGCCAGGCTGAAATATATCAATAGACCCGTGGCGTCAATCAGTGTGGTCAGCAAAAGTCCAGTAGCAGGTCGGCTGTCGTGGCTGTATCCAGCTTCTCCAGGAGGAGGGTCTGGGCCTGGTCGGGGAGCGAATCGAACACCTCTGCCCGATCGGCAGGGTGCAAACCCATCAATATTCTCTCTACTTCATCCATCTGCTGGTGTTCCACAAGCAGATGGATACGCTCTACCACAGAGCTTAAAGTGGCTTCGTTATTCAACATGTTCATGTTGTTTCTCGACGGACTCTACTTCAAGGCCCTTACCACGCAGCCAAACAATGGCCTCCTCGATGGTCACATTCTCACCACTGAGCTGAAGTTCAATCCAACCCTGTTGTTTATCTATTTGAGCATGCACGATGTTTACGGTGAGATCAAAACGGCGAACCAGTTGGTTGATCACTGGAACCCGCAACAACGATGGGGGGTAGATCAAGCGCACTGTATGACTGGCCATAAGACGCTCCTTTCAAACCTCCGCAGACACACTCTCCGCCTGGGATTTTAGCACGAATCCAGCGTTCGTTGTTGTAAATAGGTTTGTCCAAGTCGAGCAGGGAAGGACGGCTGTATCATGTGGCTAACTGGCCACAACCTGCCCAGATTTCAATCCCCCTTCGAGTGCGAATTGTGCACGAGATCCCGCGCTTCTGCAGTGCCTCCTGAAATAGAATAGCCCTTTGAGAGGTGGTCGCTTCGCCCTCGTACCCCTTCGTCGGATTGAGGGGAATGACATTAACATGACACAACATCCCATCCACCAAACGGGCAAGTTGGATGGCATGGTCGGGAGAGTCGTTGGCCCCTTTTATTAATGCCCATTCGAAGGTGATCCGACGGTTGGTCTTGTGCACATATTCTTTACAGGCTTCCATCAACAAACGCAAGGGATATTTTTTGTTTATCGGCAGGAGAGAAGAACGTAATCCATCCTCGGCAGCGTGTAGCGATATGGCCAAATTTTCCTGGCGGTGCTCATTTGCAAACTGCCGAATGGCGGGCACAATGCCCACCGTGGAAATGGTGAGGCGTCTGGCTCCCAGATTAAAACCCAGAGGGTGACCTAAGCGCTCGATAGCAGCCATGACCGCCTGATAATTGTGAAAAGGTTCGCCCATCCCCATCATCACGACGTTTGTCAGCCGTTTTCCTTCAGGCTGCAACGACCTGGCAGCTCGGATGACCTGCTCTACAATCTCCCCGCTGCTCAGATTGCGCTGAAAACCCATCTGCCCGGTCGCACAAAAACTACATCCCAGGGCACATCCGACCTGGCTGGATATGCACACCGTGTGCCTGCGTTGATAATGCATCAGGACGGTTTCAATGGACTGACCGTCGGCCAGGCGGTAGAGGGTTTTTTGCGTGCTCCCGTCTTTTGTCTCTAATCTGTTTTTGAGCTGTAAACCGCCAAACAGGAACTGGGATTCCAACCGTGACCGCAAAGCCTTAGGCAGGTTCGTGAATTGTCCTGCCTCTTCCCACAATTGAACGTACAGCCCGTTCCAGATCTGCTCCGCCCGGTAGCGTGGTTCTCCCCAATGCTCCATGATGCTTTCTATTTGGGAAAAATCTAGATCATAAACCCGTTGAGCTGCGTCCATCTTGCATGCATTATACCGAATGGGGGAAAGATTCTGAGGACTGGGGGGTGAAAGGGTCTGGCAAGCAAACAAAAATCCGCGAGGGAAAGCCTCGCGGCAGGAGATAAATCAAAAGGTAAGTTGTTCTGCACTTATTCCAATTTCTTGGCCTCGGGTGGTTCTAGCACCTTGTCAACCAGTCCGTACTCGACGGCTTGGTGGGCGTTCATAAAAAAGTCGCGTTCGGTGTCCTTCTCAATAATTTCAATGGACTGACCGGTGTGCAGGGACAGGATTTCGTTCAGGCGATTTTTTAGACGCAATATCTCCCTAGCGTGAATTTCAATGTCCGAAGCCTGACCGGTAGCTCCACCCGCGGGCTGGTGCATGTGAATGGTGGCGTGTGGCAGGCAGTAACGCTTACCTTTCGTCCCCGCGGTTAACAACACGGTTCCAAAAGAGGCCGTGGCTCCCACTGCTACCGTGCTGATGGGGTTGCTGATCATCTGCATGGTGTCGTAAATCGCCAGCCCGGAATACACGTGACCTCCGGGGGTGTTGATGTACATGTGGATGGTCGCCTCGGCGTCTTCGTGGTTGAGGTACAGCAATTGGGCCACGATCAAATTGGCAACCTGATCGCTTATGGGCAGGCCAATGAAAATAATCCGTTCTTTCAGCAACAGGGAGTAGATATCGTAGGCCCGTTCTCCTCGACCCGAAGTCTCAATAACCATAGGAATTACAGAGTGTATATTCATTTTTCGTTATTCTCCATGTTCACTTTCTTTACCGGTTTCACCTTCCTCCGGCGTTTCGGTACCTTCAACTTCCGCGGCGGCGCCCTCCTGGACGTCCTCCGCAGTTGCACCTTCCTCAGGGGTATATTGACCGCTGGCTATGGCCTGCAGACGTTCCAGCGTGAGGGAGTTAATTTTACCAGCAGCCACATTGCCAACGAAAGAAGAAAATCTTTCCTTGTCGTGCAAAAAGCGTTTTGCACGCTTTGGATCCATCAAGGGTAACATCTCCTCCAGCCGGCTTAACGTCTCTGCCTCTATTTCATCCGCGCTGGTTTGGATATTTTCTAGTTTGGTTATCTCAAAAAGGGCCAATGATTGCAGGATGATGTTTTTGGCGTCATCCGTAAATTTCGATCGCAAACCCTCCATATCCAGATTTTCAAGCTTGAGATAGGTTTCCAAATCTATGTTCCGCTGACGGATTACCGTGGATTCCAGTTGGTTAACTATGGAATCAATTTGACGCTCTAACATTTGAGGGGGGTAAGCAATGTGTGCCTGCTTTACTATTTTCCCTAAGACCTCGTCCTGATAGGCCCTGTCATAGTTGGTCTTTTTCTGTTTGTTTAGGAGGCGGTGGACATCGGTGCGCAGTTCTTCCAGGTTCTCATAATCTCCCACTGTCTGGGCAAACTCATCATCCAGAGGCGGTAAGGTACGGGATTTGATCTCGATGACTACAAACCGGATGGCAACCTCTTTGCCTTTTACGGACTCATCTTCGTGGTCTTCGGGGTATGTGTAGGATACGGCCTTCTCATCCCCAGCCTGCAGGCCGATGAGTTCTTTCCAAAAGCCGGGATACGGCCATTCACTTTCCCTCTCATCTTCGGTGTCACCCTCCGACCAGGTAACAATGGGTATTATCTTATCCTGTAGTAGAACAGGATTTTGACCTTCGTCTGCGTGAACAAGATCAACGGATATGCTGATAGTAACCAGGTCTCCTTTTTCGACCGGTCGTTCAGCGGGTTCAATAATGGCATAGTACTGGCGCATGTTCTCCAGCGCCTCGTTCAATTCCTCTTCGCTGGTCTCTTCGTATTCATAAGGGATGCGTACCGAGTGGTAATCCCCCAGTTGAACCTCCGGTGCCAAGGGCACCAGGAATTTCATCTGCGGAGGGTCCAGGCTGGGAATCTCCTCTAATGAGCCTGGGCCGTAGGGATGGATATCTTCCTGATCCAAAACTTCAGGGTATACCTCGTCGACCAGTAATTCCATCGCCTGGCTGACGATGGCACCTTCTCCCATATAGCGCAGGACAACGTTGTAGGGGGCTTTGCCAGGCCGGTACCCCGGAATTTTTTTGCGTCTGGAGATTTCTCGGGCCGCTCGCCGCTTGGTGCTTTCAAAGCGCTCGGCTTCGATCTCTACCTCGAGCAGCGCTTGATGGTCATCGCGGATTTCTTTTTTGATCTTCAATGTACATCCTCACGTATGGGAAATTGCCGCGGGATTATAACACGCGGCTATACAACAAGACACCAAGATAGCGTGTCACACTATCTTGGTGAAATATCCAGAATGGGGAAGGAGGGATTTGAACCCTCACGCCTTTCGGCACGTGATCCTAAGTCACGCCTGTCTGCCACTTCCAGCACTTCCCCAGGTGGTGAAAATTATATGCTTCCCTTGGGCTGTAGTCAACCGAGAGCTACTCGGGCAGCTTGCGTTCGTAGAGGGCATCTTCAATGCGCATGTATCCGCGGATGGCATGGCTGACGACAAATCGCAGAGGTTCCGGAGGCCAGGGGATGGTGCGGCGATTCACGAACCAGATATCCGTCAGGTCGGTTTTGTGCTCCAGTATCAGGTCTGCCACGGTTTGTCCGTTGAGGTGGGTCATGGAGACACCATGCCCCACACAGCCCAAGCTGTAGACCGCGCCGGGGTCGCCGAGATAACCGATGGCCGGAGCCATGTCCACCGGCACGGAGACCGGCCCACCCCAGCGGTGGGTGAAGCCAATCCCCTTCAAGCCGGGGAACAGACGAACTACATCCCGCTCCAGGTCAGCGAAGACGCGCGGGTTCCTGTCCCCATCCATGTTTTGCCCAAAGGTGATGCTGACATCGCTGCCGCCCATGGCCAGGCGGTTGTCCGCGGTCAGGCGGAAGTAGTGAACCAGGTTGCGGGCATCTTCAATCCCCTGGCGGTTTTTCCAGCCCATGCTACCCAGTTGCCCCTGGTTAAGGGGCTCGGTGACGACCATGTGGGTGAAGGCAGGGACTTGTTTCCGGCGGAGTTCTGGGATCAGGTGGGAATAGGCATTGGTGGCAAACACAACCTTATCTGCGGTTACCGTACCACCGGGTGTGCTCAGCCTAAAGTGCGGCCCGCGCTGTATTTCTGTCACGGGCGTGTTCTCGTAGATGTGAGCCCCGAACTTTTCGGCCAGGCGCTTAAGCTCGCGGGCCTGTTTGGCGGGGTTGAGGAGGCCGCAGCGGGGCTCCCACCAGCCGCCCAGAAAGAGAGGGGAGTCCACCTCCGCGCGGATTGCCTGGGCGTCCAGCCACTGGATGCCGGTGATGCCCATGGAGGTCAGGATTTCCAGGTCATGCTGGATGCGGCGGACAAAACCAGGAGTGGTGGCGGCGCGCAGGAATCCAGGAAGTTCGTAATCGGATTGAAGGTTGTGCTCTTTGACCAGCGCATCCACGTAATCTACGGCTCGTTCCATGTAGCGGTGAGCCTCCACCGTGCGCTGGTGACCGAACAGCGACTTGGTCACGGCGGGCTCCAGACCGAAGAGGGTCATGGAGAAACCACCGTTGCGTCCACTGGCTCCAAAACCGATCACTTCTGCCTCCAGAACAGCCAGGCGCATACCAGGATGGTCTTTACACAAGTGGTAAGCGGTTGAAAGCCCGGTATACCCGCCACCGATCACAGCTACATCTACAGTAAGCTTCCCTTGTAGGGGTAGATTGGGCGTGTACGGGCCATAGGTGGCCAGCCAGAAAGAGGTGTCGGAGTAGTCCTTCATTTGCCTTTACATAACCTCCAGAAGTCTCTAAGCGTAAGTGCAATTATACCTGGCAACCTTCGAGCGGGGTGATGTTGAGGGATGGATCTCGATCCCCTTGCGGGGGGCAGGCCCCCCATGCGGGGGGCAGGCAGGCTCGACCTGCGGGTCTCGATACAATCCTCGCTGCACTCGGATCACTCGACCCGCGAGACTATGTTGGTCGAGTAGGTGCCGAAGGCACCGTATCGAGACCACCACTAAACGGGTCTCCCTTTTCGTTTACCTCCGTACGGGGGTAGAGATCACTCGACCCGCGATATTTTGTTGGTCGAGTGTGCCTGAGGGAAGTGGTCAAAGTTTGGTGTGCGGATTCGCTTACAGTGGGTTACATTGTACAACAAACCGCTTGCCTCACAGGGCTTTTGCCTCTACAATGTAAGACAAATAATCAATTGTCCTATAACAGGAAGGGGCAGATATGGCAAAGTTGGTACCAAAACTTGGGAAGTTGAGCCTTGCCATCCTCGAACATTTCGTCGGGAGCAAACTGGGGAAAGAGTTTCTCGATGAACTGCGCGAGGATTATGAAAAAGCCGGGGTTATTGTTGCCGCGCTCGAAGCAACCGAGCGGCGATTCCCCGCTGAATTTGCGGATAAAGGTTTATCCAAAGCCATGTTCGTTGACCTGTCGCAGAAAGATTACCCGCCATTGAAAGTGGCAGTGGCAAAATTTTACGATCATCCAACCGATCCCGCATTTCCAGACGCCTTGCAGGAAATCCTGTTGGGTGAGTTTAGGCAGGTTCTTGCCACGGAACGAATTAATGAGGCGGTCGTATTTTATGTCAGGCTGTTGACTGAAGAACTTGCACTCGTGGACGAAAATTTCCGCGAGAATGTCCAGGCCTTGGCCAATCTGCGTGGTGAACAATCGCAGCGAGAAATGGTGGAAATCCTGCGCCGCGTGGAGCAGTTGCTGGCAAGGCAAAAACCGACTGACGTTCCTGACATCGTTCGAAACCTCCACCAGCTTCCTCCTACCCCCGCTGATTTTGTTGAACGTAAGGATGAACTGAATGAATTGCGTGCAAGCCTGAGGGATGCAAAGGGCGCGGCCATCTCCGGGCTGACCGGTATGGGCGGCATCGGTAAGACCGTGCTGGCTTTGTTCATCGCCCACGAGTTGGCAAAGGACTATCCCGACGCGCAGATCTTCCTCGACCTGAAAGGCACCACCACCCCGCTGACACCCACCGACGCCATGCGCCACGTGTTATATTCTTTCGAGCCAACTGCTGACCTGCGCGCACTATACGATGTACAGCTAGCCACCCATTTCCAAGGACTCCTGACCAGCAAGAAGGTCCTGATCTTCTGGGACAACGCCCGCAGCGCTAAGCAGGTCAAGCCGCTTTTGCCGCCATCCTCTTGCGCGGTGCTCATCACCTCCCGCTGGCAGTTCCCCCTACCGGGGCTGAAATCCGTGCAGCTGGGCGTTATGAAAGACAAGGAAGCCGAGGCTTTCCTGCTCGAACTCTGCCCGCGCATTGACGGCTCGGCAGGCGAACTGGCGCGCCAGTGCGGTTGCCTGCCGCTGGCCTTGCGTATTGCCGGCAGTTTCCTGGCGGTCAACGCCGACTGGAGCCTGCCGGAATACCTCGAACGCCTGAATGCGCACCGCCTGGAAACTTTGAAAGCCCCCGAAGACACCGAACTTGACCTGGAAGTTGTGTTCGCTCAAAGTTACGATACTCTCTCGGAAGACGAACGTCGCCGCTGGCGCGCTCTGGCTGTCTTCCCGACCTCCTTCGACCGCGCCGCAGCTGCCGCAGTTTGGGACCTCGACGCCCCCGCTGCCCACGACCTGCTCTCCTGCCTGTGCCGCTACAGCCTGCTGGATTTTCTCCCCTCTCCCAAGAGCGGGAGAGGGACCGGGGGTGAGAGGGGTCGTTACTCCCTCCACGACCTGCTGCGCGACTTTGCCCTCACCTGCCTGAACAAAGAAGAGAAAGAGACCGCCAATGAAAAGCACGCCGGGCATTACAGCGGGGTGCTTGCTCTTGCCGACGATCTATACCTGAAAGGCGGCGAGAACATCCTGGCCGGCTTGGCGCTTTTTGACCGCGAAGCGGAGCATATCAAAATTGGGCATGAATAGGCAGTTGAACACAATCGGAAATTGGTCAACGCTTATCCCCTCGCAGGCACTTACGTGCTGGACTTGCGCCTGATGCCAAAAGAAAAGATCAATTGGCTGGAAGCTGCTATTTCTGCAGCGCGAGAACTGAAAGACAAAAACAGCGAAGGCGTTCACCTGGGCAACCTGGGTCTGGCCTGGGCCGCCCTGGGCGAGGCCCGCAAGGCCATCGAGTTCTACGAGCAGGCGCTTGAAATTGCCCGCGAGATTGGCGACCGGCGGGGGGAAGGGTCCGGCCTGGGCAACCTGGGGAACGCTTTATACGGGTTAGGTGAGCAAGAGAGGGGGATTACGCTCATGAAACAGGCACTGGTTATCTTTGAAGCCATCGAATCGCCGTATGCAGAATGGGCGCGAAAGAAACTGAAAGGATGGGGAGTGAAGTGAGCAACCTACGTCGTTTCGAGCAAGCGTACTTCAGCGAGCAAAGCATCTCCTCTTGAGCGATGAGGATTGCTTCGCCGCTTACGGCGGCTACTGAGAAACTTAACCCCATGTCATCGCCAGCGTCTTTTTGCGAAACGATCTCCCTCTCAATGGGGATGGGATGGCTTCACCCCCGGAGTTTATCCTGAAGGCAGTGAAGGAGGGTTCGCAATGACAGAATAAAGTTTTTGTCGGTTTGAGCCCCGCTGCTCTTTGCAGGGTGGAGTTACTCGCAATGACACAGTGGGGTGGGGGGGGGAGAAGTGCCTGGGGGACGAGAAAGAGCTTGAGGGTGCCTGGGCTGGGATTAATGATAAAACCAGGCAGCCCGCCCAAATCCGGATAGGCAGCGCCTGGAAAAGAGTGGGGGGCTGCCTGGGGGCTTGACAAGGCTTGTATCCTTTGTTATCCTAGGCATGCTTTTGATAAGTATCATTATCACTAGCATAAACCAAGGCCAGAAATCCCATGCCCTCAGCCACTCACACCATCTCCGAGGCCATCGCGGCCTACCTGGACAGCCTGGCGCTTTCCCGTTCGAGGAACACAGCCCGCACCTATCAAAACGCCCTGACAGCCTTCTCCGGCGTCCTGGAGGAAAACGGACTACCGCCGGATGAAACCGCCTGTAAGGATTTGCCAGAAGATTCTATTGCCTGGTTCGCCCAAACCCTGAAGGATTTGGCCCCGGCCACCGAAAGGCTTTACCTCACCGCGGTTACCGGATTTTTCGCCTACCTGGCCGCAGAACGCCTGGCAGATCCCAGCCTGCCGCGCGTAAAACTGTTGGTACGCCAGTGGGCTCGTCGCCCCGGCCAGCGCCTGCCGCAGTTCCCGCGCGAAGATATAGATATAGTAGTTAATCATGCAATAAATCTAACTAATGAAGCTGTTCAGGAGGCGCAGGAACACCTCCGCAACCTGCGGGATCGAGCCTTCATTATCACTCTGGCGGACACCGGTTTGCGCGTGCACGAAGCCTGTGCCCTGCGCAGGGGTGATCTGGACTGGAACGAGCAGAGGGCCGTCATCATTGGCAAGGGTGACAAGCAGGCAGTCATACGCTTCTCCTCCCGAGCCATAACCGTGCTGAGAGACTACCTGGAAGCCCGGGCGGAGTTGGATGGGAGGACCGGAAAACCGCTTGCCTCTCTGCCCCTTTTTGCCCGTCACGATCGAGGCGCGGGTAAAAAAGTAAAGCCCATATCTACGGCCACGGGCAGGAACATCATCAGCCAGAGGGTCAAGGAGGCCTTGGGGCCGGAATCCGTAGGCAGCATTACTCCCCACTCCTTCCGCCATTTTTTTGTAACCACGGTTTTACGCGCTTCGGGTGGCAACCTCAAGCTGGCCCAGGAACTCGCCAGACACCAGAACATCGCTGTCACCCAGCGCTACGCCCACCTAACAGACGATGAGTTGGACCGGGGATACCATGAGATTTTTGAACCGGGTGGATGAGCCAGATTTGAGGGAGCGACGACGGGATGTCGTCTGGAAGGATAAATCTCAGCGACGGTGGGACGTCGCTGAACAAACAAGCTGTGGTCCTCGACAGCGTCTTGGAGGCCA
This sequence comes from Chloroflexota bacterium, assembly GCA_040758495.1. Classification (GTDB taxonomy): domain Bacteria; phylum Chloroflexota; class Anaerolineae; order Anaerolineales; family JBFLVL01; genus JBFLVL01. The sequence goes on from JBFLVL010000035.1 coordinate 25,026, forward strand.
GCGACGATGGGACGTCGCTGGGACGAGACGTGGCGAAGGAGGAGTGACATGGCGAAATACACCCTGATGACCTACAACATTCAACACATGAACCGCTTGTTTGCGAACGCGGCGGTGAAACCCGGTGAGGCGAAGCGCGCCGAGGGCATCGCCAAGGTTATTCAGAAGGTCAACCCGCACCTTTTAGGTATATGCGAAGCCGCCAACGACCCCCAGGAACACCGGAACTTCATCGAGAATTATCTGCCGGAAATGGGCTTTCAGTTGGCTCAGGGTGTGAGCCGCGGAGCCCAGAACCTGGTCTTTTATTACCGCCAACCATTTTCAGTGTTGTCCCTAGATGAAAACCACTCCTATTACGATCCCTGGCACAGCGACACAGACGATGACGGTCTGGAGGAGAACTATCATTGGGAGCGAAGGCCGCTGGAAGCTACCTTTGAGATAACCCCCGGAGGGCCAAAACTGGACGTCCTTCTAGTGCACACAAAGTCCAAGGGCATCTTCACGGTCGTGGATTTCCAGAACTTTCAGAAGATCGCCCTGGCTAACCGCAAACGACTCGTGGCTCAGGCCATAAAGTTACGCAGCCGCTTGAATGAGTTGCTCACCGACGCCAACCCCCGCCCCATTGTGGTCATGGGCGATTTGAACGACGGCCCAGGTCTGGATGCCTTTGAATCCATGTTGGGAAAGAGCTTTGTGGAGACCGTCATGGGCAGCGTGTTTGAACCTGACCTGATCTTTCACAACGTCCTCTGGTGGATGTCGAAGGAAAGGGGTCTGATGAAAGACCTGTGGACGGCTGACTTCCCGGATCCGATTGTGAATCACCCCTTGGGTTATCGCCATCAGGTCTGGGTTGATCACATCCTCGTGTCCCCAGACATGGTTTGGGGTGCCTCCCAGGTTAGGTACGTAGACGAGTCTGGCAGGGTTGGGCCGGGAGACCGTGCAGCCCGAACGGCCTCCGACCATCGGGCGGTTCATTGTCAAATCGAGGTCGTAGAATAGCGGTGGCTGACCGGGTTTGTAAAATTCTCGGATGTGACGTTCATGGACAAACCCCAAGGATTTAGCCTGGCCATCCTGGCGGGGGGTAAGTCTTCACGCATGGGAAGGGACAAGGGTCTGCTGCCATTCCAAGGTATGACCATGGTTGAGTACATCTTGAAACAGGTAGAAGGCCTGGGGGCGGATACCTTCATCATCTCCAACCATCCTGAAAACTATCAGGGCTTAGGATTGCCGGTTTACAAGGATGTCATTCCGGATATTGGCACGCTGGGAGGCGTTTATTCAGCGGTTGCTTACGCCATTCAGCCCTTCTGTATAGTCCTGGCCTGCGACATGCCCTTCATCAACCGCGAGCTCCTGGACTACCTGCTGTCCTTCGTACCAGACTATGATGTTATCGTCCCAAGGATTAAGGCTCAGGAGTTCGCCGAACCTCTACGGGGTGTTTACGGGAAAAGCTGCCTGCAACCCATCGAGGAGACACTTGCAGCCGGACAACGACGGGTGGTTGATTTCTTTGATAAAGTACACGTACGCTATGTCGAAAAAAGCGAAGTCGAACGTTTCGACCCCCAAGGGCTTTCGTTCTTCAACGTGAACAGGATGGCTGACCTGCGGGAGGCGGAGAGGATTGCTGAGACCCTTCTCTAGAGACTTCGGAAGCCTGCCCCCGCTAGACAGAATTTCAGATATTTTCAGGCAATTACTTAGGATTTCTTCGTGAGGGCTTGAGCCACAATTTGGAGGGGATGAAAGGCCTTTTTACCCGTGCCGTGCTCAATCTGTGACCGGCAGGAGGCCCCCGAAGCTGCAATGACCTCATTCTCCCCCGCAGCCCGGACGGCCGGGAATAAGCGCTGCTCCCCAATCCGCATAGAAAGATCGTAGTGCTCGGCTTCGTACCCGAAGGCGCCTGCCATCCCGCAACAGCCCGAATCGATCAACCTTACAGTAACCCCCGCAGCCTGAAGCAGAGCGATTGCGGCCCCCTCCCCCACGGGATACCCATCTGCCAATGGAGGCTGTGCCTTTTGGTAGCAATGGCCGTGGAACAGCACGTTTTGCCCACCGTTTTTCACGTCTATACGCAGTATCCTTGGCCTTCCATCTGGGCCCGGCCTCACCAGGAATTCTTCTATCCCCCAAGCCCGTTGGCTGAGTTCAGCCACCTCCTCCTGGTCGGGGAAGAAGTCCAGGTACTCATCCTTCAGGGTAAAAATTTCCGATGGCTCGGTGCTGAGGACCGGCATCCTGCCCTGCGGGTCTAACCTGGCTATGGCCTGCACTACCCGTCGAGCCTGCCTTTTGGCTTGAGGCAGAAAGCCCTTGGAAATAAACGTCCGGCCCGCGCCGAGCAAGGGTATCCTGTGCACCTTGCAGCCCGCAGCCGTGAGCACCTCCATGGCCGCGGCTTCCACCTCAGGATAAAAGAATCGCGTAAAGGGGTCGCAGAGCAGGAGGACCTCCTCGCACCCCCCTTCTACCTCCCCACGCTCCTTAGGCTTCTCCCTGCCATTTACGTTTCTCAAGAGCCTGAGTTTGGGCAAAGGGCGGCGGGCGGATATGCCCAGCAGCCCCTCCCCTACCCTGCGTACAGGTTGCCTGCGCATCATCCAATTGGTCAGGGGCCACACCAGGCTGCCCACTTTGGCAAACACCGCGAAATAGGCGAAAAGGTAATCCCTCACCGGGCGCCTGCGATGTCTGTAGTAGTCGTGTAAAAAGTCAACCTTGAGCTTGGCCATGTCCACCGAGGAGGGGCATTCCGCCTTACAACCCTTGCACTCCAGACAAAGGTCGAGGGCCTGGTAGGCCGCCTTTGTGATCTCTTCCCGTTCTCTGCTGGAAATCATCGCTCGCAGCAAATTCGCCCGACCCCGCGTGCTGTACATCTCCTCTTTGGTGATCTGGAAAGAAGGACACATTACGCCGCTCTGTTTCCTGCAGACCGCCGCTCCATTGCACATCTCTATGGCCCCGGGCAGATCGACCTGCGAACGGAAATTCAGGCTGGCTTGCCACCCCTTGGCTTTGTACGCCGTCCCGTAGCGAAGGTTGGCGTCCATTTTGAGCCCCTCGACGATCTTGCCGGGGTTCAGGATGCCGGAGGGGTCCGCGGCCCTTTTTAGTTTGCAGAACAGGTCATATACTTCGTTTCCGAATGCCTTTTCTGTCCATTCCGAGCGCGCCAGCCCGTCTCCATGCTCTCCGCTCATGGCTCCCCCCATGCGCCGGGTCAGCTCAACGGCCGCCTCGGCGATGGAGCGCAAGGCCTGCACACCCGCCGCGCTTTTCAAGTTGACGAGGGGCCGGATATGCAGGCAGCCTGCCGAGGCGTGGGCATAGACCTCCCATTCCGTGTTGTGCTCTGCCAGGATGCGTTGAAGGGCGCGCACGTAATCTCCCAACTGCTCGACAGGCACCGCCACGTCTTCAATGAACGCGATGGGTTTAAAATCACCCGTTCGGGACAGTAACAACCCCAGGCCTACCTTCCGCACCTCCCAAATTTCGGCCTGTTTACTGGCCTCCTCGATGATCAGGGCCTGCTCGCCCAATCGCTTGGCCCCTTCTTTGAGTTTGCTGAGGGTGTCGCCGGTGAACTCAACGACCAGCAGCACCTCGGGGTCCCCCCGGAGGAAGGTGATCCGTCGGGCGTAAGCCGGCACAGTGCGGGCCAACTGGATCATCGAACGGGGTATCAGCTCTATCGAGGAAGGCTGGTATGCCAGGATTTCAGGGACTGCATCGCAGGCCTCCGCGACGGAGGCAAACTCGAGCAGCCCCAGCACCTGGAAGCGCGGGAGAGTCACCAAACGGACGGTCGCCTGGCTTACGATCCCCAGAGTGCCCTCCGAGCCGGCCAAGAGGTGCGCCAGGTTGAGGTGACCCGGAGCTACCGGTGGATAGGGAAGTCCGTCAAGCTCCCAACGAGGAGGTCCTGAGGGAGACCAGGGGAGCAGGTAGTTTAGGTTGTAGCCCGAAGAACGCCGCCAGGTTCGCGGCCAGTGCTTTCGGATGGTGTCGGCGTGTTGTTGGCGGATATCCAAGGCCGTGCGGTATATGTGGGCCTCAATTCCCCGCAGGCTGGCGCGGTGTTGGGCTTCTTCCAGAGTGACTTCCTGGAAGACGGCCACGCTTCCATCGGATAGCACCACTTCGGCAGAAAGGAGGTGGTCAACCGCCATGCCATAGCAGATGGAATGCGCTCCGGCGGAATTGTTGCCGATCACCCCACCCATCGTAGCCCGTTCTGCCGAGGCGGGGTCGGGAGCGAACTGCAATCCCCGAGCCGCCGCGGAATGGTTGAGGGCGTTTAAGATGACCCCCGGTTCCACGCAGGCAACCCGGGCTTCGGGGTTGAGGTACACGATATTTTGCAGATAACGGGTGAGGTCCAGGATGAGGGCTTCACCGACGGCCTGCCCTGCCAGGCTGGAGCCCGACCCCCGGGGCAAAAGGGGTATGTTGTGTCGGTTGGCCAGTTCAGCAATGGCTACCAGTTCATCTTTTGTCCTTGGAAAGGCCACCCCCAGGGGTTCCACCTGGTAGATGGAAGCGTCTGTGCTGTAAAGGATACGTGTAGTCCGGTCCGTGCGCATCTGGATGCCCGCGGACTGGAACAGGTGAACGAGTTCGGATAGTGATAGTGATGGCATAATGAAGCCTATTATCCCATAGGATTAGAAAGCACACGGTTAGTTGACACCCAGTAAAAAGAAACTTCGGAAGTCTTCTATGAAGTCGTTTTTGTCAAGCTTCATGAGAGGCAGCGCGTTGAACAGGCCGACCTGATAGTCGGTGACAGCGAATGAAGATTCGAACCAAAACGGCCATCCCACTTCCTTTGTCCAGGATCTGAGCCAGAATATGCTGGCAGCTTCATGGAACGTTGGGCATCCTGCACCCTGAA
>JBFLVL010000036.1:0-29923 GCA_040758495.1 Chloroflexota bacterium
TTTTCTCCCTACCCCATCCCCCCCATAAGTATACCTGATCTGGCTTTGTCACCCCCCCTGTTTGATGGTCATCCCTTATGTTCTCATTATTATGTCCAATCGCTCTAACGATTTAGACCAGAATTCCCTCATCTTCAACTCTTCCTTCAGATCAGGTATTTGGTTGTGTTGTACAGTCACCTGGCATTCATTATCCCCCAGAGGGAAGAAATATACTTCCACTCCCGATTGATTATTAAGCCACACCATGCATAAAGAATGGTTTCTTGATGCTTTACGGATAATGATACCCGAGTTCGACATCCATTGATTGCGAGCCTTATCATTCTTCCACATGTAGTAAAGTAACGACACAGGTGCCTTAATAATATTTGAAACAATGACCTGGTGACTCCTGGGTAGATGATGTTTCTCAGCCAGCTTACGACCTTTCTCGATTCGTTGCCTTATCATTTTCGCTCCTTATACACTTGTCTTGATATCCAGTGTGCAAGGTTTGTGCCTGAAGGATTCTCCACCCAGACATCCCCTCTGCTCTAAAAATTACACCCGAAGAGGGAGGATGAAATTAAACGTTACCGAAGTTACCCTGCTTTCCATTCCCTACCCCCAGCCTATCAGACTACCTTTTCCGTTCCAGCCGACCTCCCTTCGTCACCCATCCTGAGCCTTGGATCGAGTAGCACTTGCAGAGCGCGTATCGCCTGTCCTGGCGGGTTTAGCCAGGGAGATCGGAGTGCCGCTAGGCATGAAGTCGAAGGACCTCCTCACACCTCCACCATAGCCAGGAATGCCTCCACCACTTGCGGGTCAAAGAGTTTTCCCGCCTGTTCGCGTATATACTCGATAGCCTCTTCCCGCGACCAGGCCTCCCGGTAGGGACGTGCAGAAGTTAAGGCATCAAATACATCCACAACCGCGAAAATGCGCGCCGCCAACGGGATTTGCTCGCCTTTCAACCCGCGCGGGTAACCGGAACCATCCCAACGCTCGTGATGCCCGTAAGGAATGTCCAGCGCAGGACGTAGGTATTTTATCGGCGAGAGCATATCAAAAGCAAACTGAGGGTGCTGGCGCATGATGTTCCATTCTTCGTCGGTGAGTTCGCCGGGTTTGAGCAGGATGGTGTCAGGAACGCCTAGCTTGCCCATATCGTGGAGCAGCGCGCCGCGGCGGATATGCACCAGCGCTTCCCCTTCCAGCCCCATGGCACGCGCCAGGCGCATGGTCATCTCGGTGACGCGTTGGCTATGATCTTCGACTTCCATATCACGTAATTCCATGGCGTGCGCCCACCCATCCAGGGTAGTATCGTAGGCCAGGGAAAGTTCCAGGTGAGATCGCTGTAATCCATCGAACAGGGAGGCATTATCGATGGCAATGGCCGCCTGCCTTGCCAGAGCCTCTAGGAAATCCAACCAGTCCTGGTCGGGGTGTAGCGGGGCGCGGTGGAAGATCTCCAACACACCTTTAACCTCCCCTTTGACAAGCAGAGGTATCCCAAAATAGGTGATGAAACCTTCCTGACCGAACAAAGGAGAACGCAGGAGACCATTCTCTTCTCCCCTGAGACTGAGATCAGGGATATGCACAGTGCGCCTCTCCAGGGCGGCGCGTCCGGCGTAGCTTTCGCCTAAGCGCAGTTGAGTGTATTGTAGGGCAGCGGTGACGAATCCCCGCCCACCGGCAAATTCCAGGGTGTGGAGTTTGGGATTCAACAGCAGGATATCAGCAGCGTGTACCTCCAGCAGGGATATGGTCTGGTCGAGGATGACATCCAGGGTGATGCCCAAATCGAAGCTGGCGGCGATGGCCATATCAATCTCGCGCAGGCTCTGGATTTTGCGCAGGTGGCTTTGGGCATCCCTGAGCAGTCGAGCGTTGGCAATGGCCAGGGCAGCCTGGTCTGCCAGACCCTGGAGGAAGGTCAACTCCGTGGCGGAAAAATCTCGAACTGCTCCCATGGTGGTGACGTTCAAGACCCCAACCAGTTAACCTTCGCGCAGCAAATGCACGCTGACGTTGGTGCGGATATCATATTCATCTAGCAATTCAGCGTCCGGCAAGCCTGGAAATTCACGCACGTCCGGGATCACGACGACAGGCCCAAACTCCTGTAAGAACCTCTCATACAGAGAAATCGGGATCGGCGATAAGCGGGAGAAATATTCTTCCGGCAGTCCCACCCCACCGGCAAACTGCAGCCACTGCTGTTGCCTATCACACAGGTAGATGCTGGTCAGGGAGACCTGGAGGGTATCTAACACAACATTGCAGAGTGTGCTCAACACGTTCTCTAACTCCAGGCGAGTATTGAACTTGTCAGCGGCGCGCACCAGGGCTGCCAAACGGGAGGTTTCCTGTCGAATCTGGTCTTCGGCCTGCTTGAGTTGGGTGATGTCGGTGAAGACGGCCAGCGTGCCCACGAAATGATCTCCCTCGAAGAGGGGTGTCCCGCTGACCAGCAGAGAGAGACGCTGACCGTCCTTGTGTTCGATTTCTACTTCATAGCGGTCGGATTCGCCCCGTAGCCGCCGCTCATCGGCAGCCTGGACGATGGCTTGTTGATCGAGGGGGATGATTTCTGTCCAGTGCAGGCCGATAAATTCCTTCCTGGAATAACCTAGCAGGGTTTCGCCAGCCGGGTTGACGAAAGTAAAGAAACCCCTGGCGTCCTGCAGCACGATCCCCTCAGCCATGGTTTCGATGATGCTTTCGTTAAACGCGCTGAGGCGCTTGATTTCCTCCAGTGCATTTTTTCCTACAGTGATATCTTGGAGACTGCCCTCATAGTGAAGTAGCTCCCCTTGTTCATTCGTAACGGCACGAACATTATCCCGCACCCAAATCAGGGTGCCATCCGCACGACGTAACTGCATCTCGAAGTCGGTGAGTACCCCTTTTTCATCGAACAAAGCCTGCTCTCTATCCCTGTCCTGGGGGTCAACGAACACGTCGTAGGCGTTCACCACCTGCAAGGCGCTCAGGTCCGGATAGCCCAGCATGGCCACCAGCGCCGGGTTGGCATACAAAATTTCTCCCCTTGGCGTGGTTCGATACAGGCCAATGGGGATTCCTTCCGCCAATTGACGATAAGCCTGTTCGCTCTTGTACAGCTCATCATCCGCTCGCTTTCGCGCATCAATCTCATGCCTCAGTTGATAGCTAAGGTCGCTGATCCGCCCGACTACGCCGCCGATCAGTACCAGCAATATATTTACGATCATGCCGCCGGGAGTGGTAGTCAGCACAATCCATCCGGGTTGTCCGGTCAGATTCAAGAACAGCAGGTTAAGAAGGGAGCATAGCAAGCCGGTGAGCAATCCCGTCCACATTCCCAAGAGCCAGCCGCTAACCGCCACCGGAAGCACACCCAGGGCGGATATGCCCGGACCGAACATCGAGCTAGTGTAATAAAAAAATAGCCCATAAGCCACAAAAACACCCGCCACAACCAGTAACTTGACCTGGCGTTCATGGCTCTCAGAGCGCATTTTCAGTTGTAGTTCTCGAAGTGAAGGGGATGGTTCTAGCAAGTTCAACATTACACCTCCATCTCTCAAAGACCCTAGATGTTTGCAAGGGTGTGATGAGTTAGTCCAAATAGTACATCTGAAGTTTCTGCTCCAACGAAGAGTTTATCTCACTCATCACAAACGTTTCATACCATTCCTGCTCGCTATCCAAGGGTGAGCGGTGGAAGATATCCAACACACCTTTGATCTGGCTCTTGGAGATCAACGGCACGGCATAATAGGCGACGAAGCCCTCGCTGAAAAACATGGGGGAGCGCAGGAAGTCGGTGTGATGTTCCATCAAATTGGCGATGTAGATGAACTGCCGTTCCAGAGCGGCGCGTCCGGCATATCCCTCTCCCAGGCGCAGATGGGTATGCTCCAGGGCAGAGGTGCGGAAGCCGCGCCCGGCAGCAAACTCCAAGGTATGGGTTTCTGCATTGAGGAGCAGCACACAGGCTGCGTCCACGCCCAACTGCGCAGTGGTATGTTCCAGGATGATGCGCAGGGTGAGGCGTAAGTCTGTACTGCCAATCATGGCGGTGTCAATATCGCGCAGCGCCTGGATGTGCTTCAGACGGCGATGCGCCTCCGCCAGGGCGCGCATATTAGCTACCGCACTGGCTGCCTGCCCTGCAAGCAGTTCCAATGTGTGCTGGTCAGCGTTGCTGAACCCCCGCTTCTGGCCGCGGCGAGTGTGCAGGACCAACACTCCGATCAGCTCTCCGGTATACAGCAAGGGCACTGCCAAGACAGCACCGACATCCAGGTTGTTGAAGCGAGTGATGCGATGCTCCCAGGTCTGGTAATCTTCGACCACAAGTGGTTGGTGGGTTTGTAAGATTTGGTCGGATACGCCCTCCCCAGGTTGGATGCGTTCACCAGGCGGAATAAACGAACCTTGGGAAACCATCACCTCCAGTTGATTGCTCTTTGCATCCAACAGGTATAACATGCCGCCTGGCGTATCCAGCAAGTTCATCGCTGAGGTGACGATCTGTTCCAGCAATGCCTGCAATTCATGTTGACGGCTTAGTTCACCCGCGATCTGATACAGGGTTTCGAATTCACTGGCCTGCTGCTTGATTTGCTGATAACGTCTGGCGTTGACGATCGCCTGGGCTGCCTGTGAGGCGATACCCTGGCACAATTCGATTTCCTGCGAGGTAAACGCCTTTTCGTAATCAGAAACGTCGAGTTCTACCAGCCCAATGACCTCCTCACCGAGAACGATCGGAAGCATAAGCATGCTTTGAGTGCCAACCTTTTTCATGTGGGCCAGCTCGGCTGCGTCCGCCTGCGGGTCGCTCAACCGGATACTCAGCGGCTGACGGGTTTCGAGAACTGTCCGGGTGGCCGGGAAGTCGTCCAGATAATAAACTGTTCCCGCTGGTTCAGGAGGGAATTTGTCGCCACGCCACTCGATGCAGGTCACGATCGCTTGTGTGTTTTGATCCCAAAGAGAGATCGTACAACCATCTACCTGGACAGCCTGAGTCATGTATCTGGCCAGCTTGTCCAGCACGGTCTCTAAATCAAGGCTCGAACTTACCGTAGCAACCGACTCCAGAATAGTCGATAAGTTTTGGGTCTGTTGTTCCACATCGGCAAACAGGCGAGCGTTGTTGATGGCAATGGCGGCTACATTCGCCAGGGCACAGAGCAGGTCACTATCATCTTGACCATAAGCATCAAGCTGATGACTCTGTATCTGCAAAACCCCAATCGTCTTCCCCTTAATCTTCATCGGCGCGAAGAGCGCCGAGTTGGTGGAGTCTTTCTGGGCCTCAGGCGGCGGCGCACCTTCGCTGACTGTTCCATTTTCGGCGATCTTGTACTCGGTTTCGGTTCTCTGCATGGCCTTACGGTAATCAGGGACATAGAACGCTTCCCCGGTGCGGATCACCTGGCTTTGCGTACCACGCCCTTCTTTTTCCAAAGGTATCGGGGGGAAGTTGGCAACATCCTGCACATTCCCGCCAGACATCACATAACCTGCCCGGATGAGTTGCTCGTCAGGATCGAAAAATGAAATAATGAAGGCCTGGGCGTCCATCAACTTATTCACATGCTGATAGATGATTTCATAAATCTTTTCGATATCCTGGAACTCCCCAAGGGCAATAGCCAATTGGTTGATAGCGATTTGTTGTTCGAGAAGACGCTGTAACCTCTTTTTCATCACCACCCGCTGGCTGATATCGCGCAGCGAAACCAGGATGGCGGCAGCCCTCTCCCACTCAAAGGGCACGGCGCGCATCTCCACCGTGGCGATGCCGCCCTCGCTGCGGACGACTTCGATTTCTGTCACCTGACCGATGGTAATGGGATAGCCAAACTCACGCCCCAGAAAGGTTTCTTCAGGGCGCAGAAATATTCGTTCCGCCGCCGGGTTGGCGAACAAAACCCGAGTTTGCTGATCCAGCACCAGGATGCCATCGGCGTTTTCCTCGATGATCAAGCGGGTTTTGGCTTCCCGGTCGCGCAGAGCCTGCACGGCGCGCTTGAGGCCCTGCTTAGCCCGCAAGGCGCCAAGACCATAACCCAGATCATCCGCCAGCTCTTTTAATAATTCAACCTCCTTAGAATCAAAAGCATCCTGTACCTCTGCATAAATATTCAATGCCCCCAAAACTCTTGAATGGTTCTTCAACGGTAATGCTATTGACGAGCCATATCCTCTTTCCAGAGCTTGCTTTCTCCATGGTTCATAATGCTCTTCAAGTTCAGTGGAGGGATTAATACAAACCTCACCTGTGCGAATAGCAGTGCCAGTAGGTCCTCTTCCATACTCATCATCTTTCCAGGTAATCTTGATACTCTCGAGATATCCTTCCTCAAATCCCCATTTTGCTACCGGGAGTACCGTTTTTTCCTCGTTATTTTCTGCATAGCCTATCCACGCCATCTTATACTGCCCCTCTTCAACAATAATTCTACATGTCTCACTCAATAATTCATCCTCAGATGTAGCTCGAATTAAATTTTGATTGCATCTGCTCAAGGTCCTGAATGCTCTCGTTGTGTGTTCCAAAGACTCTGCCATGTCATCAAATGCAATACCAAGTTGTCTGAATTCGCTCATCCCTTTTGGGATATTTGAGCGTGCTTTTAAGTCCCCCGCTGTCAGCCTCTTTGTCGCGTACATCAATGCGTGCACTCTTCTTGTGATGGATATTTCTCCCATCAGCCACGCAGTACCCACACCCACCACAGTAGCAATTCCCAATAAGCTCAAGATGATAACCAGGTATCTATTCGCCTCTTCATAAGCTATTTTTTTAGCTATACCCAGGGCTATGTAGATATCAATATTCTGATCAGAGTTATGCAAGAGTGCAAAGGTGTACAATCGTTTTACACCATCTAATCCCTCCGCATCAAATGTCCCATCCTTATATTCCCCAACTATTTCTTCAAATATAGATGCTTCAGGTACTTTTTTCCCTATCCATTCACCAGGATCGGGATATCGTACCAACACAATGGCGTTACGGTCAAAAATAGTTACTTCAGCTTCCTTAGGGAATTCCATTTCTCCGATTAGATCCGTCAACCAGGTTAAATCTAGAGCCACAAAAGCCACGGCGATAACATTTCTATCATCATCTCTGACCGGATAACCAAAATTTATCCCCGGGATTACGGTGATTCGTCCAATCTGGTACTCTCCAACGGAAAAATCTTCCCTCTCTAAGGCTTGAATAAAATAACTCCGATCACCTGCATAAACGGGTTCTTGAAAAGGTAAAGCGCTGCAAACCACATATCCATCCAGACCTATTACTCCAATGTTTGCATATCGTTGGGATTGATTCATCAGTTCTGCTAGTGTTTCATTACACTCTGGTTGGTCGAGAGTAACAATCTCATCCATTTTCGATATTATTAGCAATAATTGACGTGCTTCCAGGATTAGATATTCCTGTTTATGAGCTGCAGGTCGAACCATGTCATACAATTCTTCCTGCACATTCTTTATGGCATCTTGTCGTGTTTTTAGAATGACAAATCCGCCCACCCCCACTAATGGCAATATTGGGATAAGCACAATCAATACTAAGCGAAATCGTAGGGAAAAGAAGAAACGCCTCACGTCAACACCTCCCCATTTCTTCTAATGCAAGACCATCTATCGTTATTTTGGGGGGTTCAGACACATGCTTTTTGGATATCTAGCACCTCTGGCAACCTTCGCAGGGTTGACAGTTTTTTGATTTTTCTGAACATAAGGTATGTATTTCATCCACAAGCCTCCCTTACTTCATACAACATGATCAACCCCCAACTATTTTTGGATTTTCGGCTGCTTGCTCAATGTCATCCTCTCCCAACACGAAGATGATCGGCTAATTTCACCCATCTTTTTTCTCTAAACCTTTTCCAAAGGGTAACTCATTATATCATGTTACATATTCTTGCCCCCTACCACTATGTCAATGGGTTCCTGCCATAATGGCAACTTTTTCCTGAGCGGAGTGCCGTCAGGCACGAAGTCGAAGGATGAGCGGAGGAGCGTAGCTCCGTAGTCGAGGGATATCCCCTGCCCCCGAGAAAGACGGATTACCCTTCCAAGCCATCCTTCGACTGCGCTCTGTCCCTCACTAGCGTTCGGGACCGCGTTCCGCTCACCTGTGCCTGCTGCACTGGTGCAGGCAGGATGAATACCCCTCCTCCTGAGTGGAGGAGCGAAGCTCCGAAGTCGAAGGATGAGCCTTGGATCGAGTAGCACTTGCAGAGTGCGTATCGCCTGTCCTGGCGGGTTTAGCCAGGGAGATCGGAGTGCCGTCAGGCACGAAGTCGAAGGACTACCCCTGGATTAAGCGTAGTCGAAATCGAAGGAGGTCAGCATCACCCACCCGTGCTGTGGTCAGACGAGTAGCAGGCGCGATTACTTAACCCCCAATATCTTGTCGCAGAAGGAGCGAACCCCATCAGGTTATTTAAATTTGAGGCTACAACCAGCGCATGGCCGGTTTAACCAGATTGCGCCCTTTCCAGGTTGCATGACCGGTCAGTGTGAGCACCATAGACCGCATGGCAATCAGGACAAACAAAAAAACGCTGATAGGATAAAGAAATACTAGATAACCAGGAAAATGGAAACGCTTGTAGGCAATCCGCCATAAGATCAGCGACTGTCCCACCGCGATGGCAGCTATACCTGGCGGGAATTGGGATAGCGACATGCCAAGATACCATGAAAATAGAGTGAAGGGAGGCTCCAGAAAGACAATTGCGATCCAGGACCAGGCCAGCAAGTAGAGCAAAATCCGGTACTCAAAGAAAGCAAAGATATTCTTGCTGAAGCCCTCCACTGCCTCCCAGAAACCCCGGTACATGCGGCAGCAGACATGGGCAGTCCCATCGAGCAGGCGCCATCTGTAACCCTCCGCCAGAATGCGGCGACCCAAAGCCACATCATCCACCAGGTGCTGCCGAACGGATTTGTACCCGCCGATGTCCTCGAAAGCAGAGCGACGGAAGAGCATGAATTGGCCGATGGTCACTGAAAACCCTGGCTTGGACAGCCGGTAGGCCAACCATAGGGGGAGGAAGGACAAAATGCCCCAACCCATTATAGGGACCACCAGTCTCTCCCCCCAGGTGACGACTTCCTCGCGGGGAAAGGCGGTGACCACGTCAGCCTGCTCGGCGATCAGGGCAGCCACGCTGTCGCGTAGCATATTTGGGCTGTGACGGGTATCGGCGTCAGTGAAAAGTAACAACTCGCCAGTAGATCTCCGCGCCAACTGATCGCAAGCCCAATGTTTGCCCAACCAATCAAGAGGCAACGGCCCACCATCCAACACATGCAGCCTGTAATCCTCACGAGCCAGTTTTTCAAGGATTGACCTGGTCTCGTCCACGGAGTGATCGTCCAGGACAAGGACTTCAAAGTCGGGATAATCCTGAGCCAGCAGGGAACGCACACAAGCCTCAATGTTGTGAGCCTCGTCCCGAGCCGGTACTAAGACCGAGACTCGCGGAAAATCGGGAGGGTGAGTATATTCGTCAAAACGGCGAACGATTCGAAGGTTTGAATACGCTGTCATCAGGCTGAAGAACAAGAAGACAACCACGATCAGTGGGTGTTGCTCCCAAAGGATACTCACACCTCCCTCCTTGAGAGAAGTTGACTCGCCCATGGACGGAGTTGAAACCGACGCAGTAGCTCTTTGCGATGCGTCCACATGACAGTCATCAGGTTCAAGACCGCGATGGCTATCAGCCAGCGGGATCTATCCAGGAAAAGTGTATAGCCTAGTAGAGAAAACATGCCTGCAAAGGCAGCCCAGGCGTGCTCGACCTGCAAAGCAAGCATCGGCAGGGTGAAGGCAGCATAGACTGGGAAGACGAGTGGGCCAATCAGAGCCAGCCAGACTCCCCAGGTAGCGGCCAGGGCTTTCCCACCATGAAAACCCAGGAACGGCGAGAAAGCATGCCCCAAAACCGGTGCGATCGCCACAGGCACAAGCCCCCACCCGGAAATATCATGAGATCGCGCCAGGAGGACCGGCAGGTAACCTTTTAGAATATCTAGTAATCCTACCAGGAGACCAACTGGCCAGCTCCCAGCTCGAAAGACGTTCGTAGCCCCAGGGTTGCCATCGCCGTAACGGCGTATATCGGTCTTGAGCAGCAAGCAGCCCAGCCAGTAGGAAAAGGGAATACTTCCTGAAAGAAAACCCAAAACAATCCAGAACATGACGCTTTCCATAGAATTATTCTCCTCATCAGTCACAACATAATCTTATAGTGCTTAACCACCTTGCAGCCAAAGGGATGCGGTGAGAAGGAAAAGAGTCTGGTATATAAACCTGTTAGCAAGGAGTGAATTTTACCCTTCCCCCTAACATGTGGTTACCTCCGACCACTTATGGCTCGAGGCCTCAGCCCCCCAATTCATCACCTGCCCCCCGCATGGGGGGCCTGCCCTCCGAATGGAGGGCCTGCACCCCGAACGGGGGGCCTGCCCTCCGAATGGAGGGTGAGCGGAGCGGCCAAGCCGCGTAGTCGAAGGACCGTAGTCGAAGGACTACCCCATCCAATCTTCAAAAATAAGATATTTATGCTATACTAATTTCGCATTGTGGAAACAAGCATACACATAAGGTGGTGAAAATATGAAGTGTCAGTTTATAAGACAAGGTACCGATTCTTAATAAACATGGATTAACCCTTTGTTTCACATAGCAAGGGAGGCAAGATGTTGAACCACACAACTGATTATTCTATCCTCGATCACTTACTGGAAGGGTGTCAGATCATTGATTTTGATTACCGCTATATATACGTCAACGACACCGTTGCTAAACACGGGCGGAAGTCCAAAGATGAACTGCTTGGGCACACGATGATGGAACTGTATCCAGGTATCGAAACCACGTCCATGTTTTCCTTCCTGAAAAGGTGTATGACTGAACGAACGCCTGCCGAACTTGAGAATGAATTTACCTATCCAGATGGCAAAAAAGCCTGGTTTTCACTCAAGATGACACCCGTGCCCGAGGGCGTGTTCATCCTTTCTGTAGACATAAGTGCACGCAAACAGGCAGAAATCAAATTACAGGATCAACTCCGCCGTCTCAAAGCATTGAGGGAAATTGATATGGCCATTGTCAATACAACAAGTTTATCATTGGCATTAAAGACTATTCTCGAACAAGTAACCATCAGCCTGGACGTGGATGCGGCTGATATTTTATTACTCAATCCACATTCCCTACTGTTGGAATTTGTGGCGGGGCGTGGTTTTCGTACTCATGGTATAGAAAAGACACAACTTCGTCTTGGTCAGGGTCATGCGGGACGCGCCGCTTTGGAACAAAAGACGATTTTCACTCCTGACTTATCAAACCCCCAGGAGCCATTTCTTCGAGCACCTTTAATTGAAGGAGAGAATTTTGTATCCTTCTGCGCTGAACCGTTAATTGCCAAAGGAAATTTGGTAGGGGTGCTGGAAGTCTTTCATCGCGAATTGCTGCAAAGAGATCAGAACTGGCTGGATTTTCTTCATGTTCTTGGGGGACAGGCATCGATAGCCATTGATAGTGGTCGCCTTTTTCAAAATTTGCAACGCTCTAACATGGACTTGATGCTTGCCTATGATATGACCATTGAAGGCTGGTCAAGGGCTTTAGATTTACGCGATAAGGAAACCGAAGGACACACTTTACGGGTGACAGATATGACTGTTACGCTTGCAAGTATGGCAAGAATACCCGAGAATGAAATCGTTCATGTTAGGCGCGGAGCTTTGTTGCATGACATCGGGAAAATGGGTGCCCCTGATGCCATTTTACACAAGCCAGATAAACTGACCGATGATGAATGGGTCATCATGCGCAAACATCCTACCTACGCTTACGATTTACTTTATCCCATTGAGTATCTTAGACCGAGTTTATCCATTCCATATTCTCATCACGAAAAATGGGATGGAACAGGTTATCCCCAAGGACTAAAAGGAGATCAAATCCCCTTGCCTGCCCGTCTTTTTGCGGTTGTAGATGTGTGGGACGCTCTCTTGTCCGACCGTCCGTATCGAGATGCATGGTCTCATGAAAAAGCCATAGAACATATTCAACAGCAAGCAGGTATTCACTTTGACCCAAAGGCTGTAGAATTATTCATGCATACGATTAACGAAAACACATTACATTAATGTGTAGAACTGTCTAATATAGCATGGGACCGACCCCCTGTTATCTTTTGTTGCCCTTCCTTGCCGCTCGCGTGCAGGTGCGATTTGTAAAAATGCGCCATAATTTGAGAAGGGGTATCGCCTTCTTGACACAATTGTGATGACTGTCAGATATAGGCGGTTATATTGATGCTGTCAACCGAGTTTTCGTTGGGCTGACAGATAAGTTTCAAAAAACTGATGGACAGGAACGCCATATTTGCCGTAAAATAATGATAACGGAGATATGAGCCATGACACTTGTAATAGAAACTCAACCTTTGCCTCTAGTGTTAGATGCGGATGGCGTTGTGCGCGTTGGTGGAACGCGTGTAACATTGGATACGATAATATACGCGTTCTTGGATGGTGCGACCGCTGAAGAAATAGCCCAACAGTATCCATCATTGTCTTTGTCAGATATATATTCCGTCATTGGTTACTACCTGAAGCAAAGTGCTAAGGTAAATAAATATTTGCAACGGCGCGAGAAGTTTGCGGCGGAAGTAAAGCAACAGAACGAAACGCGATTCGATCCTAATGGTGTGCGTGATCGTCTATTAGCGCGGAGGGCAAGCCAGGGGATATAAAAAATGCTCCGGTTTGCGGCTGATGAGAATTTCAATAATGCCATCTTGCGCGGTCTTTTGCGCCGAAACCCTGATTTGGATATAGTTCGAGTTCAGGATGCAGGTTTGTCAGGGGCGGATGATGCAACAGTATTGGAATGGTCAGCGCAAGAAGGAAGAATATTACTGACGCATGATGTAGCAACAATCACCCGCTATGCCTATGATGTACTCTTAGCCATCGTCCCGAACAGTTGATTGGCTTTTTTCTCTAGGCTTCGGTACTTTAACAATCTCACTAGAGCCGCCGTTCCCGCCAGCAACAGGATCCAGTGTAGCCCGGTGCTCGCCTCCGTCAAGGGCAGCTTTGCTAATCGCCCTTGACTGCGGCTGCGCTCCGGGCTGATCTCCTGTCGCCGCTGGCGGGTCGAAAACAGGTGGGAGCTGCGGCGGCTGCTCGGCTCGGTACGCTTCAAGGCGCTCAAAGGGCCGCTTGCCCAGGTTGCGATAGCCCTGGTGAGGCCGTTCGTAATTGTACTCGTGCAACCAGGAGTCCAGATCGACTTGCAGGGCTGCCACCGTCTCGTAGAGCTTGGTGCGGAAAGCCAGGCGGAAGAATTCATCCAACACGGTTCCCTGAAAGCGTTCTACGAAACCATTGGTCTGTGGCCGGCGCACCTGGGTGTGGCGATGCTCGATGTCATTGAGTTCCAGGTACAGCTCATACGGATGATCATCCTTGCCGCAAAACTCACGGCCATTATCGGTCAGCACCGCTTTCACCTCCAGCCCCTTCGCCCGGTAGAAGGGCAGCACGTCGTTGTGCAGCACGGTTGCGGCGGCCTCGGATTGCTTAGAGGTGTGCAGGAAGCCAAAGGCATAACTGCAATAGGCATCCACCACGCTGTGCAGGTAGACCTTGCCGACGCCTTTGAGATGCCCGACGAAGAACGTATCCTGGCACAGCAACTCGCCGAGTGCGTTGCTCTCTACGTGCCGCTCGCGGAAAGCCGGATTTTGCTTCTCGATGAAGGCCACCTGTTCGCCCGTGAGTTCAATGGCTTTCTGGCTGTGTTTCTCTTCCAGCTTCAACCATCGGTCATAGCGGCTGCCCATCTCGTTGCGGTTGAGAATCTTCTGGATGGTGATGGCGCTGATACTGATCCCTTCCAGCTTGAGCTGGTCACACAGCCGGTTACAGCCCCAGGCAGGATGCTCCAGACTGACCTCCAGAATGCGCTGTTCCACTTCTGGCGGTGTGGTGAAGGGATGCGAGTGGTGCACCGGCGGCAGGTCAACCAGACCTTCGATGCCATGTGTCTGGAAACGGCGCTTGTACTCGTAGAACTGCGTCCGAGAGACGCCGCGCTGTTTACAGGCCAGCGAAACATTCCCCAGCGCTTTGGCTAATTCCAATACGCTGAGACGCTGTTCAGCGATCTTGATTTCAGGTGAGAGTGACATGGTTCGTTCCTCCGACAATCGATTTTACCCTAGGTTGATCCGATTGTGCAGAACGATAGTTAAGAGCACAGGATATCCAATATCCGAACGAGAAGAAGACCATTATCATTTTCAAACAAGAGATTTTTATCATTTCAAGCCGTGAAGAAAACGAGAGAGTCAAGGCGTGGGCAATTCGGATGGGGTTGCCCGCAGCGCAAGCAGATTGGGCAACTAGCTTTTAGAGAGCAAGGGGTGATCCCGGAGTCGAAGGATGAGCCTTGGATCGAGTAGCGGAGCGTATCGAAACTAAGGGGTAAACTTACCGTAAAATTAGGAAGACCACCCAAAGCTTGGATTTCAAGGAGGCAATCATGCGGGTTATGCGCTTGAAAGCTCCCGGAGCAATTGAAACAGCCCCGCTGGAGCTTACTGAGGTCTCCATACCTGAGCCAGGACCCGACCAGGTTCGGCTACGGGTTACCGTCTGTGGGGTGTGCCATACGGACTTGCACATAGCGGAGGGGGACATTCACCCGCCCAAACTGCCACGCATTCTGGGACATCAGGTCGTAGGAGTAGTGGATGCGCTTGGCAGTGAGGTCAGGCAGCCATCTTTAGGAAGGCGCGTGGGTCTCCCCTGGTTGTACGATGCTTGTGGGGAATGTGCCTTTTGCCAGAGAGGGGAAGAAAACCTGTGCCCCCAGGCGCGTTTCACCGGTTTTCATGTTGACGGTGGTTTTGGGGAGTTTGTGCTTGCTTCCGCTAAATATGTATTGCCTCTCCCTGAGGGGATAAGCGATGAACAGACCGCACCGTTGTTGTGCGCGGGCATCATCGGGTACCGCTCGTTGCGCAAATCGGACATGCTTCCGGGGGAGCGTTTGGGTCTGGTCGGGTTTGGCGCCAGTGCCCACCTGTCCATTCAAGTGGCTCATCACTGGGGTTGCGAGGTGTTCGTCTTCACCCGTTCACCGGAGCACCGCCGACACGCCAGGGAATTAGGGGCCGCCTGGGTTGGAGGGGTCGAAGATGATATCCCGGAAATGCTTGACCGCGCGGTGATCTTTGCCCCCGTTGGTTCGCTGGTGCCTCAGATGCTGACAAAATTGCGCCCTGGTGGCATCTTGGTGCTCAACGCCATCCACATGTCACCCCTCCCAGAGATGCCCTATGAATTGATATACGGCGAACGCACCATACGCAGTGTAGCCAACGCTACTTTTCAGGATGGGGTAGAGTTCCTGCGCTTGGCGGTTGAAATCCCCATACGCTCTACCGTACAACGGTATTCTTTGGAAGAGGCGAACCGCGCTTTGGATGATCTGAAACACAGCCGTTTTAACGGAGAAGCGGTGTTGTGTGTTTCCTCCTGAGGGCAACCATATTGGGCATTTTAAGGTAGCAAAAAAATCGCTTCCGTGAGCTTACATTTGCCTCAACACCTCTGCCATCCTTTGCAACGCCTCCCGGATGTTTTCCTGGGAGTTGGCATACGAGAGGCGCAGGTAACCCTCCCCCCTGGAACCAAAAGCTGTTCCTGGTAGTAGTGCCACGCCAGCTTTCTCCAGGATCAGGTTGGCAAGCTCTTCGGAGGTTTTTCCCGATGCCCGGATGTTAGGGAATGCGTAAAATGCCCCTTGGGGTTTCTTGCAGCGAACACCTGGTAACTCGTTTAGCCCTTCCACGAGAAGATCACGCCTTTTCTGGTATTCCCTGACCATGTCGTCTACCCAGGATTGAGGCCCTGTAAGGGCTTCGATTCCCGCGTATTGGGTGAAGTGCGCCGTACAGCCTATCGAGTGGGTGAGCATCAGTTGCACCTGCTGGGCCAACTCCCTGGGCATGATGCCGAAGCCCAAACGCCAGCCGGTCATACAATACGTCTTTGAAAAGCCATCCACGATGATGGTGCGATCAGCCATACCGGGTAGTGCCGCGATGCTGGGAGCCGTGAGGCCATCGTAGGTTAGTCGGGAGTAGATTTCGTCGGAGAGCACCCAGCAATTATGGCGAATGGCTAACTCAGCGATGCGTTCACAATCCTCCCTGGGGATGACCCCGCCCGTCGGGTTACTGGGGGAGTTCAGCACGATCAGTTTGGTTCGTTCAGTGAGCAGACCTTCAAGTGTTTCCAGGTCAAAAGAGAAGTCTTTATCTTCTAGAAGGGGGACGGGCACAGGGACGCCGCCTGCTACCTGGATCATGGCCTCATAAGTAGGGAAACCAGGGTCGGGATAGAGTACCTCATCTCCAGGCCCGACCAGGCATAAAGTCGGGAAAAACAGGTTGGGTTTGGCTCCCGGGCTGATGACGATGTTATCTGCCCGCACTTCCAGACCGCGTTGTTTGTTGGCTTGTCCAGCAATGATCTCCCTTAATTCCAGGATGCCTGAGGGTGGGTTGTAGCGGGTGAGTCCCTTTTGGATAGCGGTCATGGCTGCGTTGATGATGTGGGGAGCGGTGTTGAAGTCAGGTTCGCCTATCTCCAGATGGATGATGTTCCGCCCCTCGGCTTCTAAGGCCTGGGCACGGGCCAACACGTGGTAGGCCCCTTCAGCCTTCAGATGGTGTACACGTTGGGCAAATCTCATGGTGGCTTCCTCCGTATCGGTTCTCTTATGGTAGATATTGTAGCATTTCCCCATCGTGGGTGCAGGAGTGTTTGGAAAGGCGCCTCACTGAATGGTATAATCCAAAACACTGTTCGATATCTGTTGTGAATTGGTTTGTTCGGAGGAAGTCCTATGTCTGGACATTCGAAGTGGGCAACGATAAAGAGGAAAAAAGCTGCTGAAGATGCTAAAAGAGGGAAAGTGTTTACCCGACTGGTTCGAGAGATCATGTTGGCGGCCCGCGAAGGTGGTGGCGACCCCGACACGAACGTCCGTTTACGGTTGGCTATCGACAAGGCCAGGAACGCCAACATGCCCAGTGAGAACATTGAAAGGGCGGTAAAACGGGGTACCGGGGAGGGTTACGAAGGGATTGAGTTTGAGGAAGTTTGTTATGAAGGCTATGCTCCCTTTGGTGTGGCCTTGATGATTGAGTGTGTTACTGACAATCGCAATCGTTCGGTAGCTGAAATCCGGCATGTGCTCAACCGCTATGGCGGTAATTTGGGGGAGGGAGGGTCAGTAGCCTGGCAATTTTCTCGTCAGGCATACTTTGCCTTCCCAGCCAACGACCGGAACCTGGATCAGATTTTTGATCTGGCTGTCGAGAGTGGCGCGGAGGAGGTAAAGTTGGATGATCCGGAGCTGATCGAAATATTTGCGCCTCTGGAATACTTCAAGACCATGAGCGATCAACTGGAAAGGGTGGGCATCATACCTGATGAGGCCGGTCTTCGGATGATCCCCAAACAGGAGTTAGAACTCGAACCGGAGGAAACCCTAAAAATTATGCGTCTGATCGAGGCTTTGGAAGAGTTGGATGATGTGCAGAACATTTACAGCAACCTGTACATCTCGGATGAGATGATTTCTCAAGTAGAGATGGCTTAGCCTCCATGTTGGTAATCGGGATTGACCCGGGGACGGCCACGACAGGGTATGGAGTGATACAGGAGCACGGGCAGGGTGGACTCAAGCTGATTGATTTTGGAGTGATCTTGACCCCTTCTGAGCTTGCCATGCCCGAGCGTTTATTGTTGTTATATAACCGTTTGCAGGAAATAGTGCTTCTCCATCGGCCACACAGCGGAGCGGTGGAGAAGATTTTTTTTCAACGCAATGTAAAAACTGCCTTTAGCGTGGGGCAAGCTCGTGGAGTGGCTCTGCTATCTCTGGCAAAAGCCAGCGTACCGGTTGCTGAGTACACACCCCTGGAGGTCAAGCAGGCGGTTGCAGGATATGGTAAAGCGGATAAGAGGCAGATGCAAGCCATGGTAAAAACGTTGTTGGGGATGGATACCCTTCCCTATCCAGACGATGCCGCGGACGCTCTGGCAGTGGCCATCTGTCATGTGAACACCGCTCGAACCCGGTCGTTGTATATGCAAGAGGCCTCAAAGTAGACATTCTTATGGACCAGGTGGATCTATTTATACGCTTTGGTGTAGCCATAGGCATTGGTTTTGTCATCGGTCTGCAGCGTGAGTTTGCTCAGCGCGGACAGGGTGAAATTGTGGCCGGAGAGCGCACTCTGGCGCTCATGGGCCTGAGTGGCTGTTTGGCAGCCATGGCAGCAGATGCACTGGGTTCCCCCGTGGTCTTTGTAGGTGTGATACTGTTGTTGGGCATCTTCACTGCCATCTCGTATTTTATTGATGCCTGGCGAGGGTATGTTGGTCTGACCACCGAGGTGGCAATCTTGGTGGTGATACTTTCCGGCGCTCTGTGCTATTGGGGGTATCTCACCCTGGCAGTGGCGATTGGCATCGTTACCACAGTTTTGCTTTCGTTGAAGGTAGAAACCGACTGCTTTGTGCGCACCCTGACCCAAGAGGACATCATGACTGCCTTGAAGTTCGCGGTCATCACTGCCATCGTGCTGCCGGTCTTACCGAACCAGAGTTTTTGGGAGCCACCCTTTGATGTGTTGAATCCCTTCAAGATATGGCTGATGGTGGTGTTCATCTCGGCCATAAATTTCCTGGGCTATGTCTTGATAAAGTTAATTGGTGCGCAGCAGGTGATTGGGTTGACCGGTTTGCTGGGCGGGTTGGTCTCCAGCACCGCAGTGACGCTCAGTTTTTCGGAGCGCAGCAAACGTGAAACCGGTTTGGCCAGGGTGTTCGCCTTGGGGATTACCCTTGCCTGGACGGTGATGTTTTTGAAGGTTTTAGTGGAAGTAGGAGTTCTTAACCCCCGTTTGCTGAGCGTGTTATGGATACCCCTGGCTGCTGCTGGAGGGGTAGGGGTGGCGTATTGTTTATTCCTTTTTCTATCGCAGCGCGTATCGGAAAAAGGAGAGGTTACCTTATCCAACCCCTTTGATTTGGGATCGGCGATCAAATTTGGGCTGCTTTACGGTGTTATCTTGTTGGCCTCGCGTGTAGCTCAAACCTATTTTGGGGATACCGGAGTGTTGGTATCCAGCATCGTTTCGGGGTTGGCGGATGTAGATGCCATCACGCTTTCGATGGCTGAATTGAGCAGCATCTCCGGGGGTATTGATCTGGTTACTGCGGAAAGAGCCATCGTGCTGGCAGCTATGGCGAATACGGTGGTTAAAGGCGGAATTGTATTGACTGTGGGAGGCCGCCAACTCCGTCGAGCTTTGTTACCTGCTCTGGTTTTGATGTTGATTGCCGGTGTAAGCGTGGCGTTTCTCATTTGAGTTGACGGTAGGTGTTCCATGATTGTTACCATCAGCGGTAAAGTTTCCCATGTCGGTAGAAGTAATGTGACCATTGAGGTGGGAGGGGTAGGGGTGCTGGTAAATGTACCCCTTCCATTGTGCGAACGATTTCATCCCGGCGAGACTATTTTTTTGCACACCTATCTCGTAGTTCGTGAAGAAGTTCTGGATTTATATGGGTTTGAGACCACGGAGGGCCGGGAATTGTTTTCCTTGTTGTTGGGGGTTAATGGGGTGGGGCCGCGTTTATCCTTGGCCGTTCTGTCTACCCTGACGCCAGACAACATCCGGGCGGCTGTGTACCATAAACAGCCGGAGGTATTCTGTCGTGTGCCAGGCGTGGGTAACAAAACCGCACAAAAAATTCTCCTTCACCTTCAGGATCGTCTGCCTGTGAAGGAAGGGATAGAAGCAGTTATGTTTACCGACATGGATACCGAGGTGCTAAATGCCCTGACCGCCCTGGGATACAGCGTGGTTGAGGCTCAGGCTGCTATCCAATCCATCCCCAAGGATGCCCCACAAGATGTGGAAGAGCGCTTGCGGCTTGCCTTGCGCTATTACTTCTCCCCATAGTGAGGGGTAAAAAGGGGATAAGCGTCATTTTTTATGCATTGATAGCCAGGGGGGCGGTCAGGTTCATGGGGTGTTGGGTAGTTCCTAGACATTTCAAATGCTTTCAGGTATTATACGGGCGCTCTGTGGACAGGCGTCCATATGTCTTAAGTTGACAGCTTTAATCATTGCTCTGGACGTGGTGCCCCGAATTCTTTTCTCCCCATGTGGTTGCTCGCAAAAATGGAGAGGGGGCGACGTCCTGATGTACTTACGAATTTTTTCAGCCTGGAGGTTGCATGTCCGATCTGGTAGAGCGTATAACGGCTGACTTAAAGCGACAAATAGAAACATTCCAGCCCGAGTTGGAAGTGCGCGATGTGGGTGTGGTGATTGAGGCTGGAGATGGTATCGCTCGTGTCCGGGGTTTGTCGGAGGTTAGCTCCCAGGAATTGGTTCAGTTCGCGAATGGAGTGATGGGCATTGCCTTCAACCTGGAAGAGGAGGCGATAGGCGTGATCATCATGGGTGATTACGCCGGCATTGAGGAGGGCATGCAGGTGTACTCAACGGGTCGGATTGCTTCTGTGCCGGTGGGGGATGGATTGATTGGGCGGGTGGTCAATGCGTTGGGTGAACCCATAGACGGAAGGGGACCCATTCCATCC
Organism: Chloroflexota bacterium; assembly: GCA_040758495.1. Taxonomy (GTDB): domain Bacteria; phylum Chloroflexota; class Anaerolineae; order Anaerolineales; family JBFLVL01; genus JBFLVL01. Next base: position 20,741 of record JBFLVL010000036.1, read on the forward strand.
TCTGGTTACCGCCCGATTGAGAGAATTGCTCCAGGCGTAGTCCAACGTAAAGACGTGGATACACCTGTGCAAACGGGCATTAAGGCCATCGACTCGATGACGCCCATAGGTCGCGGCCAGCGAGAGTTGATCATTGGTGATCGGCAGACCGGAAAAACAGCCATTGCCGTAGACACCGTCATCAACCAGCGGGGTCAAGATCTGATCTGTATTTATGTTGCTGTTGGGCAGAAGAAAGCCGCTGTGGCTCGTACAGTAGCCACCTTTGAGCAGTACGGGGCCATGGATTACACCATCGTTGTGGTGGCGTCAGCGGAGGAGCCGGCCGCGTTGCAGTACATTGCCCCTTACGCCGGCTGTGCCATGGGTGAAGAATTCATGGAACAGGGACGGGATGCCCTGGTGGTTTACGATGACCTCTCAAAACACGCTTGGGCATACCGGCAGGTTTCTTTACTCTTACGCCGACCGCCAGGGCGAGAGGCTTACCCGGGGGATGTGTTCTATTTGCACTCCCGTTTGTTGGAGCGCGCAGCCCGTCTCGCGGATGTATATGTTATTGTCCCCAAGGAGTATGAAAAACCGAAAGCTGAGCGGGGAGATGGCGTGGATAACAAGGTCTATCAAGGCCCCCTGGCATTCCACCAGGCACAAGAAGCCCTGAAGGCCATGGATTCCTCCGATGGGTATAAGCTGGCCAAAGTCAAAGGGACGGGAGGGTCTTTAACCGCCCTGCCTATCATCGAGACCTTATTGGGAGACGTCTCGGCCTACATCCCCACAAACGTAATCTCCATCACCGATGGACAGATCTATTTAGAGGGCAACCTGTTTAACGCCGGTATCCGACCGGCCATCAACGTGGGTCTCTCTGTTTCCCGTGTGGGAGGGGATGCACAGTCGAGGGCGATGAAGCAGGTTGCAGGTGGTCTCCGTTTGGGCATGGCGGCGTTTCGTGAGTTAGCTGCTTTTGCTCAATTCGGTTCAGACCTTGATGAGGCCACCCAGGCGCAGTTAAACCGTGGTCAGCGGTTGCAGGAAATCCTCAAACAGCCACAGTATGAGCCAGTGTCGTTGGAAAACCAGGTTGTGGCCATATTCGCGGGTACGAACGGGTACATTGACAAGATCCCATTAAATCAGATAAGGGCTTGGGAAACGGCCTTTTTGCGCTTCATGGAGGTGTCCAACCCGGATATCCTGAGGGACATCCAGGGGAAGAAAACCCTCACGAAGGAAACAGAGACCAGGCTGAGGACCGCCATTGAAACCTTTAACTCCACGTGGCATTAGGAAAAAGGCATATCACTAGTGGAACTCTCCCTCTTTGTGTGCTGCTAAACGGCTGACAGAAGCATGACCACGGCCAGAGAAGTTAAACTCCGTATCCAGAGTGTAAGAAACATCACCCAGGTTACGCGTGCCTTACAGGCAGTGAGCGCCAGCAGGGTGCGGCGAGCCATGCAAGCGGTATTTTCTACGCGTCCCTATGCCACAAAAGCCTGGGAGGTACTGACGCATCTGGCCAAGCAGCCCGGACGTGAATTTTTACACCCCTTGCTCACTACGAGACCCAAGATACACAATGTGATCGTGGTCCTCATCAGTGGGGATCGTGGTCTGGCTGGAGCGTACAATTCCAACATTTTCCGTTTTACGGCCCAACAATTTGACAATTCCCCAGTCCCTGTACGGTTCGTGGCCATTGGTCGTCGGGGGCGCGATATGCTCTACAGGCGCGGAAAACGGGTTTTTGCGGATTACAGTCATTTACCCGAGGCTCCATCCTTTGCGGACGTATCCTCGATTGGATGGCTGGTGGTGGATGAATTTCTCGATGGCCATGCTGATGAGGTGTATTTGGTCTATACGGACTTTGTGAACATGCTCAAGCAGGTGCCTACGGTCCAGAAATTACTGCCACTGAAAGTGGACATGGTTGACGGGCTTAGAGAGCACTTCGGAGAAGCACGCGCAGAAATGAAATCCACGTATCTCTACGAACCAGGACGAGAAGAGATTTTGGATGCCATCGTGCCTCGCTTTACGGGGCTACAGGTATATCAGGCCATTTTGGAGTCCCAGGCAAGTGAGCATGCTGCCCGAATGGTGGCAATGAAGAACGCGACAGATAACGCCACCGAATTAGCCCGGGTTCTGCAATTGGAGTACAACAAGGCGCGTCAGCAGAACATCACCAACGAGATGTTGGATATCGCTGGCGGTGCCGAAGCTCTTGCGCGGGCATCGTCATGATTTAGCGGAATCCTGTTCGGGTTTGGATGATGTCTGGTAACATGCAGCCAGCCGAACAGGGTTCTGGGACGCGGTACATAGTTATAGAAATCCAAATTTGGAGGTAAGTATGGCAAAGGTGACTGGCCGAGTGGTGCAAGTTCGAGGGGGAGTGGTTGATGTTGAGTTCTCTGCGGGTGAGTTGCCGGAAATTTATGATGCCATTGAGGTCCCTCGCAATGGGCAACCACCACTCGTGCTAGAAGTTCAGAAACATCTGGGGGATAACTGGGTGCGTTGTGTGGCCATGGACGCCACGGACGGATTGAAACGTGGGTTACCGGCATTCGCCACCGGATTACCTATTCAGGTGCCAGTTGGTCCCGCGACCCTGGGGCGGGTGTTTAATGTGTTGGGGGAGCCGATTGATGGCAAAGGGCCTATTGAAACGAACATGTATCTGCCTATCCACCGACCGGCTCCGCCATTTGAAGAGCAATCCACCCAGGTGGAGGTCTTTGAGACGGGCTTGAAAGTGATTGACTTGATCGCCCCGTTCACCAGAGGTGGAAAGACGGGCATCTTTGGTGGAGCTGGGGTGGGTAAGACGATCATCATTCAAGAACTCATCCGCTCGATTGCAACTGTCCACCAGGGGAACTCGGTGTTTGCGGGTGTGGGTGAGCGTACTCGTGAAGGTACCCAGATGTACCGTGAGATGATCGAGTCGGGTGTGTTGAAGGATACCGTTTTGGTCTACGGGCAGATGAACGAACCACCCGGTGTCCGCCTGCGGGTGGGCCTCTCTGCGCTGACGGTGGCAGAATATTTCCGCGATCAGGGGCGGGACGTGTTGCTGTTCATTGATAACATCTTCCGTTTCAGCATGTCCGGGTCTGAGGTGTCCGCCTTACTGGGACGCATGCCCTCGGCGGTGGGATACCAACCCACCCTGGCCACCGAGATGGGTGAGCTACAGGAACGCATTACTTCCACGCGTACCGGCTCGATCACCTCCATGCAGGCGGTGTACGTTCCAGCCGATGACTACTCCGACCCGGCTCCGGTAGCGACGTTCACCCACCTGGATGCCACCATTGCCCTGGAACGCTCGATTTCAGATAAAGGGCTTTATCCTGCCGTAGACCCTCTGACGTCTACCTCTCGTATTTTGGACCCCAACATCGTGGGTGATGATCACTACACTACCGCGCGCCGAGTTCAGCAAGTGCTGCAACGCTACAAAGACCTTCACGATATTATCGCTATTCTGGGGGTTGAGGAGTTGAGCGAGGAAGACAAGCTGATCGTTACCCGTGCCCGGAAGATCGAACGGTTCTTCTCCCAACCCATGTTCGTGGCAGAACAATTCACTGGCCAGGAAGGACGGTATGTTCCCCTGCGCGATACGGTGCGTGGTTTCCATGAGATTCTGGAGGGCAAACACGATGAACTGCCTGAACAGGCTTTTTACATGGTTGGGCAGATTGAAGAAGCTGTAGAGAAGTCTGAGCGTTTGGCCAGAGGCAGGTAATAGAGGTCCGTTATGCCTATTCGATGTGAAATTGTCTCCCAAGATCGGGTGGTGTTCCAGGAGGATGTGGATATCGTCATCCTTCCCGGGGTTCAGGGAGAAATGGGGATATTGCCCAACCACGCCCCACTGCTTTCCGCGCTGAAGTTCGGTATTCTCAAGGTGCGATACAAGGGAATGGAAAGGGTGTTCACTGTGGCTGGCGGTGTGGTTGACGTGCAACCCGATGTGGTCACTGTGTTAGCCGATGCTGCTGAAAATGTGGAGGAAATAGACGTTGCGCGTGCCGAAGCAGCCAAACGTCGAGCTGAGGAGTTACTGGCCAAAGGGCCTCCACCGGACACCGATACCTATCTTGTCATCGAGGCCGCCTTGCGTCGCTCGAAGTTGCGTCTGGATGCTGTACAACGTTTTCGCCGGGGGCTGGGTGTCCCAGGTGAAATTCCGCGAATCTCTGATGAGAAAGAAGGGTAGGACATGGCTTTGTTTTCGAAAGACTTAGGGGTTGATCTCGGCACCATCCATACTGTTGTGGCAGAGGGTAGCGAGATACTGCTCCAGGAACCCACGGTTGTAGCCATTACCGTGGAAGAGCAAAAGATGGTCGCCTGGGGGCAGGAAGCCAAAAATATGGTAGGGCGTGTGCCGGATAGCATTGAGATTGCTTATCCCATGCAGAACGGCGTCATCGCTGATTATGTGGTCACCGAAACGCTGTTGAGCTATCTGATCAGAAAGGTCAGTGGTCCGGTTAGTTTCTTCCGTCCCAGAGTGATGATCTCGGTGCCCTACGGTGTGACCAGCGTGGAACGACGCGCGGTGCATGAGGCCGTGCTGCAGGCTGGCAGCCGGGAGGCGTTTCTGGTACAGCAGCCCTTAGCTGCGGCACTGGGGGTTGATCTGCCCATTGGGACTCCCTCGGGCAACATGATTGTCTGCCTTGGTGGGGGGACAACCCAGGCGGGTCTGATCTCGATGTATGGCCTTATCTCCGCGGAGACCTTGCGTGCTGGCGGCCTGGAGTTAGATGAAGCCATTGCATCCTATGTGCGTAAGAAATACGGTTTGGTGATCGGTCAACCCACGGCTGAGCTGATAAAGAAGAAGATTGGAGCGGCTGTGCCCATGGAGGAGGAAACGAGCATCGAAGTACAGGGACAGGACCAAGTCTCCGGATTACCGCGTCCTCTCAACCTGACTACGGGAGAAGTGGTGGAGGCGCTGGAAGAGCCTTTGGACAGGATGGTGGACATTGTGCGTAAGGTGTTGGAAAAATCCCCCCCCGAATTGCTCTCGGATGTCATTGACAGAGGAATTGCGCTTTGTGGGGGTACCGCTTTGCTGCGCGGTATGGACAAACTGATGACCAAGGAACTTGGTGTGCCTGCCTATCTGGTAGATAACCCCGTCACCTGTGTTGCCGAAGGCGCCACGCGCGCTCTGGAGATGTATCCGATATTACAACGCAACCTACCCCCAGTATAGCTTGCACCCTGTTGGTTTTCATTTACTCAGCAGTAGAACGTCATCCTTTGCAGGTGGATGACAGGGTCAATATATTGGACGTGAACCCATTCGGGTACGTTCAAGGTGATAGGGGCATAGTTCAGGATGGCTTTAATGCCTGCCTTAACCAGTTTATCGGCGACCTCTTGGGCATTGGGTGCAGGCACTGCGATCATGGCAATCTGGATTCCGGATTTGCGGATGGTTTCCACCAGGTTGGCTGCATCCTGAACCTTGAATGGGCCAACTTCTTTTCCGATTTTAGCCGGGTGGTTATCGAATAACATGGCCACGCGGAAACCACGTTTATTGAATCCCTGGTAGCGTGCCAGCGCATGGCCAACATCTCCAACACCGACAACCGCCACATCCCAAACCCGATCAACTTTCAGGATCTGCGATAGCTTCTCGGTCAGAAAGGCGATGTTGTAGCCTGTACCCTGTTTGCCAAATTCACCAAACTGGGAAAGGTCTTTACGGATTTGGGCAGCAGAGATCCCCAGAAAATCCCCCAACTCTTTAGATGAGGTCGTCTCCAGGCCGTTTTGTGCCATGTATTGCAAGGCACGTAGATACAGTGGTAGACGTCCAATGATGATGTCAGGTATATGTTTGGAACTCATTCGCTATCCTCACTTCCCACTTATCCGCCTGCCGAATGAAGGGTAACTCATCCATCAAATCTGTGGGAAATGGTACAAATTAGTGGATGTAAGATACCATATTTTTATTTCACACGCAATTCTAAGAACATTTCGGATGAGGGTTTTGGGCAGGAAATGCCTGGATGGTATAATCATTTATGACTTAGACAGTCTGCTGGTCGGGCAGACCGCCAGGTTGTATCGAGACCCGTTTTTACTTGCTTTTTTCTAAAGTGTGTGGCTCCTATCATTTCCGGTTCGGGGTAAGTAAGCCAGGTCGCTATTTGCTGGGAAGGTAAGATGTTTCTGGATGTGGTCGAAATCGTTGCACGTTCTGGCAAGGGAGGGGATGGTGTAGTCCATTTTCGTCGGGAAAAGTATGAACCGCGCGGGGGGCCGGATGGAGGTGACGGGGGCAAGGGTGGAGACATTGTCCTGGAAGTGGCACCCACGCTGAATACCCTCTCGGCATTTCGCCATCAAACGCGGTTTCGTGCTGAGGATGGCAAGCGCGGCGGGGGCAAGAAACAGACCGGGCGTTCGGCGGATGATTTGATCATCCTGGTTCCTCCAGGCACGTTAGTTTACGAAGCGGATACAGGTGAAGCCCTGGGCGATTTGGTCAGGCGCGGACAGAGGCTGGTGGTGTGCAAGGGTGGTAGAGGCGGGCGAGGGAACGCGCGCTTTGCCACCTCGCGCCGCCAGGCACCACGTATTGCTGAGCGAGGGGAACCGGGGAAGGAACGCAGAATCCGCTTAGAACTGAAACTTATCGCCGACATCGGTATTGTGGGTGTCCCCAACGCGGGGAAGTCTACCTTTCTGGCTGCGGTGACGAGCGCCAGACCGAAGATCGCACCCTATCCGTTTACCACGCTGGAACCAAACCTGGGTGTAGCGGAATTGGACATGGAAACCACGCTCGTGCTGGCCGACATCCCCGGCTTGATCGAGGGAGCGCATCAGGGAGCCGGGTTGGGGCACGACTTTCTTCGCCACATCCAGCGAACCAGGGTATTGATTCACCTGTTGGATGGTTTGTCCGCAAATCCAATTGCCGATTTTTCCCAAATCAATACGGAATTGTCGCTCTTTGACTCCCATTTAACCCAGAAACCTCAATTGGTGGCTTTTAATAAGATTGACCTGCCGGAGGTGCAGGAGCGCTGGCCACGAGTGGAGGCAGCCCTCAAAGAGTTAGGTCATCAGCCCATGGAAGTCTCTGCCCTGGCGGGAACGAATGTGCGTAAGCTGTTGTATAAGGCCGCCGAGATGCTTACCGCATTGCCTCCTGAGGAAGAGGTTACCGCCCTGCCTGTCTATCGTCCAGAGAGTGACCCGCGTGAGTTCAGCATTGAACGTTTGCCGGAGGGCTGGCGGGTGAAAGGGGAGGCCATCGAGCGCGCCGCAGCCATGACCTATTGGGAGTATGACCAATCCGTACGCCGCTTCCAGCATATACTGGGGGCTTTGGGCATTGAGACCGCTCTGCGGAAGGCCGGCGTGCAAGAGGGTGACACGGTTTTCATCAGCGATTACGAGTTGGAATGGCAGGACTAGGAATCCAACGTCTGGGTGTTTTTGGGGGGACCTTTGATCCCCCCCATTGGGCGCATCTCGTTTTGGCCGCCGAGGCGTTCTATCAGCTCGAGTTGACGAAAGTCTTGTGGGTCTTGACCCCTTACCCGCCGCATAAGCAGGGGCAACAGCACGCTCACCTGGCGGATCGGTTGGACATGGTCAATGCGGCCATTGCTTACGACCCCACTTTTGAACTTTCCCGGGTGGAGATAGATCGCCCTGGCCCTCACTATGCTGTGGACACAATGCGGATATTGGGGAAACAGTACCCCGAGGCGGAACGTGTCTATTTGATGGGAGGCGATTCCCTCAGAAACCTGCCCTCCTGGCACCAACCGCGGGAATTTGTGCGTGCTTGCCATGCCCTTGGCGTGGTGCGCCGTCCTGATGATCAAGTTGACCTGCAGGTGTTAGAAGCCGAATTGCCGGGTATCCAGTCGAAAGTACGGTTTGTAAGTGCACCGCTCCTGGATATCTCATCAAGTGAGATACGCGCACGTGTACATGCGGGAAGGCACTACCGTTATTTCCTCCCTCCTGAGGTATGGGGTATTGTTGAGAAGCGGGGGTTATACCGCCCGACCGGTTAGGGTGGTGGATAACCGGTAGGCTCTGGTGTGTTCGTTGAGGTAGGCAGGGGGGTGTTTGTGGGTGAGGGGGGTAAGGGAGTCCTGGTGGGGGAAGGAACGGGGGTGTTGGTCGGCGATGGTATAGGAGTGTTGGTTGGTGATGGCCCAGGCGTTTTCGTAGACGTGGGTTGCGGGGTTTTGGTTTTTGTTTGTGTAGGTTGAGGGGTTGGTGAGGGTCCAGGTTGGGTGGCTGTTGGGCTGAGCGTGACAGTGGGGGTGTGGGTTTCCGGGGGTGTTTCTGTGGGCGTTACCCCGGGTTCAAGCGTAGCCGTTGCTGTGGGGGTATCGGTTGGGGTGGGGGTGAACGTGGTCGTGGCAATGCCGGTTGGCAGCACGCTGATGGTAGCGGACATGGCCGGGATGATGACTGTGGCTTCCGGGTTAGCCATCAACCAGGCATGCAGGTCTTCTTCGCTCATCAAGCCAGGTGTCGGAGGTGAGTCGAAGTTTGTGATGATAGCGGCTTGACCGGCGACCAGCGAATAGGACCCCGTCTGGTTTACCAACGTACAGTCGCCCTCCAGGCAGGTTATTCTGACTTCTCCGCTGGTTGGGTCAATCTGTACAGACAGGTAAGAACCTCGCACGGAGGCAATGCCCGCGGGTGTTTCGATATCTAAGATACCCCCGTTCAAGAATACCCAGATCTGCCCTCTTTGCAGGCTTAAACGTGAAGAGATGCCGTTCGGATCCCTTTCCAGCGAGAGCAAAATAATCGCGGTTTGAGGTGCAAGCACGATCGAACTGCCGTTGGGCAGGTACAATCGAGCGAGCCCGTCCTCCAATGTCCGGATCTCACCGTTCTTTTGCACCGTCCACCCCACTAACGCATCGTCAGACTGTGTGAAAAGTGTTGGTAAAGCCCAGTCTTCAGCAATGTGTTATCTGGCAATCCAAACGATCTCAGGACCGAACATTTGAAGAGAGAAAAAATAATGAGCGCATATCATCCCAGGGCTGCTACCATCTTTTGAACTCCCAGGATATTGATCACCCGTTTGAGGTTGTATGCCAGCACCGTAAGGCTCATCTCGGTGCGGACTTTACTCAACCC
>JBFLVL010000037.1:0-24925 GCA_040758495.1 Chloroflexota bacterium
TGCAGGCCTGGGTTGCCGATCGCAATTCTAAAGTTGTTAAGGTCGATTGGCGGTTTTCTACCACCGATGCTCGGATCAAATTGAAACGTCTATATCCTATGATTCACGATTGACAGACTACTAGTTCATGCTCAAAAACTGAAAGATTCAAAGTGATAGGAGTTACGCACTTGACTAAAAAGAAACCAGCGGGTCGAGCGATCCGAGCGACCTGCCTGTCCCACGCAGTGGGGTGCCCCGAAGGGGTAAGCGAGGATTGTATCGCCTGCCCTTGCGGTTTGGCCTGCTCCCGTAAGGGGGGCAAGGGAGATCCATTTTGGCGCAGTTCTTGGTCTAGATACGACCCTTTCAGGGTCACTCGACCAGTGAACTGCGTAACTCCTAAATGGGTTAAAAAACCTGCCTCAGGAAACGAAGTATACGATATAATATAACTTTAGAAAATCGCCCCTCTACTAACCCAGTGCGCACGAAGGCAACATGGGGCTAAACTTTTGTGATGAGAAAAAAATCACACTTGTTTACCTGTGCGCTTTATGCTAGACTGTCACCTATGGAAATACTGTTTATGAGGAGCTAACATGGCGGAAAAAATACTCATTGTGGACGATGATATGGATACCTTGCGGTTGGTAGGTTTAATGCTCCAACGACAAGGATTCGAAATCATTGCAGCCAACACCGGCTCCCGCGCCCTGGAAGTTGTGAAGAAAGAACTTCCAGATCTCATCTTATTGGATATCATGATGCCAGACATGGATGGCTACGAGGTAACCCGCCAAATAAGAGAAGATGAGAGCACTACATCCATCCCCATCATCATGTTCACCGCCAAAACCCAGGTGGACGATAAAGTGTTGGGTTTCGAAGTGGGGGCAGACGACTACCTGACCAAACCAACCCACCCACAAGAACTTATCGCTCATGTAAAAGCCTTGCTTTCGCGCCGGGAGAAAGTGATTTCCAAGGCAGCCGTGGTCCGCGAACGCGGTTTGGTTACCGGCATTATGGGCGCCAAGGGTGGGTTAGGTGTTTCAACTCTGGCATTGAATCTGGCCATCAGCGTACGCCAGAAGACGCAAGAAGATGTGGTAATCGCAGACTTTCGCCCCGGACAAGGATTCATCAGTATGATGATGGGTTATACCAGACCCGCGGGCTTGAACAACCTGCTTATAAAAAATAACGAAAAAGTCACCTTGCGAGATGTCGAGAATGAACTGGTCATCCACACCACTGGTGTTCGGATGTTGTTGGCCTCCCCGCGCCCAATAGATGCCCAGTACATCGAAAACACGGCCAGATTCGCGGAAATAGCTGACCAACTAGCAAAAATTGGGCGTTATATCATCATTGACCTCGGACCCAGCTTAACCCCCATGACCAACATGGTACTAGAGCAATGTGATAATCTTATTGTTATCACCGAGCCTATACCTTTCACAGTCAACCAGACCAAAGACCTGCTAGAAGACCTACAGGCTAAAGGCATTGGGCGTGGTCGGGTAAACGTCACTTTAGTAAACCGCATTCGCTCGAGCGCACAACTTTCTTGGGGGCAGGTACAGGAACAATTAGGGGTGAAGATAACAACGGTGTTCACTCCCGCCCCTGAGTTGGCGTATCAAGCTGAGACTGCAAATACTCCCATGGTTCTGCTAGAGCCCGATGGTTTAACCGCGCAGCAATTCTCTCAACTCACCAATTTCATCGTTAAACAACCTACCCGAATAACTCAATAACCCTGTGCAGGTAAGATCCCTGACTCCCATAAAAAAAACTGCAAATTTGATACGTCATGCCCATTGCATCGTGGTACTAACCGGGGCAGGGATTTCCACGCCCTCGGGGATACCAGACTTCCGATCGTCCCATGGCGGCCTCTGGACGCGGTACGATCCCATGGAGGTAGCCTCCCTGAGCGCTTTCCGCCGAAACCCGCAACAGTTTTACGCCTGGTTGCACCCCCTGGCACGCGACATAGCCCAAGCAAAACCTAACCCCGCTCATATAGCCCTGGCGCAAATAGAAAGCGGAGGTTACCCTCTGACCATCATCACCCAAAACATTGATGGATTGCATACCCGGGCCGGCTCCCAGCGGGTACTTGAAGTTCACGGTTCCTTCCAAACACTATCCTGTACACGTTGCTTCGAAAGCCACGACGCAACCCCCTATATTGACCCCTACATAGAATCGGGTGAAATCCCTTATTGCCCAAAATGTGGGGCCATACTCAAACCAGATATCATCCTGTTTCAGGAACAACTACCCTACCAAACCTTTGTAAAGGCTCGAGAAGCCTGTTGCAAATGTGACTTAATGATCGTGGTTGGCTCATCATTGGAAGTCATTCCAGTAGCTGGCCTGCCCGTGTTGGCATTAAACAATAACGCTTCATTGATAATACTCAATAACACCCCAACATATGTTGATGTTCGAGCTAGTGTAGTTATCCAGGAGGATGTGGCTATTTCACTTCCCCACATTGCTGAAGAGGTATTACATGGATAATACTTCTGATTCCCCCACCACGGCCCGTTATAAACGTCTGCTTGAAATTCTGTGCGATCTGGCGTCTATCCTGGATTTAAATTCGCTACTTAATCAAATTGTTTCCGCCGCGGCAGAGCTTTCTCTCGCCGAGGCCGCATCCATATTGTTATATGATGAGCCCAACAGGCAGCTTTACTTTCAAGCTGCTACCAACCTCAGCGAACCGATGCGCGCCATCAATGTCCCCCTCGAAAATAGCATCGCAGGATGGATAATCACGAATCAAAAACCGATGATTGTGAATGACGTCAGCCGGTGCCCTTTCCATTTCAAGGGTATCGCCAAGGCAACCGATGTCCTGACACAATCCCTGCTAGGGGTACCATTGATTACCCAACATAAAGTGATTGGCGTGTTGGAGGCTATCAACAAACAACATGGTTTGTTCGTGGAGGAGGATCAAGACCTGCTCATGGCACTCGCCGCTCAGGCAGCCATATCCATTGAAAACGCCCGTCTCTTCCAACAATCCGATCTGATCGCGGAACTCGTCCATGAATTACGCACTCCGCTTGCCTCCATGACCATTGCTACTCAATTCCTTCAACGCCCCAATATTTCTGTCGAGCAACACCAGGAGATGATAGCCTCCATCCAACGGGAGACAGTACGGCTCAACGAGATGACCACTGCTTTCCTGGACCTGGCCCGCCTGGAGTCTGGACGCACACAATTTCAACTCGAATCCTTCGATTTAAACAAACTATTGGAGGAATGCACTGACCTGGTCAAACAACAAGCAAAAGAACAAGAGCTGACCATCCAGACCGAAATACCCACAGACATGTTCCCTGTGCGGGGAGACCGCCCGAAACTCAAACAAGCTTTCCTGAATCTATTAAATAACGCTATAAAATACAACCGGCCGAATGGGAGCATCACTATAGAAGTCATAACCACACCAACGAGTGTACGCATAATGTTCCAGGATACCGGTTGGGGCATACCGGAAAAAGACCTGCCCCACATCTTTGAAAAATTCTATCGGGGGGGCAACATTCAGGATAAAGTATCTGGAACAGGGCTGGGATTGACAATCACGAAACGGATTATTGATTACCACGGGGGACACATCGAGGTACGAAGCCAACATGGTGTCGGTACGAACTTCATCGTCCGTTTACCCCTATCACCCGGAAAAAATTAACCATCCGGGAGACCTAGACGTATTCTCACCCTCTACGTTTGAATTGTTTGCTGAGCAAATCCACAGGCAAATGTATCATCGTCGGTCGCCCGTGGGGACAGGTGCGCGGTGCCTCGCAGGCTTCCAGATCGCGTAACAAACCCCGTTGTTCTTCTGGCGAAAGCACCTGACCAGCTTTGACCGCCGCACTTTTACATACCCGAGCAACGATCCTGGCCTCGACTTCATCCTTCAGGGGCGTCTCGTCCTCCTCGAAATCTTCGATCACCACCCGCAGAGCCGCTGTGGGGTTCATCCCCTCCAACAAAGCAGGAATCGAGCGCACGATAAAGGCGTGGTGACCGAAGGGCTCTACCCCGAAACCCAACTTCTCTAATACCGGCAGGTAATCTTCCAATAAACGGGCCTCCCCGGGCGAAAGCTCAACACTCACTGGCTGGAGCATCTGTTGGGAGGGCACTTTCTCCCCTCTCCGGTTCATGAACCGCTCGTATAAAATCCGCTCATGAGCCGAGTGCTGATCTATCAAGTACAACCCATCCGGGCCTTCAGCAACCAGGTAGGTTGCGCCAATCTGACCCAACAAACGCAACAGAGGCACACCCGAGGTGAGCAGAGAAGCCTGCGCTTCACTCTTTACAAAGGACGGCTGGCTGTCGGATGGTGTACCAGCAGGCGGAATTCCGTCTGTTATACCCTCCGGAGGTTGCCAACCAAGACCAGATGGATACCCATCCAAAATGGGCGGCGAAACCCAACGTAATCCGGTACTTCCTTCCATCCCCGGCAAAGGGCTATGGGCCAGCAAAGCCCGCCTTACTGTTCGCCGCACATCTTTGAATAGGCGATCTCTATCCTGAAAACGTACCTCCGCTTTGGTTGGATGCACGTTGATGTCCACAAGTTCGTGAGGCAATTCCAAAAATAATACCGCCAGCGGATAACGCCCTACCATCAACAAAGTGTGATAAGCCTGTATCAATGCAGTGGCCAAGGTGATGTCCTTGATCCAACGACCGTTGACGAAGAAACTGATCCCCTGACGGTTCGAACGAGTAACACTGGTGGGGCTGACAAACCCAGATATTTTTAATTTCTCACTTTCTTCCCACACCTCCAACATCTGACGAGCGATGTCAACCCCGTAAAGGGCAGCTAGGACTTCCCGCTGGTCACCATTTCCGCTGGTCTGTAGGCTGTAATCCCCCTCCTGAAGGAGGTGGATGCGCACGTGGGGATAGGCAAGAGCATAATGGGTGACCACATCATCAATGTGGCGACGCTCCGTGACGGGCTTTTTGAGGAACTTCCGTCGGGCCGGCAGGTTATAAAACAGGTCCTCAACACGCACAACCGTGCCGATGGGAGTCCCGATCAATTGGATCGGGTTTACCTTCCCACCATCCACCAGCAACATCGCCCCGCTATCCTGTTCGGGTGTACGGGAAGTGATGGTCATCCTGGAAACGGAACCGATGGAAGACAACGCCTCACCACGAAAACCGAGTGTTTCGATGTGCAAGAGGTCCTGTGCAGTTTGTAATTTGCTGGTGGCATATCGAGCTATACACAGGTGCAATTCCTCTTTTGGAATGCCACACCCATCGTCTTTCACCTCGATCAACCGTTGTCCTGCCTTTTCGACCTGGATGGCAATATAACTTGCTCCAGCGTCCAGAGAATTTTCCAGCAGTTCCTTAACCACGGAAGCCGGGCGCTCTACCACCTCTCCGGCTGCTATTTGAGAGGCAACCTCGTCGGGAAGAACATGAATTGGCATAGGGGTATTATAATATCGCCATGCGTTTCAGCACGCTGCTTTTTGACCTGGATGACACCCTCTATCCTTCCAACAGTGGTCTGTGGCAGGCCATCCGTAGTCGAATAGACAACTACATGCATAACCGCTTGGGAATCCCCTGGGAAGAGATCCCTGAATTAAGGAAACAATATTACGAGGGTTACGGAACCACGCTGCGCGGCCTGCAGGCGAACTACGGAGTAGATGGCAATGATTATCTATCCTTCGTCCATGATGTACCTTTGGAGGATTATATCAAGCCAGACCCCAAACTGGGAGCTCTGCTGGAAAGCCTGCCCCAAAGCAAATGGATTTTTACAAATGCGGATGGGAGATACGCGGAACGGGTGCTGGACATTTTAGACGTCAGGGATTATTTTGCCGGGGTCGTAGATGTTAGGGCAATCAACTTTACGGCCAAACCCATGACCGAAGCGTATAATCGGGCATTAGAATTAATCCGGGAATCCAACCCTGGACGTTGTGTTCTGTTGGACGATTCACCCCGGAATTTGGCCTGGGCGCGCTCCCTGGGCTACTTTACTGTCCTGGTCGGTTCCGTGGACCCCCACCCCGAGGTACATCGAAACGTGCCTCAGCTTTATGACCTGCCCGAATATGTGCCGGAGCTTTGGGAATAACCCGGTTGACAGGAAGCACACTTTTTACGACTTGCCATCCTAAACCGAAATAATCCCTTTCTGCTCTAACGAATAAGTTAAGGAGTAAAGGTTGAAAACAGATAGTGTTTATTTCGTCCTCTGTCTGACGGCTGCCATCGTGGTGTGTGTTAATGGGTTCATCCTTCTGGCTTTTCGCCGTAAATCCATTCAACAGATAGACATCCTCCACAAAGCCAGCCAACACGCTCGCCAACCCTGGAAATCAGAAGATGAGGCTTTACGAGAACTGGCCGGAAGGGTTAGCGCTTTAAAAGCCGACCTTGACGAAAAAAGTGAATAATACGACAATATCAACCCTCCTCCCCAGCAATAACTGAATAACTAACAAATATTTTATTTTGCTCTTACCTTTATCTGGCACGCTTGTGGCATAATACCCTAATAAAAAACCTTTTTATAGACAGGATACAGCATGAATATTAAACCCCTTCAGGTCATAACTGGCTGTCTGGTGGCAATGGTTTTGTTAGCTGGTACCTTTTCAGCGGGTATGCTGGTAGGTCACACAGTGATCCCCTCCTTAAGCGAACCCCCGCCTAGTGAAATAAGCATCTCCATCACCACCCAACCTCAGGAACCAATCCCCTCTCCGGGAGAGGAGAGCACGGCTCCAACCACTCCGGATTTAGAGACCCTGTTTGAACCATTCTGGGAGGCATGGCAGATCGTTCACGATGAATACGTAGACCAACCCCTCAACGACATTTCTCTGATGCGCGGAGCTATTCGCGGCATGCTGGAAGCCATTGGGGATGAGCATACTTCTTACATGGATCCAGATGAATATATTCAGGCGAACATCCCCCTTGAGGGTGAATACGAGGGTATTGGCGCATGGGTTGATCCTACCGGTGAATATCTGACGATTATCAGCCCAATGCCTGGCTCCCCTGCTGAGGAAGCAGGGTTAAAACCTGGTGATCAGGTCATTGCTGTAGATGGAGAAGACATGACCGGCGTGGATGGATACCTGGTCATCCGGCATGTGCTGGGACCTGCAGGTACTACTGTACGCCTTACCATCCGAAGAGAAGGAGTGGCAGAACCCCTGGAGTTCGAAGTGGTACGCGCGAAAATAACCATCCCCAGCGTAGAAGCTCACATGCTCGATGAAAACATCGCCTATGTACAACTCTACCAATTCGGGGAAAATGTGGATCAAGAGCTTCGCCAGGCACTGAAAGACCTCCTCAGCCAGGAACCGATCGGATTGATCCTCGATCTACGAAACAACGGGGGCGGCTACCTGGATAGTGCTATAGAAGTTGCCTCGGAATTCATCTCCGAGGGCGTCATATTGTATGAGGAGTTCGGTGACGGTAAACGCGAGACCTTTACTGCTTTACAGGGTGGATTGGCAACCGACATTCCCATGATAGTATTGGTAAACGAGGGTTCCGCCTCGGCTTCCGAAATCGTGGCCGGAGCTATTCAAGATCACGAGCGTGGACTGCTGGTGGGCACAACAACCTTTGGCAAAGCCTCCGTTCAAAACTGGATACCGTTACGAAACGACCAGGGAGCAGTACGCGTGACAATAGCACGCTGGTTAACCCCCAACGAACATATCATTCAAGACGTGGGATTAAAGCCCGATGTCGAAGTTCCCTATACCGACGAAGATTACGACGCTGGCATTGACCCACAATTAGATAAGGCCATAGAAATTTTACTGGGACAATAATTACAGGTAGATCAAGCATTTGGAGGTAGATATGTTATTTCTCGACCCAAGTTATCTTATTTATATGGCGCCAGCCTTTATCTTGATGTTGCTGGTGCAATGGTACGTTAGGTCAACGTATACCAAGTGGAGCAGTGTCCCTGCCCGTAGCCGTTTAAGAGGTTCAGACGCCGCTGAACGTCTGATCCGCTCTGGGGGCTTATACAATGTAAGCATCGAACAAATTCAGGGAAACCTGAACGACCATTATGATCCACGTTCGAAAGTACTGCGGCTCTCAACTGGAGTGTATCAAGGGCAATCGGTAGCCGCTCTAGCGGTAACCGCGCACGAACTTGGTCATGCAATGCAGGATCAGGAGAACTACTTCCCCCTTCGCCTGCGCTCGTTGTTAGTGCCTACAGTTAACATTGGATCCTATCTGGGTTGGATTTTTATCCTGATTGGGTTGATTATAGGTTGGACAGGTCTGGCATGGTTGGGTGTGATCGTGTTTTCTGGTGGGGCTGTATTCGCCTTGGCAACCTTGCCGGTTGAGTTGAACGCTTCGACAAGGGCTAAACAACTGCTAGCTCAAACTGGAATTATCCTCGGAGAAGAGGAACAACGCGGCGTGAACGCGGTATTGAATGCAGCCGCACTTACATATATAGCAGCCCTGGTGACCGCACTCATGCAACTGCTCTACTATGTCACTCTGGTTTTGGGCATGGGACGAAGGCGACGCTAAAGGGCACCTCCCAACCCAAATCCTTTCCCTCCCTGGGCTGATAACACCAGAACACCCCCAGAAGAAGAAATGGCAAACAAAATAGTCACGTCCCTCGACGAACCAGGCAATCATGCGTAAATTGCTTATTGCCCTGGTTCTTTTAATTGGGGCGTTTTTCATCATCGTACATTTTGCAGAAGTGCAAGCTATCCTGGAGACTTTCCAGCGCGGGGATTGGCGTTTCTTACTGTTCGCCATGGTTGTCGAAGCAGCCTGGATGTTGAATTTGGCTGCCTCCTTCCGGGCTGTTTTCCGTGCTTTGGGTATTGAAGCTCCCATCCAACGGTTGTTCATGATGGCCACGGCAGCAAACTTTGTCAATGTTGTGGCTCCCAGTGGTGGGATGGGAGGGTTGGCAGTATTGATCACGGAAGCCCGACGAGATAATTACTCCGCGGCCAGGGTTGCAGTAGCTGGTGTACTCTTAGTCCTCTTCGATTATCTGGCCTTCTTCTGCGTATTAACATTGGGTCTCATTGCACTGGTCCGAAGGAATAATCTGAATGTCAGCGAACTCATCGCCTCTGGCATCATGGTAGGTATCGCCTTGTTCCTGGCGTTGATGCTTTTTCTGGGCATGCGATCGGAAGAAACGCTCGGACGAACGTTGGCCTGGCTGGCGCGACGGGTGAACAGAGTAGTACGTCCTTTTATCCATCGTGAGTACCTTTCGGAAGCACGGGCTTTTGCTTTTGCCCAGGAAGCCGCTGAGGGGTTGAACCTGATCAGCAACGATCCCCAAAATCTCATCCTGCCAGCCGCGTTGGCATTGAGCAATAAGGCTTTTATGATCTCCGTACTTTTCCTGATGTTCCTGGCTTTTAAAGTCCCCCTCTCTGTGGGGACTCTGATCGCGGGTTTCACCATAGGTTACCTGTTTACTATTGTCTCCCCAACACCGGCAGGTATTGGCATCGTAGAAACTGCCCTGGCGTTGGGATTGCGCTCATTATATGTACCTTTGGGAGCAGCCGCGGTGATCACTCTGGCCTATCGCGGTTATACCTTCTGGTTGCCCTTTATAGTCGGGATGATGACTGTGCGATTAATTGATAAAGACAAGGAAACACAAGAGGCGGACTTGATGGAATAAATCATCCCCAAGGAAAGCTCACTGGTTTTTTTTATTGTCCCATCCTATGTTGCTACTACCCTCCCCCGAAATCTCGCCTCCCCTTCCGAATTTGACCATTCTTTGAGGAGAAGGTATAATCTGACGGCAATTAAAGACTGGAGCAATACAGGTAGTTACATAAGGTAGTATTATGCCGAAGAGAACGTATCAACCCAAGATAAGACATAGAGCCCGAATACATGGATTCCGGACACGCATGAAAGCCCGGGGTGGGCGCGATGTGATCAAGCGCCGTCGTTTAAAAGGGCGTCTACGCCTGTCCATGAAGATGAACAACCATGTTAAGAAAATAAATTGGAAGTGCTGAAAATCCCAGCTCAATATACAAGTGAGCTGATAAACTGTAGCAGTATGGATATTTGGACAACCGATACATAAGGCAAATAGGTGGAGCGGAGGTACCGCCTAACTAAGTCCACTGACTTTAAGCGGGTGTGGCGCCAAGGACACTCCTATGCCCACCCGCTCATCGTGTTGATTGCCTTAACCAACAACGGATCTCAGACCCGTTTTGGCATCACGGCAGGGCGAGTCCTCGGTGGGGCAGCAAAACGCAACCGGGTTAAACGACAACTACGAGCTGCCTTACATCCCTTACTACCACATATACCCCCCGGTTGGGATATCATTTTGCTGGCTCGGAGACCAATTACCCAATCCAGCTTCAAAGAGATACAGGCTGCGGTTGTTTCCTTGCTACGCCGCGCTAACCTACTGAATGCAGATGACGAAATTAACCATTAACCTCACCCCACAGGCAGAGGAGTACCTTTCAGAGCCAAAACTACGCGAGCTTCCTTTACGCATCACCAACCTGCCGCGACTGGTGGTACTGGCTCTGATCCGTGTATACCAATTAACCTTATCACGTGTTTTTCCCATAAACACCTGCCGTTTTTATCCCTCCTGTTCCCATTACGGCTATCAGGCAATCTATAAGTATGGGGTGATTAAAGGTGGTTATTTAGCCAGTTGGCGAGTGCTCCGATGTAATCCCTTTTCTCAAGGGGGTTACGACCCGGTGCCGTAACGAACAACCGGAAAGATCACCAGATTCTCAACCCAAACAACGAGACATACAGACCTATGAAGAAAATCCCTACAATATTGTTTTTTACCCTTCTCATTACCACTCTGGCATTAAGTGCTTGTTCCAGCAAAGGGTTTGTGGCTACCAGTTGGCCTGGAATTTCAAGTTATGAGGGAGTTGCCTATATCGCTTTTAATCAATTCGTGTATGCTGTTGACCTGGACAGCGGTAATGAGCTCTGGCGCTTCCCCAAAGAAGCTGACCGGGCCAAATCATTTTATGCCGCTCCTGCTATCACACCAGATGGACAGGTTATCGTCGGCAGCTACGAAAACGCCCTCTATAGCCTGGATGCCTCCAGCGGGGAGGAAAACTGGTCCTTTACAGAAGCCAGCAATCGCTTTATTGCCAGACCACTGATCACTGAAAAGGGCATTTACGCCCCATCCGCGGATGGCAAACTCTATGCTTTCGACTTCCAAGGTCACATGTTGTGGCCTGAACCGTTCGATGCAGGCTTCGCCATTTGGGCTTCGCCGACCACGGACGGAGATCGGATCTATCTGGCCTCTATCCAACACACCCTGTACGCCCTGAACATCAACACAGGGAAAGAAATCTGGCAGAAGGACCTGGGAGGTGCCATCGTTGGGATACCTGCTCTAAGTCCCGACGGGTACCTGTATGTTGGCACGTTCGCTAAAGAAATGTTGACCCTGCGCGCAGTGGATGGCGAGATCCTTCACCGTACATCTACCCAAGGGTGGGTTTGGTCGGGTCCATTTGTAATGGACGAAGCACTGTACTTCACCGACCTTAGCGGCAGGCTTTATGCTTTAAACCGGTCAAGCGGTGAAATCGTATGGACTGTGGAAACGGATGGCACTATGACGGGAGCACCATTAGTTACGGGTGAGAGTATCATTGTGGGCACTGAGAACGGCTCACTATTCGCATATGATCACAACGGCCAACCTTTATGGAAACAATCCATTGGTGGCAAGTTATATACCACACCCAATTTCAACAACGACCTCGTTCTGGTGACGCCTATGGATGGTGATGCACTGCTTGTAGCACTCAATCTGAACGGTCTTACCCGCTGGTCATTTTCACCGGCAGAATAACCTAGAAAAAAATGTTATGGAGTATGGAAAGATATGTGGGATAGCCTCATCATAGACCCATTGATCAACACCCTGCTGTACATTTACAGCATATTTGGGCATAACTTTGGATTGGCCATTATCCTCCTCACCGTGCTGATACGGATAATCCTCTATCCTCTCACGGCTAAACAGATAAAAAGTTCCAAGTCTTTGCAAGACTTACAGGAATCTAAAAAGTGGCAGGAAATCCAGAAGAAATATAAGAACGATCGGGAGAAGTTAGCACAGGAACAAATGAAGCTGTATCAGGAGATGGGCATCAATCCCTTTGGTGCCTGTCTTCCTACACTTATCCAATTACCCATCATCATTGGGTTGTACCAATCCATCATCAATGCTTTGGCTTCCACGCCCATACAACTGCTCGACCTTTCACGCCATATCTACTCCTTTTTCCCAAACATCTCCTCCCTCATCCCTCTCAATAGCCACTTTTTATGGATGGATTTAAGCCAGAAAGAACGACTGTTCCTGCCCTTCCTCCCCAACGTGGGCATACCCGTTTTGGCTATTCTGGTGGTTATCACCAGTTACATGCAAAGCAAACTGATGACTCCCCCACAATCCAACCCGGGTGACCAGGGAGCTCAGATGAGCAAAATGATGAATATCTACATGCCGCTGTTGATTGGCTATCTGGCCTTGAGCTACGCATCTGGTCTTGCGCTGTACTTCCTCGCCAGCAATGTGGTAGGCATTTTGCAATACGCCATCATGGGCAAACTGGAATGGAGCAACCTGCTGCCGTTCATCAAAAAAGAGAAAAAACCAAAGTAGGCGTAGAAAAAAAACATTGGTTATAAAAACCACCCGATACAAATAATGCAACCTCCCCCGGACACAAAACGAGGCAATGTTGTATGACTGACGAAACACAATCACAAATCGAAGTAACCGCTCCCAGTGTCGAAGAGGCGATTGCGGAGGGGTTAATGAAATTGGGTCGTCGAGAAGATGAAGTCCTCATTGAAGTGCTCGATGAAGGGGGAAGTGGTTTTTTAGGACTGATGTCACGACAAGCCCGCGTGCTTCTCAAGCTCAAACCAGAATCCGTGACTGCCCCAACGGTTTCTACCCCTCCAACTCCTGAACCTGATGTCCCCGAAGAACCTTCCGATGAAGCCGATGATACCCTGAAAGTAGCTCAAGCTACAGTCCAAGAACTTCTGGAAAAAATGCATTTCCAGGCTGAGGTGAGCGCATATTATGGCAAAACCACGCCGGGGAGAAACCCTCCCGTGATGGTAGACATCCATGGGAAAGACCTGAGCATTCTTATCGGACGACGTTCAAAAACGCTCGACTCCTTACAACTTATTGCCCATCTCATCATCAGCAGAGAGCTAAAACGGGGTGTTAACCTGGTCGTTGATGTGGAAGACCACCGCAAACGGCGTGAAGAACGTCTGCGGCGTATGGCTCAACGGATGGCTGAACAGGCTATCAACACAGGAAAACGCCAAATCTTGGAACCAATGTCTGCACGTGACCGGCGCATCATTCATATTGAACTGCGCGATAACCCTCACGTTACTACTGAGAGCATTGACGAAGAACCTAATCGCAAAGTCACCATCATCCCCCAGTAGATAATACACGCTGTGACGTACATGTGAATAGAAGGTTAGTCAAGGGAGGTACAAACGGTCCTCCAATCAAGCCATCCTTCGACTGCACTTCGTCCCTCACTGTCGTTCGGGACTGCGTTCCGCTCAGGATGAATAACCATCCACCCTGAGCGGAGGCGCGCAGCATCGTAGTCGAAGGGAGCGGGTAGAGCCATATCCAGGGCGGCAATCAGGCAAGCATCCTTCCCTCACGGTCGTTTGGGACTGTGCTCCGCTCAGGATGACCATCCTCTCGTCCCCACAGATTGCGTCAGAACTCAGCCCCCAAACCTGAACCAGATAGGTAGACGGTGGCTTTAGAGTATAATAACACCATGTTATCCCCCCTATCGGTCAAGCCGGTTGATTATCTGGTCATTGGTCATGTGACCAAAGACCTCACTCCAGAGGGGTCAACCATGGGAGGCACCGTCGCTTATGCTGGTTTGACAGCAAGATCACTTGGCTTGAGTGTGGGAGTGGTAACAGCCTGGGGGACCGACATTTCCCTGGAACCACTAAGGACGGCTACCGTGCTTGGGACTACCACGCAAACCACAACCACGTTTGCGAACCGCGAGACACAAAATGGACGCATCCAAACCCTCTACCACGTAGCTCCACCGCTCAACATTGAATTAGTCCCCCAAATCTGGTACAAGACTCCCATCGTTCACCTCGGCCCTGTCGCCCAAGAAGTTGATCCCTCCCTGCGCAAACTCTTTTCCGCCCAATTGCTCTGTGCAACTCCTCAAGGGTGGCTGAGAGATTGGGATTCCCAAGGACATGTGCGCCCCTCCCCCTGGGAGACGGCCAGCGAAATCCTACCCCAAATGGACGCGGTGGTTTTGAGTATAGATGACCTGGCTGGAGACCGAGCCTGGGGGAAAACCCTGGCCTCACAAGCCAGATTGATGGTCATCACCGAGGGAGCAAACGGCGCTACCGTCTATTGGCAGGGTCGTGAAGAGCACATCCCCGCACCAACTGTCCATGAAGTTGACCCAACTGGATCGGGAGACATCTTTGCGGCTGCCTTCTTTATACATTTTCACCATTCTGGAGATGCATGGAACGCGGCCAGATTTGCAACTGCTCTGGCATCCCAATCTGTTACTCGTCCTGGACTTGCAGGTGTCCCTACACCCCAGGAAGTCAAAAGGATTTTACCTGTAACCTTAACCGATGAGCAAGAGCTCACCAATTAACCATCAACTTGAAAGACGATTGTGAATCCAATGACGAAGATTTACACCCTCGTGAATCAGAAAGGTGGCGTTGGAAAGACGACTACAGCGATTAACCTGAGCGCTTACCTGGCATACTATGGGCAACGTATCTTACTGGTTGACATAGACCCACAGGCAAACGCCACTTCGTGCCTGGGTGTAGATAAATACAGCGTGAAGGGTGGGACCTACGAAAGCCTGCTGGATCAAAAATCCTCGGCCAATTACATCCTGCACAACCCCAGGCTGAAGATTTCCCTACTACCAGCCTCGCCTGCATTAGCCGGAGCTACCGTTGAGCTTATCCAGGTTCCCCAACGTGAAAGCCGCCTGAAGCAGGCTATTGAACCCCTCCGAGATCGGTATAACTACATCATCATTGATTGCCCTCCCTCCCTAGGTATACTTACCCTGAATGGTATTGTTGCGGCCAGGGACGGCGTCATCATCCCTGTACAGTGTGAATATTTACCCCTCGAAGGATTGGGGCAACTCACCCACACACTTGACCGCGTGCGGGAGGCCTTCCGCACAGACTTGAAGGTGCGGGGTGTATTGCTGACCATGTTTGATGCGCGCACGAACCTTTCCAACGACGTGGTCGCCGAAGTACGCCGTCACTTCCCCAACCAGGTGTTCAAGTCGGTCATCCCCCGTACGGTACGTCTGGCAGAGGCTCCATCCTATGGAATGCCCATATCCTCTTATGATCCAAACTCGGTGGGCGCTTTGGCTTATGCTTCGCTGGCCCGCGAAGTCCTCGAGGGAGACGGTTTCCCTCTACCTATACCCGTAGTCAAATAGACTGTAACCGGAGAGCTCCATGCCCCAGAAACGCCCAGGTCTTGGTAAAGGATTAGACGCCCTGATACCCCCTTCTGAACGTGCCATACCAGTAAGCGGTATAAAAGAGGTGCCTATAACGGACATTATTGCTAACCCACGCCAGCCTAGGGAAAAGATAGACCCTCAGGAGCTTGCTGAGCTTGCGACTTCCATACGCGAGCACGGCATCCTGCAACCATTGATCGTCACCCAAAGCCCAGGTGTTAATCAGTATGTCCTAATCGCTGGTGAACGTCGTCTGGAAGCTGCTCGACATGCGGGTCTGGATACGGTTCCTGTCATTTTGCGCGAAGCCAGCGAACAGGATTTTGTTGAGCTTGCCCTGATCGAAAACGTACAGCGTACGGATTTAAACCCTCTAGAGACCGCTGAGGCTTTCCGACAACTCGTCGAGGACTTCGGACTTTCACACGAACAGATTGCCGACCGGGTAGGCAAAAGTCGGACAACGATAACCAACACCCTGCGCTTGCTAAAACTACCTAAAAATGTCCAGGGAGCACTGCTTTCCGGGGAGATTAGCGAAGGACATGCACGCGCTTTGCTAGGGTTACCCACTCCCCAGGCTCAATCGGGCGCCTTACAGACCATCACCAAACGTGAGTTGAACGTCCGCCAAACAGAGGAGCTAGTACGCAAACTTACCGGAGATGTACCGCCACCCACTCCCAAGAGGGAAGCTCTTCCAGAAATTAAAGAACTTGAAGATCGCTTACGAGCGGCACTTTCGACCCAAGTCCACGTAACCCAAAGCGGTAAGGGGGGACGGATCGTGATCTATTACTACTCCGACGAAGAACTGGAGGCACTCCTGGGCCGGTTGCTGAGGGAGTAATTGCAAGTTGAACTGCTTCTATGATTCTGGGTATGGGTTACCAGAGGGGAATAGCTTCTACATTGAATATTATCCTGCAGGTAAGGTTTGATCGGGATATTTCCATTGAAACCAGAGTTGAAACTGCACCACGTAATCTCCTTACATCAGAATCTGATAAGTTAATAGGATGTCTGGCATGGGCAAAATATTTTCAAACCGAGAGCTAATAGACGACATCATCTGTGGAAGCGAGGTGTGCAGGCTGGCTTTGGCGGTGGATGATCACCCCTATCTTGTGCCCATGTCATTTGGCTACAATGGCGATGCCATTTTCGTACATACTGCCCAACAAGGAAAGAAAATTGATTATTTTGAGACCAATAACCGGGTCTGCTTCGAATTTGAACGCCATGTGCATCCATTGCCCAACCCAAAATCTGCCTGTAATTGGTCGTTCTCTTTTGAGAGCGTTATAGGCTATGGAACCATCCACGAACTGACTGAAGACGAAGATAAGGCATACGCACTCAAACAAATTGTGCATCACTACGCAGGAACCCAACCGGACTTCCAGGATACATCGCTTAAAAAAGTACGGGTTTGGAAAATCTCCATCGATTCGATGACCGCCAGGTCATCAAGGAAAGATCAACCTTAGGGCTGACTACCTGATTTGGGCCAGATTACACAGCGGAGGCAAATAACATCCATGAGAGAATTGTGGAGTTGGTTAGCAGGTGGAGATTTACGCTCAGATGGTATGGCCAGTGAAGTAGCCGATACGGTCCTGAAAAATCCGCACCTCATCAATGAACTAATGGAAGGGCTAAGAGTGCCTGATAAAGTTGTTCGAGGCCGAACCGCCCATGCTTTGGAGAGGATCTCACGTTTTCAACCAGATACCTTGGTTAATCATCTGCCTAAGCTGCTTCAGGTAGCACAGGAAGATCCAGTGTCAATGGTAAGATGGCATATAGCAATGATCTTAGGTAACCTGACCATATACGAAGAGTGGGTTGATAGGATCACCGAAAGGTTACTGGACCTGCTTCAGGATGACAGCGTTTTCGTGAAAAGCTGGGCGATTGTCAGTCTTTGTGTCCTAGGGAGGAAATACGTAGAAAAACGCGAACAGATTACCCAGGAAATTATGCCCCTACTCCGGGATAGCAGCACAGCATTGAAAACCAGGGCAGAAAAGGGCGTTCGTGTACTGATGAATGACGAGACACCCTTTCCCAAAGGATGGATCAAGAGCGAACATCTGAAAGGGCTTTAGCCCAAAATATCTGCTCCCCCAGTTTTGAACCGACAATCAAGTTAGTTAACGTGATGCCAAAGGGACTTTTATAGGTTCAACGTGCACGGTCACATCAGCACGCGGCACGATCTTACGGATGGCATCTTCGATAACTTCCGTAGAGGCGTGCGTATCCGCTAATGAGCGGTCACCTTCCATGGTCACGTGTAAATCCACAAACCAGTGAGCACCAGATGGTCGGACACGTACCTGATGGCAATTGGTCACACCAGGTACGGCTTCGACTACCTGGCGAATTTTTGTGGTCATACCTTCGGGGGCAGTATCCAACAGGGCTTGAACCGTCCGCCAGCCCAATTGAAAACTAACATATACAACGATGAGGGCGACGATTACCGCCGCCACTGCGTCCGCCTGAGTTAACCAGTGGAGAGCAGGGATTTTTTGCGCCACGAGCACCCCAATCAACCCCAGGATAACTACAGAAGAAGACCAGATATCTGTGCTGAAGTGCAAGGCATCCGCCTCTAACGCCTGACTGTTGTATTTCCTTGCCGCCTTGTACAAAACATGTGAACGGGAGTAATCCACAACAATGGAAAAAACCATCACTGCAAAGGCCCATACCGTGGCCTCAACATGGATGGATTTAAAAAATAACCGTTGAATGGCCTCGTAAATAATCCAGGCGGAAGTTATCAGCAAAAGTACGGTTTCAAACAATGCCGACACGTTTTCAACCTTGCCATGACCATAGAGGTGGTCCACATCGGCTGGCTTATTAGACATGCGCACAGCGAACAAGGTCATCAGGGCTGCACCGAGGTCCAGAGCAGAATGCGCGGCTTCAGCCAGAATGCCCAAACTGTTTGTCAGGATACCGACAACCAGCTTGAATGCGGTTAGTCCGATGGCAGCGAACACCGAACTAAGTGCCGCGCTACGTTTTTCTTTTTGTGCTTGTGGAGTTAGTACACCCATAAGACACCCTTTTTACATAACGGGTTGATTATACCAAGTTTAAACATCATTACCGAGTACCAGTAAGCATGCTTCCACTTCATTTCACCCTTCCCTCGTACGAGGCACAGATTGTAGACATCACATCCCTGGGAACTCCCCACCATCAGGTGGCACATCCATTGTTGAGTATAATTAGGTATGTGATCGGCTCGCCCAGCGATTAAGTATGTAGACGGGCTGCATTCGGTTCTGAATATGACCCCATTGAAATACCTGCGAGTATGGTGGTTATCCATAATCCTGGTCAGTCTAACAGGCTGCCAGCAGTTCTATACTCCAAAACCAACATCCACACAATTCGAGCTGGTCGAGGTGACGGTATACTTCACTAACACCAATCTTTATGCCACCGGAACACCACCGTTTGAAATCCCTGTGAAGCGGGTAGTTCCCTACGGTGAAAACGACCCTGAAGCGGTAGTTCGGTTGTTCTTTGAGGGTCCTACGGAATCCGAGCGAGTCCAAGGGTTGGAAGCCATCACCAGCGGATTTGAGGGGATCAGCAAGCTCGAAATTGAGGGTAGCATTGCCCGGGTTTATCTAAAAGGGGAATGTCATTCGCAGGGAGCGACGTACACGGTGGTTCAACCCCTGATGAAAAACCTGCTGCAGTTTGAGCACATCAAGTACGTGAAAATCTACGATGAGGAAGGTATGACCTGGGAACCGGAAGGGGAGAGCAACTCGATACCACCCTGTCTGGAGCCGTAGAAGGCAGGTAGGCCTGTACACCCTAAACCGACTACCTCTAAACCTGGGATGTCACCCCAAAACGCGGTTGTATACCCCAAACACCCTCTGCAGTACATGAACCAGAGCTCAGGTTTCCACACACATAGGAGATAGGACCATGGACATTACCAAAGCGATTAACTTCATCGAAGATCACGGCACCGACCTGGAAAAGGCGCGCATCCGTCATATTCTCTATGGCACAAGACCAGACCCATATGTCATACAACACCTCCTCGACCTGCAGAATCCCGAGGGAGGTTTTCCTTATGATTTAACCCCAGGAAATATCAGCTCGGTGAGCGATACACTCAACGCCCTCTGGCAGATGGATGAACTAGGGATGCTGAATTCCCCCGCTGCCGATAATGCCCTCCAATACCTGCTCTCCGTTCAGAGTGAGGATGGAGGCTGGGATAAGGACGCTGATATTGCACAGTACGACCCACCTCCCTGGGCGAAACCTGGCAGCCTGGCCCCGAGATTGTACCTGTCGGCTTACGCGGCTTACTGGTTAGCCCTACGAGGGTTCAAAGACCATCTCTCCTTCAAGAAAGCCCTGGATTTCTTGCGCCCTTATCAGGATGAGAGTGGAAGATTTGCGGGGTTTCCCCACACCACCTGGATAGCCACCAGCGTATATTACATAGCCGGGGGGGAATATTCGCCAGTTGCTGAAAGGGGGATACGATCGTTGATGGAAAAACCTTTGATTGAATGGGAAGACTCACAGATTGCCTGGGCTTTAGATTGTCTGAGTAAGGCGGGGTTTTCCAAAGAGCACCCTTTCATCCAGAGTTGTCTGGAGGAAATTCGCCAGAGGCAGGATGCCAACGGTTGTTGGGTGTCGGAGGATGGAGAAGCCTTTACCGTCGGGGCAACCCTGGCAGCCCTAAAGGTACTCAAACTGTATGGCCTTCTCCCCACAGGAATTTGAGGTGTCCAATATTAACCATGCCACGCCAATTGTTGACCAACGCACGCATCTACACGCTTAATCCCAGCCAACCATCTGCTTCGGCTTTGTTCATCGAAGGAGACCGCATCTGGGCAGTGGGTGATACCTCAGATTTTGCCTCGGGGATGGTGAACAAGGCGGAAATCCTGGACCTGCGTGGGCAGGTTATCTTTCCTGGATTTACGGATGCTCACATCCACCTGGAACATTATGCCCTCATCCAGGCAAAAATAGACTGCAGCACATCCACGAAGGACGAGTGCCTGCTGCGGGTTAAGGCACGCACGCGGGAAACCCCTCCAGGTGTCTGGATTCAGGGGCACGGTTGGAATCAGAACAATTGGGTTGAGGGGTTCGGAACTGCCACGGATCTAGATGCGGTCGCTCCCCATCACCCTGTGTACCTTACCGCCAAATCGCTTCACGCCGCCTGGGTCAACACCGCCGCGCTTCAAATCGCCGGCATTGATGGGACCACGCCAGACCCCAAAGACGGCCAGATACAACGCGGGGTCACAGGTAATCCAACCGGTATCCTCTTTGAAGGTGCTATGAAACTGGTGTCGGAGTTCATTCCCGAACCGGATGAGGCCCAGCTCGACCAGGCCATCCTGTCAGCCCAGACCAAACTCTGGCAGTTGGGCATTACCGGTGTACATGACTATGACCGCCAACTTTGTTTTCAGACGCTGCTGAGGTTGCACGCCCAAAGTAAGCTGTGCCTGCGGGTGGTGAAAAACATCCACCTGGAATATTTACCCTCTGCCATCGAGGCACGCTTACTGTCTGGACTGGGTGACAACTGGTTGCGCCTTGGGGGAGTAAAAATGTTCGCAGATGGCGCGCTGGGACCGCATACAGCCGCCATGTTCCAAGCCTACTCCGACGAGGCAACCAATTGTGGCATCCTCCTGCTGAACGCTGAGGAGCTTTTTGAGTACGGACGACTGGCCTCGGATAACGGCTTACCAATGGCAATTCACGCCATTGGAGATCGTGCCAACCACGAGGTGCTCAACGCGCTGGAGCAACTGCGAGCATACGAAAGCGCCCACCACCTGCCAGCGCTACGGCATCGCATCGAACATGTTCAAGTCATCCATCCAGAGGATGTCAGCCGATTAGCAGAACTGAGCGTCATCGCCTCCATGCAACCCATTCACGCTACCTCGGACATGCCCATGGTAGATCGCTTGTGTGGGGAGCGCGGCAAGCGGGCTTATGCCTGGCGGGCGTTAATTGACGCGGGTACTACACTTGCATTTGGTTCCGATGCCCCTGTCGAGGACCCCAACCCCTTCTTGGGATTATACGCTGCAGTCACCCGCCGAAGTGCCGATGGTTCTCCCGCCCCCGAAGGCTGGTATCCCGAACAACGCCTGAGCGTGCATCAAGCCCTGATTGCCTATACACAAGGTCCAGCCTACGCCGCGGGGATGGAAACAACGTTAGGGCAGTTAGCCCCTGGCTATTTGGCTGATCTGATCGTCCTGGAAAAAGACCCGTACACCTGTGATCTAGACGACCTCAAGGACATCCACCCTGTAGCCACCATGATTGGCGGAGAATGGGTGTGGGGGAAAAAACCGTCTGGTTCGTAAAGCACTCTCTGGAAGTAAGCTATCCGAAAGATGGATGGAAGAACATGAAAAGCTTAGATGTGAGTGTAGCAGTAAAAAACAGACCTGGCGCCTCCATCCTGATCAGTCGGCTCGTCTGATAGACAATCCAATTGGCAAAAACACCCCCAGGGAGGCGAAAGCCACCCCATACAAAGCCCAACCAGAAGGGATGGCAGGTGCTGAGACAAAGATCAGAGCAGAGATAAAAACGATGTAACGCCACACCCCCACCACAACTCTACCTCGAATGGCATATACCACCAGCAGGATAAGACCCACACCAAAGAAGAGCGTAGCAGTCATAAAGACACCCGTCACCCACCATCCACTACCCTCAAAGAAAATCAGCGGTGAGGCGCCAGTGGCTTTCACTGCTGTAGGCCCGATACCATCCGCACCCAATCCAGCGGCATACAACCCGCCACCTGCTGACAAGAGTAACATTATAAACACAGGTACTTTACTGCCTAGCCGCTCACATTCGACGGCAATCACACTTGTGCTCCACATGGATAAACCAAAAGCAACCGCCGCAAGTAGATGACCGGCTACCCAGCGTCCGGTCTGCCCAACGGCCTGTGCAGCCAGGGAATGATTCGAATAGTCCGGGACTACGGGGATAAGGACAATGCCAACGGAAAGTACGATGGGAAATAAGATAACTGTTAAGATTTTATTCATGTTCATGGTTGGCAAAACCTGTCAGAAAATTTCTCAAGTTTATGTCACTGCGAGTAACTCCACCCGCAAAGAGCAGCGGGGCTCAAACCGACAGAAACTGTATTCTGTCATTGCGAACCCCGAAGGGGTGAAGCAATCTCATCTCCATTGAGAGGGAGATCGCTTCGCAAAAAGACGCTCGCGATGACACGGGGTTAAGTTTCTTAGTAGCGTAGCGAAGCAATCCCCAGGCAGGGTTTGCTATGGTTTACTTATGGGATACCATCCGACAAGCACCTGAAGAACAACCCCACCTTCTTGGGCTGGTAACCCTGAAAACTGTCCTATCCTCCGATGCTCGCATTGAGGTAGTGTCGGTGCATAGCTCATCTGTCAGTTACTTTTCAACCTCCTCACATCACCTTCTCTCACAGTTATCCCTTCCGCATCTAGGTGTTCTAATAGGGAGAGCACATACCTCCGGCTTGTACCCCAACTATCGCGCAGCTCGGCTACAGTCACCGTACCATGAGCCTGCAACCACTGCACCACATCCTGCCGTAACCGCTCATAATCCTCCCCACGGAATACAACCTCTTCGGACACCCGAACCAAAACACCCAAATCCATCAAGGCGTTGAAAAGCTCCTCCCCCAATTCTTGAAGGCACTCTTTTACCGTGGGTGGTGAAAAAGGATCAACCGCAAAGCGAGACAACAACTTTTCCACCTGAACTTGTTGGTCAGGGGTTAAACGTATCTGGTGTCCATATAGAGCCACCAGGGTGTCCACTTCCTCTAATTCCCCCTTAGAAACCAGGTGTGAGATCAGTGCATTATACAAACTGGCAGCAAAAGCTAATTTGCTTTTTAGCTCCTGACGCGGCATACCTCGCCGCAGTGGTCTCTCCTGGTGATACCGGTCCAAGGTCTGGATAACTCTGTCTTCTATTTGCTGCCAATAAACCGGGCTGGCAACCAATGTCTTGGGGGTCAACGGAGTGCTCAACGCCAGTAAACGCCCATCTGCCTCCATCTCAACTGCAACCTGCTTTGCTACTTCCTGGTTCAGGTTCGACTGCAGGATGAGGTCTTCCAACGGCGCTACACCCAGAGCCATCAGCGTTTGTTGCACAATCTCATCCGGTGTACCCTGCAACAATGCCTGTAAACGGGTTAGCACTGCCTCCGAGAATCGCTTATGTCTACCTGTAGGATGAGGGTCAACAACCACCCCACCTCCTATGGTTTCTGGAGGTGAGGGACGACGCAGGATGTAACGGTCACCCCGGACAGCAACTGCCGGTTCCCTGAGTTCTATTTGCAACCAACCATCCTCTCCTGGTCGTAATTCCTTCTTTCCCAGCAAACGTACCCGACCAACGATTTCTGCTGTTCCATGAAAACACTTTACTTCCAGGTCGTGTTTTAATGGACTGCTGGCAGCACGTAAATGTTGATACTGAACATCTAACCTTCTTGTGGGTCGGTAATCCCCCGGGTGGGCAATGACTTCGCCCCGGCATATCTGCTCAACGGACACACCCGAGATGTTCATGGCCGTACGCGTACCAGGATAAGCCACATCCTCATTGCGTTTGTGGGATTGTAACCCCCTCACCCTACCTTTAAGACCTCCAGGTAAGATTTCAACCTCTTCACCTACTTTGAACCTGCCATCAGTCAGCGTCCCGGTCACAACAGTACCAAAACCAGATAAGGTAAACACACGGTCAATGGGCAAACGTGGACGACCGAAATCCGGACGAAGGGGACTCTTCTGCAAGCCATCACTCAATGACTGCAGCAACTCACCTAGACCTGTATGACGAATTGCAGAGACATGCACAATGGGTGCTCCCTCCAGGACGGTACCCTGCAGCGTTTTCCGTACATCATCCGACACCAGCTCAAGCCAGTCGGGGTCTTCGACCAGGTCAGTTTTGGTTATCACCACCACGCCGGAGGAAACTCGTAGTAAATCTAATATGGCCAAATGCTCACGGGTTTGAGGCATGACGCCTTCATCCGCAGCCACAACCAGCAGGACGGCATCTATTCCCCCCACGCCAGCCAACATGTTCTCGATAAAATCCCGATGACCGGGCACATCCACAATCCCCACCTCCTCCCCATCGGGCAGG
Source organism: Chloroflexota bacterium (assembly GCA_040758495.1). Lineage (GTDB taxonomy): Bacteria > Chloroflexota > Anaerolineae > Anaerolineales > JBFLVL01 > JBFLVL01. The sequence continues at coordinate 24,876 of JBFLVL010000037.1, forward strand.
GTGAGGAAGGCAAACCCCAGGTCAATGGTCATTTGGCGTTCTTGCTCTTC
>JBFLVL010000038.1:0-24573 GCA_040758495.1 Chloroflexota bacterium
CCTTATGGGATGCACTCGATTATTGGAACAATCATCGCTATCCTTATCGTTGGAAGAAAAAACCGAGGGCAACTGCCTCCTTGGGGTGGCCTTAGTTTCACTAAAGTTACTTAGCGAGAGCACCACTGAGGTTATGCCCTCACTTTTAATCAACCGCTTGCACTCTTCGTAAGCATATGCTCCCAAGTTAACCATACGAAGTTCCAAGCCTAGCCTTCCCCTTAACACCTCGTCAACTTGTTTTAGCAACTCGTATGCTTCAAACTTTACGTCTATGCTAATTGACTTGTCCGAAGAAACCGGCGCTAAGACAAACGCATCCCGATTATCCATAAGAACCTCACCTCCCTAACGCATCCTCAACCTATTTGAGATACACCAATTGAATTTACGCGATGTGAACTCTCTTAAGTCTGGGAAGCCCACCGGGCACACCAGGAAGGCCAACCTTGCACTGAGCCCAGCCGAAGTGCTGGCCAGCAGGTGTTGCCACATGCTGAGCATGGGTGGTTCTGGCAGGTCAGGTGCAGCCGGTGTTAGACCACGTCTTGACTAGCATAGTGTTAAGGCTTTCTTCGTTTTACTTTTGAATAGGTTGTAGTTTCATAAGGTGCTCTATCTTCAAACAACCGCAATTGCATAGGGATACCTGACACTTTTAATACATTTTCAGGGATAGGTAACCTTTCTAAACCACGAGGTTCTACCTTGATTGCTCCATCACCATAGGATTTACCAACCATGTTGAGATTGGCTACTGTGTCTGGGTGGCTGAGAATTCTCCAAAGGCACTCAAGATATTCTTCACCTTTAATTTTAGGGTAGACGCATAAAAAACTGGTCAGCGGAATAACTCTGGCGGTATTCAGAATAAATCTTGAGTTGCGCCGCCCCAAATAGGCAAATAAAAATGGTGGTGCAGGACGTGTTTCCATTCTATACCAGGGTTTCCGTTGTGAAATGAGTGGACGTTCTGGCAATTTCCTGGCTTCTCCTTTTTTTATGTAATTCATTAATGCTTCGGGATAGGTTTCAGTAGGCTCATCCTTAAGAGATAGCAATAATGTTGGTCGTCCTTTTTCTCTGAGAGAGTTCAAAGTCTCGAGAGTTATCTCATCGCAAGGCACATCTCTAGTGCGTCCAATCGCTTTGACGAAATAATGTTCAGGGATGCCTAGTTGCTTTGCTTGTTCTTCTGTTAGAAAGAAGAAGTCGTTGGCCCCTGTGGCTACTCCACGAACAACCTGGACAAAATCACCTAGAACGTATTTGCTCATTATCTCTGATACAGGGGGTCTTGACAATCCTATTTCGAAAGCTTCCTTCAATTCGCGCTCGATGATAAGTAATGATTTTTTGTTTGCTATACTAAAACCTGAGTGTACCCATTCTTTAAGAGCTTCTGTTTGGGCTTCGTTACATCTTACCCAAAAGAGCACATCCCCAGGCACAGATTTACGAATAAAGAAGATCAACGGATTTGTATCTACATTAGGAAAGGGCGATGCTTCAGGTGAAAAAGTTATTACAGCTTCGATAGTATAATTCTCTGAAATCCATCGCCACAATGTACTGGCAAATTTGCCTTCACATGTATCGGCAGGCATAATGAATGCTAGCCTACCATCTTCTTTAAGCAACGACAGGGCACGAATCAGAAAATAAATATGTAAGCCCGCCCGTCCATCGAGAATTTTCCCGATATTCTGTAGGCTAATGACTCTAAGTCGTTCTTTGTCATCAGCGGATAGGCGATGGTGACGAATGTAGGGCGGATTAGCGACAATGGCAGGCATTTTTCTATGAGGAGGATTAAAAACAAAATCACCTAATGTGACCTTGTCAATATCATCTTCAGTTAAACCATACTCAATGGCTTGATCCAGAACCGTTGGATCAATATCCATGCCTTTGAGGGTAATGTAGATATCCTTTTCTTTGGCTACTGTTTTTGCTGCTCGAAAAAACGCTCCTGCCCCAACAGCAGGGTCAAATATCTCACCAGCATTGTCCATAAGAACATACTCAACCATCGCCTCGGCTATCCAGTCAGGTGTCCAGAATTGCCCTTTTTCTCGCAACAACTCTCTTGCATCCCCCGATGACGGCAGTTTGTATGAATTAATCTTACCCATTTGTTATTTCCCTTAATATCTCTAATGCTTTAACGCTCAATGACATCCGACCACCCTCAAAATGAACATATGGCAATATGTGACCATTCTTATCCACAATATGCTTTGCAATGAGTCTGGGTTCTTCGGTAGTCTCACTCAAGAGGTATCCATAGTGATAATAGAACTTGTAAATATATTTCTTGGTTGTTGCACCACCAGGTGCTTGAAAAGTTTGAACCGTTGGTAAGATGAAACCTTCTTCGATCAACCTTTGTGCTTCAGAAAATGCGAGGCCGTATGCCACATCATAAAAAACATGCCAGATGTGAATTGCGACTCCCTTCTCGTCCTGCCATATTTGTAGAGGTTCTCGATCTTCTTCCTTGACAATGATAGTGGGCAACACCGCAGTTTTCTTTAAACCCAGTTTTCCGCCTAACCGTCTTTGGGGTCTCAATTCGGCTCCATAGTCTGGCATAAGCTTACCTTTCCAGAGACTATTTTCGCATTCAACGGCAATAATGGCTCTTGATAATAGATCTTGCACATCAGAATCGTCTTCTGGGGTGAATGGTAATTCAGAGACACCACCAATACTCTCTATCAGTTTTCCGACGATAGCCTTATCATTCTGCTCGAATATTAACAGATCGGGCCGTTTAACATTGCCCAATCCCGCTGCATCAAGACGCTCAAAATAGAGTTCAAATTCTCTTACATCATCCTCAGGAGCGGTGCTACTCGGGCCATACGGGATGGCAAAGAACTGTTTTGTGTCATCCACTGCCTGGATAACGCGTTCCTCACTCCATACCCCTTGCGACCAGCGCATTAGAAAATCACTTCCACGCAGACGACGTGGATTTAAAACAAAACTTGCCCATTCAACATGAGTATGACATCTTAGCTCAAATTCAATGTCTTCGATGCAAACGCTCAAATATTCTTCAAATGGGTACATGTGTAATTTTCCCTAATAATAGGATTGAGGGGCCTAACAGCCAGGCTCAGCGGCAGGGTGGATGGGCAAGACGCCACCTCAAACTAGAGCGATTGCCAGCAAATCCAATCTGTACCTTCAGGGTGAAGCCCTGTCTGTTACACCCAGTGTTGGGTGCGTTTCGTATTAACACTCAATCATTTGAAAATTCCAGACTTATAGAATAATTCCTCAACTAAGTGCCTAAACTTAGGTTGAATCAACTCTAGGTCTTTCTTGCGTGCGTTATGAAACGGGTTGTGCGCTGAGAGATTCCCTTTTTCTCTGAATGGATCGAGATATTCTTTTGCATTACGGGATAAATCCAAGGTTCGATTTGCGATGGCTTTGTTTATGATGTCCGACAAATTCAAATAATTGCCATTGCTTCCAAGTACTTCAGTTTCTATTTTGTTCTCTTTGAAGGACAAAATCAGCAACATCTCTATTAGCCGCCGCATAAGAACGGCGCAACCATCATAGATTCCAAAATCAAAGGATTTATTGATTTGGTCTGCTACGCGCTCAATGTTTTGCCGCGTGTTCCTATATAACTCGAATGGCAAGATATTGTCGCCAAAACCATCATTACGACGTATTTTCTTAGCCCCGCCAATTACCTCTTTAGGTAGGCTGGCAATGAAAGCTTTCACCTTTTGACTAATGCTTGTTTTACTCTCCATCGCTCAAGAGGTATTTCCGCATATTCTTGAAGATAGTCTCAATTTTCTCGTCTGATGTATCCGCGGCAATATGAATTTCAATGTTCAATTGGAGACGTGGAGAAATATCTAGTGAAGGTTTGGTTCTTATAGGTTCCTGATAAATCTTCTTAACGGGGGCTTCTAAACGGTCAGTGATTTTGGGAACGATTTCCTCCATTGATTCTTTTGATGCTTCTGCCTTTTCTTTCGCTAGATCTACAGGAACAAATTTATCACCACCTGCAATATCCTGGATGAGAAACCAATCCTTTGCGTCTTGAATGATGTGTTCAAGTACTCCTTTGCTTTGACCTTCTGGAACACCGCACTCGTTTTGAAGAAAGTCACGCGCTGCTTTTTCAGAAGGTATTCCCCGACTCCCTCCGCTTCCAAAGTTGTCATAGAATTTCTTAAAGACCTCGAGTGAGAAAAGAGCATTGTATACAGGTTCTGTCTTGCCACATGCAAGGTCAGTTCCGGTTGGCTCTAAAGTAATTTTCTCTGAAATATATGAACCACTTGTTAGACCGTAGCCAGCTGATGCTGTAATTAGATCTCTGAATGTTCGAGATCCTGATTTGAATTTCAGTTCCTCAGCGAGAGTAACACGAAAAATGGGGTTACCTGCATTTTTCTCAAAGATAGTCTTCGGAATAATCTGAGCTCTCTTTAGTGGCTCAGGTGGGTAATAACTCTTTGGCATGGAATTTTCCTCCTTGGGTTCATCTTATTTGAAAATGAATTAAGATAGCACCCAATACGTACTAGATAGACAAATTCATTATACCTGCTTATATCTGGCATTTGTCAAAAATTTTAGAAAAAAAATACAAGGATGTGTGGTGTCATTGCCCCACATTACTGCCAGTTTCTTGCCCAATTGCATGGAGTTTGTACCACTTTATCGGTTATACTGATAAACGGATAAACAGAATTTCAGGAGATGGCAAATGCGTGACGCCTATCAAGTGCAAGTTGGACGCCGCGGTGCGATCACCTTCCCCAAGGAATTTCGGGATCAGAATAACATTGAAGAGGGCGATATCCTAAACCTGATGGAGCTTTCGGATGATGTTTTTGTGATCAGTAAGAACCGTTTCCAGGTAGATGAAATCGCGAACAAGCTGGCCAGGGAATGGCAAGGCTCAGGCGAAACGCTGGATCCATGCTGGACAACTTGCGTGGAGTGCGAACCGAATATGATACCAGGAAGCCATAGAATCTTCCTGGATACCAATCATATTGGAAAGCTGGGGGATATGATCCAGGCTTTGAGAGACGAATTCACCCAGCCGTAACATTATCCATAATATTGCCAGTTTGCCCTCTATCCTAATGACGGTTAGAATAAGGTCTAGAAAAACTGCATTTGGTGGTGAACCATGAAACGCTACACTATTCTCATTCTTGTGTTTGTCCTCCTCTCCCAGGCCTGCTCGCCCGGGGACCTTACGGGGAGGGAACTTCCGACGGCAGGAAATCCCCCGGTATCCGGGCAACCTTGCGGCGATGGGGTCTGCGAGGGGCCGGAAAATGCGGCCAACTGCCCCGCCGATTGTGCCGGCAAGGCCCCATGGATGGAGCCGCTATCCGTTTGCGACTTGCCCAACCCGCCGCGCGCCGTCGTTTCCGCAGAACTCCTGGAATTCCGAAACGTCTACGCGGATAACAGCTTCGAAGAAGGCCTTGCTGAAGTGGTCATCCTGCCGCACGTTGACAGCCAGCTTGCGATGGCCTCCGTCACGCGGTCTCCAGCGGCAGCTCGCAGCGGTGCCTGGGGTTACCAGATCGAGGCCGGGCCTGGACAGGGAGCCATGTTCTCTGCCAAAGCTTATATCGAAAAAGGGCAGGAGCTGCACTTCTCAGTCTGGGTGCGGGCGCCCTTTGGTCGCCTATCACTGACCCCCCAGGTGTTTTGGGTGGAGAACGAAAACGACCTGGGCGTACCGACTCGCGGCGAAACCGTCGCCGTGGGTCAAGAGTGGACGCACATTGAGCTCAAGCTGTCCACCACCATCGGAGCCCGCTATGCTCTGCTGGCCTTCGAGGTTGGGCCAGAAAGTATGTTGTATATTGACGATGTGGAGATTGCTGTGCCCTACTGGCACATGGCCGAGTATCCTGCCGGTCAGGGTAGGGTGGTCGGGGGTGTGAACGTGCCAGCCGAACCCATTGCTCCAACCCATTTCAACATTGTCATCCACATCGAAGACCCCAACCTGTTGCAAACCAGCCGCGCGTATTTCGAGGAACAGACCGCCATCTTCATCGAGCTGGCGCGCATCATCTACCAGCACGGCGGTTTCCTAACCATCCAACCCGAACAGGATTGGCCGCAGGCCGCCGAGGGCGGCTTTCATCCCGGGCTGCTGGCTGAGCTGGCTCAAAATTTCGGCGTGGTCTATTCCAATCACACCCACGGGCCAAATTGCCTCGATCCCCAGGGGGTGTCGCACAGTTCCGCGGACTGCAATAGCCACCCGGACTGGCCGCGCGCCTATGATAACGACGATATTGTGGCTTATGCCCGAGCCATGCGTGAACTCTTGAGCGCGGCCTCGGGTACTCAGGTTACGGATCACAATGGCAACTTCGATTTCACCGCCACCAGCCGTTTTGCTGAGGCGGGCATCCAGACGCTGTCGGTCTTCAAAGACCGTACCACCCAAAGCTCCTACGACTACCTGTACAACAACCCCTGGCGACCTGGGCAGGTCAATGCCCTGGAGGACATCATGGGCTTCCTCACCCATGACCACGTCACGCAGATCGTCTACATCCCCGGCTGGGGACAGGCGCTCACTCAGCACCCTCAACGGGTGATCGAGCTCATTCGCCCCATGCTCAGCCAGTTCATCCGCTTCGCTGACCCGCAACGTGTCAATTCGTTCTACGTTATCACGCACGTAGGCCATTTTTACTCCCGCAGTGGCGACCCCAACTACCTGAAATACAACCAGCAGACCGGCCGGGCGGATTATTCGCTAGAGTTCCTACAGCATCTCGGCTACTGGGAGGCCATGTTAAGTGAAGTCATTGACCCGCTGGTGGAGGCCGGTTATCTGCAATGGACGAGCATCCCGGATATTGGGGGGCTGTATCGAGAATGGGAGGCAGCCTGTGGGGAAAAATAAGCTCCTACCGGTTTTGGGAGTCGTTTTGTTGACGGTTGCCTGCACCCTGGGAGGGGCATCCACCCCAGTTCAGGGACTTCCCGCAGGTTCCGCTCTGGCTCGCTGCGGCGATGGGGTCTGCTCCGGCCCTGAGGACGAGTCCAACTGCCCCGGCGACTGTCCTGCGGGGGCAGAACCCCTCCCCCAGCCGCCAGTCGTCCCAGGGGATGCATCTCAGGTTTTGCCTGGGGAGGGCAATACCCCTCCGCTGGTTTTTTTCTACGCCATCCACACCCATGCTAATGGCGACTTTCTACCCTATACTACCCCAGCCATGAGCGAAATCAACCCACAGGCTGCCGAGAATATGCTGGCGGCTATAAACGGCATACGGGAGGTGCTCAATCGCCACGGAGTCAAAGCCACCTGGGAGCTGGTCTACGGTACCGCGAAATGGTTGTGTGGGATGGAAGGGGATATCTTAGCTCAGTTGCAAGCTGAAGGTCACGAGATCGCCACGCACGCCCACCAGGTCGAAGACACCATCACCGTAACGGAGATTTTGCGCCAGCAATGTGGCATCCATCCGAATACGGCCTCAGGCTTCATCCTGTACGCCGACCAGGCTGGAGGGGCAGGCGCACAACAGGCGGTGGTCAATGCCGTTCAATTGGGCCTGGATTTGGGCTTCAACACTGGCACGGAAAACCTATCACCGGGGGGCAACAAGAACCCCTTCTCCGTGTTGTGTAACCAGCAGATCGGTGTGGGCAACGATATGTGGGCCCAAACTGGCAATCTGATGTTCCCCTGGCGGCCGGATGTTGCCAATGGGAATATCTGCGCTGATGACCCCCGCGGAGAGATGGTTTTCGTAGACCATGTCTCCATCGAGTGGACCATTGCTCCCGACGGCCGGCAATCTGAGGTTCTGAGCGACAGCGATTTTGCCCGTTTGCAGGCCATGTTTGAGGCCGCTTTAGCTTATATGGAAACCAACCGCCCGGAACGCCTCGCGGCCTGGGGTTTCGTGACCCACATCACCGAGTATTCGCCGGGGGGTGGCACCAGTTCCCCGCCCAGCCCCCAGGCGCTGGCTGCCCTGGATGGTTTTCTGGCTTATGTGGCGGAAAAAGCGGCTGAAGGGCGCGTGATCTTCGCCACGGCCAACGAGATTGCCGAGGCATTCCGAACAGCCCCATGAAAAATTAATGTGGAGTACTCAGTTTGAGCACGAAATTCGCCTGGCCGAGGAGGCGCGGGCAGCAGGCCAGGGTGGCAAAGCCCGCGTTTGTGCCCGTCGGGCGGCGGGCATTGTTTGGGGCGCATACTTTCAAAGAAATGAAATCGCCGACCCGGGGCCCAGCGCTTATGACCGCCTGCGTCATTTTCTTACCCTGACAGGCACCCCCCAGGGGACACGTGAGGTGGTTGAACATTTGTTGCTGCGGGTGAGGGAAGATTTTGAGTTACCGCTGGATGTTGACCTCATTGCTGAAACCCACCGGTTAGCCCAGGCATTGTTAGAGGAGTGAAATGGGACTGCGTAACCTTATCCGTCAGATAAGCAATATTGGTTATGATCAGGTGTTCCGAGCCATAAAATATACCTTGATGCGGGAGTGGTGGGATGGGAGGACCAGGGGGGTGAAACTCGGGGTGCCGAAAACCCCCGGGAAGTTGTTGGGGGGTGAGGCGTCTCAAAGTGGCGGGAAAATACAATTTCAGCGTAGCAGGCTGGAAGTCCAGTTTCTTACCCCCGACATGGTGCGATTCTCCTGGGAGCCAGGGAAACCTCCCTGTCCTTATGCCCTGGATAAGCAAGATTTTCCCCCACCCCAGGTAACCGTGACACAGGCTGACGGCTGGGAATTCGTCAGCCAAGCCTTGAAAATCGTCGTCTCTGCATCCGGGGAGGTCAGGATGTATTCCGCGGATGGCAAACTCATCCGTTGTGAACGTCCACCCCTGCGGGTTGGTAGCCGTTGGCAGCAGGTGGCAGCTCTTCAACCCGAGGCGTGTGTCTACGGTCTGGGGGAGCGCGCCGCGGCTTTCAACCTTCGGGATGGCAGTTATCGCTTGTGGAACCGGGATCCGAGGGGCGGCTATCAGTCGGGTAGCGACCCCCTGTACCTGTGTGTGCCCACCTATTTCCTGCTCGACGGACAAGGTTGTTACCTGATCTTCTACGAGAACACATTCCGGGGTGAGGTAAGGTTCAATGAACGTGCGGAAGTGAGTTTCGAGGACGGCATGCTCCGCTATTATTTTTTGTATGGCACGCCAGAGAAGATTTATGAACGCTATGGTGAGCTGACAGGACGCCCGCATTTACCGCCCCGTTGGGCCTTGGGATATCATCAATCCCGTTGGAGCTACATGTCCGAGGGTGAAGTTCGCCAGGTGGTTGAGGGCTTCAAGAGGCACGATTTGCCCTTGAGTGCCATTCATCTGGACATTGATTACATGCATGGTTACCGGGTGTTTACGGTTGATGCCCAGCGTTTCCCTGACCTGCCAGATTTGACCCAAGAGCTGCTTGATAGGGGTGTGCGTGTAGTTACCATCATTGATCCGGGTGTCAAGCAGGATGAAAACTATTACCTGTATCGGGAGGGGCTGGAAAAAAGGACATTTTGCACCCTCCCCAACGGGGAACCGTTAATTGGCCTGGTTTGGCCTGGGTGGGTAACCTTTCCAGATTTCACTCGTCCTGAGGCGCGCTCCTGGTGGGGAGCACAGTACCCTAGGTTGCTTGAGATGGGAGTGAGCGGTTTTTGGCATGACATGAACGAGCCTACCACGTTCGCGGCCTGGGGAGAGTTGGATTTGCCCCAGCGAACCCAGCATGACATGGAAGGGAGGGGTGGGGATCATCGTCAAGCCCACAACGTATATGCTTTGATGATGAACCGTGTGAGCTACGAAGCCCTTCGTCAGTATCGCCCCGAGACCCGTCCCTGGTTGCTGACCCGTTCAGGTTGGGCGGGTGTGCAGCGTTATGCCTGGAATTGGACCGGGGACGTGAGCACCTCTTGGGAGAGTTTGCGACAGACGATCCCTACAGTGCTGGGTTTAGGGTTATCGGGCATCCCCTTCACGGGTCCGGATATCGGGGGCTTCAGCGGTGCGCCTGATGCTGAGCTGTACCTGCGCTGGTTTCAAATGGCGGCTTTCATGCCCTTTTTCCGCACACATTCCTCCAAGGGGACGCCCCGTCGTGAACCCTGGGTGTATGGCGAACCCTATACCAGCATTGTCCGGAAATTTTTACGGCTACGCTACGGGTTGATGCCCTACCTTTACACCCTAGCCTGGGAGACCAGCCAGAACGGCAAACCCATTGTCAGACCACTGTGGTGGCTAGACCCTAGCGACAAGAGTTTGTGGAAAGTTGATGATGCTTTTTTGCTTGGGGATGTGATAGTAGCACCTATATTGCACGCAGGGGCAACTTCCAGGATGCTCCAGTTGCCAGCCGGGCGCTGGTATAGTTACTGGGATGATGTTCCTTTCGATGGGCCTGGACAGGTGAAACTGGAAGCGGATTTGGAGACAACGCCTCTATTCGTACCTCAGGGTTCTGTTATCCCCATGGAGGAGGGCGATCGGCTTATCCTTCATGTCTATCATCCCACGGATGGTGAACACAGCAGCTTAATGTACAGCGACGATGGCGATGGGTTTGGCCCTGGACGCTTGGACCGTTTTCGTCTGGTGCCCAAGGAGGCTGGTTTTGAGTTGAAGTGGGAGGCTGAAGGTGAATATCCCTTCCCCTATTCCGAGGTAAGCATAAGAATCCACGGATTGCATCCCAGGAGAGTCTGGATGGATGGAAAGCAGTTAGCCGCGGAGAGGATGTTGTCCGTAAAGCGGTTTAAGAAACTGACAGTTACAGGGAAGGAGTGATAGGCTCTTCAGGTTAAGTTGATTTCCTGGCCAGGTAGTTGGATACCACTTGAATGAACACCGGTACCAGGCCAGGGTCGAAATGTTTCCCGGCTTGATATCTCATGAATTGAACCACTTCGTTATGAGGGCGAGCAGGGTGATATGGACGGGTAGTAGTCAGGGCGTCGTACACGTCTGCCAGAGCCAGCACACGCCCTTGAATGGGTATTTCCTTCCCCTTGAGGCTCTCCGGGTATCCAGAGCCATCCCAGCGCTCGTGGTGGTATAAAACATAAGGGATCACATTTTGCAGGTGGCTGATCTCCCGTAATATCTTAGCTCCCGCGGACGAATGTTGTCTCATCAAGCGCCATTCCTCATCGGTTAGTTTCCCGGGCTTGTTGAGCACCCGGTCAGGGATGATGATTTTTCCCAGATCGTGGAGGATGGAGCCAAACCGGAGGAGGCGGAGCTGGTCTGCAGGCCAACGCAGTGCTTCAGCTAACAACGTAGCGTATGTGGTGACGCGCTCGACGTGACCATGGGTATAAGCGTCCCGTCCTTCGATACTGTTCGCTAAAACGGTCACAGTTTCTAAATAGGCCTGGTTTACCAGAGCCAGTTGAATATCCGCGGAGCGCAGCAACCTGGCGTTAACGATCTGAAGCAGGTCCATCGGGTCTATGGGCTTGGTTAGGTAGTCTTCCACGCCGAGCTCTCGCCCTCTTTGGATATCTTCTGGGGCGCTGTCGGAAGTCAAGAAGATGAAGGGGACTTTCGTCAAGTGTGGGATTTTGCGTAGTTCTTTATAAAAGGATATTCCATCCATCACAGGCATATTGATGTCGGAGAGGATAAGATCGGGTGTGGTTTTCTCCAGTACCTCTAGAGCTGTTTTCCCGTTTTTCGCTTGGTACACGATGTGTTTGTGTATCTCCAGGGTGCAAACCAGGATATCCAACATTTCTGGACTATCCTCCACGACCAGGATATTCCATTGGGTTGAGGGAGTTTCTGGAGAGGGGTTGTTCCGTGGCTTGGTCAACTGTGTTGAGCTCCTCGAGTTGGGATGGGTTTACTGATAATGTGAATATATCACGGGCAAAAGATAATGACCAGATGGGTGCGGAGCTATGGGGATGTGGGGTGTATTTACCTAGTTGGAGGTTTTAGCCAATTCGGCTGGCAGGTGGGAAAGGTCAATATTGGGGTCATCGCATAACAGCACGGCGCGTTCCAGGACGTGGTGCAACTGGCGAATGTTTCCGGGCCAGTTATGTGCCATCAAGGCCTCCATCGCTCGCGGAGTTATGTCAACCACATTTTTCCCGAAGCGTCGGTTGTGCTCGTTGATAAAAGTGGCTACAAATAATGGTATGTCCTCCTTCCGCTCATGCAGTGAGGGAAGGTGGATATCGAATACCTTCAGACGGTAATACAAATCCTCGCGAAATGTTCCCTCTTCGATCATCTTGGGAATGTCCCGGTTGGAGGCTGCGATGATGTGCACATCTACCTTTATCCAATTTGTGCCTCCAACCCGGCGAATAACTTTTTGATCCAGAGCCCGCAGCAACTTTGCCTGCACGTCTACTGGCATGGCAGATATCTCGTCCAGGAATAATGTGCCCGTGTCTGCAAGCTCCATGAGACCGTGCTTGCGTTTGTCTGCCCCCGTGAAGGCACCCTGTTCGTGTCCAAACAGCTCAGACTCGACCATGGTGGGTTGGATGGCTCCGCAGTTAATCGCCAGGGCGGGTTTATCTGCACGGGGCCCCATCTTGATGATCGCTTGAGATAAGACGTCCTTGCCCGTGCCGGTCTCACCGGTCAATAAAACCGAGGCGGAGGCGGAGGCCGCTCTTTGGGCTTCCTCCATCACCTGGCGAACTTTAGGGGTGTTTCCCACAATGAAGTCATGTTCGGTGAATTGTTGTTGGCGCAGAACATCCAATTCGTGTCTCAAAGCGATGTAGTTTTGTGCCCGTGAAATGGATTTCTCCAGCCTTTCAAATTTGATGGGTTTGGGGATAAAGTCATGCGCGCCAGCCTGCATGGCATCTACGGCCATCTCAATATCACCCTGTCCAGTAATCATAATAATCAGGGGTTTGTTGGGAATGTGAGCGGTCTCATCCAGCAGGGAGGGGCCGTATCCGTCTGGAAGCATCACATCGAGCACCAGGATATCGTGCCTCGCGTTGAGGATGCTCTTGCGTGCCTCTTCAAGGGTTGTGGCTGTATCCACTTCATAACCAATATTAATGAGGTATGTACTGATATTGTGAAGGGCTTTTTCCTCGTCATCTACAACAAGTATGCTGGGTTTCATGTATCCTCACTTTTGTCTGTCGTCTCAGGATGATAGGCCGGAAATTGCAGGGTGAAAATGGTACCGCCGGGGAAGCTTTGTAAATTAATGGAACCGTTATGGTTTTTGACGATGTTTTTTACGACGACCAAGCCAATACCCGTACCGCTTTCGTGGGTCGAGAAGAAAGGTTCAAAGATGCGTTCCTGGTTTTCTTGAGGGATGCCCGGTCCGGTATCGGATATGGAAACCTCGACGATGGACTGACCCTCATCATTTTTATTGGCGGATATTTTGGCTGATAACGTTCCCCCGTTGGGCTTCATTACCCGAACAGCATTATCCACCAGATTGATAAAAACCCGGTTGAGAGCCTGCGCGTCCCCCAGGATCATGGGAGTGTCTGGAGCGATGTGAAGGTAAGACGTAATGTTGAAGCGCTGGAATCTAGGTTTCCAGAAATTGAATACCCGCGAGACGACTGCCCCGATGTGGACAGGTTTATGCCCTTCGGATGGGCGGGTAAAAGAGAGCATGTCGTCGGTCAGTTGTGACAAGCGTTCGCACTCTTCCTGGAGGTCGTAAATATCCACTTGGAATGGACTTTGAGGGTTCAGTTGTGAGGCGAGCAATTGTAGACCCGTACTGAGGACATTGATCGTGTTACGGATTTCGTGAACGGATATGGCGGTCATGTCCCCAAATTCTGCCCGTTTTTGTAGTTGTTGAGCTTTCAGATGGATTCTTACCTGTTCGCTCAGGTCTCTTAGAAAGATGACGATGTTGACCAGTACATCGTTATGGTGAATTGGTCTGATTTCGACCTGGGCTGGAAAATCCTCACCATCGCGGCGATGCAGTGGAATTTTATACAGATTGGATGTGGCTTTGCCCCGTCGAGCGGCTTCTAATGCAGTGGCTATGGTGGGACTGCCTACGATGACATCCTCAACAGGCGTGCCTTTTACCTCCTCGCTTTTATAGCGCAGGATCTCTTCTGCTGATCTGTTCAATTCTATGATCTTGCCAGCCGGGTCCGTGACCAGCAGCCCGTCCTGGGTGTGTTCTGTGATTTTTTTCAAACGTGCCAACAAAGGGGCTTGCTGCTCTAAATTATTGTTCAGGTTTTTAAAACGTACATACAATTCCACTGTCTGGTCAATCTTTGCAGCCAGGATGTCCATCCAGGCGAGGAGGTTTGGGATGGGGTTGGTTTTAGAATGGGCGCTGACGAGTATGCCGATGGGTGCAAAAGAGGGCCCAACTGGCGTGCTGGCCAGATATCTGAGATTAGCGGCGTCCGCTCTGCGGTGCAAGGAGGCCCTGGGGGGTGTTCCCTGCAGCCACAATTTTTTTTCCTTCAAGTGCAACAAATCACTAGGCGGTATGCTTTGTGGAAAGTGATCTGTGGGTCCAGAAGAGGCGAACAGGGAGATCTCAGGAACAGCGCTGTTAACCTGATAGAGCATGAGGCTTTCTGAACAGACCAGAGGTTGACCCGATATCAAAACTTGTTTCAGGATGTCTTCAAGGGGGGTATTCGGTGAGGGGGAGATGGATGTTAGTGAGAGGAGATCATTTTCCAGGTTTGCGTCGCGGGTTTGCAACTCTTGGATGTGTAGTTGTTCGTAGAGCGGTCGAATGATGAACAGCAGCCAGGGCGATTTAGGGAGAAGGGGGATCAAGTTCAATCGTACGCGCAACCCAAGTTCATTGCGTGTAGTCAGCACTGAATTAAATCCCTCAACCCTCGGATAGCCCTCAAAAGGATACTCAGGGAGTAATTCGCTTAGGTCAATCGTTTCCAGCTCACCTTCACTGTAACCGCTGATTTCGTGTGCCTTTTGATTGGAAAGTACGATCTGATCCCGTTGGCTGTTTACTAGCAGGGCTGCAGAGGATATCTGCTCCATCAAAGTTTGGCATTCTGGCAAGCTGGGCGAAGGCCGCAACAGGGTTTGCCAGATCGAGAGGGGCAGGGAGGGAGCTGTCATTTGGTTGGCCCTCTTTTTGCCCGGCGCATATGGAGTGGAGGGATATTTTCCATGTTGCGGTACTTGGCCACGGTACGACGTGCTATATGAAAACCTTCGTCAGAAAGTATTTCAACGATGTCTGTATCACTTAGGGGTTCGTTTTCATGACGGATTAACTGTTTAATCAGGGTGCGGAGGTGAAGGTTGCGGTCAAAGAAAATTGCCAGGGGTACCATTCGCTTGTTGGGCAGTAGGACAACTTTATCTGCTACAGCACGGGATATAGTTGATTCGTGAACTTCTAACCTTTCGGAGATAGACGCACGGGTTAGAGGCCGCAAGTGAGTTTCGCCGTGAAGGATGAAGTCGCGCTGGATGGCCACCAACTGTTTCATGAGCCGCACCAGAGTATGGTTGCGTTGGCGTACGCACTTGGCAAACAACGAACCTTTCTCGATGGCTTTCTTCCACTGTTCCTTTTTTTCTTCTGGCGCATCAGCCAGGGCGGCACGAAATTCTGGATTTACCCGGATTGATCCTCCCAAGGGCATAACAATCTCTACCACCAGGGGAGCAGTGGGATCGTCGTTTAGAAACGAAATGATGATGTCTGGTTGGTAATATACATGGGGGATAATTTGATTTTTCGTGTAGGCCTTTCCCCAATGCGCTTGAGCTGGGTAAGGGTTCAAGTTATCGGCTATGTACCTGGAGGCCATCTCGATTTCATCGGGGGTTGTATTCAGGGCCTCGGCAAGTTGTGTGTATTTGTGCTGGCTGAGTAAGGAAAGCCCTTCCTGAATAAGCGGTTTGGCCAGTGGTGGGACCGGCTGAGTCTCTGCGAGTACTTCTAGCTGGATGAGAAGTGCCTCCTTCGGGGTTTGGCTGCCCACTCCAATGGGGTTTGCACGCTGGATGAGATGCAGCACCTTTTCCACCCGGCTGGGTGGGACGTGATGATATTGACAGATGTCTAGTAGATTGATGGTTAACAAGCCGTTGCTGTTCAGGCTGTGGAGGATATGCACGGCGATATCCTGGTCTTGGTGGTCTAGGTCTGGCGCGATTTGTTGAAGGATGTGTTTAGGTAAATCCTCAGCGGCTGCGCCCAGGGGTTCGTAGGGGAGATCATCGTCGGTTTCCGCCTCATCAGGCGAATAGGTGAGACCTCCTCCGGAATCAAAGGACACAAACACAATGGCTTCGTTTTGTTTTGCGTTTGCGTGGTAGGTGCATACCGGGCAGGGGTGTTCTCGGGGCAGAACACGGTTACAGTAAGGGCAGCGTTTCTCTTGGATAAGTTCTAATGCCGGGTTGGCAGCAAGTTGAGCCTCGATCTGCTGCTGCAGTTCAGGGGCCGGCATCATGAGCAGCGCCATGGTTTGAGCCAGATGAGCGGTGGCCTGCTGTTTGAGTTCTAATTGTTGTCTAGGAGCCTGAAGCATGTTCGCCTCGAGTGAAAGTATAGTAGTTTTGTGGAAAAAGGGCAAGTTTTGTGCCAAACATATAGAGTGCAATTTTTGTGCCAATGCATGTCTTTTTTCGGCGAGTCGAGAAAGGGTGGGGCGCGGCAAAAGGTGCGTGGGTTTTACTCCCCAAATGGTTCATGGCAGGCAAGGAAGGTGGGGTGAGTATGCGGGGACTTCCGGGGGTGTCAGGTCCAGAGTGCCAGGTGAGTGGTGAATTTAAATTAATGCGCATAGCCATTAACCACATCCCAAAACCCCCCACACAACCAAACCAAAAACCAAACAAAACCCAACTGAAAGGCGAGGGATGCCTGAGCAGCTACCCCAAACAAAACGTACCCGTCAGGGTTGGCAAATCGAGTGTCCTATCGTAAACTTAATCAGGATGAATGTTGTTAAAACCCTTCAGGACCTCAGATCAATCTGGCTTGATCGTGTGTCTATTCAATTGTCTAGCGGGGAAGAGGAGTGGGTAGACATACGACAGCAAATCGCTGAATTCTATGACCATGTAATCGCTTGCGTTTCCGGTGCTGACTATGCACCTCTGGATCCTCTGCTCGAAGGGTGGGCCAGTGCATGTACTCAATCAGAGTCAGACACCACCACGATCAGCCTGATGCCACTGCTTTCGCAAATGATGTTGACGACACTTGATTGTATAGATGAACATTTTGACGTCAGCACAGCTCTCATGGTATCAAGAGAAATCCTGGCAGTCTTTGTACACATGCTAAATTTCAGCACACAAGCAGAAATCCAATGTAAACTCAGGCGGTCATCTGAAAGGCTTGAACAGGCAATGAAGGAGCTGGCTCACATTGACCGCAGCAAATCCAACTTCATCTCCATCGCAGCCCATGAGTTGAAAACACCCCTTACACTCATTGAAGGATACACAGGTATGCTGCGTGAGCTTCATGATAAGCAGGACGAGTCTTCGCCTTCTATCCTGATGATAAAAGGAATTCGAAACGGAATTACCCGTTTAAATGAGATCGTAGAGGACATGATAGACATCTCATTGATAGACAATGACCTGTTGTCCCTCAATTACCAACCCGTCTGGCTAAACCACATATTTGAAGCTTTGGAATTAGAGCTCCGTGATATTGTTGAGGAGCGCCATCAGCAGTTGACCATCCATCCCTTCCCAGGTGCCAACAGGATGACGTACGGTGACCCAGAGAGGTTGTGTCAAGCTTTTCGCAACGTGTTGAACAACGCCATCAAGTTCACGCCCAACCATGGGAGCATTACTGTGGATGGCCGTGAACTGCCGGGGTTCATCGAAGTCATCATCGCCGACACCGGTATTGGCATTGACGAGCAGGACCAAACGCGCATCTTCTACAAATTTGGGAAACTCGGTGATGTGTCCTTACATTCCAGCAGCAAGACGCATTACAAGGGTGGTGGGCCCGGACTGGGCTTACCCATTTCAAAAGGCATTATCGAGGCACACGGGGGTACAATTTGGGTAGAATCCCCGGGGTGCGACGAACAGCAATGCCCAGGCTCGACATTTCACATCCTGCTTCCTAAACGTTCAGAGCCCCCTGAGGCGAAAACGATTGACCTGTTCTCTACTGGTCGTTGACCGAAATCATCAAGCATGGCGAATAAATTTCCATTACCTACCACCAGGCCCCGCGAGCGTGCATTTTTAGTCGGTGTTGAACTGCGCAGCGAGACAAACTTGCTCTCCCTTGAGGATTCTCTGGCTGAACTAACCCTTTTGGCAGACACGGCTGGCTTGGAGGTGGTCGGGCAATTAACTCAGAGCCTGAACTCCCCAAATGTGAAAACCTTCATCGGAACTGGCAAGGTACAAGAAGCAAAGGCATTGGCAGAAGAGCTCTGTGCAGATGTCATCCTCTTCGACGAGGAGCTTCTACCGCGCCACCAACGTGAATTGGAGCAGAGCTTTGGGGATGGGGTGCGGGTGATAGACCGAACAGCATTAATTCTCGACATTTTTGCCCAACATGCCAATACACGTGAAGGATCGTTACAGGTTGAGCTTGCTCAGTACGAATACCGCTTGCCACGCCTTACGCATGCCTGGACTCACCTGGCACGCCAGGCAGGAGGCGGGGGTGGACGTGCTGGGAGCGTGGGGGGTGTCGGGTTGAGAGGTCCGGGTGAGAAACAGCTTGAAGTGGACCGCCGGGATATCAATCGCCGCATCATTCATTTAAAGGATGAACTGGAAAAAATCCGCACGCACCGGAAACATTACCGTGCCCGTCGTAAGGTATCGCGTTTACCTGTAGTCTCCCTGGTGGGGTACACCAACGCGGGTAAATCTACTCTGTTAAACACGTTAACCCAGGCAGGTGTGTACACTGCAGATCAACTGTTTGCCACCCTCGATCCGGTAACCCGCCGCGTGGAGCTGCCCGGTGGTGAGACGGTTTTGTTCACTGACACGGTGGGCTTTATTCAGAAACTGCCCACGACGTTGGTGGCCGCCTTTCGTGCCACCTTGGAGGAGATTGCGGAGGCAGACCTGCTCCTGCATTTGGTAGACATCACTCACCCCAACGCTCAGGCCCAGGCCAGAGCAGTGTTCCAGACGCTCGAAGAAATCCAAGCCGACCACGTGCCCTGTCTCACTGTGCTCAACAAGATTGATAAATTATCGAATTCCCAGGAAGCCCGAAGGACCCTGGAAAATTTTCCCAACGCGGTGGCCATCTCTGCGCTTACCGGAGAGGGCGTCGAGGATATGCTCCAGATGGTGTCTGAAAAACTGTACGCTACTTACACCCAGGTGACAGCACGCCTGCCCTACAGCGAAGGTGGGTTAATTTCCCTGTTCCACGAACTTGGGCAGGTTGAGGTTATCGAACACAACCAAGACGGCGTTATCATCGCGGGCAAACTACCAGGAAGGCTTTTATCCCGTTTCAGTTCCTACATTGTGGATGAGGCATGAAGGAGATTGCGAGTCGCGTTTCGGAATTTTGCTTGCCTGGGCGTTATAAGTAGATGCATGTCATTGCGAACGGAACGAAGTGGAGTGAAGCAATCTCCTCCCTAATCAGTGAGAGCTCGCTTCGTCGCGCAAAACGCTCCTGGCGATGACACTAAGATATGTTTCTTTGTAGGAGGCGAAGCCGACTAAGCAATCCCTCGCTTTACTGGAAAAGAAACCAACATTTTCAGATTGCTTTGCCGCTTACAGTGGCTCGCAACGACACTGTTTTATAGGCTCTTTCCGATAAAAATGACTTCCCGTGAGCCTATCAAGCCCACGGGAAGTTTTCGTTAAGTTCAGGGGTTACGCAGTTCTTGATCTCGATACGGCCTTTACAGGCCACTCGATCGGCGAACTGCGTAACTCCTAAAGTTATTCAGGCACGGGCGGCGCTTGTCGTTCAAGTCCTGATCTTCGGTCCCGCAGCTCTCACCTCAGGGGTACATTCAGGGGCAAATTTCTTGAAGTTGTCTATAAAGCGGGAGGCCAACTGATTGTACTTATCCCAATAAACCGTTTCTTTGGGCCAGGATTCGGCCGGGTAGAGCATCTTTTCGGGTACGCCGGGACATTGCTTGGGCACCATAAAGCCAAACACCGAGTCGGTATAGTACTCCACATCGGATAAATCCCCGTTCAAGGCTGCGTTGAGTATTGTCCGGGTGTGATGGATGTCTATTCGCCGGCCCACGCCAAAGGGTCCGCCAACCCAACCGGTGTTCAACAACCAGGTATTTACGTTGTAGCGCAAAATCTTCCGTTTGAGCAGGTCAGCATAATACATGGGGTGGTGAACCATGAAGGGGGCTCCAAAACAGGTGCTGAAAGTAATTTCTGGCTCCTCACCTAGACCAACCTCCGTACCGGCTACTTTGGAGGTGTAACCAGAGATGAAATGGTAGAGCGCCTGGTCAGGAGTTAATTTGGCGATGGGGGGCAGTACACCCTGGGCATCACAGGTCAGCATGATGATATTGTTTGGATGTGCGCCCCGTTTCTCGGAAAGGGAGTTCTCGATGAAATCCAGGGGGTAAGAGGCACGCGTGTTTTCCGTTATGGCGTTGTCATCCAGGTCTATCAAACGGCTGACCGGGTCGTAGATGACGTTCTCCAGGACCGTGCCAAAACGGCGTGTGCAGGCGTAAATTTGAGGCTCTGCAGTCGGTGATAGTTGGATAACCTTGGCATAACAGCCATTCTCAAAATTGAACACACCCGTGTTGCTCCAGCCATGTTCGTCATCTCCGATCAGCCGACGGCCGGGATCGGCAGAAAGGGTGGTCTTGCCGGTGCCAGAAAGCCCAAAAAACAAGGCCACATCCCCATCCTTTCCTTGGTTTGCGGAGCAGTGCATGGTCAGCACCCCCTCCAGGGGCAGCAGATAATTCAATATGGTAAAGATGCTCTTCTTTATCTCGCCCCCGTAAGCAGAGTCGCCAATAATCGCCAGGCGCTGCTCGAAGTTCAAGACAATGAAAGTGCTTGAACGCGTGCCATCAATCGACTCGGCAGCCTGAAAAGAAGGCACAGCCAGAACTGTGAAGTCGGGAACATGCAGCCGATACGCCTCCCGGTTTGGAGGCAAGATGAACATGTTTCGGGCAAACAGACTATGCCAGGCATATTCGGTGATTATCCGCGCCGAAATTTGATACTCCTCATCTGCACCCGCATAACAGTCCTGGACGAAGACGTCCCGACCCTGTAAGAATCCCAGCAAGCGGTTGAAGATGTCGTTGAACTTATCCGAACTGATGGGGCGGTTGTATTCACCCCACCAGACATGGTTTTCCGTGGTGGATTCGCGGACGATGAACTTATCCTGCGCCGCGCGGGCGGTATGTTTGCCCGAGTTAACGATAACAGGCCCAAGGTGGGAAATCTTCCCCTCGCCACGGAAGATAATTTCCTCGTATAGAGCCTCGGTGGGCAGGTTCCAATAGACCTTGCGCAGGTTGGTCAGGCCGTGGTTCTTGAGGTCGTAATCCGCTTTTAATTCCTGCGCCTGCCCCTCGGTTGGGGTTTTGATGTTCAGAATGTTGTTCATAGCCAGTCTCTAATTAGTTTACGATCTCCAATGTATATTTCGTTGGGTGCGGTCGGATCCAGAGCCCACTTCATCCGATCAATACCCTCGATGATCTCTTTTACCCCTCCGGCGTAACTCAAGCGGAGGTAGCCTTCCATTCCAAAATCAACTCCTGGAACCGTCACAACCAACGCCTTTTTCAATAGAAAGGCGGCCAATTCGAAAGAGTCTTTTTGGTAAGCTCGGAAATCCGGCAGACAATAAAACGTCCCTCCTGGCTTGGTAATCTTGACGTCGTTGAACCCGCGGAACTCCTGCATGATGACGTCCCGGTTGTTCTGGATGGTCAACCGCAAGTTCTCAACGATGCTCTGCATACCCGTTAGCGCACCCTCAGCCGCAGCCTGCGAGACCACCGAGGCGCAGGAGGTGGTCTGAGCCTGAATGTTCAACATCACCTCGGTTAATGGTCGGTTAGCGATGACCCAGCCAATCCGGAAACCGGTCATGCCGTACAGCTTCGAAACCCCGTTCACCACGATAATGCGGCTGGTTTCCACATCGTTTTTCGTGTAGAAGTATCCAGGCTTGGGGTTCAGGCCATCGAACACCAGCTTGTGGTAGATGTCATCCATGATCAGGTAGATGCCCTTGCGTTCGCAGAAATCCACAATGGCAGCGATGAACTCTTCAGAATACACCACCCCTGAGGGATTGTTGGGACTGTTGACCACGATCGCTTTGGTGTACGAACCCACCGCCTGCTCGATGTCTTCCATGCGAGGATGAAACGTCCCGTCCTCGGGCCTCACCACCACCGGAGTTCCATACACCATGCGGATGATCTCCGGATAGCTCACCCAGTAGGGGGCTAACAGGATGACCTCCTCCTGAGGGTTGAGGAGGGAGTAGAAAATGTTGAACAAGGCCTGTTTAGCCCCGTTGGTTACGATGATGTTTTCCGGAGCCACCAGACGCCCGTAATTTTCCTCCGTATAACGGATGATGGCCTTCTTTAGTGAGGGGAGGCCATCCGTGGGAGCGTACTTGATATCTCCAGATTTCAGCTTGGACGCTGAGCCTAAAATCGCGGTGATGGGAGCCTTGTTCTTGGGTTCCCCGATTCCCAGGTGGATGACAGGCTCGCCTTTTTCCCGCAGGATACGTGCCTCTTCATTCAACTTAAGCGTAGGAGATTCTTTGATGGTTCTTGCTTGCTTGCTGATACTCATACCTGGTCTCGTCCTCCGAATTGTCCGTAAGATTAGAGAAAAGTGCCACTATTATACCTTCTCAAGAAAAGGCTTGCTCAGGATTAGATTTTGCTCTACAATGAGTCTTGCAATCCGGAGGTAACATGAAGACGAAAGATAACAGAACGAACGCACTTTTAGCCTGGGTGGCCCTGATTACGCTGGCCTGTACCTGCGGTACCTGCCGACTCTGGCCTCCGAGTTTTCTCAGTGAGGCCGAGGCTACGGCGCAGGCTGTCAAATTAACTGCCGAGGGCTTGGCTACGGAGATTGGGGAGAGCGACTTTATGACCACCCTCCAGGCTTTTGCCACTCAAGATATCAGTTCCTGGTTGGCTACCGCCCAGGTCCTGATCACCCAGGAAGGCAGCCAGTTGATCGCCACGGCTCAAGCTGTGGCTACTCAGGGAGCCATACCCATCAGCTCTCTTCCCTCAGATATTCCGGTGGTCGAAGAGGGGCGGACGGAATTATTCGGCTCGCGATCGTTAATTTCCTACTCCACCACGCTTGATTACCACCAGGTGGTGGTTTTTTACTCAACCGAAATGCCGGCCAACGGTTGGGAGCCTGTGCCCCAGGGTACGTTCGAAACCGATCAGGCCACAGTCTTAAGTTTCACGAAAGCAGAACGCACGGCCATCGTGACCATCAGCCAAGTGCCCTCTGAGGGGAAAACCTTTGTGACCATTTCTATTAACGAATGAGAAAGTCGGTCGAATGGGCTTGTTTACTTAGTCCCTTCTGTAGTGGAACGCGGGCCAACCAACGCGTGCAGGCGATTATGTTTCGCTGCGTTCCCGTAACGTGGCTGATGCGCCTGCGGTGATTTATTATGGAGGATATCATGAGTAACGAAGAAAAAGTAAAGTGTCTGAAGCAAATAGATATTTGCAATGAAAATATTAGGCAGCTTGAAAAGAAAATAGAAAACTGTAATAAATATATATCTCAGGGATCTGCTGGCATTTTGATGGGTATAATCTCCATCATTCTTGGCTGGTATTTCCCGATTTGTCTCTTGGGCTCAGTTTTTGGCATCGCTGGCATATTACTTTTGATTATTAATCTCGTTCAGAAGCCACGCGCAAAATCAGAGCTAGAAGCCGCGAGGACTCTTTTGTACCAATGGAAAGAATGGCTTTATAGGCTGGAAAGTTAGTAGGGTCTTATACTAAGTGGGGTCTTCAAGGTGGTGACGGTAAATCGGCCCTGTTTTGCCGAAAAATCCATCCCCAAAACCATCCCGTTAGATACTATGGGTAGAAGAAAGGGGTCGTTTCTGATAAGCTTCATAGGTACAAACAGAAAGTACAAACAGAAAAGGAGAAGCTTATGTTTCCAGAAACGACCACCAAGGATCAGTATACAACAATTCAACCGCACCTTTACATGGCTTTTGAACTGGGTCAGACGAAGTGGCTGTTAGGCTTCACTGTTGGTCTCGGACAGCGGCCTCGCCAACGGGTCATTGCAGCGCGGGACTTGAGCGCCCTGCAACAGGAGATCCAACTAGCCAAAGTCCGCTTCGGCCTTCCTGATGAAGTTCAGATAGTCAGTTGCTACGAGGCTGGACGGGATGGTTTCTGGCTGCACCGCTTTCTGCTTTCCATCGGCGTGGCCAACCTGGTGGTGGATTCGGCCAGCATCGAAGTCAACCGCCGGGCCAAACAAGCCAAGACAGATCGTCTCGATCTGGGCAAGCTCCTGATCATGCTGATACGCTACCACGCTGGTGAGAAGAAGGT
>JBFLVL010000039.1:0-22226 GCA_040758495.1 Chloroflexota bacterium
AAAATCCGGGTGATCTCTTTGCGGAACTGGGACAGAGCCTCATCGAACTGAGCTACACGCCCCTGCTGAGCTACCAGCCGGGTGACCTCAGCAGATAAATCTTTGATCTGTTTAGAAGCCGCGGATAATTCCTCCCCGAGCCTGGCGGATGTTTCTTCCAGGGTGTTTATTTTCTCCTTTTCTTTACGCCGTTCCTTATCCAGCCATTCCAGTCGTTTAATGAACTTTTCTTCTTCCATCTCTTTCTTCTCCGAAAGGTACCAGAATACCAGCCCGGACATTATGTGGTCTCCCGGTAGCGTGTTGATAGCCCCAAGCTCCGATCTGTGTCATTGCGAGGAGCGCAGCGACGAAGCAATCCCCATATTCGGGAGGAGATTACTTCGCGGGTTTATACTGAACGTAGCGACTGTGCTCGCAATGACAAATCCCACGGCATCAACGCATAAGAGAGAGACCATATGGGCATTATCTGTGTTGTTATATTATAGAAAATCGGAAACTCCAGAACCAGTTGGAAAATTATAGCACGTGTACGTCCAATTGCTTGAGGAAATAGTCAGGGCAGGATGTGAGGAAAGGACTGCAAAGCTTGAATCCCAAATGGCAGAAATGTTTGGGGTAACAACCCACCCAGCAGGAGCAAAATAACCCCAATACTCAAAAATATCCGCAACCCAAGCCCTTCACTTACCTGCCACCCACCTGACTCTCCTCCACCAACCAAGATGGTCAACGTCCGCACCACGGCGATCATCATGCCGCCACTGGCCAGCAACACACTCGCTGCCGCCAGAGGAAATTCACTTACCAGCCGCGAATAAAGTGCCAGACGGGTCGGAAAACCAGGGAGCAAAGGGAAACCTGCCAATGTCAGTTGAGACAACACCAAAACCCCACCTGCAAAGGGAAATCGCCTCATCATCCCTCGAAGGACGAGAGAATGATCATCGTCAGCAAGCAGGCGAAAACCCGACAAGGACAGGCTCCACAAAAACAAGGCTAAAAAGCGAGGCAACAAAAGAGCAAAGAATAACGGTCCGCCGGAAACCACTCCGCTGCTAATGGTCAAAAGGGACAATCCAATCTCTACGATCACAAAGAATCCCAACATACGACCCATTTGACGCTGGACTGCAGCCCATAATCCTCCACTGATAACCATCAGAATGCCTACTGTCTGGAGAATGCTGTATACCCCAGTCGTCTCTCGCAACCAGATGTAACGGTCAAAAAAGCCCAATCCAAACAGACTTACAGCCAGTGGTAACAACCAGGCGACAAATCCACCTACGTAGGGAGGCACTTCTGTCAACACCATTGGCACCCAGGTATGGAAAGGAAACACCGCCAGGAGGGCTCCGAAACCAATCCCCATGAGTACCAGCGCTTGTGTGGTTTGGGGTATCCCAACCGGCGCGGTTTCAATCCCTCCCAACAACCAACCCGTGAGGAGCAGCAACGGCATGCCCAACGTCTGGACAGATACATAACGTAATATCCCTCTCCCAGGCCTGTGATGAGGTGGAACAAGCAAGGGTACGCTCAAAAATACAGCCATTTGAAGGAGCAAAGCAGCGTATAAAAACGGTTCAACCGCTAGGGCAGCAATCATAAACGCTATCAAACCCAAACCGATGGGTCCCAGAAGATGAGTTGAGGGCGTCACCATCCCTCCCAGAAACCAAAGGGTCATCGTGGCGTACAGCATAACCAGCAGCCAGCGGTCGTTGGCAGTCAGTATGAATTCCCTGCCCAGAACGGTAAAAACCGGCTCCAGCTTGGTAGACCAGAAGAACAGACTTATAACCCCACCAGGAGGTTTCCCGATAGCCAGTAAGGTCAGTCCACAGGTCACTGACGCAGCGATCCCGGCGGCCACTCGATCCCGTAAGCGGAGGAACAACAAAATCACGCCCACCAGTGCTGGCAGACCAATCCACACCAACGGAGCGCTCATCCTCTGACCTCCAGCATATTCACCAGCAAATAGGCCCCCAGAAGCGCCAGACATATGTTGACGGTTGCCAACAACCCTGTCACCAGCACAGATAATTCCAACCGCGCGTACAACACCTCAAAACCCGCCAAACAGGTTAACAACCCCAATATCAACGGCAATATCCTGGTGGTCAGGCTGATCTGTAACAACCCTAATCCCAGGAGCATAATCCCCCCAATGAGCACTTCTGGTGAAACTTGTGGCAACCAACCTTTTGCTGTAGGAGTCAGTGAGATGGCCACCAAGGATATCAGCAATCCTGCTAGCAGTCGGATTAAGCCACTCAACAAGGCCCCCTTTTCAGCCTCATATCCTGTCCCCACCAGCGCGAATCCCAATATCACCACGGATACCCAACCCGCGACCAGTTTGACCAAGGCTAATTCCAACGGCCAAATCGAAGCCACCAACCCAAACACGCCCAGGTACATTCCCATTAGGGCTAACAATTGCCAACCGGGCTTCCAGACGAACAACAAAAATAAACAGCTCCCCGCGACGATTAATAGCCCTAACGGAGCGAACTGGTCTACCGCTACCAAATCAACCTCCCCCCACCCTTCGACTTAAAAACGAGAACAACAAAATCAGCAGCAAGAAGGTCCATAACAAACCGGCCTCACCCTCCAGGAGATTTGAGAGGCCATACAATATCTGCCCCAGCCATTGATAGACCCGAGCCGCCAGACGGAATAACCACCCCATAGAAAAAAATCGTTGGATAAATTGGTTTACAGATTCCCAACCGGAGAACAAACGGGGTTTGAACCTGCCAGCCCCAAATAAAATGGCGGCCAATCCTAACATTACCACCCCAACCCACCACCCCGCTCCGATTTCAGTGCGTAAAGCGATCCACCCCAAACCAAAATGCGTGAAGGGCAAAAGGAGCAATCCAAATGGATAGACAACCTTGACCCAACGCTCCTGCTCCACAAGTGCAGCCCTGGTTCTTACAACAAAGCGGATAAATCCCGCTGATAACAACACCTGCCCCACCATCATCATCCCCGTCCAGACATCCAGAGATTGGAATATCTGGGCTCCCGCAAAAGCCGGAGAATAAGGCAGCGCAGCCATCCCCAATAAACCCACAGCGAAGATAGGCACAAACACATGCGTCCGCACGGAAGATAGCCAAACCAAAGCCCCGCCAAAAAGCATCACCAATCCCCACGCCAGACTCGCTTGTGGCTTCCCCAGTACCACCCCGGCCAATATTAACCCACTCCACCCCAGCACCCAAAAAGCAGAGCCCTCCACCTCATCCTTAGAACCGACCCAAACCATACCTCCCAGCAGAGTCATCAACACCCCTATTATGTACATTTTCGATAGTCCAACCAAAGATATACCCTCGGTTGCCGAGCGAACGAACAAATCCAGACACACCAACAGAGGCATCAAGCGTAGAACCATACTTATACCCTGTCCAAAGCGCCGTTCGTCTATAGAGCCAATTAATGGGGGTAAAACAAAAATCCGCAGACATGCGGCCAATAATAGATAATCTATCATTTGGCCGGGAAATAAACTGAAGGCTAAAACACTGCCCACAGTGCCTGTATGGACTGCAAACCAGAGTAAGAGGATTAACGAAACTGCCCTTCCAGAAAAGGAGACGATGACCTGTTCTAGATGTTTCTTTTCCTTGGTGACAGACAAGTACAACAATAATTCACATAAATCTAATGCTCCCCAGCCGATGATTAGCGTGATTGGATTGGCTGAAAATAAAGCTAACAACACAAGGAGGGAAGTCAGTAAACCCACCGTCCAACTTAACCAACCACCCCTCTGCCTGACGATATCGGTAAGCAACATGGACAATAACAGCGTTAGTACACCGACCCCTAATACCCAGGCGTAAGTATTAACCCGCAGAGCGAGAGGTGTGGAGATCACCCCTGGCACTTGCCAATAGGTGACCACCAGAAATTTGGGGATAAACGAATACAAAAAGACCAGAGCTAACCAGGCCAGTAATGCTCCTCCGGTGGTCACAACCCAAAAGTAGGCAAAGCCCGGCCTCCAACGCCGTAGGATTAGATTTGCCAGGATACAAAGAAAAAGGATAATTAGGGGCAGCAAGATGCTCATAGGCGCAGGACATTGTAGAAGATATTTAATAAGCTGGCAAGATGATATAACTTTATCACTCTACCACCTCGAACACCCAATAATCCCCTCGTTGAAATACTAATCGCAGAAAGCTTGCCACATTCGGATTCCATTCCCCAAGCTCCCACTCAGCCGGCCCCCAGAAAACATACCGCACGTCATATTCCGCCAACAGGAGCAGCCGTTCTGCATCCGTGGCAGTTGCTCTGAAAAAGCTGGCAACCCGTGGATGGAGCTCATTCAGATGTACGCTCTCTGGTCCGTGACCTATCAACACCCGCACGGGAACCCAGGCTGGAAGAGGGTTACCGGTTTTGTAAGCAGCCAGAACGATAGAACCAGGGTCAGCTTCCTGGGCAAGGAACTGAAAAGCCTCCACTTGTCCGATGGGTTGAAAGGCTGGTCGTGCAGGAAGGCTGGCCGTTCTCATGCCTCCCCAAAGCAACAGCAGGGTCGAGACCAGGAATGGGAGCAACACCCAGTGGAAAAACTTCGCCAATGGAACGCCGAAGAGGCGAACGCTCCGACAGCGCTCTACCCCCATAAGCGCCAGGGCAACGATCACCACCCAAACTCCCTCCGGCAAACGGCGCTGTAAGGTAAAGGGAGCGTAGGCTAAAAACGGGAAGAGGAACAGCCAGGTCAGCGGCAACCAGCTACACCAGGTTTTTTTCATAATTCCCTGCTGAACACCAACGAGGGCGAAGGGTAACAAACCTCCATATGCCAGCAGATAATGCAGGGGATGCGGTGAGGTGATGACATTTTGTGAAGCCCACGTTTTCAGGATTTCATCCGTCTGAAAAACCCACAGTGTGTACACCACCATCGGAGATGAAACCAATACTGCCCAAGGCCCTCTTCTAGCGGTTCTCCACCAGATGCTCGCGTTTGTACCCCGATTGACCCTATCTAACCAGACCAGCCCAATCCCTGTCGAAATTAAATAGGCTAAGCACACCACCCATGCAACCACAACGGTCAGGGGTTGCAAAAACCCTATCAGCAACCAACACATCCCTACTTGCAGAGCCATACAGCCCTCGTGCCTATCCCTCGAGAATATCCACCAGGTAAATTTCCGCCACCCAGGTTTTTCCACCTCCCTACCCAAAGATACTTCAGGTAAGCGGGCCAAATACCTTACAAATCCCCAGAGCAGCAGAGCGCGCCCCAGAGCCAGGTGCGGTAATCCATATAAAGCTAGGAACCCGAAGGTCTCAGGGGAATAGAATTCCAGGGGCAGAGAACCCAACCAGGTGGTCTGGCCTAAACTTATCAATACCCACCCCAGCCCACCCCCAACCGTAGCCAGGACAAGCCCAATTCGCCGGAGGGTTACATTTCGCAGGAATATCGCCAGAAAGTCGTAGGTAGCCAAAATAGCTAAAATTCCAGCTACAAAGCGAAACAGATGATAAAGCGCCACAAGCTGCTCATGTTGGGCCGGGGGTGCGGCCAGCTTTCCCAACAGAACGTAGGGAAGATACACCCAGGCGCCGTTCTGAGGCTCCGCAGTATATGGCGTGCGAAACAACCAGTTGCCTGCGGAGCCGCCGAGCATCTTGGCGATGTACGAGTTTCCATCCTCCACGCCAAACACGAAACCAGTAAACCGCCAGTCTTTACCCTGGGAGGCAAAACCCACCAGATACGGCAGGGTTGTAAGCACTATCACCCCCGCTGCAAAAAACCAGACCCAGCGACGCTCTCTGGCGCTAACCCGATGGTTGAGTGGCATGTTATTCGTCATCTGTTGGCCTGGAGGGATCATCCTGTTCAACCGCATATATGGTTACCCCCTGGGCAGAATAGAGGGCTGTCACTCCTCTATCTAGGGGAAGACCTCCTAACTCTGCTTCTCTTGGACCGATAAAAATGTAGTCCACCCCTCTACTCAGCAAGAAATCCCGGTCTTCCTCTTCATCCCATCCCCCTTCAAAAAATGACCTCACCGCGGCTTCTTCCGCGTCTGCGTTCACCGTCTCGAAAGGATGACCATACACCACGCGACGTCCGCTATATGCGGGGACGAATAATCCGGTGGAGGGAGAGGCCAGCACTAGGGCCTCAGGAGAGGTGTGTTCACCAAGCCAGCTAAGAGCCTGCATCTCCCCGCGGGAAAGATAGACCTGCGCCTCACGACGCTTGGCTCCATAAAACCCAGCACTCATCACCACAACGTTGGTCAGAAAGGATAACAAACAGACACCCACAGCCAGACGTCTGAAGCGGGGTTCAGAACCTGCGGACAGGGACTCGACCCCCACTGCTCCCAACCCCACCAGGGGAACGTACAAACCCAGCATCAAACGGCGCTGTAATCCGATGGGAACAAACAACAAACCTAGACCAACGATCGCCCAAAGGATCAACACCTGCGAGGCCCCTTGTCTGTCTTTCCACGAAGCATAACCCCCAACCAAAGCCAGGAACAAAGCTGGAGAAAGTGAGAGACCCACATCCCACCAGGGTGGTGTCGGAGTGAGGTTCTGGGCATTCCAATCCGCTAACACCGGATCAACACTTGTCACCCAGACCGCATAGCCTAGAGGCACACACCCACCGAAGAGAATAGCAAGGGTACGTTCCAGGACGGCACGCCCGCCCGGGGTTCTCCATCCCACGCGTAACAGGGTCAGAGCTTCCACTAAAAAAGCCAGCAATACGCCAAAGGGGAGGATCACTCCTAAAGCCAGGGCAGCCAGCCCCTTTGAACAAGTCTTATGCTTTTCGGGTAACAGAAGATACAGTAATAACGCCAGTCCCAGGGGAAAATGAGGGTTAGTGTAGGCAGATAAAAATGGGAAAGTCTCGGCCACCCAAAAATCAGCCGTAAATTTCCCCCAGGGAACAACCATCCAGCCAAGACCTGCCCCAAAGGTCGCCCATACAATCGCCAACCGCCGCGTTTGTCCACCTTTTATGGTGGAATTAAAGAAACGACACAACATGCCCAGGAGAGCCAGGGTTCCCAGCAGACGGGCAAGGTGATAAACCAGGATGAGCGATAACCCTGTCCAACGGGAAACATGACCAAGGAAAAGATAGTAGAGGAACAGGTAAGCACCCTCTCCTGGCTCAGCAGTATATGGCAGATGAAAGCGCCAGGCTCCCTGCCAACCCTGGAACATCTTCGCTAGGTATGTGTTTCCATCAACCGGGTTTTGCAACAACCCGCCGAAAACGTAATTTTCATCTGTGCGAGTGGCGGCGTACAGATAGGGAATGGTTATCAGAAGGAGCAAAACCACACCCACGGCAGCGATAAACCAGCGTCCTGTTTTACTACCCATGATGATATTTTAGCCCATAACCTCGCAGAGAAGTGCCAGCTCACGCTCAATAGCTGAAGACACGGGGATAACGTTTGTTCCCTCTTGCATTTCACCTGAAGCACCTCTATAATGGCAACGATGAACGAGGCCTTCAAACTATACCGCCTGCAACAGCGCGACAGCAAGCTGGACAAAGCGTATCATCGTCTGAATGAGATCGCAGAAATACTCGGCGACCGGAGTGCGCTCGATACCGCCGAAGCCCAAGAACAGGCCAGGAAGCAAGCGCTGGATGCAGCCCACAAAAACCTTCGAAAAGCCGAAACAGCCGTTCAAGATCAGCGTTTAAAGATCAAACAAACCGAAACAAAATTATACAGCGGCACAGTGCGCAACCCAAAAGAATTGCAAGACCTACAGAACGAAGCCGAGGCTCTGCAACGCTTCCTTGGCGTGCTGGAGGACCGTCAATTGGAGGCCATGATTGCAGTAGATGAAGCCAAAGAAGCGCACCAGGTCGCAGTAACCCATCTTGAAGCCGTTAAAGCTAAACGGGAAAAACAGCGCCTCAAGCTGTCTGCTGAACAAGAGGAGTTGCAACGCCAGGTGGCAATGCTCGAAACGGAACGTCAGGCAACCGCCAATACCGTCTCCGCAACCTCCCTACAACTATATGAGACCCTGCGAAAGCAACGGCATGGCTTAGCGGTGGCTAAAATTAGCGAGAACGCCTGTACTGCCTGCGGTTCGATCCTGTCATCCCAACTGCTGCAAGAAGCCCGTTCTCCCCAACAGATCAGCCGGTGCTCAGCTTGTAACCGCATCCTGTATATTGGATAACCATGCCCGATTTTCTGAGCAACCTCCGCATATCCCCTCTTTCCTGCTGGTTGGGTTTTTTCGCCGGTATCCTTTTTCTGTGGCTGGTACGGAAACTCCATCCCCTCATCAAATCCCTTCAGACAGGAATTGAGCAAAAGGCTGAGTCTTCTCAAATTGAGGAACAGGAGACCATCGCCCAGCGTTTTCGCCAAGAAGTACTCTACCATGCCCAGGGCCTGCATCTGGCAGCCCCCTACTTTCCCCTCGATGAAATCCTCATCGAGCCCCGTCTGATCTACCAACCCTCACCCCATCAACCAGATGAAGAACCTCCCCCCAGGGACATTGTTGATCGGACCATCCCCTCTCTCCCTGATTGGCCAGAACTAGCTTCCATTTACAAAGCCCGCACAATATCTCTCAGCGAGGCACTCCAGGGAGGAGCTCACCTCATGCTGACTGCGCCCCCAGGTTGCGGGAAAACCGTTGCCCTGGCAGCCCTGGCTTCCTCCCTGGCACGTAATGCACCCGAACTGAAAGAAAACCGCTACTGCACTCCAATTCTCTTACACGCAGCAGACCTTTATCTCTCGCCTGAAAAACCCATCAGCTCACTCGAAACCCTGGTCAAGGCTCTCTCGGAAACCATCACCTCGCTTCCGATTACAAAGGTCACGAATTACTTATCGGAGGTGCTCGAAGACGGTCAGGCCATCCTGCTGCTGGACGGATTAGATGAGCTACCACCGACTCAGATGGAGGGTATCGTCAACTGGCTGGAAAGCCTCCTGAAATCCTACCCTCACATCCAGATAGTTGTGACCGCCATACCAAGATATTACGGCTATTTGACGAAACTCGGATTCATCCCCATCCCTCTGGCAACCTGGGAGGCGCGCAAACGCCAGGAATTCCTACAAAAATGGACGAACCAATGGAATCTGATTACCTCAACCCAAAGGGAAGAAAACCAGGCCATTGACCCCTGGTTGATCACGTATTGGTTGCAAACCGAAAACCTGTTTCAAACCCCCCTCGAACTCACACTGAAAGCCTGGGCCTCCTCAGCCGGGGATTTGGTGGGGGCTTCCTCTGGAGATACTCTAGAGGCATACCTTCGCCGTGTGATCCCTGACCCCCTCATGCGCTCCCCTTTGAGACGGCTAGCTCTGGAAATGGTCTGCAACCAGGAGCCTACCCCGAAGCGCGAACGGGTATTGAGCTGGCTACAACACCCCAAGCCGGGGGACTCGTCCTCGGATGACTCCCGTCCAGAAAAACCGACCGAAGAGTCGACCGCCTCTCCATCCAGCATTCTCGACACGTTGATAAAAAGTGGGGTTGTCCATCGGCGAACGGAAGCACGCATCAGTTGGTCTCACCCGGCGATATTCGGTTACCTGGCAGCCCAGGAACTGGCGAAAACAGACAGCCTTAATGAAAAGCTCTTCACCGCCATGCCCTGGGCGGGCGCTGAGCAGACCCTGCGATACTATTCAGTAGAGCCGACCAAAAAACTGATTCTAGACTGGATAGCAGATGACCATTCCCCCTTGGCAAATAACATACTGACTGTAGCCCGTTGGTTACAGGATGTACCTAAAGATTCGCACTGGTATGCTGAAGTGATGAGCCAGTTAGCCGCACTTCTTCAACCCCACAAAACACCACCATGGATGCAAGCCCGGGTAATCTCTGCACTGCTGTATACCCAAGACGAAGGTGTGAAAACGTTACTGAGACAACTGCTGAACAACACAGACCCAACAGCACGATGGTTAGCTGCCTTAGGTCTGGGGGTCTTGAAAGATAACAAAGCTGTACCTGAATTGATCAACCTGTTGACCTCCCCCCACAATGAAGTTCAAAGCGCCGCCTGTCTAGCCTTGGTGGAAATTGGCACCCTTTCGGCCCTGGAAGCCGTGGCCACCGCCTTGCTTCACGGTGACGAGAACCTGCGTCAAACCGCAGCCGAAGCATTGGCCAACCACCAGGAGGAAGGACATCCGACACTCAAAGAGGGAGCCACCCTGGACGATATCCAGGTACGTCGAGCCTCAGCCTATGGCTTAGCGCGCATACCACAGCCATGGGCAAAGGAAGTCCTGAATAACATGCAGCTCGATGACGACGAGTGGGTCGTACGCAACACAGCCAGCAGGATACTAGAAATGGATGCCTGGAGAGAGGGACACACTCCACAAAAACCTCAGTCACTCACCCAGATTCCCTGGCTGATTACCTTCGCCGGCGAACGGGGTATGGGTGTGGCTCCAGGTAAACCTGCATTAGATATGCTGCTCCGGATGGTCAAGGAGGGCACCCCCAGCCAGATCGTGGCTGCCCTCGACCGGTTAACCCACATCCCCTCCGAAGCAATCATCTCGCCACTTTATCACGCCTTGTCCTCAACCCAGGGAACCGTTCAGGAAGCTGTCTACAATACCTTGTGGCATGTTTCCGCCGCGGGGATAAACTTACCTCCCATGACCAAATTCGGTTTGGGATGAGGAAAAACCAGAAGAGCCCCTCCCAAGCAGAATGACCTCCGGGTGTAGTCCCCTTTGGCTCACACCACGGTATATAACTGAGAAATCGCCCCTTAATCAAAAATCCCGTCATTGGTTGACGGGATTTATTTTTTAAACCTCCTCGAAATCGCTCACCTCAGGACATCATTTCGAGGATGCGCCGCTCCACCTCCTCTGCCGGCATGTCCATGATAGAGACCAGTTTATCCCTTCCCCTCTCCCCTGCCACAATCTCAATCCGCGATCTGGGGACACCTAATACTTTCGAAAGGAATTGTATCAGCGCCTCGTTTGCCTGCCCCTCTACAGGAGGAGCTGCCAGGCGGATGCGTATAGAGCCATCGGACTTTATTTCGGCTATCTCATCGCGTTTTGCACGCGGCGTGACCCGGATAGCCAGAGCTGCCCCTTTTTTACCGTCATGAAGATGATATTTTCGCTTCGTCACCAAGGTACCCTCTCAAGCCATAGACGCCAATACTCTGACCAGCAAAGTTTCCACAACCTGCAAAATGATTATCAGCACAAGAGGACTGAAATCAATCATCCCGACAGTGGGTAATGTCCGGCGGATGGGATTCAACAACGGATCCACAATCCTTCTTATTGCCACCCTTACAGGATGATAAGAGTCAACAAAGAACGACATCACTGCATCAACAATTACCAGGAGTATGAAAGCGCGGGATACAAAATGAACCATCTGAATAAGTATGTACACTGTCAAAATGACTTCTCCGGATGTGCTGGTCTGAGTGTGTATTTTACCATTTATCTACTACGGAGATGTCCACCCTTCCGTCCCGTGGGTCCTCTTATTGTCTTCTTAGTTCCCCAAGACTTTTTAAAAAACGCCTATGGTGCAACCTGGACAAAGATAGGCGTCGAATCGAGTAGAAGCGACAAGATCCCGTCTGAAGATGCGAGAACCTGCGTATCTGGGTTGCTCACCCCGATTTCAGTAGGTGTGCGGGTGATGAGGGCATTAGCAGCTTCGAAGGCCAATTCGATGGCAATGGTAGGAGGTATCTCACCTGGGAAGTACAGCCGGCCATCGTCATACCACAGCACCCAGCACGGACCGGATGGCATGGCGAAACGATAAGCCCAGATGCCTGAACCCAGTTCAAGCTTTTCCACCGACGTGAACCCACTGATCTTCTCGTTGACCAACTTGATAGCATAGAAGGCTGGGCGAGGCTGACCTGGGGCTCGATAGCCCGGCAATCCTTCGCCCACCTGCTGTCCTGTGGTCTTCGTATCCATCATCCCCATGAACATCGCAGACCCTACTAACGGCACACCCAAGGCATCCACAGCAGGCAGGCTGGTCTTCCAATCTTCCAGGTTGCCTATGTTGATGCCCAGCAGCCCCTCGCCCGCCGACACGACGACCTTCTTCACCAACCCGCTTGCCATCAGGGCATACAACCAGGATTTGGCTTCCGCATGGCTGGCCGCGCTTGGATCAGCTATCATCAGCTTCAACGTATCAATTACCTGGTCACGGGTCGCGGCTGTGGCAGGCCATACCGGACGGGCATTGTAACCCACCAACGCTGACATGCTGAAAGCATCCCCGATCCAAAGTGGTTTCCGGTCACAGTTATTCGTTTCTAATTGACCGCGAAGCCAGGCAGCAGTGGGAGGGATCTCGGTGTAATCCCCCAAACTATGAAAGTCTATGATGTCATACGCATCGCAGGCAGCCAGGATGGTCTGGATTTCAGGGACACTCTTACGGATACCGGTCTGCGGTGTGGTCAGGCGGCGCTGTAGCTCAGCCGCGTCGGGATTCCCGTCGAACACATCCACCATCAAGATGGCCACGATCAAAACCTCTGCCTGTGGGTCAGCGGCGTGAATGGCCGGATAGGCCAGGCGCAACAAGCGCACATAATCTTCAGCGCTGCCAGGCCAGTAACCGGTGAACTCGCGTTCGATGCCGTAATGATGAATGGGGTACATCAGGCCAGGCGCATCGTCTAAGCCGTCTCCGTCATAGCGCTCCACGAAGAGCTCCACGAAGGCGGTGTACTCGTCAACGTATTCTTCTTTCGGGAAGGTATTGCCCGCGTTGCCCAACGTGGGTGGAGTGACCGAAGCCCAGGGCGATTCAGCGGTGATGAGCAGTTGAATACCAGTAAAGCCAGCCTTCTGGTATTCGATCACCAGGTTGTCAAGGGGTGTCCAATTGTATTGACCAGGCTGTGGTTCTATCAACCCCCACATGCCAAAGATCGGCTGGGGTTTGGCATAGCGTACTCCGGTGGGGGCATAGGCGTCAGCGAGGCCAGGGATGGCATATTCCAGGGCAATGGTAAAGGGAATGTATTCACCCCCTGGGGGCGCTGCCAAAGTAGAGGTTGGCACAGTCGGTGTAGGTGTACTGACCGCCGTAGGCTGCCCACAAGCCAGGGCAAGCGCAAAAACGAAAAATAGAGATAACGCAAGCCGTTTCATGGGTAACTGTTCCTGAGAAATGCCCTCAACGGTCAGCCTGAGTCGTAACCGTGATGGCAAGAATCTAAACTCACCATATTATAGCTCTCAAGATACTGACCGCACAACAAATGTAGAGCCCAACAAGCTTTTCGCCAAGCACGGTGGTCAAACCACCAAGAAAACCACCAAGAAAAGCTTGACAGATTTCATTATTTTCATCGAGGAGATGAGTGTTCATGCTGGAAGTACCCAGCGGGGAAATCAGCGTCCAACAAGATGCGCTCTCAACCAGTCTTCAAATTCCTCCCGCATCATTTCACCTGATGCAACTTGAAGAATCACTTGCTCCTGTTCCTCCGTTGAACTTCGAATCTCATACCCATTCAACACTAGAAAAATTTCCATCGCCGCATGTCCAACTCGTTTGTTTCCATCTACGAATGGATGATTCTTGATGATTGAATACCCAAGCGCAACTGATTTCTCAACAATATTCGGATACAGTTCTTCTCCCCCAAAAGTCATTCTAGGCTGTTTAATAGCTGACTCTAATGCACCTAAATCTCGAATGCCCATCGCCCCACCAAACAGCTCAATCAGTTGGCGATGAAGCTCAATTACTTCACTCAGTGTTAGAAAACGCATTATGCTGCCAGCCGTTGGTACAGTTCGCTGTTTTTCTCAAGAACATACTCTGCAACATGGCGAAATGTTTCCTCGGGCCGAGTGAGAATCTCTTCAATGCTCAAACGGACTAATTCTTCTGGCGAAATATTCAAACGGCTTGACAGTTTTTTTAATGCACGTAAGCGGTCATCTGGTAGAGTAATCGTGAATGTGCTCATTCTTACCTCCGCTTAGAGTCTACCTCTAAACATAGAGATTTTCCATCCACCTATCTCCATGAAATTTATATCCGCTCAGAGACAGG
Source organism: Chloroflexota bacterium (assembly GCA_040758495.1). Taxonomy (GTDB): domain Bacteria; phylum Chloroflexota; class Anaerolineae; order Anaerolineales; family JBFLVL01; genus JBFLVL01. The sequence goes on from JBFLVL010000039.1 coordinate 14,131, forward strand.
CTGCCCATCTGCAAGGCTCACATACCAAGCGGTGTGCGCAAGACTCTATCGCCAACCAGAACTATTGCCAGCAAGGTCGCTTCTACACACTGGGCTGATGTCCCTTTTGATATCATGGCCCTCTGTAAATTTGATGTGTTCCTACCCTTCTAAAAAACACAATTACTTCGCTATCTTCATCTGTTTCGAGGTGAAAGGTAAAGCATAGGTTTATCTTGATGTGGCCTTCCCAAATGCTCGGATGTCCCTCCATCTTTTTTATACGATATTTCCTACGGTACTCGTCATTTCCTTGCAGAGCCAAAGCAATGTATGGGAAAGCCTCTTCTACATCTTTCTTGTTGCTTTCCACTAATCTGTCAAAGTCATCACGAAATTGACGTGTACGTCGGAATTTCATACGCAGTTAATCCCTAAGGGTGCGCAGAAATTCCTCCACAGTATCGAATTCCTCATATTCCCCCAATTTAATATACTCGTCAACTTTACTCTCACCCGCCTGCCATTCCGCTGTCCAAAACCATCCTTGGTTGGTCGAGATTGCTTGTATGCTACCATTGATAATAATCATTTTGATAGTACCGCGCGTTTCAGTGGACATGCCCAGTTCAAGAGTTTGCCGAAATGGAAAGACATGAGGCGGAGATATTGTTAATTCAGTCATCTCATTCATCTGGTTTCCCTTTCTGTCTGCCTTCAAACACTCCTAAATTGTCAGACAAAAGTCTGACAAATGCCCTCATCGCATCGGGGCTGATTACGACTTTGGCAACAGGTTTGATCTTTACCGAATCAGGTAACTCGCTTTCATCAATTCCCATTGTCAGGGGTGGTGAGAGATGACCAAACACGAGATGAAATTCAGTCTCGCCCGCGTGCGAAACGTATAGGTGATTTGCATAAAGAGCGGGGAGATTTTCGTCTGAACCCCAAATGATTTTTATGCGTTTTTCTTTGATTTCCTGTGCCATATTATTCTCTCTCTGGAAGAAGGGCTGTATCTACAACGTTATTTTAACATATTTAATTCTCGAGAACATAATCGCCTGTCGTGACCTTGTAATACGCGGCCGCCCAACAGCAAGGCGTATTCCCCTGCGAGGGATCGGTCGGCGGAGCGGGGCGGGCAGGACACTTTTGCTGACCAGAACGGTGCTGGCAAAGTCGCTGTCATCCACAGGGACGAAGCCGCTGCCTGCACGGGGCCTGTCGAAGTGTCCGCTAGAATGATATGGTGATACAGGATATAGAAGGCCGATTATCCACAAGTCCACAGAGACCGTGCTGTAGCAAAGGTCGCCATGCCCTACGTGCCTGAGCCCGAACAGTTGAAAGGTCTCAAAGAAGACTGCATACTAGGTCGGGCGGGCCGTTTTCGGCTCTATTAGCACAGTACAGGCAGGGAGGAGGGATGCTAAAAGCGGAGAAAAACCAATGCAAGGATGCCCTCGCCAGCGTTCAGGACGGCTGAGTAGATGGGGTCTCGCAACCCAGGCAGGATATCCGGAATCGATAGTGGCAGATGCAACCGGTGGTTCAGGGGCATGAGGGCGCATTGCTTATCCAGCGATCCTCTCCCATAAACTTGCCTTTCGTGCCAACCACAAGCGGGGGGTAATATACGCTTTCCGGATCGAGGTTCTCACAATAAGCTTCCACCGCCTGGTCGTAGCTGCTAAAGGGTCCGAGCACCATAGTCACCGAGGTTGCTTCGCCTACGGTTACACTACAATCCACACCCCAGCCGACCAGGTTGCAGGTGGGCGTGCTTTCAATCTCCTCCTTTATGCCCACGATAACATCATTACCGGCGATGAAAACGCCATATTGAACCATCGGCGTTTTTGTAGCCCTGGCAAAAATGCTAGCGGGCTTCTCCTTATAAACAATCTTAATCCATTCAAAGCCGACCCATTGCAATTGCTCATCCCCGTCACTGTCCACTTCGATCGCCAACACCAGAAAGCCCAGATAATTATTTCCCTCGGTCAAGGTCAATTGGATTGGGCTCTCCGAATCGCCGATCACCTCCAAGCTGCTGTTGTAAACGACCAGGCGCGGGCGGAAAGAGGCATCCCTCACTCGCACGCTCACCTTCTCACTTTCGGCTTCATGGTTGAACCATAGTCTTTCTTCTGGACCTTCTTCGGTGATAGCCAATTCATAGATGGGGAACTCCACCTCTCCTACCACTCCTGCTTTCATCTCTCTCCACAACCGGTGAAGCGTATCCCAGTTAATGATGTCCCGGTATCCAAAATAATAGATAACCGGATAGGCGTGACCGAGGTCGGCTGCGCTGGGACCGGAATAATAGGGATCGAATTCTCCTTTGGTGCGATTGAATGTGATGACCCGTTCTCCCCCGCCTTCTGACCCTTTGGGATAATTCGGGTCGGAAACATAGAACGTATCCCCCACTTTGCGATAAATGATCATGGCGTGTCCCCCACCCTCCCGGTAGATGCCCACATACTGCGGCGCCCCGGTCACCATCATGCTATAGGCAAACAGGTTATAAGTCACCCGGTCGCTGCGCACTCGCTGGTAACGCAACCAGAACTTGCGCGAGCTACTCTCCCAATCAATGGATTCCTGTGTTACCGAAGCCAGTCGATAAGCAAGGGTGTCGTCAAATTCCAGCGTGGGGGTATCCTGAAAATAATTGTCGTAGTTATCGTATTGCCCATACAGACGGGGACCGAGTCGTTCTATGTAATAGAACATCGCCGACAGGCTTTGACCGGCGCAATGCCCACCAGGAGCGATTACGGACCCATAGTTGGTGAATTGCCAGTCATCAACCCCGTGCTCAAAACCAGTGTCAACGTCCCCTTCTAAAAATGCTTCCGGAATAGCGCTGACCAGCACGTCTCGGGAGATAAACCGTGTGGTAACCTTCAGAAACTCTAACGTTTCTTCGAGCAATGTCATCCCCTCCAAAACACCTTTCTGTTCATCATAAGCGAACGCCATGGCAAAATCACCTTCCGTTATCTGGATAGGTATAGTGATGGTGATTAATTCGTACGCGAAGACATTACCCTCCGTATAAATTTTTATCAGAGGCGTGATGGGGCGGACAAAATCCCCGAAGGTGTGCCCTTCGATGGGTTGAGCCTCAATATGGATGAAGGTGTTTTGAACATATGCTCCCTCGGGAATCTCAATATGCAACCCGTCCAATTCGCTACCCGGATCATCTATCACAATTGAACCACCTGAGGGACCGATCATGGCCGCCGTAAGCTGGACGGGTTCGCCGAGGGTCAGGGTTCCGCTCGTGGGTTTGGGAGGCAGTTTGTTTATATAACGCGTAAACAGATAGCCACCTACCGCTATCTCCACGAGAAAGACCACCAATCCAAACCCGACGACTCCCAAACCGAAAAGCCGGGCCGTCCGATTGCTCTTCTTTTGCCTCGCCATCACTCACCTCGCTTCACAGTAATTCAGAGAAAGGTATTCTCTTGCTCGTACTTCTAAAAATCCTAAGTGAAATACAACTACTGATAGTAATTAAAATGTTACAGAAAATATACAACGAATTGATATACAGTTCAAGACGGATGTATGCTTGGTTATCCGTAGTGGTTGTGGTGATCACGCTGATAACCAGTGTCCCTATAGCGAGGCCCTCAGTCCCGAGCTGAGAAACCCATTGTACAAAGCGATCGCCAGACCCATGGCTGAAACTGCCTGTGAGAGCAAACTCAACGAGAGTGTGAGATACCAACCGGTATCAGCTCAGAACCTTTGCTAACCAGAACGACTGCTGAAAAATCGGGGGAGCATCCCCGCAGGGGACCTACAGGGAAAGGCTATGACTACGCCGGTATCGCCCCGTACTCTCAGGGCGAAGCCCTGCCTGCACTAAGCCTATCGAAACCCTGTCGAAGTGTCTGTGACACACAATGTTGGGTGGCGTTTTTTCTTTTGAGCCAATACACTGTAATGTTTCTTCGAATCGCTCTCCAGTTTCCTGACTTCAAAATCGCCAAGCAGTTCCTGTAATTCTTCTTTTGTGAAAAAGTGATGAGGTATTCCACGTTCAAAACCTTCTAACGGCTCAAACGTATGCGGTTCTACCTCTACATACTGATGACCTTTCCAATTCGCTGGTGGATACTTCGCAACAGTGAGATAGAAGTATCCACCTGGAGAGAGAACGCGCCTAACCTCACCGACAGTTTCGATGATCTCTGCCAGCCTATTATGATGTATCACTTGGATGGAGACAACACTATCAAAGAATTCATTAGACCAAGGGAGATTCTGCGCAACTGCACAAACCAACGTTGCACTGAGGTTCTCGCGGCGGAGCCACTCATGCGCTCTACGCAATCCCCAGAGAGATTTGTCAATGCCATGAACATTGTGCCCACTCCGCGATAAGAAAACCAGATGCCGGCCATCACCGCAACCCAAATCAAGGATATGTTGTTTCTTATGCCCAAGAAGCTCATCAAGATATATCACTCCTGGATGAGGATGTTTCTCTGAATAAGGCCGGTATTGATATGCAGAATCCCAGCCAGAAATCTCTGATGCCATGAGATATTTCCAAACTTGCTCAACGCACCACCCAATATGGGTATCTGTGGCGGGGCGTTGTCAGCTCTGACGCGGTTTTACTCATAACCAAGCTCGAAAAATCGCGCCGCTTATCGCCTAACGCAGTGGAGCACCCCTCGCGAAGCACACCCTGAGGGTGCGTAGGAGACCCTCGGGGCAACCTGCCTGTCCCACGCAGTGGGGTGGCTCGCTGGAAAGCAGTGGTATCAGATGCTCAACGACCTCGAGAACGTGGGGCTTATCCTGCTTGTATAAGCGCAGGACTATCAAGCTGGGGAATTGCGCCGATGGATATGCACGAATGTCAGCGAAACCTGTGTCCAGGGTGATCAAGGCACGCCCTTCCTCCTGGCACACAGAAGCGATATCGGAATCGGACGAGCCTTCTAAGTGCTGCTCAACGACAGTAACGGCATCATAGCCAATCTGGCGCAGCAAATCGGCTACCTCAACTGGCAGATTCTCGTCAACCTTGAATTCCATCGTGCTGTCTATGCCGGCATAGCTACAACACGCTCGCGGGGCAGCTCGGCAGCATATGTAATAGCGGCCTGCACCGCCTCCCGATTCAGGGATGGGTAACTGTGCAGCACCTCATCGGGAGAGAGACCGGCAGCAAGATTGTCAAGTATAACCGAAACCATAATGCGTGTGCCCTTGACACAGGCTTTTCCGTGACAGATAGTGGGATCAACGACAATGTAATCCTGCCATCTCATAAGCATCCTCCCCGGAACACTGTTACTTTAAATATACTATACTGCGTTTCTCTTGCGCAGGCTAACAACGTTTAGGTTACGTGACCGGGGGGAGTTAGCACCTAACGCGGCTTCCGAAAACTCCAACCGTTGCCCGATTCCGATTTTTCGCCCCGCGTACCCCCCGGTCACATACATCTGGGGTTAGCTGCCCCACCACCAAACAACTTCGCTGTCACAAAATATATTGCTCCGCAAACCAGAAAAACTTCTGGCGATCTGATGCCCCAAACCATACAATTTCTCCCCCTCTAAAATGCAAACTTCAGACAACTATGCTGCTATCACAGCTGGCCGTCGAGCAGGAATTCCATACAGCATTCCTTCAGCACTGATATCTTCATCTATATCAGGCCAATGTACTCCTTCACCATCGCCAATAATCTCATAATTTGCCCGTTGCTCTGGAGTAGCTTCTGACAATCGCCACGACCAAACTAATGGCACACTAACTATACGCCCATCTGTTAAATGCGCTGTTATCGTGTCGTCAGTTACACTAATATCCTGAATGAGTACTTCTGTCCTAACCACAGTGTTCATGCCATGCCTCAATTATTGTCTCTAAATTATCTTGAATCATCTCGCGTATACGATTTAACTCTCTCGAAGTAAACCGCTTACTCTTGCTCAACGCAATCGGCTCTAACCAAAACTTACACGTCATTTTCTCTCGTTGAACATGCACATGCATAGGCTCGTTACAATCAAAGCTGTAGAAAAAGAAACGATATGGACCGGGAATATTTTTGACGGTAGGCATTGAGAATTCCAGTTCTACGTTGACGCTCTCATAATAAACCTTATTGATTATTTTATCAAGCCATGGTCACCAACCGAGCTAATAAACTGATACCTTCTCTCTCTGCCATTTGGAATATTGTGATACAGCATCAATCACTAGAATCATATTCAGAATCAGTGATCGCATCTGAAAACACAACGTCATCAACAGGCATCATCAAATGAACTTGGGCAGCTAACGTGGGTTTCACGTGCCGGGGCGACTCTGACCCTAAACAACCTTTGCCCGGAACCAATCTCGAAAAATCGCGCCGCTTACCCTCGGGGCGATAGCCCCGGTCAGCTTGACACTTGGTTAGGTTTCGAACAATGAAATTTCTAATACCGACGAAAATTCATAGAAATCTTGCTGCCCATCTGTCAAATATTTATAAATCTCCAAAAGTGCCTGGGAAACGTCCTCTACAAATTGGTCCATCTCTTCTTTGGATAAATATTCATATGATCTTTCATATAACACCTGAATTTTATCATCCTGGCGCTGATAGAATTCTTTGATGTCATTTACTCGATAATGGATTGCCTCTATTGGCAAGAAATCGAGAAAGCTTTCTTGAATTTCGCTCTTCAAAAACTTACGCCAGAATAATGCATTCGGATGATCTCGTACGTAGATAAAATCGAGACCATACCAATCTCGCTTCACTTCCCAAATGAATTCATCATCTGCTTCAAATTCGTTCTCATATCGTTCTCGCGTTGGTTTGTCAATTATCTCACGCCAATAATTATCTGTAACAAGATGGAAAAAATAGCCCAACTGAAATGAGTACTTGGATCGATCATCTTCCATTCTTTCCCCCATCAAATAATCCCGATAAAATCTCAGATCTTCAATCCCAAAACCGGTTTCATCATTTTTTGCCGTGAAGTGGGTTACTTCTGTTGGGGGATCAAAATTCTTCCATTCTTCATCAGGCATCCCTGAATCTGGAGCGATATTCCCTATTGCGAACATGGGCACATCTAACCCTTCAATTGACTCAAGCAAATTCTCGGCTATACGCAGATGTACAATCCATGATGCCATTCTTATCACCTCCTTTTGATTGCAATGAGAAACCTAACAAGACTGTCGAATAATACCTTATCCATGGCGAGAATACTGAATTTTGTGCTTGAGCGGCACTATTTTCGACCTCTTTTCTAACTTTTTCGACAGTTTCAACGGTGTGCGTTAGCCGCGCCGCGCAGTTTGCGGCGTCGGCTCTAACCGCTTGTTATTAGAATGTATTTGCGTCTGGGCACGGCGTGCGTTATCCCTTCACTTCGTTCAGGGTAAACTCTGGTCGTGATGAGCGAACGGGATCGCACCCGGGACACGGAGCGCGAGGGCGAACCGCAGCGGCCTATGGGTCTACTACCGAACCCGTCTTGTTATTTGGTTCCCCGTCGAACACTCTCATGCTTCGACGATGCTCAGCACAGGTCTGGGAAGGTGCTGACACACCTAGCCCGCATCGGTAGTTGAAGTTCTCTGCCCCGAATCCGTGCCCAGACGCATGATACACAAGGAGTCTAGCATGAATTCGATAGCTGATGCAACCCCATCTTCTCGTTTCGTGGCCTTCGACCTGCACAAACACTATGTGGTGGTGGCCGCCGTCAACCGCAACCAAGAGGTGGTGCTCAAGCCCAGGCGCTTGGCCATCGGTGAACTGGCCGCCTGGGCCAGGACGAACTTACGGCCTACCGACCAGGTGGTCATTGAAGCGACCAGTAGTGCCTGGGCCGTGCACGACCTGCTGGCACCGCTGGTCACCCGCTGCGTGGTGGCAGATGCCCGGCAGGTGAAGTGGATCGCCAATGCGGCGGTCAAGACCGACAAGCTGGACGTGCTGCGGCTGGCCAAGCTGCTGGCCGCCGGGCTGATCCCCGCAGTCTGGGTGCCACCCATGCCGGTACGGGAACTGCGTGCTTTGATAGCTCATCGCACCGGTCTGGTACGCGCCCAAACGC
>JBFLVL010000040.1:0-21166 GCA_040758495.1 Chloroflexota bacterium
TGACCGCCAGGACAGGCAGCACAGCCAGTCACCCGGCTGCACTGGATGCCTGCTACCTGGCCGCCTGACCGTTACCAGGACCGGACTTCCACCGGTTAGCAGACGATAGCTTTTCAGGACACACCAAGCGCAAGTTAGGTTTCATCCCTTAGCATTTTGATGATGTGTCTCGCCAGATGCTCCTTAATCTCCTTGTGACGGGGAACAGGCTGAGATACTTTCGTCCTCGAGTTCTGATACCAGTCGTGCTTCGCCCCATGACGAATGAGCACACATCCCATCTTCTCCAACTCGCGTATCAAATCTCCTCGTTTCATGCCACTTTCAGTTCGGCAACCCTTCGGACGCAAGGGATACTTCCGCTGGTAAGTTCTCTGGCGATATCTCTCAGATTTTCTTCCAATTCTTCTATCGTTTCGCCTTGACTCCAGTAGTCAGGATATTCTTCCAGATATCCCAGCCACATATCCTCGTCTTGCCAGCAGATGTACTTTACCGTTTTCATTGTTCTATTCCTCTCGATTGTTAGTTCTTATATCTGCGCTCCACCATGTTCTCACTTGGCATGCTTGCCAAAGAGAAACCTAACGATTGCTTCAGGCGCCCGGTGGCCTTTGCCTAGAACGCTGCTATTACTATAACCAAACTTTGCTCAGAGCGCAACTGCGACCCGGCGTTTTCATCCCTGAACACTCTTTGTCCATAACCAATCGGGCTAAATCGCGCCGCTTATCGCGGAACGCAGTGGAGCATCCCCATAGGGAACCCCTGGGGCAACCTGCCTGTCCCACGTAGTGGGGTGCCCCGCAGGGGTAAGCCCCGGCCACATGCGAGCGGGGTTGGGCTGCCTCTAATCTTTTTCCTTGCATTTGCAAAATTCTGTAACTTTCTGCCATATTGATTTTTTAGAAGCTTGTTTGGCAGGGTCGCCGTGGTATACTTCCCTTTGCTTCCAGATAATGCACTCCACACTTTCGCCCCTCCCACCAACCTAATTAGACCCCCAACGACAGGAACAGGCCAAAATCTACGCCCGGTTACGCCGGTGGCTGATGTTGGTCAGCCTGGTGATCGGCGTACTGTTCTCCCTCGCCTGGCTGCTTCTTGGTTGGAGCGTCTCTTTGCGCCAGTTAATCACCCAATACACGCACAACCCCTGGCTGCTCGTGGCCCTGTTCGGCTTGACTTTTGGCGGCCTGTATTTCCTCCTCGACCTGCCCCTCAGCTTTTATTCGGGATATACGCTTCCCCACAGGTTCAAGTTATCCAACCAGACGGTCAAGGGCTGGGTCAGCGACCAGCTCATCCCTGCTCCTGGGAGGGTTGATTGGGGGTGCATTGTTAGAGCTTGCCTACTACCTCCTGCGGGCCGCGCCAGACACGTGGTGGCTCTGGACTGGTGTGTTCATCCTCTTCTTCAACATTATCTTAGCCAACCTGGCACCCGTGCTGATCGCCCCATTATTCTATAAGTTCATCCCCCTGGAAAACGAGCAAGCCCACCTGGTGGAGCGCCTGATTCATCTGACCGAAAAGACGGGGACAAAAGTCCAGGGTGTGTTCAAACCATGAGCCGACGCACGAAAGCGGCCAACGCCGGGTTGATGGGCCTGGGAAACACCCGCCGCATCGTCCTGGGGGACACCATGCTGGCAGATTACACCCTGGATGAAATCGAAACCGTCTTCGCCCACGAGTTGGGACACCATGTCAACAAAGACATCCCCCTGGGCATCCTGGTTCAGAGCATCATCACCTTGGGCGGGTTATATATCGCTTCTGTTGGATTGAAGATGGGAGTCGCAGCCCTGGACTTTTCCCACATTTCAGACATCGCCGCCCTACCCCTGTTCGGGCTCATCATGACGGGATTTGGCCTGCCCCCCGTATGGGGGGCCTGCTCACCCTGCCCCTGGGCAATGCCTACTCCCGATGGCGTGAGCATAAAGCCGACGACTTCGCCCTACAAATCGTTGGCAAAGGAGAGGCCTTCGCTTCAGCTCTCACCCGCCTGGCAAACCAGAACCTGGCAGACGCCGATCCCAAACCATGGGTGGAATTCCTGCTCCACTCCCACCCTGCCTTGAGCAAACGCATCGCCCGCGCCAGGTCTTACTCGGACAAACCTTAGCGTATTGGGTATGTAATTGGCTATGCGCAGTAGCCTACCCTTTTTAACAAAGGGTTGCGAAGAATACCATCTACTTCTCCTTACACCCCCCAACACTTACCTAGAGCTTGGACAACAGCTCATTCTTCTTAGCTTCGAATTCCTTATCCGATAACACACCCTGTTTGTGCAGGATGTCTAACCTGGAAAGCGTGGTGGGTATATCAATAACATCCTTGCCACTGGATAAGTCCTGTTCTAACTGGGCTTTGGCGTTCAGCATGGCGGTCTTAAACTGGATAGGCCTGGCAATTCGGGTAAAGCGGTTCACACCCAACTCGCTGGCGGTGAGGATTTCAATATCCCCATAATCAAAGATGCGCCCAAGCATAGACTGCACCATTTTTACGTCGTTGACTTTTTCCAGAGAGGAGTCAATGACCGATTTGCTGATAACACCCGACATGTGAATGACGCGCCGATTGGTGACCACGTATTTTCGATTAAGCCAGATGAGCACATCACGTAACAAGCTCACCAGCGGGAGCATCAACAGGATGTAACCAAAAATGATCCAGACGATATTCCAGGTGAGCCATATAAAGGTGATCAAGCCCAGGGTAACCAACGCAAGCACCATTTCTGTGAAAATCTCACCCAGCAGGATCAGCCAATGTTGGCGAGTCACCACAATGAGTTTCTCCTTCGAGCCCAAAAGTTTGTTCAAATAACTATCCTTCATATCGTTTTGACCTCCAAGTTCAGTACATCAACAGACGATCAATACCCTACTAAAACTAATCAGGCTATATCTCGCGTATGAATACCCGATGGTTCTTGTAAGCCTTTGCACCCACATTTTCCAGGTCGCGCCTCATCTGCACAGCACTCTCCGCAACCTGGGTCAAATCCGCATGGATAAAATTAAAATCCGTCAGGGTTTTATACATTTCAGAATACAGAAGGGCGTTTCCACCCCGTCCCTGGAATTCCGGTAAAATCCCGGCCCCGTTCAACGAAACCCAATCCGTCCTACGCATCTCGATCAACAGGTCAATAATCCCAAAGGGTAACAATTGCCCTTTTGCCCGTTGCAATGCGGCGGAAACATCCGGGAAACCTAAGAGGAAGCCTATCACATCCTCCTTGTGGGTGATGATCTTGATTAAGCGCGGGACTGCAACCATCATCAAATTGTCCACCACAAATTCGATTTCGTGGTCGGTTAAGGGGTAATATTCCCAATTGTTGACAAAGGTCTGATTGTAGGCACGCCCAATCCGACTCCCCCAGGCACGCAATTCTTTCTTGGTCTGAAATTGCCGAACCTGCAGAGTGCCTCGTTGTTTAACCCGTTCAGCGATGCAGTGCACGCGTTCAGGCAGTCTAAATTCTGGTGTGTGAAGATAACAGGAGACGAAATCTACCTCTTTTCGAAAACCCAAGGCCTCCACAAATCGAGGGTAGTACGGGTAGTTATAGTTCATCATGGTCATCATTTGGCGGTGTTCGAAACCCTCAATCTGGATTCCATAACCATCAAAAGCGCTCAATCCTTTGGGCCCGACAACCTGGTTCAACCCCCGGCTTCTGGCCCACTCGAAGGCGCGCTCGAACAATGCGTTAGCCACCTCCTGATCTTCCACACAATCAAATAGATAGAATTGTGCCTGTTTCAGGCCATGGTATTCGTTGTAGCGCTTGTTCTCCAAAGCTGCAATCCGTCCCACGACCTGCCCATCGCGTTCGGCCAGAAAGAAATCCGCATCCGAATGTTCATAAAAGGGGTGTTTATCCCGGTTCAAGAGCAGCTTGGCATCCATCAACAGAGGCGGCACCCACTGGGGATGGTCGGAATACAGCCAATATGGAAAGGACACAAATGCTTTTACGTCTGCTTTGGACCGAGTGTCTATTTGTCGAACAGCGAGCATGGTTACCTCCTTGAAACTCATTGAAATACAGATGCTGACATTGTAGCAAAATATCCGGCGGACAACAACAACCCAAAGCCAGGTCTTTTTCGCGGGTCGAGTAGGGCGAAATGGGGTGAAGCCCGTATCGAGACCGAGACCCCTTATAAGAAATCGATCTCGATACGTGCCCTTCGTACCCCTGCGGAGCACTTCGGACACACTCGACCAACAGTACCTCAATAATTTTTAAAAACCCACCCTTGACAGATAGACCGTTTGTTCTATAATGGTAGAAATATGGAATCTCTTGACCATCTGCTAGCCGTATCAGAATACATGCACCTTGAGCCTGCCGAAGACATGGATTGCCCCCAGATCGTGGCGCCCTCCAAGGCCAATAAGGTCTATGTCAGCCATGCCACCCTGCCCAACGGCAAACGCATCCGATTGCTGAAAACCTTGCTCACCTCGGCCTGCGAACGGAATTGCTACTACTGCCCATTTCGAGCCAGGCGCAATTACCGCCGGGTGACATTCCCCCCGGAGGAGTTTGCCAACCTTTTTATGACCTTCTACCGGGGCGGTCTTGTAGAAGGTCTCTTCCTCAGTTCCGGGGTCTTCGGTGGCGGCCTGTATACTCAAGACAAACTACTTGACACGGCTCAGTTACTGCGCAAGAAGCATGAATACAAGGGCTATCTTCATCTCAAGATCATGCCCGGAGCGGAGCGGGACCAGGTCGAAGCTGCCATGTTGACCGCTGACCGCGTGTCGGTTAATCTGGAAGCTCCTAACCAGCAACGCCTGGAACAACTGACTCCCAGCAAGCATTACCTAAGAGAATTATTAACTCCTCTACAATGGATAGAAGAGATCCGTAAAACACAATCCCCCCAGAGAGCCTGGAAGGGGCGTTGGCCTTCCTCTGTAACCCAGTTTGTCGTGGGTGCAGTGGGCGAAAGCGACCTGGAGTTGCTCTCCACCACGGAAGCTCTGTACCACCAATACCATCTGAAACGAGCCTACTTTTCCCCTTTTCGCCCCATCCCGGACACCCCTTTTGAGGATCAACCTGCCGAAAACCCGAAACGCCAATATCGCCTGTATCAGTCCTCATTCCTGCTACGAGACTATGGCTATCTCCTCGAGGAGATGCCTTTCAACCCTCAGGGGAATTTACCTCTGGAAATAGACCCAAAACTTGCCTGGGCGCAAACCTACCTCGCCCACAACCCGGTTGAAATCAACCTGGCAAGCCGCGAAGAGCTGCTCAGAGTGCCAGGAATTGGCCCCAAGGGGGTGACTGCCATCCTCCAGGCCCGAAGACAGGTCAGAATGAACGACCTCAGCACGCTAACCAAACTTGGTGTACAGGCTTCAAGAGCAGCCCCCTTCTTGCTTATAAATGGTAAAAAGCACGTCCATCAACTCGGGCTTTGGTAAGCAAAAACCTCTTCACCCCATGCCACTAAACGATCAGGAGTAGACAATGCCCACGAAATTATCCTACGCCCATATCTCAGCTCCCTACACGGCTGTACTGCTCATTTTTTTCACCGCCCTCTCATCTGCCTGTACGCTACTACCCCGGACTTCTCAGACTGACGTCCAGCCCCAGCAGGAAGAATTTTGTACACCTACCCTCCCCCAACCTGGGGGCGACTCCCAACCCTACACGACCATCGTGGAGGCATTTGACCTGCTTGCCCCATCCGGCAACCGCATCTACGGGCTTATCCGACGCCCAGACCCTGAGCTGTATCCGGACTTGTGCTTTCCGGCGGTGATTCTCGTCCCTGGGGGGATCAATCCAGGGAGGATGTTAGCTTACGGTAAGGATGCCCAGGCCCTGGCTGAAGCCGGGATAGTCGTGTTTACCTTCAACGCAGAGGGGCGCGTGGATACTTCACCGGAGGATATCGCCTCCGAAGGCCGCGAAGATTACAACGGCTTTCGCCACCAGGATGGTTTGTGTGAGCTGGTGAAATACGCCATGAACTTAACCGCTGTCATCCACACCAACGTGGGCATTGCCAGCCAATCCTACGGCATTACCATGGCAGCGGGTTGCGCGGGACGCTATCCCGAACTCCCCATCAAATACATCGTGGACGGTGAAGGGCCTCCCGACAGCTTTGTCACCTGCCACGAACCGAGGGCCTTGGATGATGACCCCTCCAACGACAAACATGAACTGGTCCACGGCATTCTGAACCATTACAGCATCTACCGCGATCCCTCCTCAGAAAACCTGGCCTTCTGGGAACAGCGGGAAGCCATACGCTTCATTGGTTCTTTCCGGGGAAAATATCTACGCCTCCAAGCCCAGTGGGACCACGCCCAACCTCCCGACAACGAAACCCAGATGCTGGATTTCTACCAACCACCTCTGTGGTGGCACAACAAACATACGATGGATATGGTGAATGCCGCCATTGCAGGAGGCGTGCCCTGGGTGCAGGTTAACCTGCCAGAACAAGGCAACCCAGTCAACGCTACGTTTGACATAGATCATCCGCCCACATACCTGCCCGGAATGCTGGCTGACCGCCCCTGGCTGGTGCGCGCTATCCTCTATATGGCAGCCCTGGACAATTAAGTAATCGTCGGAAAGAGTATCAAAAAACAGTGTCATTGTGAACGCACCCTTCGACGAGCTCGGGGTAAACTCCGCGGAGTGTGGCAATCCCCTCGCAATGGGGGAGATCGCTTCGCAAAAAGACGCTGGCGATGACATGGAGCTAAGTTTCTTAGTAGTAAACCCACAGCATCCTTGGTTTCGATACATCCAGCGTTGGTTGAGTGTGACCGTAGGGAACATATCGCCTGTCCTTGCGGTCTGGCCTGCCCCCGTAAGGGGGGCAAGGGAAACCACTTAGGCCCTCTTTAGGGAGTGATATAATCTCCCAATGTCTTGCCCGAAGGATGCCCCTCCCGCCCCTGAAAAACAACTCCCCCAAAACGTACAAACATACCGTATCGGCATAGACATAGGCGGGACGTTCACGGACTTTGTCATCTTCCATCCCCACAGTGGAGTTATTGATACGTTTAAATTGCCCTCCACCCCTCAAAACCCTGCTCAGGCAGTCATCGCTGGGCTTCGACCACTCATTCACCCCTCCACAACCCTGAACATCATCCACGGTTCTACTGTGGCCACAAACGCCCTCCTGGAACGAAAAGGCGCCCGAACTGCGCTGATCACCACGCGCGGTTTTCGGGACGTGATACAGATCGGGCGTCAGAATCGACCCGTGCTGTATGACCTTACCCCCTCCTTACCTCCCCCGCTGGTTCCCGATCACCTGCGTCTGGAAGTAGACGAACGGGTAGATTATCAAGGACGAGTCTTAATCCCTCTCAACGTCGAGCAAGCCGAATCCCTGATTCCCATCCTCCAGGAACAGGAGGTCGAATCCGTGGCCATCTGCCTGCTGTTTTCCTTTCAACATCCCAAGCACGAACGTCTCATCCGTGAAAAATGTCAATCCGCAGGATACTTCGTATCCGCCTCCCACGACATCCTCCCCCAATTCCGCGAATATGAACGCGCCAGCACAACCACGGTCAACGCCTACGTCGCCCCGGTGATGGATACCTACCTGACCCACCTGGAGGTGGAACTGGGCAACTCGCCGGGGGCCAAGGTGAACCTGCGCATCATGGGGTCGAATGGCGGCAGCATGCGCCTGGATGAAGCCCGTCAGCGAGCAGTCCGTTGCGTGATCTCCGGGCCGGCTGGAGGGGTCATCGGAGCGCAAGCCGTTGCCCGGCTGGCGGGCATCACCGCCTTGATGAGCTTCGACATGGGCGGCACCTCCACGGATGTCTCCCTGGTGACCGGGGCCCCGAAGATCACCACCGAATCGGAAATCAGTGGAGTGCCCATCAGCATCCCCATGTTAGACATCCACACCGTAGGCGCAGGGGGTGGTTCTATCGCCAGGCTGGATGCAGGTGGTGCGCTACGCGTCGGGCCAGAGAGTGCCGGTGCTCACCCAGGCCCTGCCTGCTATGGACAGGGAGAATTGCCCACTGTAACGGATGCCAACTTGGTCTTGGGCCGCTTGGTTTCCGAGTACTTCTTAGGCGGAAAGATGGTTTTGCACCCTGAAAGAGCCTGGCGGGCGCTATCGAGTTTAGGGGATTCTCTCGGGCTTTCAGCCGAACAGGTGGCTTTAGGGATCGTACAGGTGGTCAACGCTCACATGGCACGTGCCCTTCGGGTTATCTCTGTAGAACGTGGTCATGACCCCCGGGAATTCACCCTGGTTTCCTTCGGGGGGGCTGGAGGATTGCACGCCGCTGACCTGGCGCGTGACCTGGGTATCCCCCACGTGCTGATCCCACCCCACGCCGCTACCCTCTCCGCCCTGGGCATGCTCATGGCAGACGTGATCAAGGAGCGTGCACACACCATCATGTTGCCCGGCAATACAACCTGCGATGTGTTGGAGCGCTTATTCCAACCTGTGGCGGAAGCCCTGGTCCAAGACGTATTGGCAGATGGTGTCCCCCCGACCGCCATCCAGACTATGCCATTACTGGATGTCCGCTACCGGGGGCAGTCCTACGAGTTGACCGTGCCTTTCGATGAACAATGGAAGGAAGCCTTCCACCGCGCCCATCAGGAAGCATATGGCAGTCACCAACCAGACGCCGAAATCGAAATTGTGAACTTCCGCGCGCGGGTAATCGGCGTGCTCGCCAAACCAGAACTGACTCCCAGTCCCATGACAAATCCTGACCCCTCCCCAGCTTTCATCGAGCGCCGTCCTGTGACCCTCTCGACAGGTCCCCAACAGGTTGCATGCTATGCCGGCGAACAGCTTCAACCAGGCGTACATCTCACCGGACCCGCGCTCATACTCCGCCCCGATACTACCATACTGATCCACCCGCCCGACAAAGCTACAGTTGATCCGTACCACAACCTGCTCATCGAGGTTGGTCCTTATGCACCTGAATAAACCACAATCCAAGGGTGAGGTAGACCCTATCAGCCTGGAGATATTCAAGCACCTGTTAGCCGCCATTCCCGAGGAGATGGGCGTTGTGCTGCGAAAATCGGCCTACTCCCCCAACATCAAAGAGAGGCGGGACTTCTCCTGCGCTCTGTTTGACGCCCGTGGGAACATGATCTCCCAGGCAGCTCACATCCCTGTACATCTGGGCTCCATGCCCCTCTCGGTGAGATTTGCCACCGAGGCTTTCCGTCGGAAGGGGAAAGGGGATCCAAGCTTCGATCTGGAGCCTGGAGACATCGTCGTGATGAACGATCCATACCGTGGTGGTACGCACCTCCCGGATATCACCTTCGTGTCTCCCGTGTTTATCCCCGACGGAGAAGCGCAGGATGCCTCGCGGTTGTTCGGTTTTGTCGCCAGCCGGGCTCATCACGCAGATGTGGGTGGCATCTCGCCGGGTTCTATGCCCCTGGCAGTGGAAATCTACCAGGAAGGGTTGATTATCCCCCCAATCAAATTGGTCGCCAAGGGCGAGATCAACCCATCCGTCTGGGAACTCATTCTGGCCAACGTCCGCACCCCAGAAGAGCGTCGTGGCGACCTCCAAGCCCAGATAGCCGCCAACCAACTGGGGGTAGCACGGTTACGCCATCTGGTACAGCGTTACGGAGCAGGCGAAATCGCGACCCACATGCAAGCATTGCTGGCATACACCGAACGCCTCACCCGCCAGTACCTCCAATCCATTCCCAACGGGACGTACTCCTTCACCGATTACCTGGATGACGACGGCAGACAAACTGAACTCATCCCCATCCAGGTCCGCGTGACGATCCAGGATGATGAGGCGGTGGTTGACTTCACGGGTTCAGCTTCTCAATGCGCTGGAAGTGTCAATGCGGTGTATGCTATCACCCTATCTGCAGTTTTTTATGTCTTCCGCTGCTTGCTGGGCTTAGATGTACCCAACAACAGCGGTTGTCTGGCTCCCATCCGGGTGATCGCTCCCGAAGGAACGGTGGTCAACGCACGACCTCCGGCCCCTGTGGCGGGTGGAAATGTAGAGACCTCCCAACGCATCGTAGATGCGCTGTTGGGGGCTCTGACCCAGGCCTGCCCCCAGCGTATCCCTGCGGCCAGCCAGGGCACGATGAACAACCTGTCGTTTGGCGGCTGGGATACTTTTCGAGACCGTCCTTTCGCCTACTACGAAACCGTCGGCGGAGGCACAGGTGCCACACCGGGCTCCTGTGGTCTCTCTGGCATTCATTCCCACATGACCAACACACTCAACACCCCCATCGAAGCCCTGGAATACGGATACCCCCTTCGGGTGGAATGTTATGAGATCCGCCGTGGTTCGGGGGGAAAAGGGTACTTTTGTGGGGGCGAGGGGATACGTCGGGATATCCGCGTGCTCGTTCCCACAGAAATCAGCCTGCTCTCTGAACGACGCCGCACACAGCCGTATGGCCTGCACGGGGGTGAACCGGGCGCCTGTGGGCAAAACGTGCTGATACGAAAGGGCAACCAACAAACCCTGCCAGGGAAAGGTAGTGTAAATTTACAACCTGATGATATACTCAGCATCCGTACCCCCGGCGGTGGAGGGTATGGGAAAGCAGAGGACCATTTGAGTTAACACCTCTAAAAATGTTAGGAGTACCGTACTTTACTAAAGAAACCAGCAGGGCGAGTGTCCTCTGCCCCCCGAAGGGGGAGAGCGAAGACGAGGATTGTATCGACCTGATTGTGATCTCGATACGCGCCCTTCGTACCCCTACGGGGTACCTCGGGCGCTACTCGATCAGCCAAATTTCGCGGGTCGAGTGATCCCTGTCCCCGTATGGGGGCGAGCCGAAGGCGAGGATCGTATCGCCTGCCCTTGCGGTTTGGCCTGCCCCCCGAATGGGGGGCCTGTCCCCGTAAGGGGGGCAAGGGAGACCCCTTCTGAAGGTGGTCTCCCTGGCCTGTCCGGCCAGCCTGCTGCCTGCGGCAGCGGCCGCGGGCAGGACAGGCGATACATGCCCTTTGTGCCCCTGCGGGCACTTCGGGCACACTCGACCAACAGGACATCGCGGGTCGAGTAGGGCGAAACGAAGTGAAGCCCGTATCGAGACCCCTCTTAATTACAGGTCGAGTGCCCCCTGCCCCCGTAAGGGGGACAAGGGAGACCCATAAGGTAAAGGTGTTAGTATTGGAGGAAGCTATGTGTGAACGATTTACTTTGGCCATGGATGCCATTGCGCTTCAACAATCTTTCCCTGATTTTGACATCCCTGACGCTGAGTTGACACCGCGTTTCAACATCGCCCCAACCCAACCCGTGGCCGTCATCCCCAACGATGGAAGCAGGGCGCTAGATTTTTTTGTTTGGGGTTTGATCCCCTCCTGGGCCAGAGATGCCACCTTCGGCAACCGGATGATCAATGCCCGGGCAGAAACGCTGTCGCAAAAACCATCCTTCAAGGCAGCCTACAAACGGCGACGATGCCTGATCCTGTCCGATGGTTTTTACGAATGGTCAAAATTGCCCAACAGCACGCGAAAAACCCCCTACTTCATCTGCATGGCATCTGGCGACCCATTTGCATTCGCCGGGCTTTGGGAAACCTGGTTCGCTCCGGATGGATCGGAGATAAAATCTTGCGTTATCATCACCACCCGGCCGAATGAGCTGGTAGCCAGGTTACACAACCGCATGCCAGCCATCCTGCCCAGGGAGGCATACAATTCCTGGCTGAATCCCGAGGAATGCCGTCCCACTGACCTGCCTGACCTGCTTACCCCCTTTCCGGCAAACGATATGAGCTGTTACCCGGTTTCTACACTGATCAACAACCCCAAGGTGGACACACCAGAGTGTAGGACACCTTTATAATTACCCCATTTCCAAAAACAGGAGATATGTATGAACGCCCTTTTATCCTTATCCCACCTTTTCCGGGGCGAAGCCTACCTGGACCCCGGTTCCGGCAGTTTTATCCTGCAACTGATCCTGGCTGGATTGCTCGGCTCGCTTTTTGTATTCCGCTCTTCCTGGTCAAAAATAAAGACGTTCTTTAAAGAGAAATTTTCTAGAAAACAGGATAAAGATGAGTAAATATAACCGATTAGGAGCATCCTTCCGGGACCCCAGCGGATTCCTTTTCTCATACAAAGGGGAAATTTACCGCCAAATCAACCAATCCTACCAGGAGGACTTTAACCACCTGATCGAATCCGGCTTGTATGACAACCTGGTCCAATCTGGCATGTTAATCACTCACCAGGAAGTAGACCTCGAACCACCCCAAAGGGAAGTAGCTTATAAAATCATCAAGCCACAACGGTTGCTCTTCATCTCCTATCCATACGAATGGTGCTTTAGCCAGCTAAAAGATGCGGCCCTGCTCACCCTCGAGATTCAAAAAAGGGCCTTGAAACACGGGTTGTCCTTGAAAGACAGCAGCGCATACAACATCCAGTTCCACCACGGACGCCCCATTCTCATAGATTCCCTCTCATTTGAAAGATATATCGAGGAAAGACCCTGGGTTGCCTACCGACAATTCTGCCAACACTTCCTCGCGCCTCTCAGTTTAATGGCTTTCACAGACGTCCGGTTGAGCCAGTTGCTCAGAGTACAGATAGATGGCATTCCCCTGGACCTGGCCAGTAAATTATTGCCCTGGAAAACCTGGTTTAACTTTTCCTTGCTGACCAACATACACCTGCACGCTGCAGCTCAAGCACGTTATGCGGATGAGCAGATCAACCTGAAATCAACGGAACAAAAAATGGGGCTCACCTCCCTTTTAGGCTTGATAGATAGCTTGGAAACCAGCATCCGCAATTTGAAATGGTCACCCAAGGATACCACCTGGGGTGATTATTCCAGCTTCCACAATTACACACCCGCAGCTATTGACCACAAGCGACAGATACTCAATGACTATCTCGAAAAAATACATCCCACTTCTGTATATGATCTGGGGGCCAACGTTGGTACCTTCAGTCGCCTGGCCAGCACCAAGGGGATACCTACCCTGGCGTTTGATTTTGACCCAGGCGCAGTGGAGATAAACTATCTCCAGTGCCTTCAAGAGGGTGAAACTAATCTGTTGCCACTGCTCATGGATCTGACCAACCCTAGTCCTGGCATTGGATGGCAGAACGAAGAAAGGCTGTCACTGATGGCAAGATCCTCTGCCGACGCGGTCCTGGCTCTGGCCCTCATCCACCACCTGCTGATATCCAACAACCTCCCATTCGAACACCTGGCTTCATTTTTCGCTCAGCTAGGTCGGTGGTTGGTAATCGAGTATATCCCCAAAAGTGACCCTCAAGCCCAAAAATTGTTGGCCAGTCGTGAAGATATCTTCCTAAACTACACCCCTCAGGTATTCGAAAGCGTATTCTCAGAACGGTACAAAATTCATCACTCCACAGAAATACATGAGTCAGACCGCATCCTGTACCTGATGGAAAGAAAATAAATGTCCCGCTTTAAGAGTTTACTCTGGTACCCCTTTGCTTTTTGCGTTTTCCCCATCCTGGTGCTCTTAGGAAACAACATCGAAGAAACCAAAATGGCCTCCTCGATGAGAAGTATCCTGGTCTCCCTTTTGGGAACCATGCTCCTCGTCCTTATCCTGAGGTACGTATTTAAAGATAAGCACAAAGCAACCGTGCTGACCACATTTGCCCTCCTGCTCTTTTTCTCCTATGGGCATATCTACAACCTTGTCGAAAAAACAGTATTTCTCGGTATGAACATCGGCAGGCACCGGTTTTTAGCTCTCCTATGGCTTGTAATGTTTATATCTGGATTGCTCTGGATCAACAGAAAAAAGGTGGACTTTTCAGAATTCGCACCTGCACTGAATGTCATCTCCATAGTGCTGCTGATCTTTCCCATTTACCAGATAGCCTCCTTCCAGATACGCACAATTACTTTTCAACAAAGTCCACAAATCAACGCCGGCCAACCGTTCACCATCCAACTGCCTCAAGGAAAAGCTGCTCCCGATATCTATTACATCATCCTGGATGCTTACGGTCGTGATGACGTCCTGCGTAAAGCTTACGAGTTTGACAACACGCCTTTCATCGAACGTCTGGAGCAAATGGGGTTTTATGTAGCCCGATGCAGCCAGAGCAATTACGCCCAAACCCTTCTCTCCCTGGCCTCTTCGTTAAATCTAAACTACATCGAGGAGCTTGACGAACGTTTTACGAGTGGTAACAACAGCCGGGTAGGCCTATCGGATTACCTCAAATACAGCTTTGTTCGTAAAACGTTAGAGCGGCTGGGGTACGAAACCATGGCCTTCGAAAGCGGTTACGAAGGCACCCAATTTTACGATTCGGATTATTATTTTTCTCCCCACCTGGTGAGCAATGTAAATGACTTTGAATCCCTGCTTATCCGTACGACCGCCGCCCGTCTGATCACGGATAGCCCAGCTCTGGCTCAACTACAACCCGACCGGAAAGAAAAGAACAAGATACCTAGAGAACGGGTCCTCTATACATTCGACCAACTCAATCACCTTCCTGAAACTTCGGGCCCGAAATTCGTGTTTGTCCACATTATCTCACCCCATTGGCCCTATATCTTCGGTCCCAATGGTGAGGAGATAACCGAAGACCAAGACCCGGTCACCGGTTACCGAAACCAGGTTATCTTCCTGAATCGTGAGATGGAAACCCTGCTGAGCACGATTCTCAACACCTCAGCTAACCCGCCCATCATTATTATCCAGGGCGATCACGGGCCGGTGATCGAATCGCCTCAACGCAGGATGAGTATTCTAAACGCCTATTACCTGCCTGATGGTGGTAGCCAACTGTTATACGAAAACATATCCCCAGTGAACACCTTCCGGATAATCTTCAATTACTACTTCGGAAGTGACTACGAAATCCTGGAGGACGTGGGTTATTATTCAGAATACGAGAAACCCTACGATTACACCATCACGCCCAACAAACGCTCTGGCTGCAACCAATAATCCGCCGGAGCCCTCCTCACAGGCTAATGGCCAATCACCCTTGGAAAAACAACCATGACCGAACTACTATTCCAGACAGACAGCTACGTACAAACCTTTACTGCCACCGTCATTGGGCAGGACGAGGAAAACCACGGCGTGGTACTGAACCGAACCGCGTTCTACCCTGGGGGCGGAGGACAGACTCCGGATAGAGGTTGGTTGACAATTAACGGAAGCAGGCTCGAAATCCGGCGCGCTCAATCCCTCCAAGGACAGGTCATCCACTTGCTTTCCAAAGAAGTCCCCCTCCCAGCGATCGGTACAGGTGTCCACGGTCAAATTGATTGGGAGCTGCGATATCAACTCATGCGCACACACACGGCTATGCACATCCTGTGTGGTGTGGTTTTTCGGGATTACGGTGCGCTGGTAACCGGAGGCAACATCGAACCCTTGCAGGGTCGGATGGATTTCGAATTTGAGACCCTGCACAAGGAAATCATCCAGGATATCGAGGCGGCCATAAACCAGGAAGTGGCGAACGCTCGCCCGATTAGGGTGGCCCTCCTTCCCCGAGAAGAAGCCTTCCAGATACCCGACCTGATCCGGACGAAGATCAACCTGCTCCCCGAACACATCACCGAAATTCGGGTGGTGGAAATCGAAGGGCTTGACCTGCAAGCGGATGGGGGCACGCACGTTCGAAACACCTCCGAGGTTGGGCACATCCGTATTCCAGATTACAAGAGCAAAGGGCGGATTAACAAACGCATCTATGTCGAGCTGGATTAGAGATTCGATCAACCTGCGCTTCATCTTCTTGGGAACACTGGTTGGCTTGTTGGCCTCGATCGGCGCCGCGGCGTTGTATTTCGGATTGATCTATCCCCAACAGATCGCCAACCTCCTCGGTCCCACCCCCATCCCTCCGACCATCCTCCTGCCTGCTGGCCCTCTCCCCAGTGAAAACGCAGGGTTGTCTGAGTGGGTACAAAGTCCGGATCAACCTCCAACACTGGCTGGCAGTGGGTTTATCTTGGAATTGCCGGATGGGAACCTCATCGGGGTGACCACCGCTCATAGCCTGGGGCTGCCTCAAACCCTGCCTAATGACACTTCCATCAGTTTACGCTCAGCCGACGATAGCATATTAACCGCCTTGCTGCAGGATTGCCTGGTGGGAGCACCCCGCACGGACGCAAACCTTACCGTAGACTACCTCATCCTGCCGGTACTTTCCGCGGTCCCAACCCACCTGGTCTTGAAACCCGACCCGCGTGGCAGCGCGCAGGCGGGTGAACGCGTGGTCTTGTTCAGCGGTGTACACCAACCGGAGGGTAAACCTCACACCTATACCGGCACGGTGCTCAGCGTGGAAGCGGAGGCCATTTGGGTAATCATGGACAGTTGGTTTAATCCCGGCTTGATGAGCGGTTCTCCTGTCCTCAGCCAACATACCGGCAAAGTGTTAGGGATGGCCATCGCGGCTCAAATTACCGGAAGCAGGCTGAATATCGGTCTGCATCCCGTCGTTTCCATCCTAGAACAGGCTCAAGGGTTGGGGGAATCCTCCAGATGATATAATCCCTGCTGTTCATCCACCCCCTTCGAAAAACAACATGACAACAACGACGGTCAGCCAAACCTCAACGCAGAAATTCAATTATCAAGAGGTCGTCTCCATCACCAGCGGACATTTCATCCACGATACCTTCACAGCATTTTTACCCCCGTTACTGCCCCTGCTCATTGAAAAATTATCCCTCTCCCTGACATTAGCCGGAGCGCTTACCACCTTCTCACAATATCCCGCTATATTGACCCCCTTTATCGGTTATCTGGCAGATAAACTCAGCCTGCGCTATTTCGTCATCTTCGCCCCAGCCATTACCGCCACCTTTTCCAGCCTGTTGGGACTGGCACCTAATTACGCCTTACTCGCCCTGTTACTGCTGGTTGTCGGCATCAGCTCCGCCGTATTCCACGCCCCGGCTCCGGCGATGATTGCCCAGGTTTCCGGAGACCAGGTTGGCAAGGGGATGAGCTTCTTCATGGCCGGAGGTGAATTGGGCCGCACCGTCGGTCCCATCTTGGCCGTCTGGACGGTATCCATGTGGACGCTGGAAGGTCTACCCCGCCTGATGGTCATCGGGTGGGGATCTTCGCTGATCCTGTTATGGCAGTTCCGGTCCGTACCTGCCCGGCCCGAACCCCCTCACAACCTGCGCCTGCTGGGACCTCAATTCATGCATTTATTCACTCCGCTAGTTGGCATCCTTTTCCTGCGAAACTTCCTGGTTGCAGGTCTACAGGTCTACCTCCCCACATACCTAAATCTCAAAGGTGTCAGCCTGACCACGGCAGGTATTTCGCTTTCGATATGGGAATTGGCGGGTGTATGCGGTGTCCTTCTGAGTGGCACTCTGAGCGACAAACTGGGACGCAGGCGGGTGCTGCAGGTCTTCTTTTTTATCAGCGCACTGCTTACCTTTGCTTTCCTGTACACCCCCGGTTGGCTGACCATCCCGACGTTGGTCGTCTTCGGCTTTTTCGCCCTCTCCTCCAACCCGGTCATCCTGGCCATCGTCCAAGACCACTTTCCTAACAACCGGGCGATTGCCAACGGTATCTATATCTCAATGGCCTTCCTCATCCTCCCCATCGCCACGATTATTACTGGTTTAATCGGAGACGCTTTCGGGTTGCATACCGCCTTTCTTGGAGGGGGTTTCGCCACCCTGCTAGCCATCCCACTGCTCTGGTTGTTGCCAGACCAAAAGCAGAAGGAAGGATAAATGGTTAGCAGGCGACGGATCTTTGATACCTGGTGGCCTTTGGCTGCCAGTTGGGTGCTCATGGGCTTTGAACTCCCGGCCCTCAGTGCCATCCTGGCGCGCCTGCCGGACCCAAAAATCCATCTGGCTGCCTACGGAGGCGTTGTCTTCGCCCTGGCACTCATCATCGAAGCGCCTATCATCATGCTGCTCTCCGCTTCCACTGCCTTGAGTAAGGATTGGGCTTCGTATCTGAAGATACGAACCTTCATGCACGTGACCGGCGCCATCATCACGGTCATTCATGGCTTGGTGGCTTTCACGCCCTTGTATTCCTTCGTGGTCGAGGAGCTTATCGGCGCTCCCGCAGAAATCGTGGAGCCGGCGCGCTGGGGGTTGATGATCATGACCCCCTGGTCGTGGGCCATAGCCTACCGCCGTTTCAACCAGGGAGTGCTCATCCGTTTTGGCCACTCACGCGCCATGGGGATCGGAACCGTCACGCGTTTGGGCGCCGACATCCTGGTGCTGACCATCGGTTATCTCCTGGCCGGCAGGGTGCCGGGCATCGTCGTGGCAACCTCGGCAGTTATCTTAGGCGTAATTACTGAAGCGGTTTACTCCGGGTTGCGGGTTCAGCCAGTACTGCGAGACGAACTATCCAAAGCCCCGCTTGTAGAACCACCGCTTACCTGGCGAACTTTCTTTGATTTCTACATCCCTCTGGCTTTGACCTCCCTGCTCTTCCTGCTCACCCAACCCATCGGAAGCGCTGCCATCAGCCGCATGCCCTTACCCCTGGACTCCCTGGCAGTCTGGCCGGTCGTATCTGGAGCCGTGTTTTTGTTCCGCAGCATGGGCATTGCCTACAATGAAGTCGTGGTGGCTTTGCTCGACAAACCCAATTCGGCGATCAACCTGCGCCGTTTCACATTCTGGCTGGCAGGCTCAGTTACCGCCCTGCTGCTGATCGTCTCCCTTACGCCGCTCTCCCGACTGTACTTTGAGGTCGTCGCCGGATTGCCGCCCGATCTTTCCGCCATGTCCCGGACAGCGTTCTGGATCGCCATCCCCTGGCCAGCCCTCAGCGCTCTGCAGAGCTGGTATCAGGGTGTCATTCTCCACAGCAAGCGCACACGCGGCATCACGGAGGCCATCGCTATTTTCCTGACAACCGTCAGCAGCCTGCTGTACCTGGGTATCCTGTGGAACCAGGTAACCGGCATCTACATCGGTATGGCTGCCCTGCTCATCGCCAGTGTTATCCAAACCATCTGGCTGGCATACCGCAGCTCCCCCACGCGCAAGTCTGTGTTGGCTCACGATAAGAGCTCGTCCCCTGTCCGTTGCTCGGGTTAGACCGAGATGCTTACGGAAATCACCCCCATCATGCAGGATATCCCCCGGCTGCTCCTCACCCTGGTGGCGAGTTGTGTCCCTTTGCTGCTGCCCGGTCTGGCCTGGCGTGCCTGGTTCCCCCACCCGCAAAAAGACCCGTTTAGCTGGCTTGCGGATGTATTTGGACTGAGCCTGGCCGCCAGCGCGGTCTGCACCCTGGCCTTCTTCCTGCTTTCCATTCCCCTGACAAGCCCCTGGCTGGCTATCATTTACACCACGCTGGGTTTGTTAGCCGCAGTGGGTTTTGCGCTCAAGGGCTTCACCTGGCAACCGGAACGTTATCACTTTCTGGTAGGTGCTCTCTTCGCAGCCCTGTTGGCCTGGCGTTTTTTCCAGGTGCGCGACCTGGCTCTCCCCCCCTGGGTTGACCCCCTGCAGCACACCCTGATTGTCAGGCAAATTTCCACCCAGGGGTTATTACCCGCCACCCTGTCCACCGATCCTCCCATCCCGTTCTATTACCACTTTGGATATCACGTCGCCGCGGCCCTGATCAGTTGGATTGCCCAACTGGACGCCTCTCAAACCGTACTCGTCCTCGGGCAGGTTGTAAACGCGGGAGTTTCCTTGAGCCTGTACAGATTAGCCCTGCAAATCTGGGGGGATTGGAGACGAGCCGCACTGGTGGCATTGTTTTCGGGATTCATCACCCACATGCCCGCCTATTACACCACCTGGGGGCGCTACCCTCTCCTATCTGGCCTGCTCTTGTTACCCTTGGCCATGTCAACGTCCTTTGAGGTGAGCCGTGAAACCGCTTCCCGAACAGCTCGCTGGCTCGAACTCCTCCTGCTGACGGCCGGCCTCCTCCTGACTCACTACTTCGCCTCTCTGATGTTTGCCCTCTTCGGCCTGGTCCTCTTCATCTCCACTTTGAGCCAAAAAAAGTTCAGAGAAGCGCTCTTAAAATTAGGTTTGCCTGCCATCATCGGCCTG
This sequence comes from Chloroflexota bacterium, assembly GCA_040758495.1. Classification (GTDB taxonomy): domain Bacteria; phylum Chloroflexota; class Anaerolineae; order Anaerolineales; family JBFLVL01; genus JBFLVL01. The sequence continues at coordinate 20,083 of JBFLVL010000040.1, forward strand.
CTGATTGCCAGCCCCTGGCTGGTGCGTGTTCTGGAATACTCTACTGCTCCCACAGGCCTCAATCTACCCCCGCTTGCCGAGGCCACCGAACAGATCGGTCGAGACCCACACTACCTCTGGTATTTGCTGGGCCCCACGCGCAACCATGTGTTTGTGGGGTTAGCCCTACTTGCCATCGTTTTCTTCGGGTGGAGAAAACCGAACCGCCTGCTGCTCATCTGGAGCGGGTTGCTCGTCCTTTTCAGCCTGCCTTGGAGCCCCCAGCTACGTCCTTTTCGACCCGACCACTGGACCATCGTTTTGTTCATCCCTGGGACGTTGTTCGTTGCCGAGGCAGTGATGAGCTTGCTGGAGGCAGATTGTCCTCCGCCTCCACACAGGATAAGGCGGGGGGTGTTGGCCGGGTTGTTGACCATCTTTACGCTATGGGGAGGCTGGGAAAGTCGAAGCATGCTGAAACCCGTGACCATCTTCGCCACCCAGGAGGACCTGTCGGCCCTCAACTGGATCAACCACAACCTTCCCCAGGAGGCTCGTTTCTTCATCAACGTGGCTCCCTGGCAATACCATGTTTACCGGGGCGTGGATGGAGGTTGGTGGATAACACCATTGACTGGTCGTCATACCCTCATTCCGCCCCTGGTCTACAACCAGGGGTCCAAAGCGGAGGGAGAAAAGCTGTACTTCCTGGCGACTCAGGCCATGACTATAACCACCTGCTCCTCGGATTTCTGGGAGCTGGCAGAAAGCGAGGGCTGGACACACATCTACATCAAGGAAGGTGTTGGTTCGCTACAACCCGCGGGTTTGGAAAACTGCGCCCGGATGGAAAATGTCTATCAACAGGGGGGGATATTCATCTATCAAATCTTGTCCCCTGATTAAAGAGACCCACAGGTCGAGTGCCCCCTCTTACTCGCGGGTCAAGTAGGGCGAAACAGAGTGAAGCCCATATCGAGACCCCTCGGCGGTGGTCTCGATACGCTTCGCTACTCGACCCAAGGGTCTCGATACGGTGCCTTCGGCACCTACTCGACCAACAGGACATCGCGGGTCGAGTAGGGCGAAACAGAGTGAAGCCCAT
>JBFLVL010000041.1:0-13666 GCA_040758495.1 Chloroflexota bacterium
CCCCGGAAGGCGTGGATTGAAACTCGTAACCCAGCACCCGGTCACGGGCTGGGGCCTGTCGCCTTCCCCCCGGAAGGCGTGGATTGAAACTTCTAAGTCTTCTTTCCATCCCATGTTATACTCCTGTCGCCTTCCCCCCGGAAGGCGTGGATTGAAACAACAGCCGCCAGGTAAACGACGGGCAGCGTATGCGGTCGCCTTCCCCCCGGAAGGCGTGGATTGAAACATTCGTTGCCGTGTTCATCCATGCCAACTCGGCGTGTCGCCTTCCCCCCGGAAGGCGTGGATTGAAACCTGGCACACTATTGCCTCTGGATAGTAATCCGTCGTCGCCTTCCCCCCGGAAGGCGTGGATTGAAACTCCTGTGCCGTCAAATCGTTTTGCAGCAGTGACGTCGCCTTCCCCCCTGGTCAGACGTTGGCCTTTCGCCTGCGCGCCAATCCTACCAAACGCTGCAAGGAGACCGGCCAGCGCGTGGGCTATTACCGCGAGGAAGACCAGCGCAACTGGCTGGAGCGCAAGGGGCAAGCGGGGGGCTTTTGTCTGCTGCGCGTCGCCATCGCCAAAGAGGGCAACGCCTATGGCTGGCAACCGCTGGAAAAAACGACGGAGAGTGAAGGACAGCACCCCAAGGCGCGTCAGCTCACACTCCACGCCGTGCGTTTCGACGGTCTGCTACAGGTGACCGATCCTGCCAAACTCTGGGCGACCGTGCAGGCGGGCATCGGCAGCGGCAAGGGGTTGGGCTTTGGCTTGCTCTCCTTAGCACCTGCCCGATGATCCTCGAAGCCTGCAAGGTTGCTTAACCCGTCAGGTCTTTCAAATGCGGATAGCGTATCCGCTGCGATGAACCCAAAGGGCTGTTTTTGTCGGAGACGCAACATCAGTCCAGCGGGTGAATCGGTCTCCATCCGCACCTTAACAAGTGAATATCTTTTGTACTAAGGATCGAAGATGCGAGACTTACACGAACTCCCTAAACTTCGTGATAGCCTGAGTTACCTATATGTGGAACATGCTATCCTCAACCAGAAAAATCAAGCGATTGAGTACATCCGCAAAGATGAAGGCCATGTGATGATCCCGGTAGCCAATCTCACGCTCTTATTACTGGGTCCTGGCACCAGCATCACTCACGCTGCGGTGAAAACCCTGGCAGAGAATGGCTGCTCTATGCTGTGGGTGGGTGAGGACGCCACCCGCTTCTACGCTGCTGGTACAGGAGAAACCCGCAAAGCCTACCACCTGCTGCGTCAGGCGGAGCTTGCCAGTGATCCGGAAAAACGTATCTCGGTTGTGCGTAGAATGTACACCCGACGATTCAATCATCCTTTGGATCCGGCTTTGTCCCTCCAGCAAATTCGCGGGATTGAGGGAGCGCGCGTTCGGCAGGCATACCAGACTGCCAGTCAGAAGTATGACGTTCCCTGGCATGGGCGACGGTATGACCGCACTAAATGGGTTAAAAGTGACCCCGTCAACCGTGCTTTTTCTGCTGCCCACGCTCTGCTCAACGGTCTTTGTCACGCCGCTATTGTATCGGGTGGCTATTCCCCTGCCATTGGTTTCATCCATACTGGCAAGCAGCTTTCCTTCGTCTACGATATCGCTGACTTATACAAAGTCGAGGTCACCATTCCACTGGCCTTCCAAGCCGTGGCGAAATCTAAGGAAAAAATCGAAAGCCGGGTAAGGGAAGCCTGCCGTGAGAAATTCAAAGAGGTCAGATTGCTACACCGAATCCTTCCAGATATTGACACTATTTTGGGAATTTCTGAGGAACCACTTCCGGCCCCCATTGGGGATTTGGATTATGACCCTGCTCTCCCTGAACCCCTTTGGAATCCACCATCCGAAGTGAATCAAGAGGCTGTATGGTAGTCATGATCCTGGAAACTGTTCCCACCCGTTTACGTGGGGAACTTACCCGTTGGTTGTTGGAACCCCACCCGGGGGTCTTCGTCGGGCATGTTAATGCCATGGTGCGTGATCGTTTATGGGAAAAGTGCTGTGCGGCCCATGGCGTTGGCGGTGTCCTTCAGATATGGTCCACCAACAACGAACAACGTTTTTCCGTGCGCATGCATGGGCAGACCAGACGAAAGATCGTAGACCTTGAAGGCATACAACTCATTTGCATCCCTGAAAGCGAAGATATGGAGACGGCTTAGGTTGAAGTAGCATTAATTTTTAGGGAAACTACCCCCATATCTGGGTAAAAACCATGGAAAGTGGGGGTTAAGCCCAGATATAGTAATGTCCCCACACGCGTGGGGGTGAACCGCAAGGCGCAAGTTGATGCGCTGGGTATCGTTGTAATGTCCCCACACGCGTGGGGGTGAACCGAAGGGTGACTGTTACGCCCCCGTCTAGAGGAGCAATGTCCCCACACGCGTGGGGGTGAACCGGCGTCCTAACTCCCTTTGGTTGGATTTCTCTACAATGTCCCCACACGCGTGGGGGTGAACCGTGTAGCTTTTGACCACTTTTGATTTGCATGTAAATGTCCCCACACGCGTGGGGGTGAACCGTAGAATTTTCCCATGCCACATGCTGCGATTCCAAATGTCCCCACACGCGTGGGGGTGAACCGGCACATGAGTATGTCTTCATGTTAACCAAGAGTAATGTCCCCACACGCGTGGGGGTGAACCCCACGAGTGCAACTCCATCATGAACGATGGGTCAATGTCCCCACACGCGTGGGGCACATGCAAGTCGCCTTCCCCCCGGAAGGCGTGGATTGAAACTATAATCATCTAGGAAACCGTAAGACCTGACAGGTTTTGGAAACCTGTCAGGTCTGGATTAGGAAGGAAGGTCTGGATCGGAGGACGTTGGAAACCACGTGAGGATAAAGAACCATGAACCCCCTTGCACTCATCCCTGGTAAGTATTACCACATCTACAACCGCGGCAACAATCGCGAGAACCTTTTCATAGAAGAAAGGAACTACCATTACTTCATGAAATGTTACGCTCATCATATCGAGCCAGTGGCCCAAACCTACGCTTATTGTTTATTACGAAACCATTTTCACTTCTTGGTTTGTATCAAAGATGACCCACTCCCCAAACCGCCCAGCCAGGCGTTTTCCAACCTGTTTAATGCCTACGCCCAAGCATTCAACAAAATGTACGATCGCACGGGGGCATTATTCCAACGGCCATTTGGCCGTATTCGGATTGACTCTGATGAATATTTTCGGGTTTTAGTCGTTTATATTCACCAGAATCCACAAAAGCATGGATTCGTGGATGATTTCCACCATTGGCCTTTTTCTTCTATCCACGCGCTGGTTAGCACCAGACCGACCCATTTACAGCGGGAAACCGTTATAGACTGGTTTGGAAATCTGGATAATTTGACAGAGTCGCATAGCTTCCCCATTGAGGAAAACCAAATCGCTGCATTAATCCGCGATGATTTCGATTAGACACAGAGACTAAATCCTAAAAGCCTCAACACATGTTACACCCCAATGATTTAGACTGTGGTTACTGAAACCCTTTGGCTAAAGACTAATGACTATCAGACTATTTAGTTACACCCCATCGATTCAGACATCAGATACGAAAACTTCGACTACAAGACTCCAAGACTATTTGACTATTCGTTTCCACCCCTACGATCCAAACAGTGGATACTGAAACAAGTGGAGCGAAATTGCTAAAGGACTGTCCATCTGCTGCCTCCTGCAGAGATTCTCATCCTGCCTGCACCAGTGCAGCAGGCACAGGTGAGCGGAGCGAAGACCCGAGCGATAGCGAGGGGCTGAGTGAAGTCGAAGGATGCTTGACTGAACAACCCCTCATCCATCAAACCTTAAACTGCACTTCAATCACCCTGCCCTTCGACTTGAGCGCTGCGCGCCTCCGCTCCCTTCGACTGCGTGCCTTCGGCACTCCGCTCAGGGTGAATAGTCATCCTGAGAAGTGCAGTCGAAGGACGGCTTGAATGTGGGTAATCACGCGAGGGGTTCCGCTTGCACGGAAAGGAATTTTCCTGTATGCTTGATGCGGAGTCATGAAAACAACACAATACTTTCGTTATACTCGCGTGCGTCCCGACCGTGTTATCATAAAAGACGAATGGATCATACGCGCCATCCGGAATCCATTGCGGGAAGAACTTCAAGGAGATGGACGAATTCGCCGCTGGGTACGAGTCCCCGAAATGGACAACAGGGTTTTGCGCGTCATCCTGCTCGAAGATGGCGAGACTGTACACAACGCCTTTTTTGATAGAGAATTTTTGGAGTAAGCGATGAGAATCAAATACTTTGAGGATACAGATACGACACTGGTGGAATTCTCCGCCAACCCGCCCGTTGAGACTCGGGAATTAAACGAGAATATCTACCTTGATTTAGATAGCAAGGGCTATGTGGTCAGCATAACCATCGAGCACGCCAGCCAAACCGCAGGAATGGAGGAATTCCTGTACCAGCGGATTCCTGCTGATATGCCTACCTCATGAAACCAGGCACAACGTGCCACTCCCTTGCCCAAACCCACATTATTCATCCCTTCACTAAGTTATTCATCCTGCCTGCACCAGTGCAGCAGGCACAGGTGAGCAGACGCTGAGCGAAGCCGAAGCGGCAGCCGAAGTATGCTTGACGGAACAGCCGACAGGACATCGCGGGCCGAGTAGGGCGAAACGAAGTAAAGCCTGTATCGCCTGCCCTCGCGGTCTGGCTTGTCCCCCGCATGGGGGGCCTGCCCCTGTAAGGGAGGCAAGGGAGACCCCGTCTGAGGGTGGTCTCGATATACTCCCTTCGTACCCCTAGGGGGTACTTCGGGAGTTACTCGACCAACAAATTTTCGCAGGGCAAGTGATCCCTGCCCCCGTATGGGGGCGAGCCGAAGGTGAGGATTGTATCGCCTGCCCTTGCGGTCTGGCCTGCCCCCGCAAGGGGGGCGAGGGAGACCGAGACCACATAGCAATCTCAAATTGCGTATATAATGTGTGCGTCTGAACGCAGAGGTTTCTGCCCACACCAGGGCAGCCCTCAACCACAGACACCCCAACCAACCATCCACCTCAATAACCCGAGAGGGAATACCATGCCTGAAACTCTGCTCTCTCTTCCCCAAAAAGGTTCTCCCAAAGATAGCCTCCTGGCTGAAATGCGCGCCGTGCGGGATAGCGACATAAAGTGGCAGCAAGGGCGCACCTTCGGCCTGGTCTATCACATCAGCGAAGAAGTGGACGCGGTGCTCAAAGAAGCCTACACCATGTTCTTCTCCGAGAACGGGTTGAACCCGACGGCTTTCCCCAGCCTGCGTAAATTCGAGACCGAAGTTGTCGCCATGACCGCCTCCTTGCTCGGCGGCGACGAAAACGTGGTAGGCACCATGACTACGGGCGGCACTGAAAGCCTGCTGATGGCGGTCAAGACCGCTCGTGATTGGGCGCGGGTACACCGACCTGAGATCCGCTCCCCGGATATCGTGCTCCCCCTCAGCGCGCACCCGGCGTTCGACAAAGCCGGCGACTACTTCGGAGTGAAGGTCATCCACGTACCATCTGGCGTAGATTACCGTGCAGACGTGGACGCCATGCGCGCCGCCATCACCCCCAACACCATCATGATGGCCGCCTCAGCCCCGGCTTACCCGCACGGGGTAGTAGACCCCATCCCCCAATTGGCCGCTATTGCCCAGGAACATGGCCTCTTGTTCCACACAGATGCCTGCGTGGGCGGCTTCATGCTGCCATTTGTACGTGATCTTGGCTATCCGGTGCCGGACTTTGACTTCCGCGTGCCCGGCGTAACCTCCATGTCTGCCGACCTGCACAAATTCGGCTACGCCGCCAAACCCGCCTCTGTGGTGCTCTACCGTACCCCAGAATTGCGCCGCCATCAATTCTTCGTCTACACCGACTGGCCTGGAGGTATCTACCCCTCCACAGCCATGACCGGCACGCGCGGGGGCGGACCCATCGCCGCGGCCTGGGCACTGATGTATTACCTGGGTTATGAAGGCTACCTGCACATCACCGATGTGGTCATGCAAACCACGAAAAAAATCCAGGCTGGGATCAACGCCCTCCCTGGCATCCAGGTGATAAGCGACCCGGAGATGAGCGTCTTCGCAATTGGTTCAGAGGATGGCTCGCGAGGTTTGGATGTGTACGAGCTGGCAGACGAACTTTCACTGCGTGGTTGGCACTTCGACCGCCAGCATTTCCCCGCCAGCCTGCACGTAACTGTCACGTATGTCCACCAACAGGTCGCAGACGAATTTCTCGCCGATCTGACTCAAGCCGTAGCCGCAGTGCGCAGGCCGAGCTTCCACAAAGTGACCAACAAATTCCTGGTTAAAGTAGCCAACACCATAACCCGAATCCTGCCAGAAAAGTGGGTAAGCTGGCTGATGGGAAAGTTTTCGTCATTGTTAGGTAGTAGCGGCGGGCTGCCAGAAAGAATGGCTCCCATGTACGGGCTGATTGGTTCATTACCCAACCGAGGGGATATGAAGGAACTGGTGTTAGATTTGTTAGACTCCATCTTCCGACTCGAAACCCCTCAAAAAAGGAGAGAAAAATGAGCGTACAGGCCAAATCTCAGGAGAAACCCTTATCCTTCTGGACAAAGTTCACCTTTGGTTCTGGTGACTGGAGCACCTCCAGCTTCGGCACCCTGCGACAGATTTTTTATGCCATCTTTCTTACCGATGTGGTCGGTCTGGAACCCCGCCTGGCTTCCTTTGCCGTGCTGCTGGGTATCATCTGGGATGCCATCAACGACCCTCTCGTAGGGATACTCAGTGATCGCATCCGCACACGCTGGGGTCGCCGACGCCCATTCTTATTATTTTTTGCCATCCCTTATGGATTGGGTTTCGTTATCCTCTGGTGGGCACCCCCATGGGAGAGCCAGGTAGCCCTGGCCATTACCGTCTCCCTGGCGTACATGCTCAGCGATACCTTTCAGACATTGGTCGGTGTCCCCCTTTACGCTCTGACCCCTGAGATCACTCCGGATTACGATGAGCGCACTTCCCTGACCACCTACCGAATGTTCTTCAACCTGTTTGCCTCCCTGGTCACCGCGGTGGCAGCTCCTGCCATTGTCGACTCGGTGCTGGCCAGTGGAGCTACCCAACAACAGGGATACATGATCGTCTCCTCCCTGTTCGGTGGCCTGGCGGTCATCCCTCTCTTGTTAATCTTCGCCGTAGTGCGTGAGCGTGTCCGCACAGAAGAGGAGATCAAGAGGTTACAACAGACTCCCCTGCAGCAGATTTTACGTACCGCCTGGGCAAACATCCCCTTTCGCTTCGCCACCGCTATTTACATGCTCAACTGGATCACCTTCGACCTGGTCGCCCTGGTCTTGCCCTTTTTCCTGGCCTACTGGGTAGCCAGTGGCAACCTTCTCGAAAAATCCCTCGGACTGCCGCTCGAATCCGCGGTCTTTGCCTTGCTGCTGATCACCTCAGTGCTCGTGCTGCCCTTCTGGCTGTGGCTATCCAAACGGATGAGCAAACACACGGCCTACATCATTGGCATGTCCTTCTGGGCAGTTGTGCAGTTGCTCATCTTCAGCATCCAGCCCGGACAGATCAACTTTGTCCTGGTGCTGGCCGTGCTGGCCGGCATCTCGGTCTCGACCGCTCACGTAATGCCCGATGCCATCTTCCCCGACGTCATCGAGTGGGACGAGCTGCGCACCCGCCGCAGGCAAGAGGGTATTTACTACGGTGTGAAGAACTTCCTCCGTAAATTGACCGGCGCTTTGGCTATTTTCATCGCCCTGCAGGTGTTGGGCTGGTACGGTTACCAGACTCCCCCGGAGGGAGCGACGTTTTTTACTCAATCCCCCATCACGCTAACGGCCATCCGCGTCCTGATCGGACCGTTTGGGGCGCTCCTGTTGATGAGTGCCATCGTTATGGCCTGGTTCTATCCCCTCACCCGAGAACGGCACGCCCGTGTTCTCAGGCTGCTGGCTCGCAGGCAAGGACGAGCACCAAAATAACAGAAGGTTCTAGAATAGCAACCGCAAGCCCAATAGGATCAACACCCCCAGGACAATTTTACGGAAGCGTTCCGGGTTCAGAAGTTTATCCAGGCTGAGTCCTGCTGCTAGGCCCAGGCCAATGGCGGGAACCGCGATCAGAAAATTCTTCCAGACCACAGGTGAGTAATTGCCAGACCAGGCATGACCAAGGACCACAAACACACTGTTGAGCAGGAAGAAACCTTGCAGGTTACCCTTGAACTCTGCAGGGCTCCAACCGCGGCAGTTCCCGTAGACGATTACGGGTGGACCTGAGGTGTTGTACGCTCCACCCAGCAAACCTGCCAGAAAGCCCAGCCCAACAGCCCAGAGCTTGTGCTCCATCCCCGGCGGTGTGAGGTTCAAGAGCGCATACAAAGCATAACCGATAAGCACAGCCCCTAACACGGATAGCAAGATACCCTCATCCACATGTTTCAAGGCAACAACCCCTAAGGGGATGCCGCAGATGGCTCCCACCGATAATTGCCAGACAACCCGCAGATTTACATTCCGACGATAGAACAACAGGAGCGCGATCTCGGTCATCAAAGACACCAATGCGATCAATGGAGCGGTTAGTTCCAGTCCCAGGGTCTGGGTCAACAGGGCCATCGAAACCAGAGCGGATCCAAAGCCGGTCAAACTTTGGGTGAAAATGGCCAAAAACACGGTTGACAGCACCAGGATATAGGTAGACATACAAGGTGGAATGTTACCACCAGAACAAGTCTAAAACAAACCTGGCCGTACAGACCACCTCCCAACGGTGGTCTCAACCAATCCGGGCCGTACAGACCACAACCCAACGGTGGTCTCAACCAACATTAGACGTAACGACCACCTCCCAACGGTGGTCTCAAACAATCCGGGCTGTACAGACCACCTCCCACGGTGGTCTTCCAAGGAGAGAAAATGAAACAAAAACTAACCCTCGGACGCATCCTACTCTACAGCAGCGCTTCGTCCGGGTTGAACATCATGGGCATCTCCGTGGGGACATGGCTGCTCTACTTTTACTCCCCACCTCCCGACTCAGGCCGGGCGGTTATCCTGCCCATCACTCTGGTCGGCCTGCTGATGACCATCTCCACCCTCTGGGACGCACTCATTGATCCCTTCATCGGTCACTGGAGTGATACCCTGCGTTCCCGTTGGGGGCGTCGCCGCCCCTTCTTGATCTTCGCAACTCCCTTGACCGTCATTTTCCTGATCCTGATCTGGACTCCCCCTGGCATGGGATCCACGGCCCTGAAAGCGGTCTACTTCTTTGGAATTACGACCCTCTTCTACTCGGCTTTCAGCCTGGTCGGTATTCCTTATGATGGTACTATGCCTGAGATGGCCCGCCAACCACAAGACCTGGTCACTCTGAGTACCTGGAAAAACATTTTCGGGATTCTGGGAGTGATGGTTGGCGCTCTGGTCGCAGCCCCCCTCTTCGAAAGCATCGGTCCCGTAGCCATGGGTATCGTAGTCGGTGTGGTCGGATTGGTAACCGTTCTGTTAACCCTAGCGGGTTTGCAGGAGACGGATAAGCCCATCGGCAAGCCAATGCCGGTATTGGATGGAATTACAGCCACCCTGACAAACCGACAATTTCTGTACATGTTCTTTTCGGTATTGATTGTGCACATCGCCTACGCCATGATCACGGCAAACCTGCCCTACTTTGTCACCCTGGTTGTAGGAGAAAGCGAAGCCGCGGTAGGCACATTCCAGGGCGTGCTGGTCGTGCTCATGATGCTCTCGGCCCCCCTGTGGAATTGGCTCAGCAAACGGTGCGCCAACCGCAAGCTGCTCATGGTTACCATGATCGGCCTGAGCGTCATCCTAGCCCTCAACTACACCGTAGGGTTGATACCCGGCGTTTCCCCCCTGGTACACGGGCTGGTCACCGCCGGGTTGATCGGTCCGATTCTGGGTGGATACTTCATCCTGGCATACGCCATGATGGGCAGCGTGGTGGACTACGACGAGATGTTTACCAAGGCCCGCCGGGAAGCCATCTATTACGGGACCTTCTCCCTGGCAGCCAGTGTGGGGCCCTCCCTGGCAGCCCTAATCCTTCCCTTTGTCCTCGATACGTTCGGGTACACCGCCACGAACCCCCTGGGGGTGCGGATGGCCTGGTTATTCGCGGGAGCATTTTCCCTGCTGGGGGCTCTGGCCTTCATGGGTTACAAACTGGGTGACACCCCCGAAGAAACACGGCAGAATTTAGGGATTTGAACACAGAAAGGACAAACTATGTCCGCAACCCTTCTGGCTGGTGTTGCCCGGCGTACCATCTCGCCCCCCAAAGGCATCTACCTGATCGGCTACGGAGACCGCTTGTGGGGCAATCGCGGCCTCCATGACCATCTGACCGCCACGGCTCTGACTCTTGACGATGGCCAGACACGCGCCACGGTTGTCGCCTGCGACCTGCTGGCCATCAATGAGCACACCGTCGCCCGGGTGCAGGCTGAGGTGGGTGAGAATGTGCTCATCTGCTGCTCCCACACCCACTCTGGCCCGATTGTGTATGCCGACAGGCATTCCCCGCGCCGCAACCGCAGGTATGTCCATTTTCTGGTGACCCAACTGGTCGAGGTCATCCGCGATTCCCAAGCCAACCTGCAACCTGTCAGCTTAGCCTGGGGCGCGGGCCAGGCGCACATTAGCCTCAACCGACGGGAGCGTAAGCCCGACGGCAGCATCGAAATCGGAGTGAACCCCACCGGCAAGATAGACCCATCCTTGGGTGTTGTGCAGGTAAAAACCCACACCGGGCCTCCGCTCGCCCACCTGGTCAACTTCGCCTGCCACAACGTCGTCCTGGGGCCGAAAAACCTGCTGGTTTCCGCGGATTGGGCCGGAGCCATGCGCCGACGGGTAGAAGCAGAAACCGGAGTGCCCTTGCTTTTCATCCAGGGGACTACGGGAGACCTGAACCCTAACCACGCATGGGGAGAAGATGATTGGGAAGCGGTGGAAAGGCTGGGAGGCCAGGTCGCCGACCAGGTGACAAAAACCCTCGACCATCTGACCCCTTTTCAGGCTGCTCCCGTTATATTTGCATCTACGGATGTCTGGCTGCCTCTCGAAGCCGTGGCCCAAACACGGGAATCACCCCCCACGTATCGGGATGTGTTATCGGAAATCGCTAAGCTGCCGCCTTTCCTGGTGGATCCCATTCTTAATCGGCGCTACCCCTGGAAAAGCACCCTAGAAGCCCGCGGGGGAGTCTGGTCTATCCCCATGAAGCTCAACCTCCTGAAAGCCGGCGAGTGGGCTCTGGTGGCTCTGGGGATGGAAGTCTTCAACGAGATTGGACTGGCTATCAAGGCAAGTTCACCGGTACTGCACACCATGGTTGCCAGTGTGAGTAACGGTTGTATCGGCTATCTTCCCACAGCCGCAGAACACGCCCTCGGGGGTTACGAAGTGGATATAGCCCCCTACTTCTACCGGTTGCCCGGGCGTTTGACCTCCGAATGCGAGGCCATTACCCTGGATAGTGTCCAGAACCTACTTGCCCTGTCATAGCCCCTAGGTGTGCAGGGCTTGCGGGTATCCGTGCAGATGTAAGGTACGCAGGACTTTCAACGGCTCACCGTGGGAGAACGCTTCCTCTTTTGCCCATTCCTGTTCTTTAAACTCCAAGAACATGTGCAACAAGGCCATGTCTTCTTCGCTGAACTGTGAACGGTAGGCACTTATGGCCTGGTGTTTCTTTTGGCGGGTCTGGCTGATGTCAACGACTGTGTTCGGGTACGCCGTGGCGTAGAAGGCAACCCCCATCAGTTCAAAGGGTTCGAAGTCCTGGTCTACTTTTGGTTCGGTCTTCAGCCGGGGAAAACCGAAAAGGATGGCAGCCTCTGCTGCGGCTCGTCCGGTCAGGATGTGGTCGTGATGGGCTTCGTAGGGCATCCAGGGATCACAGGTGAAGATGAAATCCGGGCACAGGATGCGGATATGCTGGATGATGTCCCTGAGCACCTCGAAGTAGTCATATTTGCCCGCGTCGGGGTAGCCCAGCCAGTAATGCCCAGTCACCCCGATGGCTGCTCCCGCTTCTTTCTGCTCGGTCCGTAACCGAGCCGTCATCTCCTCCTCGGTGAGCGACTGGTCAATCACCCCCACTAGGTCGTTCGTAACCGTCAGATAAAACAACTCAGTCCCCTTCTCCGCCAGGGCAGCCAGAGTGCCGCCCGCGGCGATGTCGTTATCGTCGTAGTGGGGTTGAACTGCAAGGACACGTTTGGCGGTGAAAAGATCCGGGGGTTCGAAGGGGTTGCCTGAGATCATGGTCGTACTCCAGAAGTGATTTCAGCGGTTCCTCCTGCTCGCCTGGTAGCCAGCGTGTCTTTAACCGCTTTCAGAGTATTACCGTGCAGGGGGTAAAAGACCAGGGCCAGGATTGCCAGGATGGAGCTGACGATTACCGGTACAGTCATAAAGACACGAAAACCTGTAGCTACGGTAGCAGGCTGAATGTCCAGAGCAGAGTCGTACCCGTAGGTAGAAGCGATCCAGCCAAACCACAGGGCCACGATGGAGCCGCTCAAGGTCATAATGAATTTGCTCATCCCGAAGTACATCCCTTCCCGGCGCTGTCCGGTTTTCACTTCGTCTTCGTCAATCACATCCGCCACGATCACGTCGCCCATCAAGATCAACCCGGATAATCCCAGACCTAATCCCGCGGCTGCAATGGCTGCCGCCATCTCACTTTGGGCAAATCCCAGTGGGATGACCGAGATCGCCATCACGGCATTGGCAATCATCAGCGTGGTGCGGGCTTCAAAGCGCTCGGCGATGTATTTTCGCCACAATCCCAGGGTCAGCGCGGCCACAGCGAAACCCACACCCAGGATAACCGATCCGAAGGCTTCGCCCAACCCCAGGCTGTAGGTGACGTAGAAGAGCACACCGGCCGCCAGCGCATCGGTGCCGACAAAGCGAAAGGTCTGGGAGAGCACCACGGTCACAAAACTGCGGTTGATGAAGGTGGCCTTGAGGGCTTCACCGAAAGGGATGGACTCCGCTTCTATCGAAGAGCGAAACTCATACATACCTTGCAAACCGATGTAATACACAACCACCACGATGACCGCGAAGATTACTCCGGTCAAGGGCCAACCCACCATATCAGCTAAGATGGGTGCACCCGCCAGGCCGATGAACAAGCCCACAACCTGAACGATGTTCATACTGACGGCTACGTTCGTGCGCTCAGAATACGAACGGAACATCTCGGGTAACAAAGAGTAGTATGCAGTGGAAACGATCGTGCCCAAACCCTCCCAGGTGAAGGTGATAAAGATCATGAAGAGTAAGAGGGGAATGGTCTGTTCCACACCGTCATAAGGCGCAAACCATATCAGGGCAAAGAATAGCGCGAAGGGAACCGTGCCAAACAACATGTAGGGGATGCGCCTTCCCCAGCGGGTTTTCGTGCGGTCGGATATGAACCCCATGATGGGATTGTTGACGGCGTCCCAGATGGAAAAGAAAAATACCACTATGGATGCCATGGCAACCGGCAACCTTTTCACGTCCGTGTAGAAAAATAGGATAAAGCTGGATAATTGATAGGGGATCGTGTTTCCCAGGTTGGCCAGGCTATACAGCCAACGTTGTTTTGTGGTGGCTACCTGAGTTTCGT
>JBFLVL010000041.1:13766-19654 GCA_040758495.1 Chloroflexota bacterium
ACCGGCAACCTTTTCACGTCCGTGTAGAAAAATAGGATAAAGCTGGATAATTGATAGGGGATCGTGTTTCCCAGGTTGGCCAGGCTATACAGCCAACGTTGTTTTGTGGTGGCTACCTGAGTTTCGTCCGTGGTAACTTTGGTGGTCATCTCTCTTCTCCCTTTATTTTTTTAGCATGTACTTCAGTGGATTACAGATTTGATAGACTCGTCCATTATATACTCAATTGTCCCTGCGTTTTGCGCTTCTCAACTCGCTTAACACCGGACGAAATGTTTGCCCAAGGCAACTCATTCCCGGTCGCCTCCAGCCAGGGGTTAGCCTGCCCCCTCTATCGGGTCGATCCTGGCAATGGCAGCTTCAATGCCAGTCCGGATTTGATTCTTCCATCGGGGAACATCATCAGACCCAGACAACTTGTCAACGTGGATCGTGCCATCCGTTTCGAGGTAGACTGATGATGAATGGAGGATACCCACGCCAGCACGATTCCAATAATTAGCAGGACCCAAGGCATTCTTCTCCACTTGGAGGGTTGGAATCCCTCATAGGTCACATAGTGTGGAGGAAGTGCTGGCTTTGACCTCATCCGATTGTCTCAAGTGATTGGGAAATAATAATAGGGGAGGTTAACGGAATGCGTTATACCTCTTCGGGGTACCCCACTGCGTGGGACAGACAGGTCAGCGGGTGGGCGGGCGTGGACAAGGCTTGGGAGCAGGAAAAACCCGACGGTAGGAAAATGCCAGAAAGGGCGACCCGTACCCACCCGTCCAATGCGCGCTTTGTTGGCTTGTTTTTGGGTTCAAAGGTACGTTGTTGTTGCTTTACTTTACTCAATATTACGAGGTTCAGTCATCAAATAGATGCCTTCCAATATTTGCCTTACCCGACGCTCGGATAACTTACCAATAAACTCCCCAAGCTGCGACTTATCCACCGTGAAAATCTGTGAAACTAAAATCACACTCTGCTTTGGCAAATTACCTTCACCTTCTTCAAGCAGCAAATTTCCTGGCACTTGCGCTCGTTTTAGATTTGAAGTCAATGCACAAACTATCACGGTGTTTATCTTGCTGGCATTGAACACATTATTTTGAACGACGACATGCGGATGACTGTAACCTGGCTCCGAACCAGTAGGCTCATCCAACTCTACCCAATAGATGTCACCTTGATGGCGGATTACCATTCGTTCTCTACGAGCTTGCGGTGCTGATTACGCATCTTGGAGAGCCGAACTGTTTCAGTTGGATCAGGTTCATCGGAATATGCCTGATTGATCTCATCCAGCAACATCTGATTTTGATGGCTTTTGACAAAAGTCTCAATAGCCAAGCCAAACAAGTGACTGCGGGATATATTGAGTTGTTGAGCCAAGCTTTCAGCCTGCTCGAACAATGACTTTTGAATAGAAATAGCCGTTTTAATCGTATTTGCCATTGGTTATACCTTTCTATGGCAAACAGTATAACCATATTGGTTTCCAGAGTCAATCGCTAATTGCGCCGAGACCAAGCCAACGAGACTGTCGAATAATACCTTATTCATGGCGAGAATACTGAATTTTGTGCTTGAGCGGCACTATTTTCGACCTCTTTTCTTACTTTTTCGACAGTTTCAACGGAATGCGTTACCAGCGGGACAGATTTGCTCCTAACGCGACTTGAACTATAACCAAACTTGACAAATCGTGCCGCGTACCCTCACGGCGAAGCTGTGTCACCTGCAATTGGGGTTAGCCTGCTCTTTGCCGTAAGATTCTTATTGACGCGCAGAACCTTATACTTCTGAAGCGTGAGTATGCCGGTGGTGAATATCTGGCATGTGATGATGCGCGTGCTCAAAACCCCCGTGCTTGTGCCTGTGAGAATGTGTCAGTCCAAACTCGGCTTCATCATGAGTATGATTGTGGTGCTCATCATCATGCCTATGCAAATGTTCATGCGTTATGGCTTCATGAATATGATTGTGGCCGTGCTCTTCATAAACTAACAGAAGTGCTCCCACTATCATCAGTGGAAGAGCAACTAGAAACATCATAGTGACCGACTCTTGTAACAACCAAAACGATAACGCCACACCCGCGAGCGGAGCAGTTCCGAATAGCGCGCTTGTTCGAGCGGCTCCAAGTCCACGCATAGCTCGAATAAATAGTGTGATACTCAGGCCATAGCTAAGACTCCCTAAAAGCATAGCCTTAATCGCCGTTCCTAAATCAGGTAACCAGTTCCCCAAAATCATTGTCAGAATTAAAGAAAAACTACCTGCAACCAAGCCCTTTATCATCACTATGCTGATTGGGTTTTTCGCGGAAATATTTCGAGTGAAGTTATTATCTATGCCCCAAAAGACACACGCTGCCAAAATAGCCACTGCTCCCCAAGATATTCCCCATTCTTCATTTAGATTAAGCGACAATAAAATGCTGGCAATAGTAATCGCGAATATCGCCCACCACGCTCGACGGCCAACAGCTTCTTTGAACACCATCGCAGCTATCAATGTTGTTGCTATGCCTTCAAAATTGAGTAACAGTGACGCAGTTGCCCCAGGAGTATCGCGCAAACCAAAAAGCAATATAATCGGTGCGGCAATACCACCTGCAATGATTGCCCCCGCCAGCCAACCCATATCCGTCTTTTTGATTGGCGCTTCCGCATTGGTTGCCTTGCTTCCATTAACCCGAAATATTTGAAAAAGAAGTAACCCCAAACCACTTCCAAGGTATAGAAATGCGGCTAATGAAATTGGCTCGATTTCAGCTAACAATAACTTAGATATTGGGGCGCTTGCTCCAAACAGAAAAGCCGCGAGGAGAGCCTGGAAAATTGGAGTAATATCGGTTCGATTCATGCGGGCTATAATATCATCATTCAGGTCTTTTGACATTGAACAAACAGGCCATCGGGGGCTTCACATGCCAGGGCGGCGTGAACCCTGTACACCCTTTGCCCGTAACCATTTGCGAAAAATCGCGCCGTTTATCCTCCGGGCAAATCCGAGGCACCTGCAATGGGGATTGCGCGCCTGATAGTTATCAGAACCATGCTTTACCCTTGAGTGTTTATAGGCATTTGATTCAAACGTCCAATCGACTCAACTTATCGCTGGCTAACCGATTTAGGTTTATGCCGGTCTCCGCAGCTTCCAGTGCCAAACGCCTATGCAACTCTGGCGGAATTCGAATCATAAATTTTCCGCTATATCGTTTTACAGCTATTGGTTCGGGCACAACTTCTCCATTCGCTTCTAAGTCAGCTACCGCTTCTCTCACAACTTGTCGAATACCTTGTAATGCTTCTTCTGGTTCCGCTGCTAACCAACTAAGGCTCGGAAATTCTACGCACAGGCCGACATACTCATTATCTTCTTCCGACCAGGTTACACGGTAGGTATATCGGTCATTCATCATTTTCTTGTGTCTCCATGGGAGTAGGCGCACAAAACGAGAATTCGGTTGACAGACTCAATAAAACAGCCTACATCTGACATTCGTCACAATTGTGTCAAGAAAAAGACATTGTCACATATGCAGTGTAATTCTTGAAGCCTTCAACCAACACTCTTGGAGTTGAGAATGCCGTTGCAAACCATCTGTGGGCAGAGCCCTCTGTAACGAGAATTCTCTTCACTAACTCGATTCTTTAATCGGTGTAGTCGCTCGAATAAATCCCACGAACATCAACACCGTACCCAATAACTCTCCCAAATACAGAGCGCCAGGTATCCCAAAGCGGCTAAACGTACCACCAAAAGCAGGAAGCATAGCACCAATGGCTATTAGGATATTGCCAATAGTACGATGCAACAGAATGCGTTTTCGCCAAAAGATCCACGCTGACCAAGCTGCTCCCCCAACCAGTGTCACTGTACCGTACAGATTAAAGAATGGAGTCAAGACCCGCACTCCAGGAGTGACAATAGCGTGTCCGCTTAGCTCGCTACCTGTATGAACACTAGTGGTCATCTGACTTGGGTCGAGTTCTGCACCAAAGACACGGACTAGACCGTACAACGACCCCAGAACCAGGAGCACCATCAGCCCGTTTGCCCACTTCCGGTTAGCCAATAGATATACCGTCCCCTGTCCCAACCACGCAGCAACCAGAATGGCTCCGAACAAGTACCACAGACGAAAGACGAACGGGTTCCATCCAAAAGCTCCATAGTATGTCTCGCAGAAGCCACCAATGCCGTAGAACACCAGACCAATGCCCCATATTAGCAAATGAGTGCCCTTGCGCACAAGATAGCGCCTCAATACAAGAAAGGCAAATACGAAGCTCACGATGCTTGAAATGAAAGGCAGTAATGTATTAATCGAACCCACACGGCACCTCCTTAACCAACGAGATATTATCTGCCGCCAGGAAACCAGCCTAAAGCCACACCCACAATGAGGAACAACAAAACAAAGATCGCTATAACGATGATTCCTAGAACAATAGGTACAACCCGCTCGTAAAAGGGCGGGTATTGGCGCTTGGGTCGCGCAGAATCATCTTTATCCTTCATAGCTTAGCACCTTACTCCTGCTAACGTTTAAGGATTGATGCGACGGTCAGAGCCAATGCGGAAGCTCAGTTCAATGCGCCGCCACATCAATCCGAGTTGAACTAAGCCTTCTGCGAAACGAAATCAGGTTGGGGATTAGGGCGCTGAGACAAAACGAAGGCGATCCCCTGAAGATTATGCTGAACAGATTGTACAATCAAAAGGCCAAACAAAGCAAGCCGAAATGGGGATAAAATGCCTAACAGCATATAAAGTTCCTGGGACGAGACATGTTGTAGTAGGGTGGCGTACGAATGGCGCAGGGTATGCACGGTGGCCGGTTTGTGGATGCCGCTATCTCGGAGGGCAGCATAGAAAGCTCGCTGCACGCCGCTGGCATTCATAGAGTTTTTCTCAGGCCGGAAAGGCGAGGGGAAGAGCCAGACTGGATCGCGGTGGGTGAGCCAGTAGCGACGCAGCATCACCAGGATGGACGGTGGCAGCGGGACATAGCGATCTTTGCCACCTTTCCCATGGCAGACGTGCAACAGGTGGCGTTCGCTGTCGATGTGGGACACTTGCAAATGCAGTCCCTCCTGCCCGTACCTGGCACAGGTGCAAACGCAGCCCGCAAGCGTAGATGGTGGTCAGACATGTCCGGTAGCGCAGGCGATAGATGCAGGCCAAAACTCGGCGAACTTCATCCACGCTGAGCACTACCGGTAGCTTCTCCTCCTTGGGCGGACGCACGAAATCGAGCGTCTTCCACTCCCTGCCCAGGGTGTGCTGGAAGAAGAACTTGATCCCGCACAGGGCGATAGTGCAAGTGTTGCGAGCAGCGTGCTTTTCGTTCTTGAGATAAAGGAAGTACTGGCGCAGTTCTTCTTCAGTAATCTGGTCTGGAGATTTGTGGTAGTGCTTTGCCAGTTGGCTCACGGCCAGCAGGTAGGCTTCCTGCGCCCTGGCCGCGAAACCGCGTAATTGCATATCCTCGATCATCTTTTGTCGCAAAGGTGTTGACATGGGGATACCTCCTGTGAAATGAGATGGGACTTTCACAGGAAATATAGCCTGATCGAGGCCGAGTGGTTGGTTGAAGACTCTGGGGAAAGTTTGGGTTTTACCGGCGCGAAGCGCTTAGTTCAACGGCCTGCGGTTCAGGCGTCGCCGACTCTGGCAAGACACGCCACGCGTACCCGCGCCGAAGGCGGTCGGCTGGTAGGGTCAGGGGATGACGCCTGGATGTAGGTGTGGCAGACCGGTCGCTCTCCGTTTCCTGCGAGAGTGCCTCAATACCACTACCCTGTCTGGTTTTCATCCCCTGCCACCTCGAACCGGACGTGACCCTTCGACAGGCTCAGGGCAGGAGTTTTCCCTCATCCGGCTCTCCG
>JBFLVL010000042.1:0-19040 GCA_040758495.1 Chloroflexota bacterium
TCTCGTCTTCCTCGGTGATGCGGAAAATGCGCAACACCCGACGGACAATATCGTAAGCCACATTTTGTTGAAAGCCAGCAATCCAGGCCAAAACGTAGATCGCAAATGCAGAGGATATTGTCTGGCTTTCCTCACCAGATAGCAACGAGAACATCCCGGCTCTAATCACCATAAACACAAAAGCACCCAAGGTCACGCCCATAATGGGGTTGGTGATATACCACATGGTGTACTGTTTACTAAAATCCTGGTCACGGGCGACATGTCGCCAAAGGGCATACAGGGCACCTACTACTCCTCCGAGGCCGCCCCACATCATGGTATTAACCCCGGATACGATATCACCTGTTATTCTGGCCTCCGTAGAAACACCCGCTAATCGCTGGGTGATAAAGTCTGGTAGATACAACATACCCAGACCAATTAACAAAGCCCAGATTATCTCATAGACGAGTATCCAAATCCCGACTGTGTACGACCAGCGCTCCATACGGGGATAGTTAGCCACGCGGTATTCCACTTCATTGAGTGCTCGTTCGGCTTCTTCGTAATGGTCTTTTCCGGCCATGATTTCGTTGCGCGCCTGTTGGATCTGATCTAACAAGGTTCGCGCCAGGCTAAGTGAGCTTATTTTTCCGTTGACCTCTTGCTGGAGATGGTCCGCTCGCTTCCACAGCTCTTTGAGTTCAGGTTCTGTGACCAATAAGGTGACGATATCCGCATCTGCGGCTAAGGCTTGACTGACAGGCGGCATTTCCTCACCTGGAGCACCTGTCACCGGCCCCGGGGGAGGGCAGATGGGTGGGGCTTTCTGAAAGGCCTCGAGTGGCGGAAATGCCACCTCTTCAGTTGGCTCCTTGGGTAGAAGAGGCATCTCCTCAGTAGATATCACAGGTTCAAAGGCTCCCAGCCCACTATCTCTGATCTCCCCCTCTTCCGAGACCATCACTTCTGAGGATTTTTCTAGGCTCTCAACTTCTTCTCGAGCCACATCCTCTTCAAATAGAGCAGCCACTTCTTCGGGTGTCAAATCGCGCGACTCCTCAAACTCCTCCACTGCAACCACGGCCTCTTCCGCCACCGATACTTCCTCATCTGCCGGCGCCCCCTCTTCAGGTGATACCCTCTCAGAAACCTCGTGAGGTTCTTCGGCCAACTCTACAGGTTGATCAGCCAGGTGAGTTTCATCCAAT
The DNA here is from genome assembly GCA_040758495.1 of Chloroflexota bacterium. GTDB lineage: Bacteria > Chloroflexota > Anaerolineae > Anaerolineales > JBFLVL01 > JBFLVL01. The sequence continues at coordinate 1,194 of JBFLVL010000042.1, forward strand.
TCACCTAATTCAAGAACCTCCTCTTCTTCCACCTCACTGACTTTCTTAAATGGCAACCCTCGACCTGGAAGCATCTCTTCGCCTTTTCCTTCCAAAGGATTTTCTTCAGACCTGGGCATGATTCACCTCCTCTGCTAACTTACGATAAGCTACTGCTATGGCACTATCTGGATCAAAATCAAAGACCGTTTGACGTGCAGCAGGAGCGACAACCGCGACCTCATCATTGGGGATAGGGGTTCGGGCAACCTTATTTTTAAACACGCTGTGAATTTCGACCAATGCCTGCTCAGCAAACGGGGAATTCTCACGATACATGGTGGGAACCACACCCAACAATTGCAGATCAGGATTAATCCGCTCGCGTATTTTCCACACAGCATCTAATAAAGGACGCACTCCACGCATGGCCAGATACTCTGTGGGCACGGGGATGAGAAGCTCACGAGCAGCACTCAACCCATTAACGGTCAGCAACCCCAAATTGGGTGGGGTATCAATGAGGATAAAGTCAATAATACCCGGACGATTGTTCAACGCTTTTCGCAGTCGGTTGGAACGGTCCTGCGCCTTTAATAGCTGATATTCAGCCGCAATGAGTTCGGCATTGGCTGGTGCGATCAGCAAATTGTTGGTGACCCTGCGAAGTACTTTTTTAAGGGAAATTGCAGGGTGCATCAATAAATGATAGGTTGACGGTTCTACTAAATAGGGATCAAAACCAAGAATGATGCTCAAAGCTCCCTGGGGGTCTAGATCGATTACAACGACGAGTTTACCTATTTCTGCCAGGGCTGCGGCCAGGTTGACAACCGTGGTTGTTTTTCCAACCCCGCCTTTTTGATTCGCAACCGCAATTACTCGCGTCATACTTTGGATTATAGACGAACCCGTTGTAAGGAGTCAACGCAATAAACAGATATTCCATAAAGGGGGTATTTGATTCTACAACCAATCGAACGCTGGAAAATTCGTTAGAATGCCATTAACATCCCCGAATATCACTCAAAGAATTAGAAATATTTCTAGTTGGTTGGTATAATCTCTTTGGATGTGGATGTGTAATCTTACCGGAGGTATATGTGAACCCATCCAAAAGTAGAGCTTCAATACTCGTGTATTTACTGTTGTTCATCGCCATTGCTGCGATGTTCTATAATTTTAAAAATAAAAGCACTTCTCTAGAGGCTTTGACCATCAACGAAGTGGCCTCAAGCATACAAAAAGGAGAAGTAAAACGCATCGTTGGGGACGAGGACCGTCTGACTGTAATTTACGCTGACGGAACAGAAAAAATATCTCAAAAAGAACCCTCAGCGACACTCATTGACCAACTTCTCGCCTTGGGTGTAACCCCCGACCAGTTGTCACCCACAAATATCAAGATTGAGATCAAAGCTCCCAGCGCATGGTTAGGTATTGCCACTACGTTAGGATACATCCTGCCATTTATCATCCTGGGAGGCATCTTCTGGTTTATTATCCGTCAGGCTCAAGGGAGCAACAACGCAGCTTTATCCTTCGGCAAATCGCGCGCCCGAATGTTCACCGGCGACCAACCCTCGGTTACCTTCGAAGATGTGGCTGGGGTTGAGGAGGCCAAGGAGGAGCTGGTTGAGGTCGTAGAATTCTTACGCGAACCAGCCAAGTTCATCTCGCTGGGTGCACGCATCCCCAAAGGCGTACTGCTGGTAGGACCTCCAGGAACAGGCAAAACCTTACTGGCCAAAGCTGTCTCTGGCGAGGCAGGCGTACCTTTCTTCTCCATATCTGGTTCTGAGTTTGTGGAGATGTTTGTCGGTGTTGGTGCCAGCCGTGTGCGCGATCTGTTCGATCAGGCCAAGCGACATTCACCCAGCATTGTCTTTGTAGATGAGATAGACGCGGTTGGGCGTCAACGCGGTGCTGGTTTGGGGGGAAGCCATGACGAACGCGAGCAGACCCTCAACCAGATGCTGGTCGAGATGGACGGCTTTGACACGGACACAAACGTTATCATCATGGCCGCCACAAACAGACCAGACATCCTCGATCCTGCCTTATTACGCCCAGGTCGTTTTGACCGCCGCGTCGTGCTCGACCGTCCCGATATCCGTGGGCGCGAGGCCATCCTCAAGGTGCATGCCCGGGGTAAACCACTCGCCCCAGACGTAGACCTCTCCACCATCGCACGTTCAACTCCAGGCTTTGTTGGCGCAGACCTGGAAAACCTGGTAAACGAGGCGGCCATTCTTGCAGCCCGGCGGGATTTGAAATCCATCACCCAAATAGAGTTCGAGGAAGCTATAGAGCGAGTCATAGCCGGACCGGAACGCAAGAGCCGATTGATCAGCGAAGAAGAAAAACGCATCGTTGCCTACCACGAAGCCGGTCATGCTATCGTCGCCAATGCCCTGCCCTATTGCGATCCGGTACACAAAGTTTCCATAACCGCTCGCGGCATGGCAGGCGGTTATACCATGGCATTGCCTGAAGAAGACCGCACTCTGATGAGCCGGGGGAAAATCCTAGATGATATGGCCTTCAGCCTGGGAGGACGTGCTTCTGAAGAGCTTGTTTTCGAAGATATTACTTCTGGTGCAGCCAATGACCTGGAACAAGTTACCCGCATGGCCCGAACCATGGTCACACGATTTGGGATGAGTGAGAGCCTCGGGCCACTGGTGTGGGGTCAAAAAGAAGAATTGATCTTTTTAGGTCGTGAGATCGGCGAACAGCGTGACTACTCAGATGCTATCGCAGAACGGATTGACAACGAAGTCCACAAGTTGGTCAAGGAATCGTACGATAAAGCCAAAGGCATCCTGACGAAGTATGAAGACATATTGCATAAAGTCGCCGAAAAGCTGTTAGAAGTTGAAACCCTCTCCCGCGAAGAGTTCGAAGAGATCTTCCCACCCCCCAAACCCAAAAAGAAATCCCCGTTGCTACTTAGCAGCCTCGATGCGTGAAAAACCGCCCAAACAGGTAAAACAACACCCCGTTCCAAGCGAACGGGGTGTTTACTATCAACATAAACTTTACGGTTGGGGAAGCACTACCAGGTTTAGCCTATCCCTCTGCTTCTTTGTGTTGCCTTACAAGTTCTCGACGCAGTATCTTCCCCACGGTGGTCTTGGGCAACTCAGGGCGAAATTCGACTACTTTAGGCAGCTTGTACTTGGCTAATTTACCTTTGCACCACTCTTTGATATCTTCTTCTGTAGCTTTTTCACCCGGTTTCAATACTACCCAGGCTTTTACTGCCTCCCCACTATAAGGGTCTGGAATCCCTGCCACCCCCACCTCTAAAACGCTGGGATGTTCTTTGATGACTTCTTCCACCTCCCGAGGCCATACCTGAAAACCACCGGGTTTGATCAGTTCTTTCTTACGGTCAATAATGTAGAAATAGCCATCCTTATCCATCTTAGCAATGTCACCCGTGTACAGCCACCCCTTCCGAAGGATATTAGAAGTCTCGGTAGGCATATTGTGATACCCCTTGAACACCTGAGGTCCTTTGAGCACCAACTCTCCTACCTCACCCACCGGTAATTCCGTAACCTCATCATCCAGGCTCACAATGCGCGCATCTACATCTGGCAAGGGTAAACCAATCGATCCCGTCCGGTTCTCGCCAAGGAGAGGGTTACAATGTGTAGCAGTAGGAGCCTCTGAAAGGCCATAACCCTCGAAAACCACACCACCAGCAACAGCCTCAAACCGCTCTTTGGTCTCGCGCATCAGCGGCGCTGAACCGGAGATACACACTTTTATGGAACCCAGGTCATACTTCCCCGCCACCACATCGGGATAATTGTTGATGGCGTTGTACAGGGTCGGCACCCCGGGGAAGACGGTCGCCTTGTATTTTTGAATGTTATCCAGGTCATCCTTGATATCACGGGCATCGGGCACCATCACCAGAGAGGCGCCGGCTGCCAAACCAAAGTTCATCCCCGCTACCATGCCATACACGTGATATAGGGGGATGGCCATGAGGACGACCTCTTTACCTTCCTCAGCAGTGGGCATCCAACTGCGTATCTGAAGCGTATTGGCAACCAGATTACGGTGCAGTGCTATCGCTCCCTTAGGAACGCCTGTCGTGCCTGCCGAATATTGGAACAAGGCTACATCATCCGGACCAACCTTTATCTTGGGTCTATCTTCGGGTGTATGTCGGGCGATGAGATCCTGCATCCACACATCCCCCTCCCCAAGTTCCACACGAAAGCCACCCTTCTTCTCCTTAAGAAGAGTGAACAAAAACGCCATCACCGGTGGCAAGGTCTCTTTGATATTGGTCACCACTATCGTACGGATCTTCGTCTTGGGCTGCACTTCCTTAACCCGTTGATAGAAGTTGCTCATCACAAGCATCACTTCTGTGCCCGAATCATTGGCTTGATACTCAATCTCCCGAGGGCTGTACATTGGGTTGGTAGCCACAACCACGCCACCCGCCTTCAGGATCGCAAAATATGCCATCACAAATTGCGGAGTATTGGGAATAAAGATTCCTACGCGGTCACCTTTCTTGACCCCTAAATCAGCCAAACCCGCCGCGAGACGGTCTGTCAGCTCGTTCATTTCACGATAACTGATCTTCGCTCCTTTGAAAATCGTACAGGCAGCATCCGGGTACTTCCTGGCTGACTCCTCCAAAAAGTAAAACAGTGGCACTTCGGGATAATCTATCTTTTCTGGAACACCCTCGTCATATAATTTTAGCCAAGGTTTCTTGGACATTTCTTCTCCTCCTAGGATTCTAGTGAAGGGACAATAGTGAACACACTACTATCAGTATAGATTCAAACCATGCAAGTTGTCAATTCTTTTTTGATTTTTTTCCCAAAATTGATCGAATCCGTTCATTATTCCCGTTATTCCCGACGCCATTTGGCGGGCTTCACACCATCAACATCCCCCTCGTCCTTACAATATAAGCCTGGGTTACCAGGAAAAGGGCCGAATCAAAGCCTTTTCTTGTGGTATCCTATATTCCCATCTACCAGAGGGTATCTATATGCTAACAGTGGTCGTCGTCCTGGCTCTTATCTTCGACTTTCTCAATGGCCTTCACGATAGTTCGAATGTGGTGGCCACGGTTATCTCCAGCCGCGCTATGCATCCTCGAATGACATTAATTCTCAACGGTCTGGGGAATCTACTCGGCCCCTTGCTCTTCGGTGTAGCAGTGGCAAAGACCATTGGAGAAGGGCTATTACACGCTCAAGCCATAACCATGCCGGTGATGTTAGCAGCCCTGATTGCTGGCATCCTGTGGAACCTCATCACCTGGTATTTCGGTATCCCTTCTTCTTCCTCCCATGCGTTAATTGGAGGGCTGCTCGGAGCAGCTATTACCTCAAGAGGATTTGATGTCGTTCAACTTAATGGACTATGGAAGATATTGATAGCATTAATCATCTCCCCTCCCCTGGGTTTGCTCACAGGTTATTTCTTTACGAAATGGATATTTTTTCTGTCAGGCCTGTTTCATCTATCCCCCCGGGTCAACAACTGGTTCCGTAAAATCCAGATGCTCACCTCTTTTAGCCTTTCACTCAGTCATGGCACCAACGACGCCCAAAAAACCATGGGGGTATTAACCTTGGCATTATATATCTCCAACCGGATTCCAAGCTTCGAAGTTCCCCCTTGGGTTATACTGGCCTCAGCCGGTGCGATCGCCCTCGGCACTTCATTTGGGGGGTGGCGGTTAATCCACACCCTTGGCGAGCGCATCTTTCAAATAAAGCCAGTGCATGGCTTCTCATCCCAAGTCTCAGGAGCGGTCGTCATCCTGGGAGCAGCGCTGCTTGGTGGCCCGGTCAGCACAACCCAGGTGATGAGCTCCTGTATCATGGGGACGGGTGCTGCTGAGCGGATAAGCAAGGTTCGCTGGCAGGTTGGGCAGGAAATGCTCGTAGCCTGGTTGATTACCATACCCATCGTGGCAGTAGCCTCAGCCGGGTTGTACTTCGTAATTACACAGTGGTTTATCTAACCGCCGAAGATAAAAATCCTCGGATAACCCCCTCGATTTCCGTCACCGTATCTGTATTCACCTGGAACCATTTGATGCCTGGATCATCCAGTTTAAACCAATTCGCCTGACGCCTGACAAACCGTCGGGTGTGTTGCTTCATGGCACTCACCGCTTCTTCCAGGGATAACTCCCCCCGTACATAGGAGGCAATCTCCCGATAACCGATGGCTGAAAAGGAGGGCAGATCAGGCGTATATCCTCTGGTCAGCAGAGTTTCCACCTCTTCAACCAGACCTGCTTCCATCATACTTTGAATGCGTGCATCTATCCGGGCATACAACTCTTTTCGAGGACATGTAAGACCTACCACCAATGATCTGTACAAAGCAGTCCCCTGAACGCGCTGTTCGGAGAATTTTTTACCTGTACGAAAAATCACCTCCAGAGCACGTATTGTCCGTCGCACATTGCGATAATCAATCTTCTCAGCCGCTTCAGGATCAAGAGCAACCAAACGGGTATGCAACCCCTTTGGATGTACCTCCTCTGCCCAGGATTCGAGCAGCAGGCGTAAACCCGGATCGGGTTTCACCTTGGGTACAACCCAATTTTCAATGATAGCGCGTACATATTGCCCGGCTCCCCCAACTAAAAATGGCAGCTTACCCCGAGAATGAATGTCAGCAATCGCCATTTTTGCGGCTTGCTTATAGACTGCCAGGCTCCAAACCTCATGGGGATCAACCACGTCTATCAAATGATGGGGGAGGCGTGCACGTTGCTCTGGTGAAGGCTTATCTGTACCCACATCCATCCCTCGATAAAATAGGCGCGAATCAGCGGAAACGATTTCTCCCCCCAACCGTTCGGCTAAATCAATGGCGATCTCAGTTTTCCCCACAGCAGTAGGACCCACGATGGCTATCAGCGGGAGAAGGCTATCATTGCCAGAAGTTTCAGGTCTCTTATTCAACTCACGAAACCGCATTCTCAATGTGCCTGATATCTGGCCTTGCATTTGGCTTTTTGATATGGATAGCAATCACATCTATACGCCAATCCCCACTAAATTCAGGATGCTCTTGAAGGTAAGCTTGGGCCGCTTCGATCAGGTGTTCCTGTTTACGCAGGGTTATTGATTCTTCCGGCATGCCGAAGGATAAGGTGCGGCGAGTCTTCACCTCCACAAATACCACGTCCTCATCCTGAAGGGCAACAATATCCAACTCTCCATAAGGTGTATACACGTTGCGTTCGATAACCTTATAACCATGTTCTGTCAGGTATTCCACGGCCAACGATTCACCCCAGCGACCCAATGTATGCTTTTGGGCACTCATTTGCGCCAACGCTCAACGAAACGGTTGATCACTGCCCGAACCCCCCGTTTTCTATTCGCTGCCTGTTTGACCAATCGGCGATAGTGATCGAGAAGAATTTGGGTGGTTCGTTCAATGGCATAGTTCTCCGAAGCCTGCCTGGCATTATCGCCCATGGCGCGCCTTTGACCATGGTTGGTCACCATGCGTACCATCTTGGCGGTGAAGGCCGCGATATCTTCAGGAGACAATAAGCCAGTGTGTCCCTCTTCTACTATATCGCTGATGCCTGGTGAGTGAATACCTAACACCGGTAAACCACAAGCCATGGCCTCAATAACAGATAATCCAAAGGTCTCGGAAACAGAGGCAGTAACAAACACATCCGCGGTGGCCAGATAGGACGGTATGATTTCATAAGAGACCATGCCAGTGAATTGGACCTTATTATCCAACTCCATGTATTTCACACGATCCTCCAGGTTTTCCTGTTCCTGCCCCCCACCAACGATCAGCAATTTAACATGTTCATAAGCCTGAGCCACGCCACCAAAAGCTCGCAGGAGAAATGGAAGGTTCTTCTCTGGACCTAACCTGCCCACGTAACAAAGCACCACATCATCCGGCTGAAAGTGTAATTGCTGGCGGGATATGGGCACAATTCCCCGACGATACGACGATAGGTCTACACCATTAGGCACTACTTCTATGGGAACATCTACGCCGAATTCATGTAAGATCCAACGCATGCTGTTTGAGGGGGAGATCACCAAATCCACCGAACGGCAAAAAGACTGCAGGAAAGCGTTTAAAACTGTCTCTCCCACACCTGTTGGTAGAATGGGCAAATAGGCTTGAGCCAGGCGGTCATAGCGAGAGTGATTGGTAAACACGACGGGAATACCGCGTAATTTACAATATCGCAATGCCAGACTACCGCTAATGAAAGGATGATGAACATGAGCAATGTCCAGGGTACGTAAAATCCTTCGTGCCTCTGCAGAATAGTGAACTCCCAAATAAAACCCAGTTTCCACCAATGGCATTCCCCTTGAGCGGATGACATCCCCTTCATGGTTGTCGTATTCTACATCTCCAAAGGTGATGACGTATACTTTTTCCCCCAACTTCTCAAGGCAGCTTTTTGTAAGCGAGATGTAGTTTGTCACCCCACTTATATACGGCTTGTATACATCGGCAAGCATTCCAATGCGCATGGTATCCCTTTATCCTGATCCGGCTGTATGTTTATCCTACGTCATAGAGGGTAAAACGTCAAGCAGTGTTCTCCAGCTAACATACTTGGCATCCCTCTATATGATAGGTAAAATCAGCGCATGTCAACACCCAGAAGCCAACCCTCAAGCGGTGATAGATTAAGTGTGGTGACAGCCACCATCCTGCTGGCGTACGCAACCAGCCGCTTTATCAACTTCCCATCCAGAACCCTTGAAATCCAATTGCCTGGATTATATTTGCCTGCCCAATTTAATACCAACGTGGTAGTGCTATTGTTGGTCGCTGCACTTACTGCCCTGGGCACTGAGTGGCTGATTCGCTCTCATCCAGCTCAAAAAGAAAGGAACACCTGGCAACACTGGCTCCTGCCGGCTCTGACTGCCTGGGTGATAGGTGTGCCCCTTTTCCAGCTACCTCCAGGAGCTGCCTGGTGGTTGACCTTCGGTTTGGGTGGGCTATTGCTGTTCCTGGTTCTCGCTGCGGAGTACATTGTTGTTGACCCCGCAGATGGTCGCCGGGCTATTGCTGTTCCGGCACTCACTGCTCTGGCTTTTGCCCTTTATTTAATGCTGGTCGTTGCCTTACGCCAGGTTGAAGTCCGCCTGTTCCTTTTACTCATCGCATCGGTACCCACGCAGTGGCTGATAACCTTGCGTAGCCTTCATTTGCGTACCGGTCGCTGGTTATTTGCCTCCAGCCTGGTAGTAATCGTTATTATTGGGCAATACCTCTCTGCACTGCATTATCTCCCCCTCCTGCCACTAACCTTCGGTCTCGCCCTATTAGGTCCAGCCTATGCACTTACCATACTCGTGGGTAACCTGGCAGAGGGAACCCCGTTCCGACAAGCGTTCTGGGAGCCGTTGTTCGTCCTGCTGTTGTTATGGGGAATAGCATACTGGGTGTGAAACCAACTTTATCCAGACGAGGATGTCGGCTCCTCACCGTATTCAGAGCGATAGAGCATTTTCATATTTTTCTGGTGGAGAGCTTCTGCCATCCCACCAAGCAGAACGTGCGTCTTGCCACAGTCTTCAACAGTTATTTTTTCAAAGTAATCCAGGGCATACTTTCTCCGGCGTGCTTCACGAACAGCCTTGCGGACCGCGGATAAGTAAAAAAGGTTCTGACCCACCACTAATTCAACCTCGCCACGGAGCACGATATCCCCATGACCCTGGATGACATTCTCCAAAGCCAATTCTTTTATCACCTTCAACGTATTCAGCATATCATCATAATTACCATCTACGATAAAAGGCAAAGGCATCAGAGCATCGCCGGCAAAAAGCACACGATCATCTTCAACCAATATACCAATTCCATCCGCGCTGTGACCAGGCAATGGAATCAGGCGCAGTCTCTTTTTCCCCACTTTTAATGTAAGCTCGCCTTCATCGAAGGTCAGGTGAGGCAATACAATCTTGACCGAACGAAATTCGGAGTTGTCGCGTTTGACACTCTCCAGCGAGGGGATACCCTTTTGCTCTAAAAATTTACGGCAGAGGCTATGCGCAACTACCGTCGCCCCAGGGAAGAAGCAAGCCCCCCAACTGTGATCGGCGTGGTAATGCGTCAAGATCACGTACCGAGCAGGTACATTCAATTCCTGCTCAATGAAATCCCTTATCTCTAGAGTCTCTTCTGGGAAGGTCAGGGTATCGATCACCACGGCCCAATCCGGGCCTACCACAACCCCTGCCGTAACCTGAGCGTATATATCGCTTTGAAACCAATAAACATCTTCAGATACGCGTTCATGTTGCATAGGTTCTCTCACCGCTATAAAAGCTGCAGAAGGATAGCACAAAGAGTAGATTTGCTCAAGAAAATATTACATAATGCATACCATCCACCCTGGGCCTCGGATCGATTAACACCCGAGGGGTGTGTATCGAGATCGGAGTGCCGAAGGCACGCAGTCGAAGGGCCTGCCCTGAGCATAGCCGAAGGGAGCAGATAAGAGGGGTCTCGGTCTCGATCCCCTTGCGGGGACAAGCCCCCCATGCGGGGGGCAGGCAGGCTCGACCTGGCGGATACGGGCTTCATTTCGTTTCGCCCTACTCGACCCGCGATGTCCCGTTGGTCGAGTGTGCCCCTTGGGTCGAGTAGCTAAGCATATCGAGACTAAGGGCACGTATCGAGACCCTTGGGTCGAGTAGCGAAGCGTATCGAGACCACCCCTCCTCCCGTTCCAGCCAACGTCCTCGTCGGCGCAGTCGAAGGTCCTGCGCCAAAGAGCATGAGGCACGATCAGCGGTCCAGCCAAGCCTCCTTCGACTGCCGCTTCGGCTTCGCTCAGCGTCCGCTCACCTGTGCCTGCTGCACTGGTGCAGGCAGGATGAATGCCTTCCACTTGCGTTCAGGACTGCGTTCCGCTCACCCTCCATTCGGAGGGCAGGCCCTCCATTCGGAGGGCAGGCCCTCCATTCGGAGGGCAGGGGATGAAAAACCATTCACTCATTTGACATCGTCTTTTCTCGTGTGTATAATGTTGGCACAATTTCATAGCATATTCCGGGAGGAGTAAGCGCACACGGAGCTGCCAGAGAAGGAATGGCCATGGGCTGAAAGCCATTCTCAGTCACCCCCCGCTGAATGTCGCCTGGTCAGAATGACGAAGAAATTATGGGGAGTTTTTCTCAACCCCATAAGAGTAGACCGTCACGGGTGAGCCCGTTACAGCGAAACCCTGATCGGTACTGAACAGCAGTCACCTGTCGGGGCACCGAGAGCGCCTACGCAGCCATGCGCGGCGAAATGAGGTGGTACCGCGGAAGGTTACCCCTGAGTCTTTGATCTGAGGAGCATCGGATCGAAGGTTCAGTGAAAGACACGCCCTTTCGTCCTCAACAAGGAGGCAAGGGCGTGTTCGGTTTAATAACCACGATAAGAAAGATCCACACAATGGTCCACCTCTGAAAGGGATGGCTGGTACCTCACCACTGCGGGTTGACCGTGGGTCCTACCCTCACAAGCGGAGAGGCAGCGGTTGCATCGTTATCCTGGTAACCGGTTCGTTAAATATCCCCCCACCTTCCGGGTTGGTCAGGATATGGCTTTATAGAAACCTCTCGACCCATAAAAAACATATGACGACGGAGTGAAGCATGAAGAAATTACCCTTACCCAAAACCTACGATTTCAAGGCCACCGAGCAACCTATCTACGAGATGTGGGAACGCGGCGGCTACTTCAAACCTGGCAACGACCCTCATGAACCCCACCATGACCCCAGCATAAAGCCTTATGTGATATCCATCCCCCCTCCCAACGTGACCGGCGAACTGCATCTGGGGCACGCCATGTTCGTGGCCATGGAGGACCTGATGATTCGTTACCATCGCATGAAGGGTATCCCCACACTGTGGGTGCCAGGGACGGATCATGCTGGCATCGCCACCCAACTTCAGGTAGAAAAACACCTGCTGAGCACCGAGGAGGTCACCCGTGAGGAGATCGGCCGCCAGAAATTCCTGGAACACACCTGGGCCTGGAAGGAGAAATACGGAGGCATCATCACCCAACAAATCCGCCGTCTGGGGGCTTCGTGCGATTGGAGCCGCGAACGCTTTACTCTCGATGAGGGCCTATCCAGAGCGGTGCGGGAGGCTTTCGTGCACCTCTACGAGAAGGGGCTGATCTACCGTGGCCCACGACTGATCAACTGGTCACCAGGCTTGAAAACCGCGGTCTCTGACCTGGAAGTGGAATACTCCGAAGAACCGGGTACGTTGTACTATTTCAAGTATGTACTAACCCCTGAGAGGTCTAAGACTTCGGAATTCTCCCAAGAAGAATTTATACCTGTGGCAACCACCCGCCCCGAGACCATCCTGGCGGATACCGCCGTGGCCGTACACCCCCAAGATGAACGCTACAACCGCTTCATCGGTCGAACCGCCATCGTGCCCATTCTAGGACGTCACATACCGGTGATTGCGGATGAGTATGTGGACCGGGAATTTGGTACCGGAGCCCTGAAGATCACCCCAGGCCACGACCCCAACGATTTCGCAATCGGGGAGCGGCACGGTTTGGAGATGATCTCCGTGCTGGACGAAGCCGCCCGGGTCAATACCCACGGCGGCCCGTACGCGGGGATGGACCGTTTCGAGTGCCGCCAAAAAATGTGGGAGGACATGTGCGCTGCAGGTCTGGTGATCAAAGAAGAACCCTACACGTTGAACATCCCCCGCTCCCAAAGGGGTGGCGAAATCGTCGAACCCATGATCTCAACGCAATGGTTCGTGGATATGAAACCCCTGGCCGAGAAGGCTATCCAGGCTGTACGTGAAGGGCGCATCCAGATTATCCCTGAACATTTCACCAAGGTTTACAACAACTGGTTGGAAAACATCCGAGACTGGTGCATCTCCCGCCAGTTATGGTGGGGACACCGCATCCCCGTATGGTACTGCAACGATTGCGAGGAAAAAACCGTATCCCGCCAAGACCCCAGCAAATGCGCTTCGTGCGGCAGCGGGAACATCCACCAGGACCCCGACGTGCTCGATACCTGGTTTTCTTCGGCGTTGTGGCCCTTCTCTACCCTGGGTTGGCCTGACCATACCCCAGATTTGGACTATTTCTACCCCACCACCATGATGGAGACAGGCTACGACATCCTCTTCTTCTGGGTAGCACGCATGGTCATGATGGGCCTGGAGCTGACAGAAAATATCCCCTTCGAGGAAGTGTACCTGCACGGGCTGATACGCGATGAGATCGGCCGCAAGATGAGCAAAACTACAGGAAACGTGATTGACCCCCTGGAATTAATGGACGAGATGGGAACTGACGCCCTGCGCTTTACCCTGCTGGTGGGATCTGCTCCAGGTAACGACATGAACCTGAGCATGGAAAAAGTGAGGGCCAACCGGAACTTTGCCAACAAAATTTGGAACGCCACCCGATTTGTGCTTGGTTCGCTACCTAAAATCCCTGCTGAACCTCAGGAGAAACCGGATTGGTCCCTGGCAGATTCCTGGATTTGGTCACGGTTGCAATCCCTGATTCGCGAGGTAGACCATCTTTTTCAGACGCACCACTATGGGGAAGCTGGCCGTCAAATCTACGACTTCTTTTGGGGAGAGTTCTCCGACTGGTACCTCGAGATTGCCAAGCTACAGATAGCCGAGGGTGGTGATCGGGCTTATTACACCCTCTCAACACTGGTGCGCGTTTTGGATATGTGCCTGCGCCTGCTACACCCCTTCACCCCCTTTATCACCGAAGAACTATGGCAGCGCTTGAAGGCCGCGGTTGAAGAAACCCACATCTTATCCTACGATTGGCCTGCAGCCCTTATCATCGCCCCCTGGCCGGAACCACGCCAAACCGAGGCCTGGGAGGTGGGGAAGGTGGCACACTTCTCGCTGGCTATGGACATCGTGCGCGCGATCCGCAACCTGCGCGCAGAGAAGAACGTCAAGCCGACCAAACGCCTTCCGGCAATATTCGTCTCTCCCGGCTATGCACAGATTTTAGAACCCCAAAAAACCTCCATCGCTACACTCGCCAGATTGGACGAAAAGCAATTCTCCATCTTGCCTTCTCTGGCGGAAAAACCGGAGGGTCACGTGGTGCTGGTGGTTGGACCCGTCGAAATCTACCTGCCGCTGGCTGGGCTTGTGGACACCGCCGAGGAACGAGTACGTTTAGAAAAGGACCTGGAAGAAGTCGAGGGCCAGATAGAGCGCTTAGAGCAGTTGCTGGCAGGGCCTTTTGCCCAAAAAGCGCCCCCGGAGGTCGTGGAAAAAGAGAGGGATAAGTTAGCGGCTTACAAAAGGACGGCAAAGAAGTTGGAGTCCCAGTTGGAGACATTCGGATAAGGACGCGGGATGGCTAAAAGGGCAAGCAAGCAAAAACCCGGTACCGTCAGGGACAGGTAAAAATCCAGAGGTATCGCTGGACATGAAACCTGTCCTTTAGTAGGTTTGGTAAAATGCACCTCAAAAGGAGATACTATGGCTGCATATCCCACATCCCCAACTGCCAAAACATCCGCAGGTGCTCGTAAGCTCCTGGCGGAATACACCTACCAGCTTCGCCTGGTGGAACGCGGTTACGCCAACCGTACGCTGTACATCAACCTGACAGATTACACTATCAAAGAAAAACCGGTTACACAACAGATGAAAGACCTGTTCACCGGAGGCCGAGGTTTCGCGCTCAAGCTACTCTGGGATGGGGTGAAGGACGACACGAAATGGGATCACCCCGAAAATGAGATCGTGATCGGCAATGGCCCCATCTGTGGGATAACCGCCTACCCCGGGACGGGGAAATCCACCGTGGTCACCATTTCGCCCCTGACCGGTTCAGTGATTGACAGCAACGCGGGGGGTTACTTTGCTCCATTTCTCAAGTTTTCGGGTTTCGACGCCCTGGAGATTCAGGGCAAAGCCAGGGAAGAGGCGGTCATTTTTATAGATGGCGATGCTGGCCGGGTAACCATCGAGACCGCTCCGGCGGAAGACCGTGCCTCCCATTTGCTGTACCGGAAACTTACCGAGACGTACGCCAGAGACGAAGCGGACATGCGCAACATCTCAACGGTAACGACCGGTCCGGCGGCTGAGCATGTGCGCTACGCTATGCTGAATTTCAGTTGGTACGACACCCGACGCAAGGAGGTGCGCGTCAAACAGGCGGGCCGCGGCGGGTCGGGACGGGTTTTCCGGGATAAAGGCCTGCGGGGCATCGTGGTACGCTTTAGCAACCTGAAAGGCGACAGCAACCACCCCGCGGATATGTCCCTGATCCGTAAAGCCGGCAGGCGCATCAACAAAGAGATCGTAGAGCTGGACGACAGCCAAAACCAGATGCGCAAAATTGGGACTCCTTACTTGATAGAGATCATGGATCACTTTGACCTGCTGCCGGTGCATAACTTCCGTTTCGGGTCACATCCGGATACCCCCAAAATCGATTCTTCGGTTTGGAAATCGTTGTTCACCCAGGGTTTACCGGATGGGTGTTGGACGGGCTGTACGCTTTCTTGTTCGCACGGAGTAGACCACTTTCACCTGCGCACCGGCCCTTTTGCGGGGCAGGCGGTTCTGGTAGACGGTCCGGAGTATGAGAGCGCCGCGGGTTTGGGATCCAACATTGGCAACTTCGACCCCTACGCTTTGCTGGAATTGAACTTCTACTGCGATACCTACGGCATTGACACCATATCGTGTGCCAATTCCATCGCCTTCGTCATGGAATGTTACCAGTACGGGCAGATAACCAAGGAGCATACCGGTGGTTTGGAGCTCGATTGGGGTAACACGCAGGCAGCTCTGGAACTGCTGCACCAGATGGCCAGAGGTGAGGGTTTCGGTGTCATCGTAGGGCAAGGCACTCGCTACATGAAAAAATACTTTGTAGAAAGGTTTGGCGCCGAGGCGCAATTCTTGCAGGACATCGCCATGGAAATCAAGGGGATGGAGATATCCGAGTATGTGACCAAAGAATCGCTGGCGCAACAGGGTGGGTATGGTCTGGCCACCAAAGGAGGGCAACACGATGAGGCCTGGCTGATCTTCATGGATCAGGTCAACAACCAGATACCCACTTTCGAGGACAAGGCCGAGGCCCTGCACTTCTTCCCCCTCTTCCGCACCTGGTTCAGCCTGCACGGCTTGTGCAAACTTCCCTGGAACGACATCATCCCCAAGGGCAACGCGGAGACGGCTGAGCCCCACAAAATACCGGAGCACATCGAGAACTACACCTGGTTGGTGGAGGGCATGTCGGGGGTGAAAACCACCGAAGCGGACCTGCTGCACCAATCCGAGCGGGTGTACAACTTCCAACGCCTCTTGGCTGTGCGGTTAGGTTATGGCAGGCGCCCACACGACCAGCCTCCCTATCGTGCCATGGGGCCGGTCACCGTCGAGGAATACGAATCCCGCGCCGAGCGCTACGACCGCCAACTCAAAGAGCTGGTGGGGGTTGAAGCCGATGGCTTGAGCACCGAGGAAAAAATGGCACGCTTACGGAAATACAAAGAAGAGCAATACAAAAAATTAGTGGATGCGGTTTACCAGCGGCGGGGGTGGGACGAGAACGGCATCCCTACGGTAGAGAAGCTCAAAGAGCTGGGGATGGCTCTGCCAGAGTTGGTTGAGGTGGTGCAGAGGGCGAAGAAATAACCCTGCTCATAGGGGGTAAAGCATACACACATCAACTATCCAGAGGGCTGCGGACAGCGAAGCCTCCACGCTGTAAGACGTGGGTATAAATCATGGTTGTACGCACATCTTTATGACCGAGGAGTTCCTGGACGGTCCTGATATCATAGCCTGCCTCCAGCAGATGGGTGGCGAAGGAGTGGCGGAAGGTGTGGCAGGTGGTGCGCTTTCGAAGGCCTGCCTTTTTGACGGCCTTTTTGACGGCGCGCTGTAATCCGGAGGGATCGAGGTGATGACGACGGAGTTTGCCCTCACTCCCGGCGTCACTCTCAAGGGGAGAGGGGAGGGTACGAGGGTCGAGGGAAAGTTTGGGGGCTGGGAAGAGGTATTGCCAGATGAGTTCGCGAGCTGCATTGGGATATTTCTGTGCAAGGGCATAGGGAAGGTAGACTTTACCACAATTGGCGGCCAGGTCTTCTTCGTGGAGTAGGCGAACGCGTTCGATCTGACGATGGAGGTCAGGGATGATCGATTCGGGCAAAGGTGTGATGCGATCCTTTTCTCCTTTGCCATCACGGACGGTGATGGTCTTGTAGTCGAAGTCAATATCTTTGACGCGCAGGCGAACACATTCCATCAGACGCAGACCGGAACCGTATAGCAATTGAGCCATGAGTTTGTGCACACCGCTGAGTTGGTTGATGACAGCCAGGGCTTCCGTGTGAGTGAGAACGGTGGGGATGCGTTCGGGGCGTTTGGCGTTGGAGATCAGGATTGGTTCGATCTCTTTGTGAAGGACTTCGCGGTAGAGAAAGAGGATGGCGCTGAGGGCCTGGTTCTGGGTGGAGGCGGCAAGGTTACGCTGGGTAGCGAGGTGGACAAGGTAGGCTTGAATTTCAGGGGCGCCCATCTCGTTTGGATGGCGTTTGTTATGAAAGAGGATGTAGCGGCGAACCCAACCCAAGTAGGATTCTTCGGTGCGGTAGGAGTAATGTTTGAGGCGGAGGGCATCACGCATCTGGTCGAGGAGTTTTTTTGCCATAGGTGATTGACTTTTCTGGTAAGGTGATTATAATGAAAAGCAATGGAGCAAGGAAATGGTGGTTTAGGTGGATGCTTGCAAGAATTATACTTCATATATGACAATGTCATTTTCTTGTCATGGTTGTGACGATATTAAGCGATA
>JBFLVL010000043.1:0-1318 GCA_040758495.1 Chloroflexota bacterium
CCGCTCTGATGACAGCCATATTCTCGGTTGTCCTTACCAGTACAATCGGCGTCTACTTCGTATTCAACCAGGGTTTAGCTCTCCTGCCATTGGGTTTGATCGGGCTGCTGATCATTCTTACCTATTCTGTCTGGCTGGTACGTAATCCTATTCTCTGTCTGCTCGCTCCGGGTTTGGGTTTTGGAACATTGATGGTCAACGGCACGGCTTTTATCCTCACCGGCAATTACTCCTGGACGGCTTTCTTTGCCTCGCTGGTGCCCTTCTTTCTGGTCTGTAATTTGTTATTGCTGAACCAATTCCCCGACGTTGAAGCGGATAGAGAGGTTGGTCGCAGGAATCTGCCTATCCTGCTGGGTAAACAAACCAGCAGTCTGATCTACGGGGTGTTCCTCCTGTTCACATACCTTTCTATTCTCATCGGCGTCCTTCTGAACTTCTTGCCCAAAAACAGCCTGCTCGGACTGAGTACATTGTTGCTGGCAGTACCAGCCTTTATGGGAGCACGAACACACGCCGATACAACCGAAAAGCTGATCCCCTCGTTGGGGATGAACGTGCTGGTCAACATCCTCACTCCCGTTCTGGTTGCTATCGGTTTTTTGTTGTGAGCCTCTCTTGTGTGAGGTACGAGATTCCATAATCAAACCTTCGCGTTAATAAAAAGGAAACTACCCAGCAGAGAAGTGCGCGTGACAGATTCCTATTTCCATATCGAAAAACTGACGCGTAAGTGGTGGTTTTACCTGTTACTCTTCCTCATACCTGCCCTCTCCCCTTGCTACGTCTCCACAGGTCTGGGTTATTACCGCAATCCTCTGGATTTCATCCTTCAGGTCACCGAAGCTCTTTATTGGAAAAAATACATCTTCCAGCCCCTCATGCCCGCTGCCCACCTGACTGTCATCCTGCTGATACTCCTTCTGGTGAGAATGGGCAACCGGTTTGGACGGTTATTCTCCACTCTGGTGGGATGCAACTTTCTCATCATCCTTTATGTTCAAACCATGGTCAACACGGAAAAATATGGATTTGTGGTCGCCACCCCCTTTTTTATTTTATTCCTGATGGTTGCCCTGGTCTGGTTTTGGGAGGCGTCCTCACCAAAAACGGATTTCACCTTTCGCTGGCTACCGATAAAGAAATATTGGGTCGTCCCCATGGCCCTCTTCGCATTCTGGGACCCAGACCAGGCGTGGTATCTGGACATGCGCATGTGGTTGATCTCCACATCCCCCATCGCCTTCTGTATGATGACCACCGTGTACCTGGCAACCTTCAGCCTGCTCTACCCTAACATCAACTTGCCTGCCTTTCG
>JBFLVL010000043.1:1418-17430 GCA_040758495.1 Chloroflexota bacterium
ATATGTTCTCCCAGCTTCTCGACAGGCTCACCACAGACCCAAATGAAATGGACACCAGGCTGAAATCACGCCTGACTCCCTGGGAGCTGCTGGCCCTCGGCCTCTCTTTCAGTTTCGTCGGGCTTTTCATCTGGGCCCAATCACGACTTCAAATTCCCCCCTATGACTACGATATCTACATCCACACGCAAGAATACGATTTCTACGGGTTTTATTACCCCCATTGGACTGTGCCGGTGTTCTGGCTGCTTAACAAGCTCCAACACCCCTACGGATATATTTTGTTGAACGCAGTTAGCATCCTGAGCGTTTTCTTCGCCCTCCGGATCTTTGGTGGCAATGTGCCTATGGCGTTGCTTTCTTTTCAAATGTTGTATGTCCTGTTTCTCGGCCAAATCGTTGGGGTATTGCTTGGGGGGCTGGGTCTACTTTGGTGGGGAATCTCCCACAAACGATGGTATATCGCCGGGTTGGGGCTCATCCTGGCTTGGACAAAATACCAAATAGGGATACCGGCATGCATTCTCCTCCTGCTATTGGCAGAGATTTCCTGGAAACACTGGCTTCGCCTCCTGTTCATCCCTCTTCTAGTGGTTGGTGGTTCACTTATCCTCAGCCCAAGCTGGCCTCTGAAGCTATGGGAAACTCTGCAGAAGTACCCGGTCAACGACTGGGGCAGCATCTCCCTCTGGCGCTGGATCGGTCCTTACGCCTTGCTCCTCTGGCTTCCTCCCCTGCTGCTGCCTCTAACCCGAAGGACACGTTTCATAGCCCTTATAGCCACCAACGCCATGGCTCTACCTTACTTCCAACAGACCGATATCCTTTCGCTGTTCATCCTACCCATTGGATGGCCATTTGTGCTCTTGGGCAACCTGGGTTACCTCTTTTTCCTATACTACTGGAAAGCCCTGCAAGCCCTGGTCATCATACCTCTGCTGATATACCTGACCATCCTCACACCCCCATTTTTTACAACCTGTCAAAAAGGCATCAAATCCCTCCTGAAGGCCATACACCCACCCAAAGCATGGTAAGATGAAGGGACACTGCCCAAAACCAGCAGGCAAACTAACTCAGAGGTTTTCCCTTTAGCTACTACAGCTTCAACCCCTAACACCTCCCTCAACCTGGAGCAAGGAAATGCCACCTGAACAACAGTACCTCCTACGAATTCGCACACCAGAGGGGCGCTCAGATAGCCGAGTACCAGGAAAAAATTTCAGAGCAGATGGAGGCATACATAAGTGAGAGCAAAGAGCAGGGCTCAGAATACGCAGATGCCCTGAGAGAGCAAGGGAGCAATTACGCCGAAGCCAGCCGTGAGCAAGGAGAAAACTACTCTGACGCCTTGGAAGAGTACAGCCAGGATTACGCAGATTGGCAGGAAAACCGCCAAAAAGCGATCAGTGGCGCGGAGACGATGATCGCCACCATTTTCGACGATTACCGCAGTGTGTTTACAGGCTCATCCCTCGAACGCTGGGGAGTGCTCTTGGCTAACATGGCCTTTCTACTCGGGGTTATCCTTATCTTCCAGAAACGGAAGGACGTTGTTTAAACCCTGATAGGACAAGATGAACAACAGATGTCTATACATGTTTATTCTAATCACCTGACGCTTTGTGGTTGTCGCCGGTTGAGTCCCCGAAAGGGGCGTATCCAGACCCAAACGGCCAAAAACGGATTTTGATACATCCTTCGACTGCAAATCTGCGCTCCTACGCTTAGGACCGCTCAACCAGCGTTTTTGCTTTAGTGACAGCACGTAGTTTCTATGGCACAATCATCATAAGATGAACCAAAAATGGGTTTTTCAATCTTTCTGCCTGTTGGTGATTCTAGGGCTGCTCTCGGCATGTCAGGGGACGGAACCCGCTGAGATAACCACACCAACCACGACAATCATCATCCCTACAGCAACGCTCACCCCTTCCCCCATTCCATCGGATGAAGATAAATTCACACAATTGCGCCTGAAAATGGTGGCTACTACTATAGAAGCACGCGGGGTGCAGAACCCCGATGTCCTGACCGCCATGCGCACCGTCCCACGGCACCTCTTCGTCCCCGAAGAATATCGAGACTATGCCTATGAAGATCATCCCCTCCCCATAGGCTATGGCCAAACCATCTCACAGCCTTACATGGTCGCCTGGATGACAGAACTGCTGGAGTTAAAACCAGGCGAAAAGGTATTGGAAATCGGTACTGGCTCTGGTTACCAGGCCGCGATTCTGGCAGCCCTGGGTTACGTGGAGGTGTACAGCATCGAGATTGTCCCAGAGCTGGCTACGAAGGCGGCTACCACGCTGCAATCCGTGGGCTACCCGAATGTCCACTTAAGGCAGGGGGACGGGTATTATGGATGGGAAGAAGCGGCTCCGTTTGACGCCATCATCGTCACGGCTGCTCCTGACCATTTACCGCTACCCCTGGCACAACAACTGGCGGAAGGGGGACGCCTGGTCATCCCTATTGGACCCCCAGGTTGGATCCAAACGCTGTGGAAATTTGTCGAACAAGAAGGCGAATTGATCGGCTATAACATGGGAGGCTGCCAGTTTGTCCCCTTTACTGGTGAGGGGGTAAAGACCGCCGAGGCGACAGAACCGGTAAAGTAAACCAGGCCCCCAGATAACAACCAGCTCCCACGAAAAAGACAAAGCGTAACCCCCAAGAAAGGGATAGAAGGGCTGCCAGGAGAGAAGAGATCACCGAGGCGGCCCCATTCACGCTCCATACCCAGGGTATTAAACCAGGGTGAACCTGTTCCAGGGACGAGATCCCCCTTGGGAATGGCATGCCCATCAAAAATCCCAAGGGGGCCAGAGATGTCAAAGTTAGTATGAGGCGAAGGAGCAACGACCAACCCAAAGTCCGTCCGAAGAGCCAGGTCAACAACCAGGGGAAGATAACCAACAATGTGACCAGAGCTGCTAACCCCTCCCGGTGAGGCAGACGATGGGCAAAGCGGCTTCCTACTCCCGAAAACAGTAACAAGGCGCCCAAAACCGCTGTCAAGGCATAGGCCGGATGTCCTAAATAGAGGATAAACTGCTGGATGAGGGGAATCTCAACCTGCATGAACCCTAAACCAATCAACCCAAAATACATCAGTCCCGGGAAAGCTTTTTTCAATGAGAGGTGACTGAGGGACTGATCTGTCCTGGCACGCAGGGTGGCAACCAGCGTGGGTAACAGGATCAGGGTTGTCGCCATGACCAACGCCAGCATTAGCGAAGCGAGGAGAACAAAGTATCCCGCCCCTCCGAACGGCTGCCAGGTTTTACCAAACTCGGATAACACCTGTTCTGCCTGAGACCATTTGAAATAATGGCCATAGAAGGGATGGTCGTCCGTCGGTGGGGACACATCGAAGGTGTAGTGAGCATAGAAGGCTTCCCGGGGTGTCGAATTTAGCAGTCGTCCAAATGCCTGATAGTAAATCGGTTCGGGGAGGATGTTATAGCGGTTGATCTCCTCCAGACGAATATCGGGAGCATACACCAGGTCAAAGGCGCGTGAAGTGGTAAAGCTCCGCAAGAGGGTCAGTTCTTGTGGGGTAAATGGTTCACGCTTGACCAACAATGTGCCAGTGCTATAACCCCGGAAAGCCACTATCTGCCCGCGGGGATCAAAGCCTTCACCCTCCAAAGCCTCCACCGCCAACCCAAAAGCCCGCAGCCACTCACTGGGCGGAACCTGTAACCAGCGGGTTACCACTATGATCCCATCAGGGGTCAGCCGGGCCAGGGCATCCTGAAAAGATTCCAGAGTGAAGCGGAAGTCCTCCATCAGGCTGTAGGCGCCTGAACCCACGGGATGGTACGAATCCGCCAGGGAAAACACCACCACATCGAAATACTGCTCCGATCGGCGCAAGAAACTGCGGTCGGTCTCATTTGCCACCTGAACGCGCGGGTCAGTGTAGACAGTGCTGGCTGCCTGGATGACCAGGTTGTTCTCCTCCACCGCGGTGACCCCTCGGGCCCCCTCTTCCAAAGCCACTAACACCTCCAGACCACCTCGCGCCTCGAGTATCAATGCTTGTGCTCCGGGACGCAGTTGATAGGCAATGGCACTGGGCATGAAATCCGCAAAACTAAGGTCGGCACTGGGATTCACCACTGGATTCAGATTGTCCCCATCCACAAAAAGCCCCAACTCGGGTGGGGGAGACTGGGGGTAACGATAGCTCAGTCCAGGAAGTGAGCGGATGCCCGCACTGCTTACCACATCTACGCGTGAGACCGCGTTCCATTGTTGCGAAATAACCCGGGCTTCAGGATACTGTAAAGCGTAGGATAAACCTTTGTAGGGAGATATGCGCACCTCCAGACCAGACCATGTGGGTAGATGAGCAAGCCGTCTGCTGGTATCAAAAAGGCTGAATACGAGAAAACAGCCAGCCAGACCCATTGACCACCATCTACCACCCAATTGTCCCCTCTCTTTGGAATTTTCTTTTGATCCAGGGATAAGGGCGAGGCAAGCTGCTAGGGATGCCAGGCCACAACTGGCCACCACAATCCCCTCACCTCCCAGGAAGCTGGGAGTGATAAGCGCAAGCACACAACCTACAGCAGAGCCCACCAAATTCACAGCGTACGTCTTACCAACCACTTGTGGAGCCGCAGCCAGGATCAACCCTACAGCCAACCCCCCAAAGAAAAAAGGCGTAGCCAGCGCCAGGTAATGCAAGGTGAAGATGAAAATTTGTTTGCGCTCAACTGCGATGCTAAAGGAGTCAAACGGCACCCAGTTGGTCAGCAGATAGCCCGCCAACATGCTCACCGCAGCCCCCAATGCCAGGTAACTTAACTTGATCGCCGAAAACCTTTTTGTCCATCCTGGGAACAGACTCAGTGCCGTGCCACTGGCTCCGTATCCCAGCAAAGCCAGGCTCACAATCAAGGATGCAAAATGATAGAATTGAGCGACCGAAAACAGACGGGTGAGATTGATCTCGAAGAGCAGGGTAGCCGCGGAAAGCAGCGCCAGCGCGAGGTACAACATAGATATATTGTACAGGATTTCTCCCCTCAAGGACGCCTGGATGTGAACTCCAGGTTTATCGTACTTTTAGCGTCCCTGACTTCGGAAGTCCGAAGTCTTATTGTGGTAGTCAATTGCGCGCCTTCAAGGCTTTCATTTGAAGCTGTAAAACATAGGCATTTATCAAACCCTCAACCATATCCTCGTCCAGCCGGATTCCAAACTGTTGGAGATACTTCTGGGCGAACTCTATGGCGTGCACCTTGTTGGCTTCAAGCAACCCCTGGCTGAGCTGGCGCGCCAACTCCTGGACACTCCCCTGTTGGGAAGCCAGCACCGCGGTTTCAATAACCTTGTCAATCAACTTCGCATGTGTCTCGGGGTTATCCACAACCGGACTCGGTTTGGCCAACTGCTGATGCACCTCCGCCTCGATCAATGCAGAGATCTCCCCCACATCCACGCGCAAGCCGATTCGGTCCAGGTAATTTTGTAAGAACTTGGATGCGTAGGCTTTCTTTTCTGCCCCAATGCTCTCAATTTGACCGGAAATTCCCGCTTGCTCGGCCGCCCGAACAGCTACCTCTACCCCCTGCTTTACCAGCGACCATTGCTCAGCCGATAGATTTTGCTTCACCTCCCTGGCTTTCTGCTGCAACCACGAAAATGCAGCCGCCACAAGGATGGGGATAGCAATCATCAACAATCCCTGAACCAGCACAGATAAGAAATCACATACGGCGTTCATAATTGCTCTCCTTGATATACGTGAGGAGCAAGTCGGGTTAGGGGCTTAGGCTGGGTTCATGCTTATGATCTGATACAGGCGTTTAAAATCCATGTGCTCTTCTAATAGGGTGCGGAATTTCTCCAGCTTGGCGGTTTGTCCAAGCCGCGTTTTCCCATACACACGCTCAATCGTCTCGATGGTTTCCATGGTGTTATCGTGTACCAGCAAAATGGATACACCAAACTCCTCAGCCTGTTTTACGATCAAAGGACTGGGGTGCAGGTAGCCTGTCAAAATCAGGCAAGTGGTTGAGGTTTCCAGGGCAGCCAGTTGGATGTCCGTACGATCCCCACCGGTTATGACGGCTTTATTACCATATTGGCGCATCCGGCTTAATGCTGACTCGGCTGTCATGGCTCCAACGGTCAGCGTCTCCACCATGGCAGCAGGATCATAAGAAGTCGTCAACACCTCAGCATCCAACACCTGAATCAACTCCTCCACAGTCAGCGCAGCCAATTCACGCTTTTCAGGCAAAATGCACAACACCGGTATGCCCCGATCCTCCAGACAAGGGACAATCTCCTCCTTCAGGAATTTCATGGCTTCTGCGGGGACACGGTTGATCAACACCCCTCCCAGCGCATCGCCCAAGCGTACTCGCGAGGTCAAGGCATTATCCACAACCCCAATGTCATCAGTGTATTTGATCACCACGATGATCACACTGCCTAACTCTTTGGCCACCACAGGGGTTGGCAAACCGACCACATACCCCTCCCGCAAGGTACCACCACCCTCTAACAACAGGATATCCTTTCCCTTCCCAATCTCATTTTTGGCGGCCACAAGTTTTTCCATCAAGTCATTCTGCTTTGTACCTCGAAGGCAGGCTCTAAACACCTCCTTGGTGACGACCACCGGCGATAACGTAGAAAGATCGGCCTCCAGTCCCAGCACCCGTTTAACGAACACGGCATCTTCGTCCACAACCTTACCTCCCAGGCGATACGGTTGCAGGCTTAAGGGCTTGATGTAACCCACAGCATGTCCATCGGCTTGGAACCTGAGCCCCAACGCCAAACATACTGCCGTTTTTCCTGAAAATGCTTCAATCGAAGTCACATAAAGAGATTTCATACTCCATCTCCTCTTTTATCTAAAATGAGGCGCATATCAATGGCTACTGCACCTTGCCCCTGGGGATACACCATCAGGGGGTTGATATCCAACTCCACGATCTCTGGGAAATCAGTTACCAGTTGCCCTACCCGGAGCAACGCATCTACAATCGCCTGCTTATCCGAGGGGGGCTGACCACGCACACCATCCAATAATGCATGGGCACGAATCTCGCTGATCATGGTCTGGGCATTGTTCTTCGAAAACGGCGCTATTCGGAAAGTGACATCCCGCAGGGTCTCGACGTAAATTCCACCTAGACCAAAGGTCACCAGAGGCCCAAACTGTGGGTCACGATTCATGCCCACCAGCACTTCTATCCCCCCAGAAGGCACCATCTCCTGCACCAGACAACCCCAGATGCGCGCCTCTGGCAGGTACCTTCCCACACGGTAGAGCATCAACTCATAGGCGTCACGGACCGCCTCGGCACTGCGCAGATCAACCTTCACCCCACCTACGTCTGTCTTGTGCAAAATGTCCGGGGAAGCGATCTTCAAAACAATGGGATAACCTATCTGATCCGCGAATGTTACCGCCTCCTCAGGAGTGGATGCGATGATTGAACGCGGGATGCGGAAACCATACGCTTCCAGAATTTTGCGTGCTTCTGCATCCCCAATAGATAGCCGCCCCTCGGTTCTTGCGCCGCTAATCACTCCCCTGACAGATTCCTGGTCAGCCTCCAGCCTTACCCACTCTTCAGACGGGCGGTTACAGATACGCTGATACTCCAACATCCCACTGAACGCCAGGGCAGCCCGTTCGGGGAAGGGGTAATTGGGCACCCCATTTGCAGATAACACCTTAATCCCCGCCTGGATTTGAACCTCTCCCATAAAGCAGGCCAGCACAGGTTTATCTATTTTCTCAGCTACTTCGACGATAACCCTGGCCATGCTATCACTCTGGGTCAGCGCCTGCGGTGCCAGCAGCACCAATAAGCCATCCACATTCGGGTCGCTGACCACTTTATCCAGGGCAAATCGCAACCTGTCCTCCTGTGCATCTCCCAAAACATCCACAGGGTTAGCAGCACTGGCTGCATCCGGGAGAAACTCCTCAAGCGCCTGGATGGTCGCAGGCTCAAAACGGGCTAATGAGAGACCATAGCGTTCAATAGCATCGGTAGCCAGGATACCCGGCCCTCCTGCATTTGTGACGATGGCGATGCGTTCACCATTCAACCGGGGCTGATAACCCAAAGCAAAGGCCAAATCGAACAGGGATTCCATGGAATCCGCCCGCAACACACCTGCTTGGCGAAAAGCGGCATGATAGGCCTGCTCAGACCCGGCCAATGAACCGGTATGCGAAGAGACCGCCCGCGAGCCTGCCTGGGTGATACCGGACTTGATCGCCACCACCGGTTTGATGCGGGTCGCCTCCCGGGCAACCTGGATGAATTCCTGACCATTTGGCAGCCCCTCAATGTACATCAAGATGACTTTCGTGTTCTCGTCGTGTACCCAGGCTTTGAGCAAATCAATCTCGCTGACATCCGCCTTGTTCCCCAAACTGACGAACTTGGATAAGCCCAAATGCCCACCCTTGGCCCAATCCAGAATAGCCACACCTAACCCTCCAGATTGGGACATGAACGACATCGGCCCTCGCGGAGGCATACCACCGGCAAACGAGGCGTTCAATGGCGTGAACATGTCCAGCACGCCCAGACAGTTGGGTCCAATCAGACGGATGTTGTATTCCTGGGCAATGGAAATCAACTCACGCTCACGCTCTAACCCTTCCATACCCGCTTCGCGGAAGCCCGCGCTGATCACAATAGACGCGGGTATCTTCTTCTCACCACATGTACGCAGCGCTTCGGGTACGTAAGGATAAGGGATAACAATGATCGCCAGGTCAACCGGTCCTGGCACATCCAGAACAGAAGGAAAACAGGTTATACCCAGGATTTCTTTCTCGTGCAGGTTAATCGGGTAGACCTTTATGCGGGGGTAATCGCTGAGTTCAACCAGGTTTTTTAGAACCGCGTAACCTAACTTTTCCGGGTTAGCTGAAGCACCAATGATTGCGACCGAGTTGGGGTTAAAAAATTCTTCGAGCAACGTTTCTCCCTCACGAACTGACTCATCTCTGGTGTGACAGGATTTCACAGGCAGCCTGCCCCCCCATGGGGGGCCTGCCCGATTATATCAAACTATCTTCCTGGAATAACCGGTCATGTATCTTTACATTGATTATATAATAACCACCGAGGAGGTACAGGATGAACATTATTATCACCGGAGGCACAGGGCTTATCGGGCGAGAGTTAGTAGAACACCTGGCCACAAACGGACACGAAGTCACTATCCTTAGCCGTAATCCAGCCAGCATCCATGGGTTACCTTCAAGGGTAAGGCTCAAGCAATGGGATACAGCCTCAGCTACAGGATGGGGAAACCTGGTCAATACGACGGATGCCATTGTTAACCTGGCTGGTGAGAACCTGGCAGGGTTGGGATTTTTTCCCCGCAGATGGACAAAGAGAAGAAAATGTGAAATCCTGCAGAGCAGGCTGAACGCCGGAAAAGCACTCGTGGAAGCTGTAAAAGCTGCAACCACCAAACCTAAGGTACTCATCCAGATGTCTGCAGTGGGTTACTATGGCACCAGTCTCTCCAATACGTTCACCGAAGGTAGCCCCCAGGGCAACGATTTCCTAGCCGACATCTGCCAGCAATGGGAAGCCTCCACATCGGAGATAAGGGGCCTGGGCGTCCGCTATGTGGTCACCCGAACGGGTATGGTGATCACCCCCAAGGGCGGTGCGCTGATGCGCATGATCCTGCCGCATACAGTGCTGGTGGATGGACCGTTTGGCAATGGGAAGCAGTGGTACTCCTGGATACACATAAAAGATGTCGCCCGTGCCATCCGCTACCTGATAGAAGACAGCCACACAGAGGGTGTCTACAACTTAACCGCCCCTCACCCTTTGACCAACACCGATTTCAGTAAATGCCTCGGCCGTGTGCTCCACAGGCCATCTTGGCTGCCTGTGTCAGCTTTCGTGATGCGCCTCTTGTTCGGGGAGGTGGCATCCATCGTGCTCGAAGGACAGCGAGTTTTGCCTAAAAGGCTGCTCGCAGCCGGGTTTGAGTTTGAATATCCCGAAGCCGAAACCGCACTGAGAGACCTGTTATCTAAAGCATGATCAACCTGTCCACCCTGAACGTACGAGAAGCGTTGCTCCAAGAAGAGGTCAAGGGTAAGGTTCGCTGCCTCACTTGCGAGAGGCGTTGCCTGCTGATAGAGGGGGGAACAGGTTGGTGTCGTACCAGGGTTAATGTTGGAGGAAGAATCCATTCCCTAATTTACGGGACTATTTCGTCTTTATCGGCTAACCCGATAGAGAAAAAACCGCTGTATCACTTTCATCCAGGTAGCCGCGCCCTCACGGCTGGTAGCTGGAGCTGCAACTTTGGTTGCCCCTGGTGTCAAAATTGGGACATCAGCAAACGACCTCCACCTGAAAAGGTCAATTACCTGTCCCCCCAGGAATTCGTTCAGGAGGCCATCCAACGCAGATGCCAGGGCACGTCTATCAGTTTTAACGAACCTACGCTCTCCCTTGAGTGGTCAATGGATGTTTTCCGACTGGCTCGCAGCCAGGGACTGTACAACACCTATGTAACCAACGGCTATATGACCAGCGAAGCCCTCAACGCTTTAGCTGAGGCGGGTTTATCGGCGATGAATGTGGATATCAAAGGGGATGCGGAGACAGTCAGGAGATATTGTAAAGGGATTGATATTGAGCTTGTGTGGTCACGTTGCCAACAGGCATTGAATCTGGGTATTCACCTTGAGATCACCACACTGGTCATACCCGGCCTAAACGATTCCCAAGAATGTCTCACAACCATTGCCAGGAGGATTGTCGGCGACCTGGAGAGGGAAGTACCCTGGCACGTCAGCGGATACTATCCAGCTTATCGCTTCTCCGCTCCACCTACAACCGTTCATACGTTAGAACGGGCCTGGGCTACGGGGAAAGAAGCTGGTCTCAAGTATGTGTACATTGGCAATGTACCCGGACACCCGCAAGATAACACCTGGTGTCCCCAATGTGAGAGGATGCTGATCAACCGCTGGGGGTTTGCCATCCTGTCTAACCACCTGACTCTGGGTTGTTGTCCTCATTGTGGGGAGGAAATCCAGGGGGTTTGGAGGTGAACTGCCTCAACAAGGCACCTCCAGACCATGTTGGGCTAACCATCGGTGGTCGCTCAAAATTTCCTCCGAAAGACCATCGGCGACTATCCAACCATCGTCCATTACAATCATGCGGGTGAAACACTCCCGCACCATGAGCATATCGTGAGTAGAAACCAGCAGGGTCAGGTTCATCTCTCCCAACAGGTTGATCAACGCTCGACGGGCGCGCGGGTCCAGGTTGGCAGAAGGCTCGTCCAACACCAGGATGGAAGGTTGCATAGAAAGGACAGTCGCAATGGCAATGCGCTTCTTTTCCCCAAAACTCAAGTGATGGGATAACCGTTCTTTGTAGAGGCCCATCCCCACTATTTGGAGTGCCCGGCCAACCCGCTCATGAATCTCGTCCTCAGGCAATCCCATGTGTAGGGGACCAAAAGCCACGTCTTCAAAAACAGTAGGGGAAAACAACTGATCGTCTGGATTCTGAAAAACCAGCCCTACCTGTGCGCGGATGAGGGGTAAATATTTCTTTTCTACCTCCATCCCATATACTTTGATCTCCCCCTTTTGCCCTTGCAAAATCCCATTGAGATGCAATATCAGCGTGCTTTTACCGGCTCCATTGGGGCCAACTAAAACTACCTTTTCACCGTGTTCCACGCAGAAAGAGACATTCTTCAGGGCCACGTGTCCATCTGGGTACGTAAAGCTAAGGTCTTTCACAAATAAGGCAGGAACATCCGTTGTAGCACAAGGAGGGACAAGTTCGAAGGGGCGATGTGTAACCGGCATGGCCAATTATCCGATGAAATGACCAATGATTTGAATGCCCAGGCAAATTATCCCCGCCAGGAGTACGAATACCCAATCTTGAGAATGCATCCTGTGTGGTCGCATGGTCATCAACTCACCACGAAAACCCCGCGCCAACATGGCATTGTATACCCTGTCACTGCGGTCATAACTACGTATAAAAAGTTGTCCAGCCATATTACCGGTCACACGTGCCCGCCAAAGCATTGAACTCCCTTTCTTACCGGGTAAAGGCTGAGCACTGCGAGCCTCCCGCGCCCGTAACAACCTCATGGCCTCGTCTACTAACACAAACAAGTAGCGGTACATAAAGGAGACAATAGAAACTAACACTTTAG
The DNA here is from genome assembly GCA_040758495.1 of Chloroflexota bacterium. Lineage (GTDB taxonomy): Bacteria > Chloroflexota > Anaerolineae > Anaerolineales > JBFLVL01 > JBFLVL01. The sequence continues at coordinate 13,647 of JBFLVL010000043.1, forward strand.
GCACACGTAAATGCACGAAAGCGTGCAGCAGATCAGGGATGGGGGTTGTGGCAACCAATAATATGGCTATCTGAATAGAAATCCATGAACGCAATAAGATGCTCAGAAAGCGAACCACGCCCGTTTCACTGATAACAACCTGCCACTCCCTAAGCTGTAACGTCCCTATCGGTGGTCCGGGTAACGTAAAGATAATAGTCATTGCAGCTAAGACAAAAGGTAACATCACCAGTGAACGTTTTAGTACATATTCCATTGGAATGTCTGCCATGTATCTCACAGTCCATACAACACCCCAAGAGAATAAAAATGCCAGCCAGGCGCCATCAGGCAACATCACCGTAGATAGGACATAGATAAACATCATCACCACCTTAACCCGAGGGTCAAGGTGATGAATAAGAGTAGGGCGATCCTGATACTGGTCAAATACGCTTACATGCATGGATTTTACGTCTACCTCAAGTGGTTTGGCGGCGCAACACACGTGCAAGCACGATGGCTATACCAGCCACAACCACTGCGCCGATCACCCCCGCCAAGATGGTAGAAAGAGAAGTACCTCCAAGGAAAGGTAACGAATAATCTGGCAGTACAGTATAGGGGGCTTCCAGACCGAGGTGGATAAAACCCAGATCCTCGGCCACTCGTTCCAGCCCATCGGGGTCGGCTGAAGCCCAGGGGGAGATCAGAAGGACAAGCAGGGAAACGAGGCCGCCAACGACAACCCAACCCAGCCCCTTCTTTTCTTTTTCCCGAACTTCGAACAGGTCAGGGCGGGTTTGAAAGATGAAAGCCACCGCAGCTACGGTGATCAGTGCCTCTCCAATCCCGATCAGTGCATGTACACCCATCATAGCTGGCATCACCACTCCGAGGGGAACAGTCTCACTTAACCAGAGCTGAAGCGAGGTAGCTAAAGCTGCTCCCATCACCGAAAGCCAGGCAGCAATGCCCGTAACTACCAGGCGAAGACCCCGACTACGGTTCGAAACACTGCGATAGAGACCGTAACCAATCAGCGCGGTCAGAAAACCCATATTGAGGATGTTGGCTCCCATGACCAAAAGACCGCCATCTTGAAACAACAAGGCTTGAACGCCGATCACAGCAGCCATGACCAGCATCCCTATCCAGGGACCCAAGGCGATAGCTGCCAAAGCTCCCCCTAGCAGGTGTCCTGAAGTACCTCCCACAATGGGAAAATTAATCATCTGCGCGGCGAAAATAAAAGCAGCCATCACCCCCATCAAGGGGACCTGCCTCTCGCCAAGCTGTTCCCGTGTCTGGCGCATCGCCACCCCTAGCAGAATGACGACGAGTACCCAACAAATTAAGGATATCTGCCAGCTCAAAAAACCATCCGGGATGTGCAACGCCGCGGGACTCAAAAGGTAATCTAAAGTTTGGTTCATTTTATGCCTCCAAATGGTAAGTTTTCTGGCAATCCGGACAAACCCCGAAGAACGTGAGATGGCTGGTGTTCAACAGATAGCCAGATTCTTGTTCCAGTTTTTCGTACACTGGTTTAACCAACTCGTGGTTGACATCAACGGTCAAACCACAATGACGACAAATCATGTGGTGATGGTGATCAGCAATTTCATACACCACCGACCCACTGCCAATATGGGCGCACAATATCAACCCCTGCTCGGCAAGGAAGTCCAGGGTGCGGTAGACCGTGACCTCGGTCAGCCCTGGCAGCTTCTCTTGGGCGCGGTGGATGATTTCGCTGGGGGCCAAATGTAACTCCGCCTCATCCAACACCGAGAGGATGGCCAGGCGTTGGGGAGTTACACGAAACCCTCGCGCCCGTATGGTCTGCAAAAAAGATGGTCTTGGCATATTTTAATAAACTTACTACTGTAAATAGTTACAACTATATTTTACCACGACAAAAAACCCCAAGGGGGTCTCTTGGGATCTTTACGAATAACCTCAACCCATTTAGATTTTCCGCACTGAGGTGGCAATTATGAGACCTCGGAAGTCTTCTGGATATGGTCGATACGTAAATCAGCCTAGTTGTGCCCAAACCTGCCTGCAAAACCACCCGGTGAGGCTTCCGAAGTCTTTTCCGAAGTCTTAGGGAGCATACTTGCGACGCAGACGTCGCAAGGACTCGAGGAGGCTGATTGGAGAGTCATGACGGTGAGGGAGGGTGATTTGGGTGGGGGTCAGGTTGGGTTTGGTAGTGTGCGTCAGATACTGGGGTTGGTTTACCCTATGGTGGGTTGGATCAATCCGCGCGGAGCCAGCGTTTCCCCATCGCTCTTCAGCAGCCCAAGGCCCTCTTTCTCCGCCGTTTCCTGAGCGCCCAGGTCCGCACGAATGCAGTAGGCATAAACCAGATATGGCCCCTTGACCCCCACCTCGTTCAGCCGCTTGTGCCAATCCGCTGAACGCATGCGTTGAGACCAACGGCGCACATTGCTCTGGCTGAGGCGCGCCTTGGCCTCCACGACAGCCCACACCTGCTCCCCGGAGGGGTCTTCCAAGGGCAGCACCACATCAATCTCGCCATCCAGGGCAAGCGAATAAGCCGGCTGCAGGATGCGGTAGCCCTTGCGGCGCAGGACCACTTCGATCACGCTGGCGGCTTCTTCTTCAACGGTAGCCCCAAAAGCGCGCTGCAATTCACCCACTGCAGAACCAAGTCGGACCTGCGCTTCGGCCAGCTCTTCCACACGCTGTTCGGTGCGTCGTTGGGATTCGGCCAACTCTTCCACCCGCTGCTCGGTGCGTCGTTGGGCTTCGGCCAACTCTTCAACCCGCTGCTCGGTGCGCCGTTGAGCTTCGGCCAACTCTTCCACCCGCTGCTCGGTGCGCCGTTGGGCTTCGGCCAACTCACGCTGGGCTTCGGCAATCTCGCGAACAACGTTGGGTAGTTCGAGTAGTTCGTCCGTGAGCACCATCCGGCGGAGTTCTTCGCGCCACTCCGGGTGTTTGTATAGGATGTTGATCCATTCGCGGAAATCTGCGACGGTAAACGTCATGGCACACCTCGTGGCTTTCATTATACTCTAAATGCCATCAAAAGATAACCAAAGCAATCGAAAGCCGCGGCGGGTTGGCCTCCCCCTCCTCCCGGGGTCCAGTCAATCCTGCCTTGGTTGGGAGAAAGCCGGCTGACAGCCAGATTGGTCGGCGCCGTGGCATTACAGACGGCCACGCTGACACATTTACACCCAGCCGGTTCGTCTTTTTTACAGACCTTGTTGCCCGGACAGGTTCCTAAGCTACATTTAGGATATAAACTGTCAGTGCAGCCTGAAACGGGGGTGGGGGTAGGGCCAGTTTCAATCAGTGAACAACTGCCCTCTGCATACCGGAAAATCGCCCCTTCATATGTCTCATTGCAGGTCGCTCCGCAGGTGCCGACCTTTCCCTCTCCCCGCCATAATTAGCGCATGGCGCCTGCGCATCCTCCCAGCCACTGAAACATATTTTGTATTTTATGTCATACTGGGAACAATACCAGCAAGTGACCCTGCCGCCGCAAGTTGCCGCTCTAACCGGATAGTTTTTTACTAAAAACCACAGCCCCACAAAATTCACCAATACAACCACTAAAAACACCCAAAACCGTCTCACCATACGGTTTCAGCATAGCTTTTTTGGGAATGAAAGAAAAGAAGCGTTTACTGATTATTCATAAAATCTCCGGCAAACCAATTACCTTCATCTGCAGTAATTTCCACCACTGGAACTGAAATTAAATCAGGATTGCTAAAATAAGTAACAACCGCTTGTATTTCTGGAACAGTATCATAGTCGTGTA
>JBFLVL010000044.1:0-16749 GCA_040758495.1 Chloroflexota bacterium
GTTTCGGTAAGCTTAACAACGTACTTTGGTTTCATTTCCTTGCTCTCCTGATCAACTGTTTTTTGTTGGTTGATCAGGTAGCAAGATGCGTGCCATCTTTATGTTTTATGATGGACGATCTACTAGGGAGTGCAAGAATAACGTTAACGGCGCATCGGAAAGATATCAAAAATTTGCGGCATGACCGGTCGTCTTGTGTCCTGAGTGAAGTTATTGAAGAACGGTGTCTTTAAACCCGTTCCGCGCGTGGCAAGATTCGAGTTCCAGGTTTCTCTCTTTAAATATGGATTAGGTTTCGCTCAGAGATTTCTTTAAGGTTTTCTCTCTGTTTGAAGGATAGGCTATTTGGGCGAGTAGACCTTCAAGAATATGTGGGGGTTGTATATCCTCGTTCCCCCAGGATTGTGGTTGAGAGCAGATCAACTCTCCCTGATGATATGCTTTAACCAGGGTGCGTGTTCATCAAGATTTATTAAGGTTGATGTTTCTTAAAGTTTTAAATTCTTTTAATCAACCGTATGCCTGGCATGTTGTTTCCCTCCCTCATTCTTGTTACAATGCTTTTGTCTTTTTAACTCATTGGGCGAGCCTCCGATAATGAATGCATCACTAGCTTGGCAATCCGTGTTGGGGCAATTACAGTTAGATATGCCTAAAGCCGCGTATGATACGTGGGTACGGGATACCGAATTCCTCTCGTTTGAGGATGGCTTATTAATCATCGGGGTAAAAAACGCTTACGCTCGCGATTGGCTGGATGGTCGCCTGCGGAGTACAGTTGAGCGGATCTTGGCTGGGATGTTGAACCGTACAGTGCAGGTGCGCTTCGTGGTTTGGCAACACCAGAGTGAGCCAGAGTCTTTCGAGGAATTGACCACTCTGCCGACACAGAGCGCGGTCAGAAACCCCACCCTGATATCCAGATATTCTTTTGAGTCCTTCGTGGTTGGATCAAGCAACCGTTTACCTCATGCAGCTTGTGTTGCTGTCGTTGAAAATCCTGCCAGGGCGTATAACCCTCTTTTCCTGTATGGAGGCGTGGGATTAGGTAAAACTCACCTGTTACACGCTATTGGCAATGAGTGTACAAACAAAAACCTCCAAGTTCTTTATGTGTCTTCGGAAGAATTTACCAATGACCTGATCAATGCCATTCGCACTCATACCACCCAGGTTTTTCGGGAAAAGTATCGCCTGATTGATGTGTTGTTGATTGATGACATCCAATTTATAGCTGGAAAGGAGTCCACACAGGAAGAATTTTTCCATACTTTCAATACTCTGTATGGTCAGGAAAAACAAATCGTCATATCATCAGATCGTCCCCCGAAAGCCATGGTCACATTAGAAGAGCGCCTGCGTTCACGTTTCGATTGGGGTTTAACCGTAGATATCCAGCTACCTGACTATGAGACCCGCATGGCAGTTTTACGTTCAAAAGCCGAGCAGATGGGCAGGCAGTTGCCTCATGAGATATTGGAGACCATTGCAAAACGCGTGCAATCCAACATCCGCGAATTGGAGGGAGCCCTTAACCGTGTGTTGGCTCTGTCTAATTTAATCGGTATAACCTTGACACCCCAGCTTGTGGAGACGACCCTGGCTGATATGTTGCCTAATCGGCAAGAGGTGGCTCCTGAACAGGTCATCCAGGTAGTAGCAGAATTTTTTGGTATCGCCAACGAACGAATGTTGGGGCGTGAACGTACACAAGAAGTTGCTTTTCCTCGCCAAGTGGCTATGTACCTACTAAGAGAAGAAACCGGCAACTCCCTACCAAAAATTGGAGAAATGCTGGGAGGGCGGGATCACACCACAGTGATGTATGCGGTTGATAAAATAGCAGACTTGCTTGAACGGGACGACCGCCTTCGTCGTCAGGTTGTGGATATCCGTGAGAAGTTATACGGTCAGGAGCAGATTGTGTTGTGAGAAGGGTGTTTTTTATGGTATAGGCTTTGTCTGATTCCCCTCAATTCTCCACCCCACTGCGTTGGCCTTCCCGTAGTGGGGTGGAGTTTTTTTACCTCTGATAACCTCCTTTGATTGTGATGTGAACGCAGCGTGTGTTTTCTTGTATAATAGCGACATGATTCATCTCAACATCTCTGGTCGTGGGACAATACAATTGGAACATCTCGTATGTGATGTGAATGGTACTTTAGCAGTAGATGGTCAGCTTCCTGAGGGGATGGTGGGTGTACTTAGCCGCTTGCGTGATCGACTGACCTTGCATTTATTGACCGCCGATACCCACAGACGACAGGATGTTATTGATCATCAGCTTAACCTAAAAGCAGTGAGGATACAACCTGGGGAAGAGAGCAAGCAAAAAGCAGAGTATGTGAAAAAGCTGGGGGCTGAAAAAGTGGTGGCTATCGGTCAGGGCATGAATGATTGGGGCATGTTGAAAACTGCGGCTATTGGTATTTGTGTGTTATCGTCTGAGGGCGCTGCCGTGGAGACTCTTTCTGCAGCGGACTTGGTGGTGAAAGATATTTTTGATGCCCTGGAATTACTGGAAAAACCTATGCGTCTGGTTGCGAGTCTGAGAAAATGAGCCTTCCGCAGACAGAATGGAGACCTGACGATCCGGATAATCTTTCCCCAGCACGTCGCCGCCGCGCACGCCGCGGGTTGGTGCGCTTGAGCCTTGGGGAACGAGCGACAGCCGAAGAGAATGTAGCGCGCCGAGCTTCCCCCTCCTTTGATTTTTTCCTCTATTCACTGCTTGCAGGTTGTGTTCTAGCCCTGGGCTTTTGGCTCGATGAGCCTGGTCTGCTGTTGGTGGGAACATTATTAGCCCCGGTAATGGCTCCTGTCGTTGGGCTTGCATTAGGCACTATCACTGGCTCAACTACTTACTTCTTTCGCAGCCTTTTAGGGTTTCTGGTTGGAGCTGTCCTGGTTTGGATGACAGGGTTTCTGGCAGGCATATCCTCACGTCCCTGGCTTCCCCTGGTTTTTTCCCAGGCGCATCAGTACACTCAGCTCTCTTGGGCACATTTTCTTGTGTTAGCTATGGGATCGGTTTCCACCACTGCTTCAATGGTAAGGGCTAAGCAGGGAATGAGGGTGGCAAGTATTATCTTGGCTTATGAGTTATATCTTCCACTGGCAGCTTCTGGTTTGGGGTTGGGAAGTGGGAGTGAATTTTTATGGCCAGATGGTCTGGTCATATTTGTTATGAACCTAGCATGGGCCACTTTATTCGGCGCTTTGACAATGGCTGTTTTGGGTTTTCGTCCTCTGACTCTGTTTGGTTATACCTTTGGAGGCGCGGTTGCGCTTGGTGGTTTGATGTTGTTAGTTCTATTGAGTGGAGCAGGAGCTGTTTGGACTGCGAACGTTGCTCTGCCTACTCCAGTACCCACGGGCACCCCTTCCCCTGCCCCGCCAACCGCCACATTGACTCTCACCCACACACCTGTACCCCCAACACCCACTGATACTTTGACTCCTACCTTAACCCCCTCACTTGCTCCCACAAAGACGGCCTCTCCCACTGCAACACCCGTGCTGGCACTCGTGAGTGCCCCGGAGGAATATGGTGGAGCACGCGTGCGTACCGATCATAGCTTCAGTGCCCCAGTAATCCAGACCTTGGCAAATGGCACATTGGTGCAAATATTAAGCACAGTTCCAGTAGAACAGGAACAAGCCCGTTGGGTTGAGGTATGGGTGCCAGAGTACAACATTCAAGGTTGGGTTGTGCAAGCACTGCTTCTAGCTGCCACCCCAGCGCCGAATTGGGAACCCTCCCCTACTCCCTGAATGTTAAAAGCATTTTGCCCTTGTCAAAATAGAAAAACTTTAGTAATATATTGGTGGTCAAACGTCTGGGTGCCCCCCTCACTCAGGCGTTTGTCCACTTTAAAGGGTCAATACAATAAAAAAATACCCCCGATCAATAGATTTATTGTAAATATGCTGTCGCTCAAGTTGTGAGTGATTTTAACGCATGTCCCAGTTGCTCGACTTCCTCGAGTGTGTTGTAGTGCACTGCTCCCACGCGTACCATACCGCCCTGTTTTTCAAGCCCCAATCTTTCGGTGACAGCTAACGCATAGTAATTCCCATCCCAAACGTAAATCCTTTTCTCATTCAAGGCTTCAGCAAGCTGACGGGGATGCCAATCCTTCATGGTAAACGAAAAGGTGGGTACACGTTCTTCAGCATGGCGCGGGTCATTTGGGCCATATATCACCAAACCAGGAACTGAGTTTAGCACCTGAAGGATGGCGGTGCTGATTTCGAATTCGTAAGCGCGGATGGCAGCCATGGCTTGTTTTAGGTGCAAGTGTTTTCCTTCATAGCGTTGACTGTATTTCTCCCGGTAAACATCCCCAAACGATGTTCCAATCCATTCCAGGTATTCAATTGCGCCCAACAAACCAGCTATCCCCTCATGGTTTTGGGTGCCGGTTTCGAATTTCCATGGTGGATTGTCTGGAGCTGGTCGAACTTTGTACGCTTTCAACTCTGCCAGTAGATCGTAGCGACCATAGAGGAAAGCTATATGGGGGCCAAAAAATTTGTAAGCTGAGCAAACCAGGAAATCGCAGCCCAGGTTTTGTACATCTAAAGGGCAGTGAGGGGCGTATTGAACTGCGTCAACGTACACCAGGGCTCCGACCTCTTGAGCATCTTTCACTAGGCGGGGCAGGGGGTTGATTGTCCCCAGGGCATTGGATGCGTATCCTACAGCCACGAGCTTGGGCTTGCTCTCCAGGGCGGCATGATAAGAATCCAGGTCTAATTTCCCACTCTCAACGTCGAAGTCTACCCAAAGTACTTTGCAGCCGCGCTCTTCCGCAATGAGCAGCCAGGGGCGTATGTTAGCGTCGTGATCCAGGTGAGTGACCACCACGTGGTCATTGGGCTCCATCCAATGGGCCAGTGAGCGACTAAGGTTAAAGGTGAGGGAGGTCATGTTGGGACCAAAGACGATTTCTTCGGAGAGGCTTGCATTGACGAAAGCAGCTACACTTGAACGGGCCAAATCCAGGATTTCATCAGAGGCGCGGCTTGTGGTAAATGCACCAGCATGGTTAGCATTACATTCCGTTAGATAAGCCGTCATACGCTCTAGGGAGGCTTGGGATATCTGGGTTCCACCAGGGTTGTCGAAGAAGATGGCTTTGCGTTGCAGACCAGGGAACTGTTCCCTGATGGTCGGTAAATCAAGTGGCATGGGATACTCCTTGTGTCAGTTTTCCGGTTTAGTGAAAGAGACTCTTGCAGGTTTTAGGAACTATGAACTGGGATAGTTTTTATCCATAAGAGGTTATTTTGATATTGTCTGGTGGGCAGTTATCTCCGTGAAGTAGCGCGGACGACAAAACGGTTGATGCCTCCGAGCCGGTATTTGTAGCTCTCGTCCCCGCGCATGAAATCAAACTCCTCGCGCCCCTGCTCAATAGCCCACTCCATCAAATGTCCCAGCAATACCCAACCCGGGGAGAGGTCGCGAAAACGGAAATCAATTCCGGAATTGTATACCCAGATGCGGTTATTAAAATCGAAGTTCAGATAACCGGCTGCTTTTTCTTGTCCTACCTGTAGAAAAATTAATAGTAACCAACCAGCTTGAAAAGCAGCGCGCATCAGGGTGACCATCTGTTCCCGCATGGCTTCTGTCAGAAAGTCGGCTTTATGGGGATCTTGGGCCATTAAGCTTAGAAAGGACTCCATTTCGTTGTTCAGCGTTTCTTCTTCGGTAACGATGTACCACTTTGTAGGGAGAGGGTAGCCAGCCGCTTGGCGCATTTTTCGGCGCAATTCGTGACGTTGTTTTTTATCCAAGTTAGCCAGGTAACCTTCCCAATCTTGAGGGAGGGGGATATATGGCGCGGGTTTCAGACGTTCTTGAGTGTAGTGCCAGCCGTTTTGTTCAGCCCACCTCTTTATTTCCAACAGGGTCGAGGAAGTCTCCAGTATGTTGTACATGTCTAAGACCTGCCACGGAGGAGCGGTAGGGTCGTTGAGGTGCTCGAGGAGAACATGGATAAATTTGGAAATCTGATCCTGGGGTGTAATCACGTCCAAGAAATCGGAAATCTCGATGCTTCCGAGGAGCATCAATGTCGTTTCACCCTCATGGTTTTTTGTCAAGAACAGGGGGGCGATTCCAACCAGTTTTTTCTCAGCATCTCGGCCAAGAACCACGTACAGTTCGCCCTGTGTCCACTCTCCTCCCCCCAATGTGTTCCACCAGGTAGTCATGTACTCATGCCTTAAAAATGGTGCCTGGCTAGCACTACGTGCTAATAGCGCGTTCCATTCTGTTTTTATGGCTTCCAGTTCGTGCTTCGTTCGGACCACCTCAATGTTCATAGCTACCCTTGTATGTCACCTTCCAGCCGACCGATCAGATTTTCGTTTATCTCTTCAGACGAGAAATCCCGCGGTGAAGTTTTTGAATTTTACCAGTATAATCACAGTGAAGGGCTTTCCAGGCAGCGACCACAACAGTAACCCGAAATGACATTTGGTCTCTATTTATTTCCCCTTACCCGAAGAAGTGGAAAGACAGTAGCCACCCAACCCGGGTTGTATGTTGCAGCTCCCCCCCAACGTCCAACGCGCAGCAGATCGGGTGATCGCCTTGTGCTGTTTCTTACGCTTATGGGTAACGCTTCCCTCCCCCAAGAACAGCAGACCCAACTACTGGCACGTTTGTCGCAAATCTTTTATGGGACTGCAGGTTCTGTGACGGCTGCCATGCGCACTGTCGCCGAGCATCTCAATCAGTACCTGCTTCAACGCAATGTGCGCTCCGCGGGGCATGGTCAACAAGCCATTGGATGGCTTACTCAGGTAGTCCTGCGGGGTGATCGTATCTACCTGGCGCAAAGCGGCCCCACCCATGTGTACCATCTCAACCCTCAGCGTAGCAAGCACCTTCACGACCCCGAAATTACTGAACGCGGTTTGGGTTCCGCACGGGCCACGGATGTGCGCTATTCTCAAATTGACCTACAGGTGGGAGATTTTCTCTTGCTCACGCCCAAACCAGCCCCTAATTGGCAGGTGAATACCTTACACGAGACGAAAGGCCTGGAAGGTTTACGTCGTCGCCTGGTTGCTCAGTCGCCTGCCGATTTGGATGGGGTATTAATTCAGATCCGGGAGGGACGCAATGAGGTGCGTTTATTCTCGCCCGGGCAGTTGGAAGAGAGGACCGATCTCAGGACGAAGGAAACCTCAAGGGTGGTTGAGCCAGCTCAAACCGGGTTGCCTACCCGACAGGCGGGACGGGTATCACGCCTGATTGCGGAACCCCCATCCAAGATCTCGTCCTCGGCTGAGAAACCACGCCCTGCTCATCCTGAGGAGGGTCAACCTGTAAAAAGCGTTGTAGAGTCCTGGCGTTCGCGGTTGAAGCACGCCTCCCAGGTCGTGTTTACGGCCCTCGGTCGTGTAATGCAGTCTTTGCGTCGTGGTCTAGGGACAATGCTTGAACGCGTCCTTCCAGATAGCAGTGTTGCTGTGCTGCCGTCATCTATTATGGCCGGGATTGCAATTGTTGTACCGTTGATACTGGTGACCATAGCTGGTGTGCTGTATTTTGAACGGGGCAAAGAACAGCAGTATCAGCAGTATTTCAGCCAAGCTCAAGCGGTGGCGGTACAGGTGAATAATGTGGAAGACCCCATCACTTTGCATGCTGCCTGGGAATTAACCCTCTATTATCTTGAAAAGGCGGAAGAATACCGCACTACGGCGGAATCCACAGCATTAAAGCAACAGGCTCAGAACGCCCTGGATGCATTGGATGGCATTGAGCGGATTGTGTTTCAGCCAGCCATAGCCGGAGGTTTGGGTAGTGAGGTACAAATAACCCGTATGGTTGCCACCCAGGATGATCTCTATTTGTTGGATGGAGCACAGGGAGAGGTTTGGCGAGCGTTGCGTACCGGGAAAGGGTACGAAATGGCTCCTAATTTTGTTTGTGCACCCAGAGGGAATGTTGGCCCACTCGTGGATCTCATGGTTTGGCCGCGCGGTAGCGAACCCTTTGCCAATATTGTAGCAATGGACAGCAGTGGTCATCTCTTGTACTGTTTCAACGATAAGAATTCAATGGACCAGACCTTGGAACCTCCTGACAGTGGTTGGAGCACCCCCACGGCGTTAACTGCAGATGTAACCGAGCTATATATTCTGGACCCGGGCACAAATGCGGTTTGGAGTTATGATATATTCAACGTTGAAAGTAGGATTGAACCCCGCCTGTTCTTCTCGGAACAGATTCCCCCCATGAAAGATGTGGTGGATATAGCCATCCATCAAGATGAGCTGTTCCTCTTACATCAGGATGGGCTCATTACAATCTGCCAGTATAGTTATGATAGTGATGAGGAGAGGATGACCACCATTTGTACCGAGCCAGCGACCTATACAGATACACGCCCAGGGAGAGATGGTGGCGTGGTAATTGCCGACACGCGTTTCACTCAAATTCTGTTCTCAGGCCCTCCCGATCCATCGCTTTATTTACTGGATTCTAAGAACCAAGCGCTGTATCGTTTCAGTGTTCGCCTGGTATTTCAGGAGCAGTTTCAGTCTCAGACCGATCTGCCGGAGACACTCCCAACTGCGTTTACTGTTGATCCCAGTCGAAATGTCTTCCTCGCGCTGGGTAATGTGGTGTACTACGCCACTTTACCTTGATGGATAAGCCCCTCGGGGTGGTAAAGGTTATCTAACCTGCTCGTCCTCTTCGAGCGGGATAATGACTGGTTTGAAGAGTTCTGGGGGATTGGTCAATCTAAATCGAAAGCCTACGAGTCCAAAATGAATAATATCACCGTGCCGGAGAAGTAATCCTTCCTTTGAGATGGATTGGTAATTGATCCATGTACCGGCAATTGTGCCTGCGTCCATTAAATAAAAAGTGTCCTCACCCTGGCGTTGTAGACGGGCATGAAGACCAGCCACCGAGGGGTGGTTTAACACTACGATCGCTTGTTGGGGGTCGGAACCGAGAGTGACCTCTCTAGCTATAATAGGGATAGACGGAGCCCGGGTCGGTTGGTTGTCAGAATCCAGAGGGATGAGGTGGGCATAGATCATTTGTCCGGGATGGCGACGTGTCCAATGAAGACGCTGAACCCAGTTGGGAATACGGGTTTGGGCGGGTTTAGATAGCTGGAAAGTTCTGATCTTCCGCAGAGATATTCGGAGTTTGATTTTTCTCGCTCCGAGCAGGCGTGGTCTTACCTTCTCGGTCAGGATTAGGGCTAATAGAGTGCCTGCTACAGCTATGGCGATGAATATGGCTGCAAGTGCTGGGGCACGAACGTACAGGGTGGTTAGCAGTCCCTGAGAGGGTTGTTCGACGATGATGGTAATCGGAACCTCAATGCTGATTCCTTTTAACCCCAGCGTGTCCTCTACCTCGAGCCAAATGATATGTTCACCCGTGGTGGTGTAACTTTGTAGATCCCAGGCCAGCCTATCGAAAGGCGGCTCCGTTATATAAACCGTCGGGGTTCCATCTACATACAGTATGGCATGCACCAGCGGTCGAGGATGCCCATCGGGGAAGTTAATGAGAGCGTCGATGAAATATTGCTGAGGTTGGAAATTTTCAGGGTTGAACTGGGCTTGCAGGTTTTTATCCGGACTTGTGCGCACGATTTCTGTAGGCAGTGAGACGAAGGCAGGGTTTGGAGGTTGCACGTCCAACCCGAACGTCACTGGAGGGGTTGTAACCTCCCACCCGGGTGAATGAACCTTGATAGCCAATTCATGCATACCACTGCTGGTCAGACGTGAGGTATAGGTCAAGAAGTACGTGTATCGGTGAGGTTCCAAATAATTTTTAAGCGAGGGCAGGGTCTCGCTGCCGGTGAAGCTGAACATGCTCCCACCGGTTTGTATAGCCAGTTCGGATAATTGGGTGATAGCCGGAGAGGTTAAGTTGGTTGGTGAAGTGACCAACCAGACATAGATGTGTACATCTGCTTGCTTGGCGAGAGCCATCAGGGTTTGTAACCCCATGCTGGATTCGGGCGGTAGGAGGGGGGTAACCAGCAGTAGCACGCGACCCATGCCTGGACGGGGGGGTGTGTCGCTGGCGACTTCCATGGCACGCGAGAAAACATGCAGTTGAGGTGAGGCTTCACGTAGTTTAGGTTCATAGGCACTAATAGCATTGAGCCAGGCTTGAGGATCATTCAAGTGGCTTACCTGTGGACCATCTGGAGTCAAAAAGGAAAGATCATCCAGAGTGGAACCAAGACGCGAAGCTCCCCATTCGTTGAGGGCTTGTAGGACATAATCGAAGCGAGAACGCCCGTTTGCATCCCGAATGGCAAACGATGGATCAGGGTTCAGGGCCAGCACAAACTGGACTCCGGGCTGTTGTAATGACAGGGTTTCGAGATCTATCTCACGTCCATCTTCAAGAACTGTGAGCTGGTGTGCTTCCAGTCCGGACACAAAAATCCCGCTCTCATTGTGGACGTACAGGTAACTGCTTATGAGGGGGAACTGTTCGGTATTCGGGGGGGTAAGGTTGGCCTGGAATGCGCCTTGAGCCAGGGCGGCTGTTGATATACAAACCAACCCCAAAAGCAGAAGCAACTTTCTCAGGAGAGGCATAAGTTTAGACTGCGGGCTGGGTAATTTTCTCCACCAAAATTCATGAGGAAATTCTCTATTAATTGTCCGTGGGGTAACGATATCGTACACCATGCAGGTTTGGTCGTCAACTCAAGTATGATGTTGGCAACATTTTAATAGCAGTGGAGTGACATCAGCCGGGATTATGTTAGAATTCCCCAGATTTTGCTTTATGGAAAACAGAGGCTTACAGATTAGCAATCTATCATCTGCACACATTGAATCCGCCCCTTCGCTTTTGTTGGCATCCCAATCTCCCCGTCGTCATCAACTATTGAAGCTGTTGGGCTGGACGTTTGGGCTGGCGAGCGGTGAGGTGAACGAGAACCCTCGTCCTGGGGAGTCCCCCAAATCGTATGTCCTGAGGGTGGCTGCGAGTAAAGCACAAACGGTGACTCACCTTGACCATATGCAAGTTGTGGTGATTGCTGCGGACACCAGCGTGGTATACGGCGGCGAAATTATAGGGAAACCCAGGGATGCTGATGAGGCAACACACATGCTCCTTCGTTTGCGTGATCGTGAACATGAGGTGTACACTGGTATCGCTTTAATGCAAACGGATACAGGTTACATGATCAATGACCTGTGTGGCACAGAGGTGACCATGCGTGACTATACTGATGATGAGATACAGAAGTATGTGGAAAGCGGAGATTTTTTAGATAAGGCAGGAGGCTATGCGATCCAGGACACACGCTTTAACCCCGTCCGTCATTTAAGGGGGTGCTATGCTAATGTAATGGGTTTACCCATTTGCCATCTTGTACGCAACCTGGTGCAATGGGGATACAAACCATCAGTAGATGTGCCCAAGGCATGCCAGACAACTCTCGATTATCCCTGTCCTATCTTCGAGGAAATCCTTCACCAGGAAATATAACCTCGGCTACTTTTATTAGGCAGTTGTGAACCGATGAAATTTTCCATGATAAATATAAAGTTGACCAGAGAGAAGCTCTTCTTGCGATTGGTTCACTGGTTGTTGGTTTTACTCATTGTGGTGGGATGTGTACCCATACTACCAAACACCTCAGAACCAACGCTAACCCCCACGCTTTCTGAACCTGGGGTAAGCACCACGCGCGCTCCAGATGCTGGGGCTGCTGCGCGTGCCTACCTCGAAGCCTGGCAGGCAGATGATTACGCTACGATGTATGGGCTTTTGACCAGTGTCAGCCGGGATGCTCTTTCCGAGGAAGGGTTCAGTACTCGCTACCGACAGGTGGCTGCTCAAGCCAGCCTGGAATCGCTGAGTTATGAAATCCTGTCCGTGCTCACGTACCCAAAGCGCGCACAGGTGGCTTACCGCGTTACACTGCACACCATCCTTGTGGGGGATATCACCCGTGAAACGAGCATGAATCTGAGTTTGGAAAATGGTGAGTGGCATGTTCAATGGGATGACACGTTGATTCTCCCCGAGTTGGCAGGAGGTAATTATCTCAGTATGTATTACGAGATACCTTCGCGGGGCAATATTTATGATCGCAATGGTCATGCCATTGTAGCTCAAGCTGAAGCAGTATCGATTGGAATAATCCCAGGACAGATCAATCCTAACCAGGAAGAAACTCTGTTAAGGGAACTTAGTCTATTAACCGGTATCCCTCAGGAAACCCTGCTCAACATGATTGAAAGTTACCAGCCTGATTGGTACCTGCCCATTGGAGAAGCTTCCTCAGACAAGATCTCGGCTCGCGGCAACGTGCTCTATGGATTAAGTGGGTTAGTGCTTCGTCCTTACCGGTCTCGATATTATTTCAACGGAGGTATAGCTTCACAGGTGATCGGTTATATCAGTTTCATTCAAGCTGAAGAAGCCGAGGCGTTTCAACGGAAAGGGTACCGGGTAGATGAAAAGGTTGGTCGGATCGGTTTGGAAAAATGGGGAGAGGCATATCTTGCAGGAAAACGTGGTGGTACCTTGTATGTGGTCAGTCCTGAAGGACAGATAATCACCAAGTTGGCGGAAAGCGCTCCAGAGCCAGCGTATCAAATTTACACCACGTTAGATATGGATTTGCAACTACAGGCTCAGACCGCAATCGAAGGATTTTTGGGAAGTATCATTGTGTTGGAACGTGATACAGGCCGTATATTGGCTTTGGTTTCCAGCCCGGGATTTGACCCCAACCTTTTCGACCCATCGAACTTTAATAGCAGTTATTTAATTGGGAAACTATTTGAGCCACCATACCCGACCTTCAACCGTGGAACACAGGGGCAATATTCACTGGGTTCAGTGTTCAAGATAATTACCATGTCTGCTGCGTTGGAAAGTGGGTTGTACACCCCCAGTACCACGTACAATTGTGGTTATTTTTTCACGGAACTGCAGGGGTTGACCTTGAACGACTGGACATATGATTATTTCCTGGAAGACGGCGAAACAAGCCCAAGTGGGGTGTTGACTCTGGTTGAAGGGCTAATGCGTTCCTGTAATCCTTACTTCTGGCATATTGGGTTAGATTTGTTTCGCCAGGGGCTGACCCACGCCATCACAGATATGGCTATTGCCTTTGGATTGAATCAGGCAACAGGAATCGAGCAGGTGGCTGAAGCTGAGGGCCAGATACTGGAGCCGACCAATGAGGTAGAGGCTGTTAATCAGGCCATTGGGCAGGGTCCCTTGTTAGTTACACCATTACAGGTAGTAGACTTTGTTGCTGCCCTTGGCAATGGAGGTACGATCTATCGCCCCCAAGTCGTAGAGCGCGTCGAGTCGGTGAATGGAGAAGTCATACTGAGTTTTACACCAGTAGTACGGGGAACGTTAGGAGTGACCGAAGAGACTCTGACGACAATTCAAGAGGCCATGAAATTGGTTGTAGATAACCCGCGGGGAACAGCTTACCACCGCTTTCGTGGATTGAATGTACCTGTAGCGGGTAAAACGGGAACAGCTACAATTGATGGCTTCAGTGAACCGCACGCATGGTTTGTGGGTTATACCTACGCCGAGAAAGAAGATAAGCCCGATATCGCGGTTGTGGTTTTGTTAGAGAACGCAGGGCAAGGCTCGGACTTCGCTGCGCCAATTTTCCGTCGGATCGTGGAGATCTATTTCTATGGGGGTCCACTCACGAGATATCCCTGGGAGGCGAAGATTGGCATGACGAAGACGCCTACACCCGAGGTGACAGAAACACCATCGCCATGAAATAAAGATGGATCAGGACAAACCTGTGAAAATACTTCGGGGTCGAGTCATCCGCTCTCAATCTGGGTTTTATAGCGTTGAAACTGAAGGTGGCTTGTTGCTGTGTCGCTTGCGTGGTCGTTTAAAACAAGGGCCGAAAACTGAAGACATCGTTGCCGTTGGTGATTGGGTGCAGGTCACTCATTTGGGAAAGGAGCGGGGTGTAATCGAGATTGTTGAGCCGCGTGAGCGTATGTTGTCTCGTATGGCTCCAACGCCACGAGGTGAGTATCAACAGATTATCATTGCCAACCCAGATCAAGCAGTTTTGGTTTTTGCATGTACGCAGCCTGAGCCGAAACTGCGCATGTTGGACCGGTTTCTAGTGATTGCAGATGTGGAAAAAATCCCCGCCCTTATCGTAGCAAACAAGATTGATTTAGTGAGTAGAAGAGTTGCCATGGCTTTGTTTGATCGTTATAGAGCCATCGGCTATCCATTGGTATACACCTCGGCTAAAACCGGAAAAGGTGTGAACGAATTGAAGAATTGGCTAAAGGACAGGGTATCTGTGCTCATCGGACCGTCGGGTGTGGGGAAGTCGAGCTTGTTGAATGCCATCCAGCCAGATTTGGGGTTGACCGTAAAGAGGGTGAGTAGCGCGACGAGTAAGGGGCGGCATGCCACTTCTGTTCGGCAACTTATCCCCCTGGATTGCGGTGGTTATGTGGCTGATACCCCCGGGCTAAAGGCTTTAGCCTTATGGGACATTGAACCAAGTGAATTAGATGGTTATTTTCCCGAGTTACGTCCTCTGGTGGTTAATTGTCAGTTCAGCGATTGTACTCACCTTCATGAACCGGGTTGCGCTGTACAAGCCGCCTTGGAGGCTGGTGAGATTCATCCTGACCGTTATGAGTCATATGTTCGGATGCGGTTGGGTGAAGAAGAATCTGTGTGAAAAGATTGGGTATCGAATCAGGCCAAATTTATTGAACCAATTTGCGGAACAACTGGTATACTATAATACAAGTGATGCAGCGCGTAATGATCTCTCTCAAGCTTGCAGGAAGACGCAATGTGAAGCAATTTAATACTACGGCTCTGATTCAGTGTCTACAAGCCGGTGATTTAGACGCGTTGGGACAACTGTACGACTGTTACAGTCAAATGGTGTATCGCGCTGCTTTAGGCATCACGGGTGATCCGGAGTCAGCTTCTGATTTACTTCAAGAGGTTTTTTTACGTTTGTATCGGTATGCGAGGGGTGTTGATCCGCGTCGGCCTCTTGAGCCCTGGCTCTATCGGGTTGCCACCAATCTGGCTTATACATGGGTGAAACGGGAGAAGCGATGGTTTCGTCCACTTGAGGAAATAGCGGAGTGGTTTGTGGGAGAGCAGTCATCTCGTCCTGTACAGGTTATTGAAAACAATGAAGAACGGAGGCGGGTGCAGCGCGCCATAACTGGTTTACCCATTTCCCAACGTGTAGTTGTCGTCTTGTATTACATCAATGATTTGTCCATCCAGGAAACAGCAGAGGTATTACAGGTGCCGGTTGGCACAGTGAAGTCACGCTTACACTATGGCCGGAAAGCGTTGAAGAAAACATTAGGTCTACTAGGGGAGAGTATGGGTGAGGTGCAGTATGAATTTACCTGAGTATCACCAGTCAGACCCAATGGATAATTTGATTGGGCAGCGTCTGAAGAATTGGACCGCCCTTTATCCCACGCCGGAAGATGGTCGCTGGAGATTGTTGCAGGCTGCGACCCGGCGACAGGAACAGCAGGTACTAAAAAGAAGCCGGTGGCTTTTGGGATTTTGGTTGAACAGCCTCACAGTGATTTCCCCTCCCATTAAGCGTGATCTAGAGAGCGTGTTTTCGCAGGCGATGTTTCGCTCATTAGAAGCTGAGATGACATCTTTGCGCCTGCTGAGTTGAATTCGTTATAGATCGCGAGAAGTTCAGGAAACGTAGGGATTACATAGGTTAAAGGTATTGCTTGACGGAAAAAACGGCTTATGCTATGCTTATCCATACTGAGTTTTCGAGCGACCTAACGAATAGATTTTTTCAAAGTGAGTCGGTTTTTCTTTGAAAGGAGGTGAGGCATAGGGAGAGGTGTTTACAATAAGGATTATTCAACCACTTAGTTTTCTCCATAGACTATACAAATTTTTCGGAGGAGATAGAACATGTTTCGAAACAAACCGATAATTATGCTTGGCATGCTTGTTGTGGCCAGCATGATTTTAGCTGCCTGTGCTCCAACCCAGGTCGTTCAGACCGTGATTGTGACTGAAGTGATCGAGGGTGAGACAGTTGAGGTCATCAAGGTTGTGACCCCCACACCCGAGCCAGCAGGTCCACGCACGCTTGTGATCTGCCAGGGTCAGGAGCCAGAAACGCTATACACCTATGGTGGCGCTATGTTAGCGATGAGCCATGTGCTCGAGGCTATCTTTGATGGTCCCATTGATTCCGGTTCCTTTGCTTACCAGCCCGTAATCCTGCAGAAACTGCCCAGCCTGGCTGATGGCGATGCAGTTATTCAGGCGGTGACGGTTGCGGCGGGTGACACCATCGTGGATGCTGATCTGAACGTGGCCACCCTCGAGGAAGGTGTGAAATATCTGCCCAGCGGTTGCGCGACAGCCGAGTGCGCGGTTGAGTATGCAGGTGGTGAGGTTACCATGGATCAGATGGTGGTTACCTTCCAGTATCTAGAAGGGTTGCTGTGGTCGGATGGTACACCCATAACCACTGCCGATTCTCTCTACGCCTTCAACCTTGCCAGTGATCCAGACACCCCCGTTGGTAAATATGCCATTCAACGCACTGCTTCCTATGAGGCGTTGGACGATATAACCATTCAATGGACAGGTTTGCCCGGTTACCGGGACTCGACATATTTCCTGAATATCTGGGGTCCGCTACCAGAGCATGTCTGGGGTCAGTACACTGCTGCTGA
>JBFLVL010000045.1:0-9946 GCA_040758495.1 Chloroflexota bacterium
AAAAAAATGACCTGAAGCCCTGGCAGGAGCAAATGTGGTGCATTCCAGAAACCAGCGCGGAGTATGTGGCCTGCATGGAAGATGTGCTGGATCAATACGAGCAGCCCTACGACCCAATACGCCCACTGGTTTGTTACGACGAGGGACTTACACCCCTGATCAAAGAAACCCGAGTGGGTTTGCCAGCCAAACCAGGAAAACTGAGGCGCTATGACTATGAGTACCAGCGCCATGGCGTGCGTAACTTGAACTTCTTCTTTGAGCCTTTGATAAGCCATCGAGAGGTCAAAATCACTGAACGCCACACCATGCAAGATTTTGCTCATAACATGAAATGGCTGGTGGATGAACTTCATCCAGAAGCGCAAGTCATCCGGGTAGTTATGGATAACCTGAACGCACACAAACCCGCCTCTTTGTACCAAACCTTTCCACCAGACGAGGCGCGGCGCATTCTCAAGAGACTGAAGTTTCACTACACACCCAAACATGGAAGTTGGCTCAACATGGCCGAGATCGAACTCAGCGTCTTGTCTCGGCATGTATCAATCGCCGCATCCCGGATGAGAAAACCTTGAACCAGGTAGTGCAAGCTTGGGTGAACGATCGCAATTCTAAAGTTGTTAAGGTCGATTGGCGGTTCTCGACCGCCGATGCTCGTATCAAACTAAAACGTCTTTATCCTAACATCCACGATTGACGATCTACTACCTTAAAATTCCTCCTCACATAAAATAGAAAGGATCGGTTGGAACTTGTATATCCACCGATCCATTCTGTTTTTAAACAAGTACATGTTTATAATATAGATCAATGCAACTTGGTTTGTACAATGAATGCTCAGTTTATAGCATCGGTCTCTATTCGCATTGATTCTACTCATCGTCCAAGTCCAGTGAATTCTCCTGTGCTTACATGGACTCGATACACAACAGATTAGAGTGTGTATCCATTAGTGGCTAATATCCTTATACAAATGCATGGCTCACACCTCCTTTCATATCATATATTTATTATTATACATGATTCAGCGCTATGTCAACCAAATTATGCGTCTCTTCTTTCTCTATTAACCTTTTTCAAATCTCATCACACATAAAATTGATGTTTCCAATTTATATTGATTTCTTACCATCAGGCAGGAATCCACTCTGCAGCAATAATCCCTCGTGTAAGGTTTATAGTCCTCATTTTTGAGCTTACAAATACATACTTTGTTGCTCCTTTCACTAAGTCAAAAGATCCACCTGTGTGTGTTGGGTGGTGAAAGTTGTCATAAATTACGAGAGAAGGTGGACTTTCGAATTCCCACTTACCATAGAATACTAGTCTAAATGTGAAATCCTCAATCCCACCATGCCCAAGAGCTAAAGCACTCTGACATCTGTCCATATCCCTCCTGCGTTTCCCAGGTGCCAAGTCCATTTTGCTGGTTGGAAAAAGGTCATAGCACCCAGTTGACCATTCATAATCCAGAACCAAGTCCTTTGATGGTTTCTTCTTCAGCTTTAATTCAAATTGGATTTGTTCTTTATTACATTCCGATGTGGGTACTAGATCAATATCTGAGATTGATACTTCACCACCCGTAGAACTAATTAGGCGAAATGCAAAAAATGGAAGTGTCCTCTTGTAACTTTCAGATGTTGCCTCTCTCATCTTATTGAAGCTGGGTAATTCCACGCCTTTTCCAGCGTTACCGTTGAGACCAAACATATGTGTGACTCCAGGAAATCCGTCATCTATGATTTTTAATCGACAAGTATGGGTGACAACTCCAAAACCATCTGGCCACACTTCCACTTCTTTTATGAATCTAATAAACTTGTAAGTATCTACGAGTTCTGTATAGTCAGGAATACTGCCTTTTAGATATTTTTTAAATATCTGTGCTTCTTTTGGTTTATACATTGTTTCAGTATCAAACTGTGGTATGTTCCATCCCTCCATATCTATTATTCCGAGCTCATTTCTCGGAATGCCAGATTGAATGAAACCCGCCACTGGCAGGTTTAAACTTTTGGCTATCCCCATTTCAATTAAAACATTGGGAACTATTGTCCAACCATCTACATTCTCTATCTTATGCCTTCTTGTAAAAATCCCAATCGCTATATCACATTGCCCCAGCTCGTTCAGGATTTGTGTAGGAATCTTCTCACCTGCCTTTGGTTCAACAGAGATTACCGTTAGTCCAACGTCCTCTGCTAGACCTGTAAAGTATTCCGCTGCCTCAAATTCTTTTATTTCTGTTTCTCGGAAGGTTCTCGAAATAAACGCCCTCATAGATATCCTCCTTCTAGTTTCACCACGAAATAAGGTGAGCTCCATATTAATTATAAGTATACTATAAATCAATGAGGAGTGAAATACTAATCAGAATTCTCCTTGGAGAGTATACACGAGTATCATACACCCGGGTTACTGTTGAGATTCAGGCGGCCAGATATGCCCCGCACGAACCAAGCCACCTTCGGGAACATCCGATTTAACCGTGGCACCGTTGCCTACGCGCGCCCTGGCACCGATGTTCACATACAGATTCACCGTTACCCCCATTCCAATGAGCGCCCTTTCGCCAACACGAACACCCCCCGCTAAAATAGCCCCTGGAGAAATATTGCTGTATTCCTCTAAAACACAATCGTGAGAGACGATCGCTCCAGTGTTGATAATCACTCCAAAACCAACCCCCACATCACTCCCCACATAGGCGTGTGGAAATACCTGCACACCCCCACTCAACCTGGCACTGTGCTCCACCACCGCCATGGGATGAACAACCGTTGGGCAAACATAACCCACCTGGGCAAGAAGCTGATAAACACGCAACCGACTGGCCAGATCGCCCACTCCACCTACCGCGTTCACCGCCAAACCAACCCCCCTATTACGCCATTCAGCCAAGACCTCACCGCCTCCAATCACAGGGACACCCATCACATGCTCCCCAACTGGTAGGCCATCATCTACAACCCCTACAATGGTATAGGTCTCCAATACGCGCAACAGGTCAATCACCGATTTGCCATGTCCACCACCGCCATAGACCAAAATTGCTGAGGGGTCATAAGGTGTGTGCTTATCTATTTTTTGGAGGGTCTCAACCTGCGCCCGAACCCAGTCTTCGGTGATGAATCTGTCTGTGGGGAATTGGGAAAAATCCAGCTTGTGAGCCAGCGCTAACCTCAGCGCGGGTTGGGTGATCCGCACACCTTCTGGTACCTCCTCAGAACCTCTTTCCGGAATTTGCGCCTGGGTGGCTTTTTCCTTGACTACCGTCTCGTCCTCAGGGACTTCCCAATCCACGTCCTCAGACAAATAGCAAAGCAGATCACCCATACACACCATCTGTCCAGCCTCGAGACGCAACCCGATTACATACCCCGAGATTGGTGCTTCCACTTCTGCGGTGGATTTGGTCGTTTCTAATGTGCAAAGTGGTTCACCCTCCTGCACATACTGACCTTCCTGAACATGAAGAGCCGCCAGCAGGGCTTCGGTTTCATTGGGATTGAGCAGAGGAATGTTAATCGCAGTCGCCATGGGTTCGCCTCCCGTAAATTATCTCAACATACCATGCTTCTGGCAGTCTGAACGACCTCTTCGATACCAGGCAACACGGCCTCCTCCAACGGAAAAGAAGCGGGGATGGGCAGATCCAGAGCCGCCACCCTTCTGGCTGAACGTAATTGAGGGCCCAGTCGCTCAGCGGCTCGGGCGATCACCTCCGCCCCCCACCCCATAGTGAGTGTGCCCTCTTCTACCGTGAGCAGTCGTCCGCTTTGGGCGACGGAGGACTCCAGGATGGTACTATCAAAGGGGGCCAATTGTGTAGGAATGATAAGGTGGGTAAAAATTTCAAATTCATAGAGCAAGCGTAAAACAGCTTGAAGCGCGGGTTCAAGCATGTAACCATAGGCAGTCAAGGTGAGGTCAAGGCGCGGAGCATAGCGAATGGTTAATGAATATGTCGGATAATCCCCCTCAGAAACAGTGATATCGAAATCTGGCAGCCTATCAGCGCTTTGAATTTGCAGAGGGTATAACAACTTGTTCTCAATGAACAGAACGGGGTGTTTATCCTCAAAGATGGCATGGAGCAACAACTCGCCCGGGTTTCCAAACATCGTGGGGGTCACGACATGCAGGCCAGGCACTCCTAAAAAGTGCTTTTCAAGGGTCTGGCTGTGGGTGGGGCCATACCCCCGTCTGCCACCCATGGGAGTACGAATCACTATGGGAACATCCACTTGCTCGTTGTACATCCACGGAAACTTGGCAACGTGGTTGATAAGCTGGTCAGTGATCAGCGTGACGAAATCACCAAACATGATCTCGACGATCGGCATCAGCCCGCGCATGGCCATGCCAGCAGCTACACCGACGATGCCGGCCTCCGAAATGGGCGTGGTCATTACCCGGGAAGGGAATTTGGTCGGAAGACCTTTGGTGACTTTGAACGCACCCCCGTATGGATCAAGCACATCTTCCCCCAAGATAATCACCCGCTCATCTCTGGAAAGAGCCTGATGTAGAGCTTCGTTGAGTGCTCCAAGGACTGTGGGCATAGTCATCAGTGACGGATTATCTCCGGCAGAGGATCTGCCAAAGCCTGTTCAAATGCTTGATTGACCTCAGCTTCCACCTCTGCCTGGATGTTTGCTTGCTCGGCGGGTTTCAAGCGTTGGGCCAGAATGTTTACCGGGTCCCGTTCTCTACGCATACGGGCGATTTCTTTTTCCGGGCGGGTGTCGTCGCCTTTTGAATGGGGACCAAAGCGACAGGTATGCAAGATTAACGCTTGTGGGCGGTTAGCACGGCGTATCACATCTAGCATATCTTTCGCCACAGGAGATATCTCCTCCACATCGCTGGTATCCAGCTCGCGAACCGGTATGGCGAAAGCCTCAAAACGGGTAACAATTTCGCCGGCTACCGCTAATTCAATGGATGTAGTTTGGGCAATACGATTGTTTTCCAGGACAAAAAGGATAGGAACTCCCCATAAAGAAGCCATGTTGAGCGCTTCGTAGACCACACCTTCGCCCAGCGCGCCATCGCCCAGAAAAGCCACCGTCACCGCTCCACTGGCTTTAATTTTCTCGGCCAGGGCCATACCAACTGCGATGGGGAGGGTGCCTCCCAAAACTCCGTTGGAGTAGAAATGGCGCCAATGGAGATGTTGGGAGCCGCCCCGTCCACCACAAACACCCGTGGACTTGCCCATCAACTCGGCAAACAAGTCGCGCATACCCCCACCGTACGCCAGAAAGTGCCCATGACAGCGGTGGTTGCTGACCACGATATCTTGTGGTTGTATATGGGTGAGGACCCCGACACCGTTGGCTTCCTGTCCCAAATAGGTGTGCGTGGTGCCCATAAACACTCCCTTGGGGAAATTTTCCAGAACGGTTTCTTCAAATCGGCGAATGCGATAGAGCTGGCGGTAAAGACGTTGTCGTACAGTCATGGCTTCAAAGATGCTAAGTTCCCTGATAGTCGAGTGAGGTTACAGGCGTCTGGGGGAAGGATTAATTTCGGGGGCTACCCATGAATTCCTCTGCAGTCACGTGTCCCGGCTGGCTGATGCCCTCCCTCCTGATCACCTTCCAGAAGGTAATGAGCAGGATTTTCACATCCAACCAGAACGACCAGTTGTCCACATACCAAACATCCAGTCGAAATTTGTCCTCCCAGTTTAAGATGTTGCGTCCATGTATTTGTGCCCAGCCAGCGATGCCAGGCAGGACATCATGCCGACGCATTTGTTCGGGGGTATAACGCTCCAGGTATTGAGTCAGCAGAGGGCGTGGACCAATCAGGCTCATCTCACCGCGCACAACGTTGAACAGGGTGGGCAGCTCATCCAGGCTACAGGAGCGCAGGAAGCGACCCAAAGGGGTGAGGCGTTCCGCATCTGGGAGGAGATTCCCCTCAGTGTCGCGCTCAACCGTCATGGTTCGGAACTTATACAACGTGAAATGCTCCCCCCGATAACCAGGCCGGAGATGACGAAACAGGACCGGTTTGCCATGATATAGCCATACCAACACCGCTACCAACCCAAGCAAGGGGGATAGAATGAGCAAGCCGGGTATGGTCAATATCAGATCGAAGAGGCGCTTACTTGGGGGAACCCCAGGAGGAAAGAGTGCTACAGACACGCTCGAATTGTACCAAAAAACAACCCTCGCGTTCACCCCACTGGTTTATAACCATCCGTAAATGAGGTATTAGAAAATCCACACCCAGGTTGACGCTAATCCCTACTATATAGTATGATGATTTTGCCTCAGGTTGACCAGGTGGTCGCAGCACTGCAGTTGCAGTGCTGAGGAAAGTCCGCACTCCGTAGAGCACGGTGCCGGGTAACGCCCGGGGTGAAGCAATCCACCGGATAGGGCCACAGAAACATACCGCCACCCTCGCCCCTCCCTCGCGGAGGGGAAGGAGGTGGTAAGGGTGAAATGGTGGTGTAAGAGACCCCCAGCGCTTGCAGCAATGCGGGCGGCTAGGCAACCTCCACCAGGAGCAAGGCTAAGCAGGAACGAGGGGCTGCTCGTCCCGTTTATCCCCCAGGGGATGATAAGTTCCGGGTAGGCTGCATGAGACGCGTGGAGACATGCGTCCTAGATAGATGACCACCCAGGCGGATGGTGGGGAGGAAGCCCCTTAGGAGGTGTAAACCCACCCTCTCCGCTGGACAGAATGCGGCTTACAGGCCAACCTGAGGCATGAAATTTTTTTCTGGAGCAGGTTCATGGAACTTTTGGAAACCACAATATGGGGTAACAGTCTGAAATCCTGGGGGAGTGCTTTACTCATCTTTCTCTTCACGACCCTCATCCTGCACTTTTTCAAACGTGTGATACTGCAACGTTTGGTTGTGCTGGTACAGAAGACGAAAACGGATGTTGACGACATCGTTGCTGAGCTGATTGACCAAACCAAGTTCCTCTTCTTGTTGATGATCTCCGCCTATTTTGTCAGCCTGACGCTTACCTTACCCCCAATCGTATATACGACAGCCCGAACCATCGTAATTATCATCGTCCTTATCCAAGTCGGGTTCTGGAGCACAGGCTTGATCACCTCCCTGGTCAACCGCCGCGTGCGCAAACAACTACCTGAGGATGCTGGGGAAGCCACAGCGATAAACGCTCGGGGGATCATCGCCAAAATCGCACTTTGGGTGATAATCGCCCTGTGGAGTTTGGATAACATCCCGGGAGTAGAAGTTAACACGCTCATTGCCAGCATGGGTATAGGCGGCATAGCGGTGGCTCTGGCAGTGCAAAACATTCTAGGTGACTTGTTCGCCTCCCTCTCCATCGTCCTGGATAAACCCTTTGTTATCGGAGATTCGATCGTGGTAGATGAATATACCGGCACGGTTGAACACATAGGTCTGAAAAGCACACGCATACGCAGCCTGACAGGGGAACAACTGGTGTTCTCCAACTCCGACCTGCTAAAGAGCCGCATCCGCAATTACAAACACATGGAGGAACGACGAATCTCCTTTACCATTGGTGTGGACATCAAAACCCCTTACGATAAATTGATCAGCATACCAGACATGGTTAAAGAAATCGTCGAGGTAAACGAGATGGTTTCCTGCGATAGAGTCCACTTAGTACAGATCGGCGACTTTTCTTACCTTTATGAAATCGTATACCATGTGCTTACTTCTGATCAAAGGGTTTATTTGAACATCCAACCAGCCATCAACCTGGGGATCATCAAACGGTTCGAGGACGAGGGTATCGAGATGCCCTACCCTACACAGAGGTTATACATTGAGAAATGAGGTTGGCCCACCAAGGAGCAACGTATGATCACAATCGGTAAATCCGCAGCAGAAAAACTAAATGATGTGTTACAACAGCGGGGAAAAGGAGCCCTGGGATATCGCCTGACAGTTACAGGTGGTGTGCCTGGTGCATATCAGACCCTCATCCAGTTCGTCTCAGAAAAGGGTGATCAAGACATGATTGTAGATGCGGACGGGTTCAAGTTTTTCATTGATCCGGATAGCGCCTCCAAATTAGAAGGATCAAGCATTGAATATGTAGAAACCCCCCAAGGGAGCGGTTTCAAGATCAATTTCCCCACACCCCAATGGAATGACCCCACAGCTCAAGCCATACAGAATGTAATCACCGAAAGCATCAACCCGGACCTTGCCAATCATGGTGGCTTCGTTTCTCTGGTGGATTACAAAGAAGGCATCGCTTATGTAGCCCTCGGTGGAGGATGCCACGGTTGCGGGATGGCGCACGCCACCCTGAAGAACAGCGTCGAAGTGATCATCAAAGAGAATGTGCCCGAGGTACAAGAAGTAATAGACATCACCAATCACGCCTCGGATTCCAATCCCTTTTACCGTACCCACAAAGGTTGATCAGCCTTCCACCCTTCCGTTCCAGACGACGTCCCGTCATCACTTTCCTTTCCGTCCAAGGCGACGTCCCACCGTCGCCGTTTTTATGCCCAAGGCACTGTCGAGGACCACAGCTTGATCTTTTGGGACCGCTCCAGGTGACGTCCTACCGTCGCCGAGGCTTATTCTAACCAAATCGAACTCACAAAGAGGGCGGTCGGCGCGGTTGCGTGAGTTGAATACCCTTTACAGAAGAATTGGCTCGTAGTGTAACTGGGCGTATAATCTATCTATCACAGGAGGAAACCATGCGACGCCCTGCTATTTTCTCGTTCGCTTTTCTCACCTTAATTGCCCTCTTCGCCAGCCTTGCTGCCTGTGCACAGGTCCCCGAAGGAGGCTCCCCAGCTCTCCCCCTCTCTCCCTCTCCCACAAGAACACAGGAGCCTGCAACCCTAGCTCCAACCACAACACCAGAGCCTACCATAACCCCAGAGCCCTCCCTAACTCCAACTCCTGAACCAGTTGACCCTACCAAGCTGACAGATGAAGAACTGGTGGCCTATGCTCCGGATTTGACAGCCGAAGGCTTGACCAAAGTGCCGGAAGTAGCCTACGGCTTGGAAAACCAGCGCTATGTCAAATACACGGATAGCGAAGGCTTGGTGCGCCGGGTGTTTGCCACTGAAAACCAGGAAATTCTCTATGCCGGCGAATCAGTCTGGATTGCCCAGGAGAAAAATAGCGGCGAGCCGGTCAAATTCAGCTGTCTGGTGGTTACCAGTAAAGGGACAGAAGAAAATGACGGGTATTTTGAGATCAATAAGGACAAGCTGGAAGAATGCGCCCGGACCGTGGCGGCCGTGGCCGCCGTCAACCACGGCAAAAATGTAGTGCCGGCATATGATCCTCGGCCGGAAGCCAAGGAAAAACTGGTCAGGGATCTGATTGACCAGCTTTTAGCAGACATTGTCTCGGCCAGACAAAAAGGCGAGGAGCTGCATGTCTATATGGGGATGGGCAGCGGCAACTACGTTGACCCGACCAAAGAAGTAGTTGTTCAGCTCAACTACGATCCCGAGGCAAAGGGAGAGGAGATGGATATAATGATAGGCTACAACTATATGATTGATAGGCTTGTTTATTCAGAAACAGAAAATAAGTTAGTGATTTTGCTAAAGAACGCGGCTTTTGGTGGTTATATTGAATATTACACAGATAATTACGGATGGTTAAGAGGTTATGCGGCACACGGTTACCTATATGAAGGGTTAATTATGATGTTAAAAAATCCTAGTCACTCGGGATTAACAGGAGAGAACGATAAATTTCTTACTGCCCCCAACAGTCTTTATTACGCCATTATGGCTTTTGCCAATAATTATGTACGTGATTATGATACTGCCCCGGAAAGACAAGGGGTTATTACTTATGCCAGTAATCCTGATTCACTTCAAGCTCCGGTGGTTGAAATATCTGCAGACGAAGGCGACTGGTTTGGTGGGGATTTTGTGGAAAACCAATAAACACCTTCTTGTTCTTCATTTCCAAAAAAGCTAT
>JBFLVL010000046.1:0-9584 GCA_040758495.1 Chloroflexota bacterium
AATCTTATTCCCAAGGAAGGTATGCCTCAAGCAGGGAGTCTTGACCAGCCCCACTTTGCAGACAGGCTATCAAAGTATAGAGGGCACCTGTTGGTTTGGTGGCGGTGAAAGCCAGAACTGGCAGGCGCATGGTAGCTTCGTCAACCGATAGCTGGACGGTTTTTACCTTCTGGTCGGGTGTTAGCCAGGAGTGAAGGGTGTACCCGATAGCACCCGGGTCGGAGGCAATACCGCTGTGCATGGCTTCGGGAGTGAAGGCTAACCAGCCCAGAGAAGTGATAACTACAGGGTGAAGGAAAGTTTCTTCGAAGAATGCGCCCAGCAGGTTATCTGAAGGGTATGTCCACACAGATACGGGCTGATCGTAATCGGTAAATTCGTCCCAGTTGGAAACCCTTCCACTGTACAGGAGTTTGAGTTCTTCTAAGGTGAGGCTGGTAAGCGGATTGGAAGGATGGATAATGATGTGGATACGCTCCCATGCCAGGGGGGTGGTAGAGGAATCCGTATGGGATGAGACGAATTGCTGAGGGATGGCACCCAACCACAAAATCAGGTCTGCCTTTTCGCTGTTGGGGATCAAGGATATGTTGGTCAGAATGATGAATTCAGTGTGTGACCGCGCACAGGCATTCAGGGCCTCCGTTACAGGTTCTAGCAGGGGATGGTAACTCACGCGTAACGGTTGGGGTGTGGACGGAGGCGTAGCGATAAGGGTGGGAGTGCAGGCTGTGAGGCACAGGCCTAATAGGAACAGGATCCGTTTCATCGTAGGTGGCTGAGCAGGGTAAGGCTGGCGATCAAGATGCAATAGAAGGAGAACACGTACAATGGTCGGTTAGTGAGAAAAGAAAGCAACCAGCGGATGGAAAAGTATCCTACCACGGCCGCAGTAACGAAGCCGAGGAGGAGTTGTGGTAACACAGCGGTCAGGTTGGAAAGCTGGAGTAAATCGTAGGTGGCGACCACGCCGGCCGAGAGCATAATGGGGATGGCCATGAGGAATGAGAAGCGAGCCGCGGCCGGGCGATCTAGGTTTCGGGTCATGCCTCCTGTTATTGTGGCTCCTGAACGGGAGATACCGGGGAAAAGAGCTAACACCTGGGAGAAGCCTATCCATAGGGAGTCTTTCCAGGTCAACTCCTCGATTGTCCGTTTGCGTTTACCCAGCCGTTCGGCAACAACCAACAATCCACTGGTAACAAACAGAAAGTAGGACGTGGCTTTTGAGCTGGAAAAGGCCGCTTCGACGTGGTCTTTTAGCAGCAAACCAAACACAGCCGCTGGTAGAGTTGCGAGCAGCAGATACCAACCCAGACGAGCTTGGGGGCTAGAAAAGGGTCGGCGTTGCCACAGGGCCTGAGACCATCCCGTAATGATCGTGTACAGGTCTTTCCAAAAGTAGGCGATCACGGCAAGGAGAGTCCCAAGCTGCACCAAAACATCGAAAACGAAGGCTTCCTGGGAGGGGATGTGCCAGTTCAACAGGCATGGGACAATCACCAGATGTGCGGAGCTGGAGATGGGGAGGAATTCGGTGGCACCCTGGATGATGCCGAGAAAGAGGGCTTGGAGGACGGTCATAGGTAGATGGGAAAGTTGGCAAATTGAGTATAAGGTATAGGGTGGGTGGGGGTCATCATGGTTATTTATCTGCGTCTGCGATATGGAAGTCTGAGGCGAGGGTATCGAATTGACCTAGTTTAATCGCAGTACGCATATCTTGGGTCAGTCGGATGAGGGTGTGCAGGTTATGGATAGAGAGCAGCGTCGCAGCCAGCATCTCTTTAGCTACGATAAGATGGCGCAGGTAAGCACGGGAAAAATTTCGGCAGGTATAGCAGGTGCAGGTGTCGGAGATAGGGTTTGTATCGCTTTTGAACTCCGCGTTGCGCAGGTTGAGTCGTTCTCCATGTTGGTTGAACACTGCATGATTGCGTGCCATCCTGGTAGGGAGAACGCAGTCGAAGATGTCTACACCCCGTTTTACTGCCTGGATGAGGTCCTGGGGGGTGCCAACCCCCATCAAATAGCGCGGCTTATCTTCGGGCAAGATGGGGTCAACGACTTCGAGCATGGCGTAGGTTTCCGCTTTGGTTTCCCCTACCGAGAGGCCTCCAATAGCGTGTCCCTGAAATCCCAATGAAGCGATAAACTGCGCGGATTGTTGACGCAGGTCAGGGAATACCCCACCCTGAAGTATGCCAAAGATGGCTTGATCGGGTCGGGATTTGACCTGTAGACAACGTTCTGCCCAGAGATGAGTGCGTCGCATGGCTTCTTCGTTGACCATGCGGTTGGTTGGCTCGGGGCATTGGTCGAGGGTCATGATGATGTCTGCGCCCAGATTTTCCTGGATGTGGATGGCATTTTCGGGGGTCAAAGTGTAAATGGAGCCATCGAGGTGGCTCTTGAAGGTGACGCCGTGGTCGTCTATCTCGCTAGCGTCAGCCAGCGAGAAGACCTGGAAACCGCCCGAGTCGGTAAGGAGGGGGTTTGGCCAGCCTATGAAGTTGTGCAGACCACCCATTTCAGCGATCAGCTCATCACCGGGTCGAAGGAATAGGTGATAGGTGTTAGCCAGCAACAGGGTAGCCCCCAGTTCTTCCAATTGGGCAGGGGTGAGAGCCTTGACGGTTGCCTGTGTGCCCACTGGGGCAAAGAGAGGAGTGAGCAGGGGTCCGTGTGGCGTGTGAAATACTCCTGCGCGAGCGCGGCCATCTTGGGCTTGAAGATCAAAGTGGAAGGGTTGCAGGTGGGGTTCCATTGGTTTTCCGCTCTGGGATGCGAGGGTTGATTATACCTTGTGAGGGGAGGTTGGTCAGTTGTTATTTTGGTTATAAGCTCCTTATTCTTTATTCTTTATGGGCATTGTCTAATTGGGTGAACCTGAATATACTATGAGAGAATGGTCACGGGTTGGTAATTATGTGTTTTTTTGGTTCTTTTTTGTCTTTTCCCTTCTCTATCAGAAAAAGTGTAGTGGCTGGTTTTGTGGTGGGTGAGGTGCACAGATGCATGTGGTAACTAAACGTTGGCAGGTTCCCCCCCGTCTCACTCCTGAGGCTGAACGTGCATTGCGTGGGTATCCCCCTATATTGGGTCAGATATTGTATAACCGGGGATATGCTACACATGAAGCGGCTCAAAAGTATTTAGAGGCTCATCCGCCCTCAGTAACCGACCCTTTTAGAATGCTACACGTTGATACAGCCGTGAGGCGTTTGATAGAAGCCATTCGTGAACGTCAGAAGATCGTGGTGTATGGAGATTACGACGTTGACGGAGTTACCGGGGCTGCTCTGTTGGTTCAAGCATTAGAAGCTTGGGATGCCCAGGTTTCAGTATATATTCCCAACCGTTTCGATGAAGGGTACGGATTGAACACGGAGGCTTTGACCTTTTTGAAGGAGGAGGGTGCGCAGGTGGTTGTGACGGTGGATTGCGGAGTTCGATCTTTCGCGGAAGCCGATTACGCCCGGGATTTGGGTTTGGATTTGATTGTCACCGATCATCATCACCCAGGAGATAGGCTACCCTCGGCATTGGCCGTGATCAATCCCAAACGAACCGATGACCCTTACCCAGAGAAGGACCTGGCGGGGGTGGGTGTAGCTTATAAATTAGCCTGCGCGTTATATGAACGCATGTCAGGGGATCGTCAACAGCCCAAACACCTGCTCGACCTGGTTGCCTTAGGTACGGTAGCAGACCTGGCTCCCTTGGTGAATGAAAACCGGTATTTGGTCAGAGCAGGTTTACAACAGATGGGAACTACGCATCGGGAGGGCCTCCTATCATTGATGAGGGTGGCGGGAGTGATGTCTCATCGAGTCACTGCCCGGGACATCGGATTCGCCCTTGGACCGCGTCTGAATGCTGCGGGGCGTCTGGATTCTGCCATAGCAGCCTATGAACTGCTGATCACAGATGATCTGACCATAGCCGGGAGAATAACCCAACGGTTGGATGCGCAGAACAGAGAACGGCAGGAAATTACCCGGCAGATTCAGACCCAGGTTGAAGAGCAGACCATAACCGAAGACGAGGTACCCCTCTTGCTGTTTGCGGCCGACCCCGATTTCAGTCTTGGTGTGGTAGGTCTGGCGGCTTCTCGCTTAGCGGAGAAGTACTACCGACCAGCTATCGTGGCTCAGCAGATGGAGGAATATGTGCGTGGGTCCTGCCGCAGCATTCCTGAGTTTCATATCACCAAAGCCCTGGACGAATGTTCGGATTTACTCATCCACCACGGGGGGCATGCCGCGGCTGCAGGTTTTACATTGCACGCACACGATTTGGAGGCCTTTTGTCGGCGCGTGGGGGAGATTGCCAAAGCTGAATTGGCGACATTGGATTTGCGTCCCACCTTGACCGCGGATGCGGAGGTGGCTCTTAAGGATCTGAAACCAGAGGTATTGGAGTATTTGAGCTGGTTGGAGCCAACGGGCTACGGGAACCCGGAAGCTGTATTTGTGACCCGCGATCTAAAGGTTGGCCAAGCGCGGCAGGTTGGAAATGAGGGTAAGCATCTGAAATTTACCTTATCCGATGGTTGGGTAACGTTTGATGCCATTGCTTTTCGTCAGGGACACTGGTATGAGAACCTGCCCGATAAAGTAGATGTGTTGTATACCTTCGAATTAAACGTGTACAACGGTTATGAGACTCTCCAGCTCAATGTTAGAGATATAAAAGCTGCTGCGGGAGAGTGAAGGAAACTTTGATTTTTCTCGGATGACTGCTTGAGGGCAGATCAGAGGTTTTGAGGAGGGGAGACAGGGAATATTTAGGGAGAGATCTTTCAGGGGTTTTTACGCACTCAAAAATCTACGGGTGAGGACTCAATCTATAAAGCGGTATTTCAATAAGGTCCACAGGGCAATAAAGGCATCTTTCGCCTTGATCTTTTTCCCCTCACTGTAATCCCGCGGGTTGAAAGCTATGGGTACTTCAAAAATCCGCACCTTGCGTTTGAGCAGCTTTGCGGTGATTTCTGGTTCAAATTCGAACCGTCTGGCATGCAAGGGGATGTTCTGGATAATCTCTCGGCGAAAAACTTTGTAGCCTGTTTCCATATCGGAAAGGATGGTGTTGAAAAGGATGTTGGTGACCAGGGTCAGGATTTTATTGGCCACCATGTTCCAGAACAGGATAGGACGGCGAGGGGCTCCAAGAAAGCGCGAGCCGTAAACAACGTCCGCCATCCCTTCCTCAATGGGGCGGAGCAGATCGGGATAGTGGCGTGGGTCGTATTCCAGATCAGCGTCCTGGATGAGGATCAGATCTCCAGTGGCTAACTGCAAGGCGGTGCGAACCGCCGACCCCTTTCCCTGGTTTTGGGGGTGAGTGGCAATTTGAATCCCCGGTTGCCCATCCATGCTCTCGAGCTTCTGGCGCGTGCCATCGGTGGAACCGTCGTCTACCAGGATGATCTCGGTCACCATTTGTGTGCCTCGAACCCGGCGGACAATCTCTTCGATGGTTTGCACCTCGTTGAAAACCGGGATGATTACAGAAAGTTTCATGGGTTGGCCATTTGCGGTATTTTCTTGAGTTCGTATAACGGTTTAGATTGTATCATCAGATGGGAATATAGCCTCCGTCAGGGATGACAAGATGGCAGTTGGCTTTCGTCGTTGTGGTCTAGGAGCGAAGCCTGCGTGGTGGAAACGTAGCTGAGAAGGTGGTTGGAGCATTTTGGACTTTGTGGAGGACAACATCCCTATCAGATG
The DNA here is from genome assembly GCA_040758495.1 of Chloroflexota bacterium. Classification (GTDB taxonomy): domain Bacteria; phylum Chloroflexota; class Anaerolineae; order Anaerolineales; family JBFLVL01; genus JBFLVL01. The sequence goes on from JBFLVL010000046.1 coordinate 5,736, forward strand.
TTCAGGCAAAACAGGTTTGAAGCCGTTTGATATGTTTTCGATGCCCATGCTATAATCTTTGTGATACGAAATACTGTTACTGCTGTAGTGAAAAAGAGTAACCAACCTTTATAACATCAATCACGTGCTTATCATTGTTTTTTCTTTTCGGGGAGGTTTCGAATGAGCGCAATGCAGAGAGAGCAGGTTGCGCCCGCAAGAGATGAGGTTGGCAGGATGGGGGAATTTTTGCCCCCTGCTATTCGTAAGGTGGAAGACACTGGGTTATCACAACTTTGGCTACAGGATTTGGCTTTAAAAATCCTGTATTTTCAAGGGTATCTGACTGGGTTCAAGATTGCCGAGGAGATGGCGTTGCCCTTTACAGGAGTGGTAGACAGTATCCTCGAGGCGCTCAAGCGGGAGAAATTTGTCGAGGTGCGATCTTCCCAGATGGGGTTAGGTGAAGGAGCGTTTCAGTACGGTATCACCAGTGCAGGTGTGGCGCGTGCTCGAGAGACAATTGATAGGAGTCAATACGCTGGCCCAGCTCCGGTTCCCCTAGGTGTATACAACGAATCGATCCGTTTGCAAAGTCGAGCACGAACGAACATCACGCAGCGCAGGATGCGGCAAGTGCTGTCTCGTCTGGTACTTGACGCCAGAACATTTCAGCGTATCGGCCCCGCGGTGAATTCGGGAACCTCGATATTTTTATACGGCCCTCCAGGGAATGGGAAGACCAGCATTGCACGAGCCATCGGCAACATGGTTTTACAGACTACCATGTATATCCCTTATGCTCTGTATATAGATGGTCAAGTGGTCAAGCTGTATGATTCAGTGAACCATCAGGTGATCGTCGAAGATGGTACCGCCCCCGCAGGAACTGGCTCTCTACGTACGGGGACCCGTCGGGATACGCGCTGGGTACACATCCGACGCCCATTCATTGTAGTTGGCGGAGAGCTGACACTTGAAGGGTTGGACCTGGTATTCGATGATGTGAATAAATATTACGAGGCGCCGTTCCAGGTCAAAGCCAATGGCGGGATTTTGTTGATTGATGATTTTGGTCGGCAATTGGTACGTCCTCGGGATTTGCTGAATCGCTGGATCGTGCCCCTGGAAAATCGTCTCGATTTTCTTACCCTGCACACCGGACGGAAAGTGGAAGTTCCCTTCGATGTCCTGGTAGTGTTTTCGACAAACCTTCCCCCGAAGGATTTGGTAGATGAGGCCTTCCTCCGAAGGCTTCGCCATAAGATTGAGGTTGGGGACCCGAGCCTTGAGGATTATCGGGAGATCTTCCGGCGGGTGGCGCAGGAGAAGGGGATAGCCTATAGCGATCAGGGGTTAGCGTATCTCTTGAAGGAATGGTACCTCACACCAAAGAGAAGGCTGCGCGCTTCACACCCGCGGGATTTATGTGATCAGATCCTTGACATTTCGCGTTATTTATCCATTGAACCGGTGATGAGTCAGGAGTTGATTGACCGCGCGGCCGAATCGTACTTTGTTGATCTGTAATGGTATGCTGCACAGGTTACCCCGACCGACAATATTTGCGCACCGTGGGGCTAGCGCGTACGCTCCAGAAAATACCTTAGCTGCGTTTGAGCTGGCTGTAAAGCAGGGGGCACATGCCATTGAATTGGATGCCAAGCTGTGTGCTGATGGACAAGTAGTTGTGATTCACGACACAACCGTTGACCGGACCACGGACGGGTCTGGTCGCGTGGGGGATCTACCTTTGGAGGCCCTCCGAGAGCTGGATGCCGGGGAGTTTTTCGATGCCTCATTCCGCGGAGAACGAATTCCTACTTTATCGGAGGTTCTGGAAAGCATCGGTCGTAGGTTATGGATCAATATAGAGCTGACTAATTACACAACTCCAAATGACGCGTTGCCAGCAAAAGCAGCAGAACTTGTGCGACACCATGGTTTGCAGGAACGCGTCATCTTTTCATCGTTCAACCCCCTGACGTTAAACCGGATGAAAAAAGAACTCCCACGAGTGCCGAAGGGCTGGTTGATAGCCCCTGGTAGTTGGGGGGCTTGGAGCTGGCGCTTGCTTAGGGGGTATATCTCACACGAAGCGGTGCACCCGGCAAGCCAAATCGTTTCTCCAGGGTGGGTTACCAGAATACATCTACAAGGACGACGGGTTCATGTCTATACCGTTAATCGGGTCGAGGAGATAAAGAGGCTGCTCGATTGGGATGTGGATGGGATATTTACAGATGACCCCCTGTTAGCTCTGCAGGTGGTTCAAGAACACGCATTCGATAAGGATACGGAAGAAGAAACATGAGACCTGGGTTGGTGCGGTTGTTGGGCAAGCGGGTTGCTAATGGCAGTGCTCTAGCCAAGGGGTTTGTTACTCTCTTGATTGTTGCTGTTGTTTTCTTGCCCATTGCTCGTGGTCTGGCTTCTGGAATGTTTCAGGTGTCTACACCTGCCCAACGGGCTGAAGAATTGCTGGCTCAACTCACACCGGAAGAACGCGTGGGCCAGTTGGTCATGGTGACATTCACCGGCACCCAGGTTGACCCTGGGACTGCAATATACGAGTTGATCGTTACACATCACATTGGGGGGGTGGTGTTGTCGGCTGCCAAGGATAATTTCGTTGACGCCCCGGATACAGCTAGGGCGGCCTGGGAGCTGAATCGCACTCTGCAGATGGTTGATTGGATGGCCTCGCAAGAACCGCTGGCTGGGTCATTGAGCGAAGGACAAACGTTACCCAATTTCATACCCTTATTTATTGCCGTAGCTCAGGATGGCGATGGGTATCCCAGCGATCAATTACTGTCCGGCCTAACTGCACTACCAAATCCGATGGCAATTGGAGCTACCTGGCAACCTGATCTGGCAGAACGGGTTGGTCTGATTTTAGGGAAGGAACTCAGCGCTTTGGGATTTAACCTGCTATTAGGCCCCTCGCTAGACCTGTTGGAGCTTCCCAAACCGGAAAGCCCGGGTGATCTGGGTACCCGAACATTTGGAGGCGACCCGTTTTGGGTCGGAGAAATGGGGCGCGCCTTTATACGGGGTGTGCATCTTGGTAGCCAAAACCGGCTCGCGGTGGTAGCCAAACACTTCCCCGGACATGGGGGTTCCGACCGTTTACCGGAGGAGGAGGTCGCTACCGTACGGAAGTCTCTTGAGCAACTCAAACAGATGGAATTGGCCCCATTTTTTGCGGTTACAGGTGGAGCCACCAATCCCGAATCAACAACCGATGCCCTGCTCAACTCGCATATCCGTTACCAGGGTTTTCAGGGAAATATCCGTGCCACAACCCGCCCCATTAGCTTTGACCCACAAGCTTTTGCCCAACTGATGAGCCTGACGCCGTTTGCTACCTGGCGTCAGGATGGCGGGGTTGTGGTTACCGATGACCTGGGCAGTCGTGCAGTTAGACGGTTTTATGACCCCACTGGAATTTCCTTCAATGCCCGTTTGATCGCCCGCGATGCCTTTCTTGTAGGGAACGACTTGCTCTACCTGGGGGATTTTATCGAACCTGGGGATCCAGACGCGTACACGACCATCTCCCGTACGTTGAGCTTTTTCGCCCAAAAATATCGCGAAGACCCGGCTTTTGCCCAGCGTGTGGATGAATCCGTGCTTCGTTTACTCACGCTGAAGTTTAAGTTATATGGCACGTTCACTTTGGATGCAGTGCTACCTCCAGAAGAAGGGTTGAATGTGTTGGGGCAGGGCAATGAGGCGACGTTTTTAGTGGCGAGTCATGCAGCAACATTGATCAGTCCCCCACCTGAAGACCTCGAAAGTTCGATGCCCGCCCCTCCAGATTTACAGGATCGGATTGTATTTTTAACGGATACCTATACGGCAGTC
>JBFLVL010000047.1:0-2154 GCA_040758495.1 Chloroflexota bacterium
AGGCTGCCTTCAAGGGCGAGGAGGTCGTGGAGGATGGCGAGTTGGGCGGAATAGAGCGCATGAGTCCTGTGCCGAAAGAATGCCATGCGGTAAATGATCTTGCGGACCCTCCTCTGGAGTTCCTTACCAAGCGGATGTGTTGCGAACTGGTAGAACTCAGGCAACTGCGGTCACCTCTCTGTGGGGAAGCTGGTTTCTAACGACTAAGGATTGATGTGGCGGTTTGTGTCAATGTCAAAGCTCGGTTCAACGCGCCGCCACATCAATCCGAGTTGAACTAAGCCTTCTGTGGAACGAAATCAGGTTGGGGATTCAGGCGCTGAGACAAAACGAAATCGATCCCCTGAAGATTGTGCTGAACAGATTGTACAATCAGAAGGCCAACCAAAGCAAGCCGAAATGGGGATAAAATGCACTAACAGCACCGAGCTCAGCCGCTGCGACCGAGATGTTAGGCCACCCCTCCCCTGCCTTAACCTCGCTCACAACGTGCCACCGCCTGCTTGCTCCACTACTACCGAAAAAAGCGCTTCGCCCGCCCTTCTTCTCTCGGTCCTTTGCCGTTACGGGACAGTGATAGAACCACTGGTTTTAACATTCGATGCAGAGTCGTAGCTCCATCCGCTGAGGACGACATCATCAACGGTGAAGGTGAAGGTTGTCCCGGAGGGCGCGCTCTTTACCTTGTCGGATTCAAGGGACACCTTTCCCTCGGCATCCGTAACGCCTGAATCGCTATCACTCGTTGCCTTGCTCCAATGCCCGTATACTGTTGCCCCTTCAACCGGAAGGCCGCTCTCATCAACGATGGTAACGGTTGCTATGGCGTAAGTCCACAAGTTGGGCCCCCTCTGCACCGTTGCCAGAGCCATGGTTATATCTGCCACGTGCATCTTGCCGCCTGGCTCAGGAGTGGGTGTCGGCGTGGGGGTAGGTTCAACACCTCCATAGCTGCATCTCCCGCCGACGGCGTTGCAGGCGTTGATGCGCCCGTGAATCCAGTACTCACCGGTGCCGGGGATGGGATCCGTTGTCGTCTCGATCTGCGCGCGCACAGTGCCGTTGTCCATACCATACTGGGTCGCCCATACGAGGGCGGCCAGACCCGAAACAAAGGGTGTGGCCATGGAAGTACCGCTGCCATAGTCGTACTCTTGAGCCTTGCCGATGGCGTAAGGATGGTTGGGGAAAGTGGAGAAGATGTCTACCCCGGGGGCAGCCACGTCTACCCAACTGCCATAACTTGAGAAGCCGGCCCTCTGGTCATTCGAATCGGTGGCAGCCACGGCGATGCAGTGCTCATATTTGGCCGGATAGGTGGGGCTAGGATTGCCGCTATTCCCCGCCGCCGCGACCAAAACCACGCCCTTGTTCCAGGCATAGTTGACAGCATCTTCTAGGGTGCTAGATTTGCGGGTTCCACCCAGGCTCATGTTGATCACTTTGGCACCATTATCCGCTGCCCACACGATGCCCTGGGCCACCCAAGAATAGTAGCCTGAGCCCTGATCGTTGAGCACCTTGACGTTCAGCAGGGAGGAGTTATAGCCTATTCCGGCAACCCCCTGGGTGTTGTTGGTCTCCGCAGCAGCGATTCCGGCTACATGGGTCCCGTGGCCATAGAGGTCATCCCACGTGCTACTGTCGGTAAAGTTGCTGTTGCCCACCAGCTTGCCGTCCAAATCCGGATGGTCCTGGTCGATGCCGGTATCCAGGATGGCAATCTTGACATCGGGGCTGCCCGTTGCGAGATCCCAGGCCTCTGGGGCGTCAATGTCCGCGTCGGCCATGCCCGATTGGCTGTCTTTGTAGGCCTGCCCATCGTTATCGAGCCCCCACTGCTTGCTAAAGTAGGTATCGTCGGGGTCTCCCATGGCGTAGGCAATGTAGTCAGGCTCGGCGTAGACCACAAGCGGACTGCGGGCGTAGGCGGCCGCTCGCGCCTCCTCTGCCCCTGCCGGCACCCTAACCACCTCAACTGCGATGCCTGGTATCTCTCGAATGGGTTGACCCCCTAGGGCCCTATGAAGGGCGGCTTTATCGGCGGGACTTGTTGCCGGTTGGAACTTGACCAAGATCCAGCCGGGGGCAACTGGCGGTGGCGCTGGCCTGGAGCTCTGGGCGGCAGGGGTTGCCCGGACTGGGAGGAACACT
>JBFLVL010000047.1:2254-9445 GCA_040758495.1 Chloroflexota bacterium
CTGGGCGGCAGGGGTTGCCCGGACTGGGAGGAACACTGCCACCAGCACTGCCAAGATCAGCAACAAGGGAACGTACTTCAGGACTTTTTTCACTTTCATTTCACTTCCTCCTATCCAATTCTAAAGGGCTAGACGATGACGACCTAAACGATTCTTATACGGAATGCTTCTTTCCAAGACCACGATTTGGTGGTATTGCGCAGAACTATTCCGCTTAAATACTTTTTTATTATTATAGATGTAAAACGTGTATAAGACAATGGACACCCATCACCTCTAAAAAAAAAGAAAACCACTTCCCCCCAGTCTAAAAAATTGCTCGATGAATACAGCGAAACCTTGCGTAATCGCCATTACTCCCCGCGCACCGAAGACACCCACATCTCCTGAGTACGCCAATACATCCTCTACCCCAACAAGCGGCATCCTATTAAGAAACTTAACCCCCATGTCATCGCGAGCGTCTTTTTGCGAAGCGATCTCCCTCTCAATGGGGATGAGATTGCTCCACCCCTTCGGGGTTCGCAATGACACAATAAAGATCCTGTCGGTTTGAGCCCCGTTGCTCTTTGCGAGGTGGAGTTACTCGTGAACTGACCCGCTTGGGGCGTTTGTTCCCCACCTTTCTGGGACAAATTGCGCAGTTTAGAAAAAACTTGGCTATAATTTAGTTGTAGTGTCTTATCAACCTGTTTTCGTTGCCTCCCTGTCAGGTACGCCCTCAGAGATAAGGATGGAATGTTGAGTGCGGTAGCCATCCTGCCTCCCGGAGGTGGTCATGCCTGGCAGGACTAACTCGGGCAAGATTATTGCCTGGCTAGATGAAGGTTGCCATGAACGCCAGGCTTCAATAGTTGTGATATGAGGTGGTAGTCCTATGACATCTGTAAATAAACCAGATATTACTGTACTAAAATGCCCTCAATGTGGAGCCAATCTGCCGGATAGCAGCGAGGGAAACATGGTCTGCCAGTACTGCGGAACCGGCCTGATCTGCAACCGCCGGGGAGTCGATACCGGAGAGGAAAAGGCAGTGGTTGTGCGCGGCATGCGTTTGAAGCAGTTCATCTACACCGACAAAGAAGGTACCGGCATGGAAATGTTCCGCATGCTTATGCCTGTAGGCTGGAACTTCCAAGGAGGCTGCCGTTGGTTGCTGGATAACCCGGGCATGCCCGCATCGGTGGCCTTCCAGATGTGGAACCCTCAGGGGGCGGAGATGTTCGAGGTCCTGCCCAACATGAACTTCACCTGGAATAACAATCCCTTAACCAGTATGATGTTCCCGGTCAGCTCCCGCTACTTTGGCGCCGAGGTCCGCCCCCCTATGGGCATCCAGGAGGCCTTACGTGAACTGGTTTTGCCCCGCTTTCGGTCAGCTATGCAAAACCTGCAGGTGCTGAACCTGGAACTGCAACCGGACCTGCCGCGGCTGGTCAAGTCAGAAGCCCCTCTCAGCGGTGGCTCAGCCGAAGGAGGCAAGGTGCGAATCCGCTATACATGGCAAGGTCAAAAGCTCGATGAGGAGATATACGCTGTGGTAGAAATCTTTCGAGCCCCTATGGTCAGCATGTTTGGCACCACCGAGATACTTATCTGGTTTGTGGATTACCTGTTCTCGTTCCGTACAGCTTCCGGGCATTTGGACGCCACTGCCGACCTATTCTCATTGATGATTAACTCCTTCCACCTCAATCCCCAGTGGTACGCAGCCTACAAATCCATCGTCCAATCCCTGGCTCAACAACAGATTCAGCGCATCCACCATATCGGACAGGTCAGCCAAATTTTGGCTCAAACCGCGAATGAGATCCGGGAGCAGAATCTGAACGACTGGTACTCCCGTCAGGAAGTCTACGATCGGCTGGCCACTGACCGCAGCCGAGCCATCCGGGGTGTGGATGCCTTCATGGATCCACATCGCCAGGAAGTAGTAGAACTCCCCTCCGGGTATGGGAATGCCTGGGCGAACAACCTGGGCGAGTACATCCTGACCGAAGATCCCAACTTCAATCCTAACCTGTACTCCAATCTGCATTGGGAGTCTATGGAGCAGAAGTAAAAATTACCCAACAAAAGAACGATGTAATTACAAAACTACTTTCAGGAGGCTATAAGAATGGCAGATTTCAAACTGACTTATGCGACCATGTTCAATCCCCCCGAGGAACTGCACACCCGCTTCGATGGGGCTCTGAAAAAGGTAAAAGCTGGGCTGGGGAAAGAATATGGTATGTTCATAAACGGTAAAGATGTCTTCGTTTCGGAGAAGTTTGAAGACCGATGCAACAGCAACACCGACCTGATTCTGGCGGTGATGCAAAAAGGGGACGAAAAGCACGCCCAGAAGGCCCTGGCCGCGGCTCGCGCCGCTTTCCCAAAGTGGAGCCGTACATCCTGGCAGAAGCGCGTCGAATTGTTGCGCAAAGCTGCCGACTTGATTGACAAACGCATCTTTGAACTGGGCGTGGTAATGTCCTTGGAAGTTGGCAAGAACCGCATGGAAGCGCTCGGCGACGTAGCCGAGACCGCTGATCTGATCCGCTATGCCTGCTACCAGATGGAGAAGAACGAAGGCTTTTTCGTAGAGATGGGCAAGGACCCATTGGTCGGTTACGAAGCCCACAACGTCTCGGTGCTCAGACCCTATGGCGTGTGGCTGGTCATTAGCCCCTTCAACTTCCCCTTTGCGCTGACCGGTGGCCCGGCCGGCGCAGCCCTGGTGACCGGTAACACCGTCGTCATCAAGCCGGCTACCGACACGCCCTGGATTGTACGCTTGCTGATCGAGTGCTTCCGGGATGCCGGCTTGCCTGAAGGTGTGGTCAATTTCGTTACCGGCCCTGGACGCACACTGGGTCAGGCGCTGGTTGACAGCCCCGAGGTAGACGGGGTGACCTTCACGGGTTCGTTCGACGTGGGCATGAAAATCTACCGCCATTTCGCCGAGGGCAGGTATATCCGCCCGGTCATCCTGGAGATGGGCGGCAAGAACCCAGCCATCGTCTCCCGCAACGCCGACCTGGACCGCGCCGCTATCGGCATCGTCCGCTCAGCCTTCGGTCTGCAGGGACAGAAGTGCTCGGCAGCCTCGCGCCTGCTGATCGAGGAGCCGGTTTACGACGATCTGGTGGGCCAACTGGTGGAAATGACAAATAAGCTGGAGATCGGCGATCCCACCGACCGCAAGGTCTACCTGGGCCCAGTCATCAACCAGACATCCTACAACGACTTCAAGAACTTCACCGAAGAGATCACTCAGGCTGGCGGTAAGTTTCTGACTGGCGGTAAGGTCAAGACTGGGGGTATGTTCGCCAAAGGCTACTTCTGCGAGCCGACCCTGGTGGCTGAGCTGCCGCTCTCACACCGCCTGTGGAAGCATGAGATGTTCCTGCCCATCACTACCATCGCCAGGGTCAAGAGTTTGGACGAAGCCATGACGATTGCCAACCAAGTCAACTATGGCCTGACGGCGGGTTTCTATGGTTCCGAGAAAGAGGCTGAGTGGTTCTTCGACAACATTGAAGCGGGTGTGACCTATGCCAATCGTCCACAGGGTGCCACAACTGGTGCCTGGCCTGGCTTTCAGCCCTTCGGTGGCTGGAAAGGCTCCGGCGCCAGTGGCAAGAACGCTGGAGGCCACTACTACCTGCAACTCTACATGCACGAGCAGATCCAGACGTTCATTAAATAACTATTGCCAGATGACAAGCCCCTTCCGGATTAACGAAGGGGCTTGTTCGTTTTTGAGGTCTTCGAAGGGCAGGATACTGGCTTACTCTACTACGTCTTTTATACTGCGCTATCGGCGACGAAACCAGGCCCACCCTGCGAAAGCCAACGGAAGGACAAGACCTAGGCTGCAGGGAAACGGCTTGCTCTCTTTGCTCTCCGGTTCGGCTTGGGGTTCGCTGGAAGCCGAGGGCAGGTCAGCCAATTTGAGATCATCAATCCAGAGACTGCCTGTGGTATTGGCGTCCTCCATGCCATCCATCCCGAAGGCCATGCCGATAATCTGGCCCGGATTGGTAAACGCTGCCCCGGCGTTTTCTTCCCATTCAGCGCGCTTGAACTCTGACCAGACGATGACGTAATGCACCCAATCTTCATACTCTACAGCCGAAGTGTAGGCAGAATAGATATAGGTTTCTTGATTGTCTGGCGAGCCCACGTAGAGGATGACATCAAAAGGTTGGTTGGTTTGGTCAGCAAAGAGGTAGAAGGACAGGCCCATCCCTGTGCTCCAGTTCTGGGGCGTGTCGAAGAATAGAGCGCAGGTGGCCCAACTATTGGCGACCACCTCAAAGTCTATCTGCAGTGCCTGATTGCCAGTGTGAGCCCTGCCCGCGTTGGGAGAGCAGGCCATGCGCGTCTGGGTAGCTTCATCCCAAAACGGAGTCCATCCAGAAGAACCGCTGGGGGCGCCGGATTCGAAGTCGTCTACAGTACCTACCTCAACTGGTAGAAGGGGTACGCCTGCTGGTGGTTCTGTCTCGGCTGGGATAGGTTGGGGTTCAATAGACACGGGCGGTTGTTCGGTCACGGTTTCAAGCCAGCGATGATAGAAGACATTCAACAACAGCACAAATTCCTCAGTTGCTTTGCGGCTGCCTGCCGCGGAGGGATGATCATCATCCGAGGGATAGAACAAGGTGTTTCTACCCGGATCGAAGACATGCTCAACAACTCCATTGATAAAGCGATGATGGTTGTCCGGTCCGGTCAACACATTGTAGAAATCGAACACGGCCACATTGTTGTAGGGGTAGTTGTTCTCGTGCAGCCAATCGTTGACCAACCACTGATTGAAAGCGCGAGCGTTTGCTGCATACGTCGGGTTGGAGACAGGTGGCGCGGTGATGACCACAAAAAGTTTGTCTGGACGAGTGGCAAAATACTGCAAAATCTGGTTGTATACGTATTTGGCTCCGCCAACAGTCATCTCTTCGTATGTGCCAGGAGGGTCATCTGGATTTCCGCCCAGTTCCGAGTTTGGGAAGCAGGATTTGAACAGGATGACTTCGTTTTCACCTCCTGGATCTGAGAGCGGGCGCGTGTACCAGGAATTCTGGTTGCCCTCGTTATACAGGGCATCCATGTAGGTTGGCGCGTTCTCGCTACTAAACCACTCTACCCAATTGGGGATGTCAGTGCGATCCCCAATGGCATCCGGCCCCCAGCCGTAGTTCGTGTCACTGACAAAATAGTTGTTCTGCCCCAGCGCCAGACCCAGGCCACCATAATCATCGTTCAGCCAGTTTTCACCCGTGGAGTGGTGGATAAAGATCAGCTTGACCACATGGTCGGGTGGATTGGGATTGTCGGCTTGCGTCTGTGGCGCTGGCTGAGAGAAAGCCGTGGTCAAAAACAAGACAACCAACAACAAAAAGTTGATAGTTAAGCGTTTCATGTGCATCTCCTTTCTCACCAGTTGGTTTTCAGGTGATTGTCCATCCCTTTCTTGCTTGCCAACAAGCCAGATCAAACCAGACGAAAAAATGCTGGACATGGCCGGTCCTTTACCTGGGCAGCTTACCTAGCAAGCCCCATACCCAGCGGTGAGCGCGGTGATACCAGGCCGTGTTACGGGCAAACATCAGGATGCATTCACCGTACACCACACTGGCGTTATTTTCCTGACAATGTCCTATGGCCGCCTCGGACTCCGCACCCTGTTGCAACCAGAGGCGTTTGATGCCTGCCTTGACCGCCTCACGTACAACTTTTTCGGCTTGTTCGGGTGGCACAATGACCAAAACACCATCCACTTTTTCGGGTAAGGACTTGAAATCCGGATAAGCGCGATCCCCTTCAATGGTCTCAGCTTGCGGATGTACCGGGAACAGGCGATAGCCACAGGTCTTGAGTTCGCGGTAAGCCATATTACCGAATTTCTGTCCCCGGCGCGAGACACCAACCACGGCCAATGTACGCTGGTTGACGAAATCTTCCAAAGTTGATCCGGTGGTCATAAAAACCTCCCAAGGTTTTGTGCGGGAAAGTCAGTCTATCCTGCTGAGGTTACATCCGCCCGGGCTGACCGGGCAGCCCTTTACTTTATTTTCCTGAACACCATTTTTATCGGTTCCCAGGCCAGATAGTTTTGCCAGACGGCAGGTTTCCAGAGTTCCACCCAGGCTTGCTGTGCATCGGCATTATCTATGGGTACTACCCGTGAAAACTCTGATGTTGAAGGTTTAATTTGCTGGTCCCTCCAGACTCTACTTTACGACAAAAGGAAAATTTTTAACCAGGGTGTCGTTTACGATAACCCGGATAACGTATGAACCTGGTTCAAGAGTGCCAATGCTGAAGGTTCCCTGACCCTGGGAAAGCGTTTGGGTTTGGTCGAAGGGGATTTTTCCTCCACCAGTCCGGCTCTGGACACAGGCTCGGACGGCAACTTCGGACTTGCTTGCAACACGGATGGCGAGGGTATCACCCTTAGCAAACTCCATTCCCTCTTCGCCCTCTTGTCCAGGCTGCCCGGTTGACTGATTGACCAGCTCCATGCTCTCAAAGTACTGGGCGAACTTGACCTCGTCGGCTGTGCCACCAATATTTTCACCGCAGCTTTCTGGGGGTGCAAACGAACCGCAGGCAAGTGCGGTTATTACCATGAAAGCTATCCAGATGACCATTGCTTTTCTTTGTGTGACCATTTCTTCTCCTTTCGTCATCGAATTATGGACGGATACGTGAATACTCATGTACAATCAGTTATCTACATTGAGGTTGTACAAATCCCATGAGAGAATTCCTGTGGCTACCAAGTTTGTGTTTGGGGAAAGAACGATGACGGCTGCCGCGGTTTGTGAAAACATCAGGAGGCTCTCTTTTTCTGCAGCCTCATCGTTGGGAAAATGTATTGACACTATAGCAGAATTAGCCGTATTGCTCAATGGGATGAACAGTCGAGTTTTCCCTGCCAGCGATAGGGGTCGCAAATGGAGTCGTTTCACCGAGGTGAGCTGGTAAGTGACGAGCACCGTCAAGGCAGGGAAAAAGATTGGATAACAGCAAGCAGGCAGAATGTCCAGAAAAGAAGGACACATGCATTAGGAGATGATGATGAATCCCAGAGATGATATTATCCTTTGGCTGTTAGAGGGCGATCCGGCTGTTCGCTGGCAGACCCTGCAGGATTTACTAGAAGAGGACACTCCCAGGGTGGTACGTGAACGGGAGAGA
>JBFLVL010000048.1:0-7655 GCA_040758495.1 Chloroflexota bacterium
CGTTGCACATGTTCTCGCTGTTCGGGAGTTTGTTTTTATTGGGGGGTCTGGGGTTGGGCGTTCGCTATCTGTATTATTACTTCCATGGCCAGGGTGCTGGACATGTTCAATCCGTGATCCTGGCCGCCATCCTACTCATTGTGGGTTTTCAAGTTTGGCTGATTGGCCTGGTCGCAGACCTGATAGGCGCGAACCGCTGTCTCATGGAGGAGGTGCTGTACCTTACGCGACGTCTAAAGCATAATGGCGAGGGGCAAAATCGGGTAGAGATAAAACCTGACCAGGAGTGAGGCCATCATGCCTGAGGAACGGCACAGGCGGGAAATCCATAGTTTACCGTTTGAACGTCACCGTGTCCGAACAACCCATGTTGAATACAGAACGTTTGCGTGTGTGTTATTTCGGCACCTATCGGGCGCAATACCCCCGTAACCGCATCATGATCGAGGGACTGCGCCGTAACGGTGTCGAGGTGGTGGAATGTCACACCACCCTCTGGCGGGGTATCGAAGACCGAGTGCAGGTGGTGGTCAGGGGCTGGTACACACCAAGTTTTTGGTGGCGGGTGATATGCGCTTATGGGAGGTTGCTACAGCGTTATCGCCAGGTGGGGTCTTATGATATCCTGGTTGTAGGTTATCCCGGGCTCCTGGATGTCATCCTGGCTCGCGGTTTGAGCTGGTGGCGAGGCAAACCTCTGGTGTGGGATGTTTTCATGTCCCTGTATTTGATCGCCTGCGAGCGCAATCTGGATCAGCGCAATCCATTGGCTGTTTCCTTACTCCGTTGGCTGGAACGCCTGGCCTGTACTCTTCCCGACCTGTTGATCCTGGACACCCAGGAATACATGCATTGGCTCTGTGAAACCCACCGGATTTCTGCCCGCCGTTTTCGTCTGGTGCCTACCGGTGCAGATGACCATCTTTTTCGTCCTCCCAGCCAGGCGAAGACCTCGTCAGAAGACCTCTTCCGCGTGGTTTACTACGGCAGCTTCATACCCAACCACGGAGTGCAGACAATTATCAAGGCTGCGCGTCTGCTCAAAGATGAGGCAGGCATCTGTTTTGAGTTAATCGGCTCGGGTCCACAAAAAGCCTGGGCTTTGGAACTGACAAAAGAGGTTGCCCTGTCAAATGTGGCCTTTGAGGATTGGTTGGAGGTAGACCAGTTGGTCAACCGCGTGGCTCAGGCGGATGTCTGTCTGGGAGCCTTTGGCACTACGCCCCAATCGCTAATGACGGTGCAAAATAAAGTTATAGAAGGTCTGGCCATGGGAAAGGCGGTAATAAGTGGGGATTCCCCGACCGTCCGTCGGCTACTGCAGCATGGAGAACACATATTCCTCGTTGAGCGGGAAAATCCACGTGCCCTGGCTGATGCCATTCTCACCCTGCGCGCTGAACCGGCTCTGCGCAACAGAATAGCGCAACAAGGGCAGCAGTTGTTCGTTGACCATTTCACGCCTGCACATATTGGTCAACAGGCGCTGAGGCACCTTCAAGAAATCATCAAAGAGAAATAGCCCTTATGCGTATCCTTTTTTTACTCACCCAGGATATTCACAGCCCCTCCGGGCTGGGGCGATACCTGCCTCTGGCGAAGGGGCTGTCAGAACTAGGGCACCAGGTCCACCTAGTTGGCTTACATCCGCATTTTGAGAGCCTCCCACACAAAAAACTGGAGGTAGACGGAGTCCATGTACATTTTGTTGCCCCCATGCATGTACGCAAATCGGGAGCCCACAAGACCTATTATCCCTGGTACCGACTGCTGCTGTTAGCCATGAGAGCTACCTGGCAGTTAGCCCGTACCGCTCTGACCCTGCCTGCCGATATCATCCACATAGCCAAACCCCATCCCATGAACAGCCTGGCGGGGTTGGCCGCCAACCTATTCCGCGGCCGCCGCATTGTTCTGGATTGTGATGATTATGAGGCCGCGGCTGGCAGTTTCGGCGCCCCTTGGCAGGAAAAAGTGGTCACCTTTTTTGAACGCTGGATGCCCCATCGGGTTTCCGGCATCACCACGAACACCCATTTCATGGCCGCTAAAATCCACTCGTGGCACGTGCCCCCTGAGAAGATCGCCCTCATTCCGAACCCTATTGACCCCACCCGTTTCGCAACCCCCAAACCACAGGTGGTCTCAGCTTTACGCCGACGCCTGGGTTTGAGCGGTAAGCAGGTTGTGATGTATGTCGGGACGATGAGCAGGAAGAGCCACGCAGTGGATGTGCTGCTGGAAGCTTTCCCCCACGTCTTGCAGGCAGAGCCACAGAGCGTTCTGCTACTCGTGGGCGGCGGAGAAGATTTTGAAGCCCTGAAGCGACAGGCGGAAGAGCTTGGTATACGGTCATCGGTAGTATTCGTTGGGCCTGTTCCGCCAGAGCAAGTGGCTGCGTATTACCGGCTGGGCAAAGTTTCTGTTGATCCGGTGAGGGATGACGACGCCGCTCGCGGACGTTTCCCGTTAAAAATGCTGGAGAGCTGGGTTTGTGCCCTCCCCTTTATATCCGCAGATGTGGGTGATCGTCAGGTTTTGCTTGGTTCACCACCCACAGGCTTGCTTGCCGTCCCTGGCAATGCAGAAGCTCTAGCCCAGGCCATTTTGAACATCTTTTCAAACCCTAGGCTTGCGAAAGCGTACGTACAGCGAGGTTCTGAGCAGGTGAAGGCGTACTTCTATCCTTGTGTAGCTGCTGACCTGGAGCGTTTTTACACCTCTCTACCAGGTGGTCATAAGACCAGCGAAAACCCATGAACATTCTGTTGGTCAACCTGCACTCCTTCCACAACGCAGGAGATGCTGCGCTTACCGTAGAGGCAATTCGCCAGTTGAAAGCCAGTTTTCCTGGAAGCCGCATTACCCTGGTGATGAACGATGCCGCCAGCTATACCGGTGAGGAACGGGTGCTGGAGTCGTTCATCAACTGGTTTAAAGTTACCCATCCAGATCGGACACAATCCTGGAGGCTGTGGACGTTTCCATGGTTTGGGCTTCACCTACTAATAGTGGTGCTGACTTATCGCTTATCAGGCAGAAGGATATTTTCTTTTCTACCCCTGGCACGCAGAGAGCTGTTGGAGGCCTATTTTGACGCCGATGTAGTGGTCAGTTGTGCGGGAGGCTTCCTGTACTCTTCGGGTAGAGTCGGGCTAACGTTTCTCCTTTCGATCTTGACCATGGGGCTGGCGGTGGCTTTCGATAAACCCCTCTACATTTTGCCCCAATCCATCGGCTCCCTCAAACGCGGCTGGGAGCGTAGGCTGACCAAATGGATAACCTCACGTGCCAGGGTGGTCATGGTACGTGAACGCCAATCGCTGGAAGAACTGAACGCAATTGGCCTTGAACCTTCCCATTGTTATCACTTCCCCGACCTGGCGTTTGGCTTTGAGGGAGTGCCCAAGAAGGAAGCCATGACCTGGTTGCGCGCCCGAGGGATTTTCCCTGGCAGAGAACATCCTCTTTTAGGGATTACAGCCATCAATTGGGGAGCACAGAACATCAATTTCACAGGTCAACAGAGATACGAGGAGGCCCTGGCTGTAGCCGCACGCTTTTTTATCGAACACTATGCGGGCAAGGTGCTGTTGTTCTCTCAGGTGGTCGGACCCACGGTTGACCAGGACGACCGCATCCCTGCCAAAAGGGTATGGGAGCAGATGAGAGAAATCCGCAACCATGTCCTGCTGGTCGAACAACCCCTGCCTCCAGACATGCTAAAAACCCTCTTTGGGGTAATGGACGTATTCATTGGCACACGGATGCATTCGCTCGTGTTCGCCCTCTCAGAGGGAGTACCATGCCTGGGAATTGGCTACCAGTTCAAAAGTCGGGGTGTTGCGCGTGAGATCGGCTGGGATCCCTGGGTAGTGGAAATTCAAGATGTTACCGGTGAATGTCTAACCGATATGCTTGGTGATTTGTGGACGATGAGGAATGCCCTGCGAGAATCCATTTCCCAACGCCTCCCACAAATCGCTAAAGAAGTCAAACGGGCGGGTGAGATCATCGCTGCGGACTACCGGGCATTCAAGGGGGGAAGATAAGATGTCACCCAAGATGCGTATCCTGGAGGTGGTCGCCAGTTTTTCGGTTGAAGGCCCAGGTGGAGGGGCAGCTCGTTTTGGCCTGGCCCTCAGCCGCGCCCTGACCCTCCAGGACAAGGAGATAGAACCCGTTGTGTGCGGTCTGTGGGATCAGGGAAGCACAGCCGAACGAGAGCGTACTGAGGGGCTCCTCTCTAACGGGGTGGAGGCGTTTGTAGCAACCGCATGGGATGGGCATCATCCATACAAGAGTTTTTGGCAGGCCTTCCTGGTGCTTTGGGAATACCTCAAGCGCTCAGGTGTGGATGTTATCCACAGCCACTCAGAGTTTGGCGATGTGATTGCCTGTTTGCTGAAAGCCGCGGGTGAGGTGAACCTCATCGTTCGCACTGTCCACAACCATGAGTGGCGCAGAAGACCCTTGCGCCGTCTGATGCTGACCAATGTCCTGTACCCCCTGTGGTTTGATTGTGAGCTAGCTGTCAGTTCCCATCTGGCAGAGGTGCTCAATCGCCGCCCTCTAGGGCGCCTGCTGCGTCGGCAGGCGGAATACCTCCCCAATGCGCTGGACATCGAACGCTTAGAGGGTCTGCGGGGTAATCGGGATGAAATGATGCCTCGGTTAGGGTTACCCTCCGATGCCCTGTTGGTTGGCAGCGTCGGGCGTCTGGCTGAACAAAAGGGATATTCCTATCTGCTGGAAGCGGCAGCCATTGTGTTAGCCAGACTTCCGTCCACATTTTTTATCCTCATCGGGGCAGGAGACCTGGATAACGAACTGCGTCAGCAGGCGCAAGCTCTGGGTATTGCCTCACGGGTGCGCTTTCTGGGGGCTCAGCAGGAGGCTCTCGAAATCCTGTCCTGTTTCCATCTGTTCGTGTCTTCGTCCCTGTGGGAGGGGATGCCCAGCGTGGTGTTGGAGAGCATGGCATTGGGAGTTCCGGTCCTGGCTACAGATATTGCCGGGACGCAGGATTTAATCCATCACCAAGAAAATGGATGGCTTGTCCCCCCACAGAATGCGGAGGCTCTGGCACAGGGAATGCTTACCCTGCTCAACAACCCGGAACTGGCGCGTGCTCTGGCCCACCGGGCCTTGTCCACCCCCAAATCGTTTTTCATTAAACGCATAACCGAGCAGCAAGCCGTCCTTTACCATCGGCTGATGGGGCGCGTTAACAAAGCTTGAGTAGTTCAACAAGGGAATACCTTACGTTGGATCCAGACAAATGTCCTCTA
This sequence comes from Chloroflexota bacterium, assembly GCA_040758495.1. Classification (GTDB taxonomy): domain Bacteria; phylum Chloroflexota; class Anaerolineae; order Anaerolineales; family JBFLVL01; genus JBFLVL01. Next base: position 5,292 of record JBFLVL010000048.1, read on the forward strand.
ATCCCCAGGTTTGCCAGGAAAAACCTTTCACTCCCAGCAGTTCACCTAAAGCCTGTTCCTCGTCCTGGTAGTAACTCTCCAGGAAGCTGCGTATCTCTGCTGACATAGAAACGTTCTCTGACGTGCCGACCTTCCCTGTGATGGAAATGGTTCGGCAACGCAGGTTGCTCAGTATTGCCTGAAAAACTGGAATGCGGATGATACGGGTGCGGTTGAGAAGGCGATTCGCCCCCAGGTACAGGCTGTGGGCTAAGGGATTTGCAATCTCCCAGGTTGGATTAAACACCTGATAATCGTAACCCTCGTAGAAAGAGCCATCTATTCCGATGGGATTACAGATAACCTGCAGCAGCTTTTCTGGGGAGGCGCGGAGAACGGTAAAGGGTACGACAAGGATGTCCTTTTTATCGAAAGCCTCAAAGTAGGCCTTTAAATATCTGACGTATCGGCCTGTTTCCAGGTCGCGGATGGCTTCCCATGGTCCGTGTTGCTGTCGCTCGACATACGTCTCGAAGCGGATGTGAGGGGAAATGCGACCCGTTTGCCTGGCAAAGCGGTACGCCGAAACCAATCGCTCGATGGGTTCTCTCAGGATGAACAGCAGCTTTACTTTGGGGAGTAGAGAGCGAATGCGTTGAGGGGCTCCAGGGGAATACAGGTAGCCTGGGGTGGCCTCCAATCGGACAGGTTTTTCTGGGCAGGAGGAGAAATAACTTTCGTATCTGGACAGTCCATCCACGGCGCGGTATTTGGTTGGCGGTGGGTTGGGGTAGTCAGCATCCAGAAAGAAACCGGTTTCCTTTACACTGGCTGCGCAGACATCCGGATGATCGCTCAGGTATTTGAACAGGGAGGTAGTACCTGCCCGGGTCGTACCCGCGATGATCAGGAAGCGTTTCTCATCTTCGGAGGATATGTAATCGGGATTTGAGGATAAAGGCATATCTATCGGTTTGCTCTGCAAAATAGGTGTCTACGGCTGTACGGCAACCTGACCAGGTGAAATAATCATCAATTATGAGCACACCGCCGCTGATTAGAAACGGGACAAGGCGCTGGAGACAGGTCATCACCGAGTCGTGCCAATCGCAGTCAATGTGAGCCAGGGCTACAGGTTGATCTACATGCAGAGTGTCCTGGAACAGGCCGGGGATAAATTCGATGTGGTCGGCTTGAGACGGGTAACCGAAGCGCTGGAAGTTAGCCTTGACCTTATCAGGCAGGTCAGGTTCGTACCCATAATACGGTTCGCCGCGGATACCAGAGGCCTGTCCCTGGATGATTTCGGCATAGCGGGTGTGAGCATCACAGCCATCGGCCTCCGAGGGAGACGGGATCATGCCGAAGGTGTCATAGATGCGTAAGGGGCGTTCTCTTTGCTTGGAAGCAGCCATCACCAAGGCGGACCCTCCCAAAGCGCATCCCGCCTCAATGAGCATCCCCTGGCGGTTGCCAACTTCCAGTGCGTGTATAGCCCGGTAGAGGTCTACAAGAGCGGAGGTGTTCAGGTAAGTGAGCTTTTCTCTACGTACTCTGGTGATCACCTGGTACACGTCGGGGTGGGAGAAGCGCAGGTAGAGTAGATACATCTTCCCCCAGATGCTAACCGCACGAGACTGTATAGGCCGGATAAAATGTCCTGCCAAGATGGTGTGCTTATGGTTCGAGGCGGACACTTCCCAAGTCGGTGATTTTATCCTGCTCAACCTGAATTACTATGGGTCGGTCTTGTTCTTTTATGGGGACCGCGCTGCGGGGATCAGGACCCACGACCAGCACGTACATTCCAGGGGCAGCGTTGTTGAGTTGGAAAAAGCCATCTGCTTCTAAAGTGGTTTGGGGAAAGAGGTTGGGTTCCAGCAGGAAGAAGCCATTTCCCTGCGGTTCGCCGTAAAACTCAGCCGCGTAGATGTACAACCGTTCGTCAGGCCAGTGAGCGTAAGCGTCTTCAACTTTTCCGACAATGCCTCCCAACCCCTCGTCGGGTGAGATGCGCGTCGGGGTGGGTAGGAGGGGCGGGGACGGCTGGCTTTGGCAGGCATTCAAAATGAGGCACAAGAAGACGATCAGGAGAACCGAGGTGTTCTTCATGGGTAGTTCTTTCCAATTGTGTGTTCCATGGTTAATTATCGCAGCTATCGTACGTTTATTGGTGAAGGTTGGACTGAAGGAGGTTTGTGGTGGGGATTATATCATCGCAGGTGTCTGGCAACTTGAAGGCTGAAGACGGGGACATATTGGATGGGGCAAGCAAGCAGAAATCCGAAACAAAAAGACCCTCTTGGGAAGGGTCTTTTAGAGGCTGTGTGGTGATGGCAAGGGCATTTACGGTGTAAAGGGAATGCCTACATAGTCTTCGCCAAA
>JBFLVL010000049.1:0-5949 GCA_040758495.1 Chloroflexota bacterium
GGCCAGGGACAGGAGAGGAAAAGCGTGTATCCTGGATAACATGGTTGCCTCCCTTTGAAGATATGGCTGTAGGGTATACCGACTTGGTTGGTGAGATTATATAACAAATCCCTGCGACGCGGACGCCCCCATTAAGAGACTTCGGAATTCTTTGGATGTGAGACTTTCGAAGTCTTGGGGCTTGCGACGAGGACGTCGCAAGGAGCGATATGGACTCCTTGAATAAAATTATCGCGAGACTGCCAGCTTGACGATCTTCCCCTGTTTATCAACGGTCACCCGGGCGTAGTGCCGGTGGACGGTCTTCGCCTGGGTCACTTTCGTGTGCAGGGTGATCACTTTCCGGTTGGGTGTGTGACCTGGATATGCCTGGTGGCCCATCTGCGAGGTTGGGCAGGTGTGCCCTCTCCCTTGGCACTCAACGTGCTCTTCGCTGATGGTGACCTCCGCATCTTGTGCGCCCGGCAGGTAGTGTTCCACGATGTTCTTAACCTGGGTGAGCACTTTCTTGGACACTACCCCCTTTGTCCCCCTATTTGTGCGGTCACAAACTGTCTTCACTTCGAGGGGGGTACGCCGCAATCGAGTTTTTACGCTTCCGTTCCTCCCGTTTGGCTTGGGTCTATATAATGGGTCACCATACAGGACGAAGGAGATCAGCGATTTCTGGTCTTCACCGTCCAGGTAGCCTTGTAGATGGTGCATCTTGCGGGCCAGGTAGATTTTGGCCTGCTGCAAGGCTGGGCCCACTGGCAGGCCATCTTGCACCAGATGCCAGAAAGCCTGTCCCAAAAGGTCCGCGGCGAACAACGGAGGAGCCACGGATCCATAAGAAGCGACCGTTGAACCCACCACCGCGTGTGTACCGCAGGCCAGGAAGGTGAGCGCAATGGCTTCCTCCACGCGCTTGCCCAGGATGTGGGCTCCGTAACAGGCCTCACTGAACACCACCTTGGGTGCTCCTCCTCCGTTAGGGATATCTTGGGGTCTCAAGGCGATGGGGTAATCCGGACCCTCGCTGAGCTCGAGGGGATCGCGTTGGCCAAACCATTCGATGGCGTCTACTTCTCCGTGAAGGTTGTAGTAGCTCAAATGGGACAGCGGTAACGAGAGTTGGGAGGCGTCATCCGAGGCGCGGGGAGGGGAAATCCACAGCGAGCGGGGTTCGCCTATCAACCGGAAAACGGCCAGGGAGGCACGCTGCCAGATGGCAGCCGAATATCCAAACCCCGCGGTGTTTTCATTTTTGTGAAGGGATAAAGCCTTTTTGAGGTACGACCGTAAGCGTTGGTACCAGGGAAGCGTTTTGGCCAAACCACGATGGTATTGGATGGCTTTCCTCAAGTTCTGTAACAGCAGCCCGGGGTCGGAATCACTACCTCCGGGCAATCTGCCCGTTGGCCACTCGCTCACAAAGTAATTCTCGTCGCGGGTGGAATAGGGATTGTCCGAGGGCACTTCGGGGTCGTCATCGTCGAGCGGGTTGGGTAAAAGGTGGAAAGGTACCACCTCGGAACCGCCGACGATGAGCAAGGCTCCGATCATACGCCCTTGTTTTCTCAGTTTCTCTTCCAGGTCGGTAAGGAGCAGTTTGATAGCCCATGGGTCGTCAGGTTTTGCAGGTTTCAGCTCTACTTCAGCCGTATTCTCAGGATCATCAGCCAGCAGGAGCAAAGCATCGTACTCGTGACCCTTATCAATAGCCTCCACCAGGTCTTGCATGTGACGGATGATTTCATCTGCGGTGTTGACCCCGTACTGGCTTTCCAGGCCTCGTCGTGTGCTTAACACGATATAGACCGGGAAGCGACCATCCACTAGAGCCAGATGTGGGCGTTTGATGTGCGCCGCCAGGCGGGCGAGTTCGTCGTAGATTTCCTGGATTTCAGAGTCATATTCGTCGGAGGTCGAGGAGGAGGGGGGGCGGCGTCCTGGAGGGGTTGTCTCCCTTTGAACCCGAGCCACGCGCGGGTGTTTGGCCTGCGAGGTGGAATCCGAGGGGGTTTCTGAACCCTGACCTGCTTCAGATACGGCCTCTGGAAGCTGGTTCCATCCTAAAGCCGCGGATACTTCCGCTGGAATTACCATCCCGAGCGATTGGATGGATGTTTCCTCGGTTGCACCTTCCAGGTCAGGCCACAGGCTGTGATAAGGATGGGTTGTACCCCACAATCGGGAGGCAACCTGGCCAGCAACGTCCTGGGAGGCAGCCTGATGCATGAGCGCTACGGCCTGTTCGGATTTTCCTCCATCCATGAGGGTATCCGCGTAGACCAGGGTACAGGCCAGGCAGTCCGGCCATCGTTGGTGATAGAGAGCCGCCAGGTTGCGCAGTTCCTCGGAGGGGGCATGGGGGGAGGTCTGCCGCGCCAGCAGCAACCGCAGATGGGTTACGGCAGCCAGGGAAGTGGGCAATTCGTTTGCCAGGGCCGGCTGTAACTGGGTTTCAGCAGCCTCCAGGTCACCTCGGTTAAGCGCTTCTCTGGCAAGGTGCAGAGGTTGGCTCCAAGGGGGAAGGGGAGCGCGGTTAACGGTCGAGTTTTCAAGGGCGGCTGCCACGCCCCACAGCGCAAGCAGGTTGGATTGCCCGTTCTGTTCTGCGGCCCGAGCGCGGGCCAGGTGGGCGAGAGAATATTCCGCATCCCGTTTGCATATTTCCTCTAAGATAACTAGGGCCTGATCCGCCTGTCCGTCTGCTACCAGGGCCTGGCTGTGGAGATACTGCACCTCGAGATCCCCCGGATAGGCCGCCAGCCAGTGCAAAGCCACCTGTTGCGCGAAGCGCAGGCTTTTCACGTTCAGTGCGGTACGGATAAGGTCCAGTATAACCCGGCGAGAAATCCGACGCGAAGAAGGGATAAGCGAGTTCACAATGCGACCTCCCGTGGAGAATGTACCAGGTTAAGAGCGGCTACTGCGCCCAATTGTCGGTGGTAGTCGAGGTTGTCGGGAACCAGTTTGGTGGCCCAACGGAGCATCTCTTCAGCTCTGGCGTAATCTTTTATGTCCTTGAAAAGCAGTCCAGCCTGGTAGTACAGATGGTCGTCATTCGGCTTCAGAGCGATGGCTTGCTGGTAGCTTTCCAGGGCTTTGTTGTGTTGGCGCCGTGCGTGGTAGGTATGCGCCAGCTCATCGTATATGGCTGCCTGTTCAGGATCGTGTTGCAGGGCCAAGTTCAGGTGGTGGAGGGCTAGGTCGAGTTGGTTCGCCTGGCGTTGAATACGACCGATCAACGTGTGGAGAAGGGCCTTGTCCGGGGATGATAAGACCCCATCGGGGAGGTTTAGGGCTTGTTGGGCGACCCGTAAAGCCTGCTCGCGCTCGCCAGCTTGGCTGAGTTTTTCAGCATAGGGCAATAGGACGGCGATTTCCTGCGGACAGCGCTGGGAAAGTCCTTGCAGTACCTGTAACGCAGCTTGCTGACCGTGGACCTGCTCGACCATTTGGGCACGTTCAACCGCCAGGGATAAGGGTATCTGTTGCTGGGTGAAGTTTTTGTCCAGCAGGTCTAAGGCCTCTTTATAGCGTTTCAGCGCTTTCAGACAGCGGATTTTCATCAGGTAAGCGCCTGTGCTGGGGTGCAGTTGGATGGCTTTTTGTACAAAGCCCAGGGCGGTTTTCGGGTCGGAAGCCTGAAGGGCGATGTCGGCCCGTAGGAGCAAGGCTGCAGTTTTGTCCCTGGTGAATTCGAGGGCCTGATCGGCGTAGTAGGCTGCAGTGGTGAAATCCGATTTGTGGGTGTGGGCTCGGGCCAGAGCCAGCAAGATATCTGCGCGGGTTGGTGCAATTTCATTGCCTTTTTGCAGTATGGATATGGCTTGCTCAAACTTGCTAGTTTGTGTCAAAGCTTGCCCCAGAGCCAAATAATGGGGAGCGTGGTGGGGTTCTAAGGTTATGGCTTGTTCGTAATGCTCTATCCCTTTTTGTTTGTCTGCTTCAGATTGGGGTTGGTCCAAATACAGCCGGGCGGTGAAGGCCTGCCAGCGGGGTTCGTCAGGCCAGGAGGTCAGCGCAGCTTCCATGGCGTTGCGGGCTGTGTCCATGTCGTTGTTCTGCCGCGCTATGCGAGCCAGGAGGGCGTGGTAAATTGGGGAGGGAGGGGTTTGGTGTTCGGCTGCGATTTTGGCCGCCAAGAGGGCTTTCTCCGATTCCAGGTTTGCCAGCGTGAGTGCTGCTTGTGCCATGAGGACCGATGGTAACCTGCTTGTGGAGTGGTTTGAGCTACAGAGAGTCCGGGCAATTTCGTGGGCGACGGGAAGCTCACCGCAGCGGCGTAGAGCCGCCAGGTAGGCAGCCAGATCCTCCGGGTGTTTGCGGAAGGCGTGTAATGCGTGAGCGTGTTCTGGTAATGGACGGAAGGCGGCCTTACCACGGGCATACCAGCGGTCAACCGGGTGCAGTTGAGGCTTTGGGTTGCCATTACCGGAGGTGTTCGCCTTTCGGGTTTTATGCTCTGCTGCTCTAGAGAGCCGTGCGGCCTGTAACAGCGCCGCTTCGAAGGTGCGGGCAACGCTTTCGGTCAGGGTTTCAGCACCCGGGGCGTGGGTGGTCACATCCAGTTCGCTGCACAACCTTTGAGCTTCTGCCCGTAACACCAGGGTGTGCGCTAGTTCGAAGTGGGGGCGGGGTTGGAAGGATGCGGACTCTACACACGGTTTGAGCAAGCGAAGGGCCTCTTCCCAGGACTCAAGTTCGACCGCCGAAAGCACCAGGCTGAGCGTGGTAGCCAGATCGTGGGTATCCGGTGAGTGTTCAGACAGGGCTTTTTGCATGTGCTGAGCGGCAGTTTCGCTATCCCCTCGCCGATAAGCCATACGCGCCTGCAAGGCACGCACACGGGGGTGGTTTGAAGCAATTTGTTGGGCAATGGTAAGCGCCTCCGCTGCCGCTACCTCAGCGCCCTCTTCCAGTGCCAGTTCGACTTGTAGACAATAAAAAGTCAGCAGGTCATCGTGGGTGGTCTGTGAGTATTTATCCTGTTCCTGTGCAGCAGAAAGTATCTGACGTGCTCGATCGGTTTGCAGCAGAGTGACGGCAAGGTCAGCGGTTGTAGTGATAGCCGTGAGGCAACTTGGCGAGCGGTTTACCCATCCTTCGGCGTGTTCTAAAGCCAGAACAAGTTCACCCTCCTGGCGATATAACTCGATGAGCTTGCTGTTCAGATTGGGGGAATCCGGGGAGATGTTTAGAGCTTCTTCCAAATAAGCTATGGCCGCTTTGGGTCGCTCGATGATTAGCAAGAGATCAGCTTTGGAGTGGATAAGCTCAACATTGTGGGCATCCAGTTCGAGGGCTTTATCTAGAGCTTCTAGGGCTTTCTCGTGTTGAGCGAGTTCTTTGTTAGCTGTGGCCAGCAGGGAATAAATTTTTAGTTGTTCAGAAGTAGAGGGGTTAGCTTGCAGAGCGCGTTCCAGGCCGGTGATGGCAGAAGAGGAGTCTCCAGTTTGAAGTAACCCCTCGGCGGCCTGGAGGATTTCTTGTCGAGGGGGGTCGTTCATGGCGATAACCTGGCTGAACGATTCCCAAGCTGCCTGTCTATCGGAGGGGAGCTGTGCCCATCCAAGCCTGACCTTCAGATCGGCTCTTTCGGGAGCTAGTTCTACTGCCCTGGCGAGCGCCTCGATTGCGGCTTGGTGTTCATCTAGTTCTGAGGTTTGCTCAGCGAACCAACAGATGGTATCAATATCGCTGGGTGCCAGGCTGAGGGCTTGTTTAGCGCTCTCTAGAGCTTCGGTGTGTAAACCCGCCTTATGGGCAGACAAGGAGAGCGCTTTATGGATTTCGATGTTTTTAGGGGAAACCAGGGCTGCCTGCTGAAGGATTCCCAGGGCTACTTCAGGCTGGCCAAGTGCCAGTTCGGTTTGTCCATGACCCAGGTGAATGCGCGCCTGCCAGTCAGGTTGGTTAACCAGGTCCGAGGATACGATTTCTTGATAGGCGGCCCGAGCT
>JBFLVL010000050.1:0-5948 GCA_040758495.1 Chloroflexota bacterium
ATTTCAATTCGGAGGAAACCATGAGCAACCAGTCTAATTGGCTAGAGCAGGGTGAACGACCACCCTGGATATCGGAAGCACGCTGGAACCTGCTACCTCCCGAAGAGCGAGAAGACATCATCGCTGATCTGAAGGATATCTGGGGGGAGTGGAAACAGCGGGCGGCTAACCGGCCCAATTTCAGCCAGCAAGCCCTCTTCGAGGAGTTCGAGTTGAACTTCACTGGAGTTTCTAAGGACGGGCAACATGCGAAAAGCACCAGCTTATCCCATGGATTCGGTCAGGGTTTAGCTCCCTGGGCTCAATACCACAACCCGGGCGAAAATGCTGCTCAATATTTGAATATGAGGAAAATCCTCGGGGCCGCCTATCCAGCCACCTCCCATAAAAACCTCTGTGGAGAGCTGGCGGTCATCGCGGTCGCAGATAAAACCCTGGAAGATGGCCTACAAATCTTCAGCAACACGACTGTCTCCCGATTCAACGAAGCAAACAACCAGTGGGTGTTTATCAAAGGAGCAGAAATCCTGAAGAGCAACGAAACCACCTGGGCACATCAATTGGCCCAATTCTTCAAGGCCATGGGGTGGGAGGCACGTTCACGCAACCGACATAGTGCCATACCCAGCCCGGCAGATGCCCCTATGATTGACTCCATGCTGACTGAGGGTAAAGCGCTCGTCGCACTGGTCACGATTGATGGCTCACGCGATGGCATGCTTACACCCCTGGCAGAAAGCCTGCGACCTATTGCCCATTGGGTGGCGATCACTTCCGTGTTCAAAACACGCGCGGGCGATACGTTCATGCGAGTGTACAACCCCTACCAGAACCGGGAGGAGCTGTACTCTTGGCCTCATTTCCGCCAGGCCTGGCAGATGACCGCTGGTAATGTCTCGCAATTTGCAGTTGTGGTAGCTGAAAAAACCCCCTCAATCCTGAGGCCTGGCATTCGGCCTGGAGGACCTGTGGGATAAACTTCCCACAGGTTAATAACAACTACACACCGACTCATTTGACGCACTACTTCAATTCAAGTACACTCAACGCATGCAAATAGACCTGGAATTGTTCCGCCGAGGGGTCATCATCTCACAACAACCTCGGCGCAGGTTGTGGGTAATTGACATTGCCCCCGATCACCCCCAACGGACGTTCGTTTTCATCCATGGATTTGCTGGCCACGCGGGCCAGTGGGTTTACCAGTTGCACCATTTCTCCATGCAAAACCGAGCGGTGGCCTTTGACCTGCCCGGTCACGGAGGTTCCGACAAGTCAACTGGTCGCTTTAACATGGACGACATCGTAAACGACATTGCTTCCGCTTTGGAGGCTCTGGGGATAAACACAAAAATTGTATTGGTTGGGCACTCATTTGGTGGAGCGATAGCCACCGAATTTGCTGCTAAGTATAGCGACAGATTGGAAGCCCTGGTCTTGACCGCCACAACTGGTGAGTTTAAATTACACCCCCTCTACCGTTTAGGGCTAAACCTTCCACAACCTCTCCTGCGACTTGCAAATCCCTTCACCCACCAGTGGCTTCATGCCTCCCCCGTTATGCTCAAGCAGTGGTACCACAACATCCTGGCCAAGTGGAACGGATGGAGTCTGTTCCGCAACCTGACCCTTCCCACACTCGTGATCCGCGGCCATCGCGATTTCCTCTTCAGCAAGACGGCCTTCGATGAGGTAGCCCGTAACATCCCCACTGCAACGGAAGTTAATGTCGGCGCCTCCGGGCACATGGTCATCCTGGAACGTCGGGATGCTGTCAATCGCGCCATTGAACAATTCCTATCCGTCAGCCCCCGATCATGGCGCGATAAAAACTCCCATACCGCAACCTACCCCAGAACAGAACTCATCCGCCAACGTCCCTGGTTATCCCACTATGAAGATCGCGTGCCATTTACCATTGCGGTCCCTAAAGTCCCCATGCAGCAGTTCCTTATCTCTGCAGTACGCCGGTTCCCGCTGCGAACCGCCATCCTCTTCGAAGGTTATCGCCTCACCTACCGCCGTTTAAACCACGAGGTCAACCGCTTTGCCAACGCTCTGCGCTCGTTAGGGCTGGATAAAGGTCAGCGGGTGATGCTCATCCTCCCGAATCTACCCCAACTTGTGATCGGTTACTTTGGCACACTGAAGGCCGGCGGTATCGCTGTCTTTACCCTCCCCATAACCAAACCAGACGAACTGATACGTCAAACCAACGACGCTGATGCCCGTATCCTGCTCATCCTCAAGGATTTCGCTCACCTTATCCCTGACATACTCGCCCAAACCAACCTGCGACATGTCATCCTTACAGATGCTGGTACCTACCTGCCGTTTGCCAAACGCCTCGCCTTCCGCTTCTCCCAACGCAAGGTGCAATCTCAACTTCGCCAACTGGAATCCGAAAGCAACATCCACCGTTTTTCCCGGTTGCTCTATTCCCATCAGCGTCAAAGTCCAGATGTCGAGGTATTACCAGAAGACTTGGCCACCATCCAATATACGGGCGGCACAACCGCGGCGCCCAAGGGAGTGCTGCTCAACCATCGGCAACTTGTCGCCAATACCATACAAACCCGCCATTGGATCCCTGACGCCCAGATGGGACGCGAACGCTTTTTATGCGTGCTGCCGTTCTCCCACAGTTATGGGTTGACAACTGGTTTGAACGTCCCCATAGCCCTGGGAGCCACACTCATTGTCAAACCCCGCTTCCAGGTGAAAGACACGCTCAAAACCATCAAACACTACCGACCCACCATCTTCCCTGGCGTGCCTCAAATGTATGTGGACATCAGCAATTACCCCGGCGTGCGTAAATACGGCATTAGCTCCATCAAAGCCTGCATCAGTGGCTCAGCTCCCCTGCCTATCGAAGTCCAGGAGACGTTCGAGAAGCTCACCCACGGACGTTTAGTAGAAGGTTACGGCCTCACCGAAGCCTCTCCAGTCACACACGCCAACCCACTAAATGGACTGCGGAAAGTTGGGAGCATCGGAATTCCCATCCCCTCTACGGAAGCAAAGGTCGTTGATTTAACTAACTCCCGGAAAGAGGTGCCCCTTGGTCAGATTGGTGAGTTGGCTGTGCGCGGGCCTCAGGTAATGGTTGGGTATTGGAACGACCCTCAAGCCACAACGAAAACCATCACCAAGGACGGCTGGCTGCTCACTGGAGATGTCGTGCAAATGGACACGGATGGGTATTTCCGCATTGTGGCACGCAAGGCCGATATGTGGTATCCCTCCAAACCCGGCGAACCAGCCTTTCCGCGCGATGTCGAAGAAGTGCTCTACGAGGTCCCCCAGGTTAAAGAAGTCGCCGTAGCAGCCATAGCCGGAGCGCCTGTCGCCTTCGTCATTGCAAAAGACCAACGACCCAGCGCAGAAGCGCTGATCGCTTACTGCAAACGCCGTCTACCGCCTGAACTGGTACCCTGCCTGATCATCTTCTTGGACGACTTCCCCCGAACGTTTATCGGCAAAGTACTGCGGCGTGAATTAGCCAGACGATATGCCCAATACCACGCTAACTAAATACACATTAAACTTCGTCGAGCGCGGTCAAGGCACACCCATAGTATTTATTCATGGCATGGCTTCCTCCCTGCGGGACTGGGAACATCTGACCTCCCTCTTCAACTCGCAGAACTACCACACTTTTGCCCTCGACCTGATCGGTCACGGAGACAGCCCCAAACCCGATGAACAGGAAGCCTATCATATTGAGGCCATCTTTTCGCAATTCTCCACCTGGCTTAAGAACCGGAAGCTTGAACCATCGCCTGTCTTGGTGGGGCACTCTTTAGGTGGTTGCCTCTGCCTGAAATACGCTTACGAAAACCCCGATACTGTCCTTGCCCTTATCTTGGTAAATCCCTTCTACAGCCCAAACCAGCTATCGCCATGGATTCACATAGCCAATAAAAACCCGTCCCTGAGCGCCAAAGCGATACAGATAACCCCTGAATGGATGATTTTCGCTTTGTTGGGCTGGGAATCCATCGAAGCCTCCAATTTTCCACACAAAATTCGTTACCAGATTGCCCAGGATTACAAACGGGCATCGCCTCACATCATTTCCATCCCTAACACCATAGACGATCTCACCCCCCTGCTGCCAAACATCCATACACCCACGTTGGTGATTTGGGGAGAAAACGACCTATCCTTAAATACCAGCTCCTTCCCCAAGATGGTCAAATTATTGCCCCACGCCGCGGGTCGCTGTATGTCAGATTGTGGCCATCAACCCCACAGAGCCAAACCCAAGGAATTCACACGGCATGTACTGGAATTCTTGGAAGATTTGAGAAACACATGAATAACCAGGAAGTAGCCCATATCTTTTACACGATAGCTGATTTACTGGAGATAAGAGGGGAAGACGTCTACAAAACACGCGCCTATCGTCGTGCAGCAGACAACCTCAATGAATTAAATCAGGATGTGAACGAGTATTGGCGTCAGGGCAAACTGACAGAAATCCCGGGTGTAGGTCAGGCCATTGCTAAGAAGATTGATGAGCTACTCACCCACGGCCAGCTCGAGTTTCTAGAGAAGCTCAAAACTGAAATCCCCATGGAGGTTGTCAAATTATTGGAAGTGCCCGACTTGGGTCCTAAACGCGTGGCTCTCATCTGGCGTGAATTGGGGATCACGAGCTTGGCTGAGCTGGAAAACGCGGCCTCTTCTGGTAGGCTGCGCGATCTCCCTGGTTTGGGAAGCAAGTCCGAAGCCCGGATCTTGGCAGGCATCCAGGCACTCAAGCGTCGTTCGGACAGAATCCTGCTGGGCAAGGCCTGGCCTCTGGCTCAAGAAACCCTCGCCTGGTTACAGGAGATCCCAGGTGTGCAGAACGCTCAGCTTGGAGGCAGCCTGCGGCGTATGCGCGATACGGTTGGAGATATTGACCTGCTCGTTGCGACTCGCCATCCAGAACTGGTGATGAAAGCTTTTGTGGAACACAAGCAGGTTGCGCGGGTCCTGAGTCAGGGTGCCACCAAATCCAGCATTGAATTCCATAACGGGATGAACGCTCAACTTTGGGCTCATCCCCCTAAGCGCTTCGGTACTGCCCTGCAATTCGCAACAGGATCGAAAAACCACAACGTACGGCTACGTGAACACGCCCTCTTCCAAGGACTATCCCTTTCCGATCAAGCCATCACCTTATCGGATGGGGGAGAGATGCTTTGCGCTGCGGAAGAGCAGGTTTATGCCACCCTGGGTCTCCCCTGGATACCACCAGAATTGCGCGAAGACCGTGGTGAGATCAAAGCTGCCAGAGATGGGAAACTCCCCTCGTTGATCACCCTGGCTGACATGACCGCTGAACTGCACGCCCACACGACCTGGAGTGACGGAGGATACACCATCCTGGAAATGGCTCAAGCAGCCCTCCAGAGGGGTTTACGCGTGCTGGCCATAACTGAGCATTCTCAGAGCCTTGGCGTGGCTCGCGGACTCTCGGTTAATGACCTGCGTCGCCAACGCAGGGAAGTCCAGGCCGTGCAGGATGAGCTGGGAGATTCCCTTCTACTGCTCCATGGCATAGAGGTCGAGATCCGCGCAGATGGAGCCCTGGATTACCCGGATGAAGTGCTTGCTGAGCTAGACATTGTTATCGCCGCGCTGCATACCAGCCTGCGGCAACCCCGCGCCCAGGTCACCCAACGGCTGTTAAATGCGGTACGTAATCCCCACGTAGACATCATCGCCCACCCCACCGCACGCCTCCTCTTCAAGCGCGAAGCCGCAGATGTAGACCTGGAGGCAGTTTTGGAGGCTTCAGCAGAAACGGGTGTATCCATCGAGATCAACGCTAACCCACACCGCCTCGACCTGGACGACATCCACACCCGCCGTGCCATTGAACTGGGCATCCCCCTGTGCATCAACACAGACGCCCACTCACCCCAAGAACTGGACTATGCCTTTTATGGAGT
>JBFLVL010000051.1:0-5645 GCA_040758495.1 Chloroflexota bacterium
TCATTGCAAAAGACCAACGACCCAGCGCAGAAGCGCTGATCGCTTACTGCAAACGCCGTCTACCGCCTGAACTGGTACCCTGCCTGATCATCTTCTTGGACGACTTCCCCCGAACGTTTATCGGCAAGGTACTGCGGCGTGAATTAGCCAGACGCTCTTCATGATCGTAACGCGACTGCAGCCCCAACCAAAAAGTTGGAACGCAGATGAACGCAGATTTGCTCAGATTTTATTGCATTACCAAGAAGACAACGATTTAACCTCTAGGTGATCAGTCGTGTCAAACTTCCACATCCGTTCACTCGGGCCCGAAGACCGAAAGTGGGTCGCAGAATTCATCACCGAACATTGGGGAGCAGAAATAGTTGTCGGTCATGGCACAGTCTACCGGCCCGCTCAACTTCCAGGATTTGTCGCCATTCAAGACGATAAAAAATTGGGAGTGGTAACTTATTCCATTGATGGGGAAAGTTGCGAGATTGTGAGCATTGACAGCATCCGACCGTCCCTCGGAATTGGCAGCGCTCTTATCGAGGCGGTCAAGGAAGCAGCTCGCCACGCGAAATGTAAACGATTGTGGTTGATAACCACAAATGACAACTTGAATGCGTTGCGTTTCTACCAAAAACGGGGTTTTGTTCTCGTTGCTGTGCATCGCAATGCGGTCGAGAGATCACGAAAAATTAAACCGGAGATTCCTATGATCGGAGCGGAAGGTATTCCGCTACGCGATGAAATTGAGCTGGAAATGATTCTGGATTAAAGGTGCCGCCCCAAAGTCCGTTTTTAAATGGATCTTTTATGGTTCACTAAATTCTTACTCTGGAAGTGATTTTCATGTTACGCCACTTGCCTTTAAAAAATCCCCAACCGGATGCCAAAAAATTCATCGACATTCTGATGGGACGGGCGAAGAGCACAAGATCTCCGTTGGTGGAATTCATTGTCGATGATGTGGTCATGCGCCCGATTGTTACTGATTTGCTCGGACGGCGTTGGATTGCTGAAGCGAGCGACTGCGAAACGCAAAAAGCCTATTTGGACAACTTTATCGAATCGTGGTATCGCCTGGGCTACGACTTTGTCCGCTTCGAGCGCGGTTTGCCCTTTCCGATGAAACAGACGATTTTACCCGATCCCGTTCCCGGATCCGACAAGCTACGCGCATGGGCGGATCAACACGAAGGCAGCATCAGAACCTGGGAGGATTTTGAGCGCTATCCCTGGCCAACGATTGAGCAGATGGATTTCTTCCCTTTTGAATATTTGAACAGCCACCTGCCGGAGGGAATGGGATTGATGTCCTCGCATGCCGGCGGCATCTTGGAGCATCTGTCGTGGATCATGTCCTTTGAAGGACTTTGTTTTGCGTTGCACGACGATCCCGGCCTAGTGAAAGCTGTTGCGGACAAGCTGGGCGAGCTCATGACGGGCTTCTACAAACACTTGCTGGACCTGCCTCACCTCATTGCCGTTTTTCCCGGCGACGACATGGGATTTCGCACAGGCACGCTGGTCTCGCCGGATACGCTGCGAGAGCTTGTGCTGCCGTGGCACAAACGCTTTGCTGCTATGGCACACGCGAAGGGTCTCCCATATTTTCTGCACTCCTGCGGCAATGTCCTGAAGATCATGGAAGATCTGATCACAGACGTTGGCATTGATGGCAAGCATTCTTATGAAGATGTCATCATTCCGGTGCAAGAATTTCAGGCGCGTTATGGTGATCGCATCGCCGTCTTGGGTGGATTGGATGTAAATATTCTTGCAGCATCCTCTCCGGATCAAGTGCGCGAGAAAGCGCGGTTCTTAATCGAAACCTGCGGGAGCCGCGGAAGGTATGCTCTGGGTTCCGGAAATTCCATCCCCAGTTACGTGCCGGTGGCCAACTATCTTGCCATGCTCGATGAAGTGTTCGAAGTGATAATTTTGTGAAAAGGATCAAATGCAGTGAGGTGGCAAATCTCTGAGTGCTACTGCCACTGCCAACTGCTACTTTATTCTGAGGAAAATTCCATGAGTTTCTCAAACGATTTTGTCTGGGGCGCGTCCGCGGCGAGCTACCAAATCGAAGGCGGCGCGTATGACGACGGCAAAGGCCTCTCGGTGTGGGATTATGATGTGTCGTTGGCCGGGGAAAATCTGGCAAGGCAACACCAGCGAGGTGGCATGCGATCACTATCATCGCTACGAAGAAGACGCGCGGCTGATGGGCGCATTCGGACTAAAAGCCTATCGCTTCTCCATCTCATGGCCACGCGTTATGCCTTCGGGTACAGGTGCAGTGAATGAGAAAGGACTCGCCTTCTACGACCGTTTAGTTGATGCACTGCTTGAAAACGGCGTCGAACCGTGGGTGACACTATTTCACTGGGATTATCCTTACGCGCTCCATTGTCGTGGCGGCTGGCTCAATCGCGATTGCGCAGATTGGTTTGCGGAATACGCGGCCGTCATTGTCGACAAACTTTCGGATCGCATCTCGCACTGGACGACATCCACACCCGCCGTGCCGTTGAGCTGGGCATCCCCCTGTGCATCAACACAGACGCCCACTCACCCCAAGAACTGGACTATGCCTTTTATGGAGTAGCTACCGCCCGGCGTGGCTGGGCGGAACCCGAAAATGTGATCAGCACCTGGGAACCCAAGCGCCTGCAAAACTGGCTGAAACAGCGCGGGTAGAGGCAATGTTCCAATCACGTCCTCATCCACACCCCGCGATCCCATCGACGTCCTCGTCGATGGGGAAGGGATACCTCCGCGTCGGTGGGAAGGGGAACTTCTCCACTTCCCTCCTCGATAGGCAGGTTAGTATATAATATCCCCTAATATCCCTCCCCTAAACTTCCCCTGACCATCCAGCAACCCAATGTGTAACCCTCGCCAACGAGTATTAGCCGCAATCCAGCATAAGCAGCCCGACCGGGTGCCAGTAGACCTGGGTGGAATGCGCTCCACGGGAATCACTGCCTCCGCTTACGGACAATTAAAAAAACAGTTGGGCATCACTACCGGAGATATCCATGTTTTCGACGCCACACAACAACTGGCTTACGTTGAAGAACCGGTACGCCAAAGGTTTGGCTGCGATGTCCACATTCTGGATGAGGGGTTGCTGCAAGAGTGGCACGACTATACCCTGTTTAACGGCACGCAAGCCAAAGTCCGCGCTGACGCTCGTTTTGAATCGGATGGAAAAGGTGGAGAATACTATCTCGATGCCTCAGGAAGACGTATCGCTCACCGCTCTGCCTCAGCATACTCTTTCAACTCCATCTTTTTCCCCCTTGAGGACGCAGCGACCATCGGCGATTTGGACACATTCGATTGGCCTGTCCTGACAGACGAAATCCTGACTCAGATGGAATCCGCAGCCCGTCAACTGTTCACCCAAACAGAATACGCCATTTTGGGCACCTTCGGCGGGGCGTTTTTAGAGGGTGGACAGTCCCTGCGCGGTTGGTCAAAATTCATGCTCGACCTGGCCCGAAATCGCACATTCGCGGTAGCCTTGCTTGACCGCTTGCTGGCTATTTATTTACGCAATGTCGAGCTATATCTGGAGGCGGTGGGCGACTACATCCAGGTCATCCATATGGGAGGCGACCTGGGCACCCAAAACGGCCCACAAATCCACCCCAGGATGTATTACGAAATCATCCAACCCAGGCAAAAAGTACTCTGGGAACGCATCCACCAACTGGCTCCTGGCATAGCAGTATTTCTACACAGTTGCGGTAGCATTTATGAGCTGATCCCTGGGATCATTGACGCAGGGTGCGACGTGCTGAATCCTGTGCAGATCAGCGCCAGGGGGATGCGGCCTGAACGTTTGAAGAAGGATTTTGGCGACAAACTCTGTTTTTGGGGCGGAGGCTGTGACACCCAACACGTACTCCCTTTTGGCACACCTGAGGAGGTGTACGAACACACTCGCCAGAACATAGAAATCTTCAAGCCAGGTGGGGGTTTTGTTTTCTCTCAGGTGCACAACATCCAACCCGATGTTCCCGCAGAGAACATCCTGGCTATGTTCGCCGCCGTACAGGATAGTTGGGATTACTGAGATGACCACTTGCCTTATAATAGACCAATCCTTATCCAGAAATAAGGACAGTTGACTCACTACTTTCCAATACTACCCACCAGGAGAAGCAATCATGAAAAATAACCAGCAACCCGATAAAACCACGAAAATATTGCGATGGACTGCCCGTGGGATAGGTTCATTATTCGCGGCTTTATGGATCCTGAGCCTCTTTGCCAGCACGATATCCGAAATCAGTCATGGGAGTTTCCGATTTTCTTTTGACGAGGGATTTTGGTTGGTAGTGTTAGTGCTCATTATCCTGGTAGGAGTCATCATCGCTTGGAAACAGGAAGCCCTGGGTGGGACTATCACATTAGCAGGCGCCATTGCTTTTGGCCTCTTCGCCTACCTCACTGCAGGACGCAACAAAATCTACATCATGCTCTTCACCTCAATCCCTTTCTTGATATCCGCCATCCTGTTTCTCATCTGTTGGAAAAGAAGCGCACAGAAACCTGTTTGAATCCCCCTTAACACCCACATGATTTTTAAATAATGGAGATGATAAATGACTGCGACAGCACCTAATAAAACCCTCCTCATTTTCGGGCCATTTCGTTTACCCTTTCTCATCCTGACCCCAGTTTGTGTCTTCCTGGGGATTAGTGCAGCTCTATGGACAACCAGGGAAGTCAACATCAACCACCTCATCCTTATCCTCATCAGCGCTGTATGTGCCCACGTCAGTGTGAATGCCTTTAACGAATACTACGACTTCAAAAGCGGTCTGGATTTCAAAACAAAGCCCACCCCTTTCAGCGGAGGAAGTGGTACTTTACCTGCCCACCCGGAAATGGCTCGTTCCGCTCTGATGACAGCCATATTCTCGGTTGTCCTTACCAGTACAATCGGCGTCTACTTCGTATTCAACCAGGGTTTAGCTCTCCTGCCATTGGGTTTGATCGGGCTGCTGATCATTCTTACCTATTCCATCTGGCTGGTACGTAATCCTATTCTTTGTCTGCTCGCTCCGGGTTTGGGCTTTGGAACATTGATGGTCAACGGTACGGCTTTTATCCTCACCGGCAATTACTCCTGGACGGCTTTCTTTGCCTCGCTGGTGCCCTTCTTTCTGGTCTGTAATTTGTTACTGCTGAACCAATTCCCTGACGTTGAAGCAGATAGAGAGGTCGGTCGCAGGAATCTGCCTATCCTGCTAGGTAAACAAACCAGCAGCCTGATCTACGGGGTGTTCCTCCTGTTCACATACCTTTCTATTCTCATCGGCGTCCTTCTGAA
Organism: Chloroflexota bacterium; assembly: GCA_040758495.1. Lineage (GTDB taxonomy): Bacteria > Chloroflexota > Anaerolineae > Anaerolineales > JBFLVL01 > JBFLVL01. The sequence continues at coordinate 5,333 of JBFLVL010000051.1, forward strand.
TCTCTTGCCCAAAAACAGCTTGCTCGGACTGAGTACATTGTTGCTGGCAGTACCAGCCTTTATGGGAGCACGAACACACGCCGATACAACCGAAAAGCTGATCCCCTCGTTGGGGATGAACGTGCTGATCAACATCCTCACTCCCGTTCTGGTTGCTATCGGTTTTTTGTTGTGAGTCTCTCTTGTGAGGTACGAGATTCCATAATCAAGCCTTTGCGTTAAATAAAAAGGAAACTACCCAGCAGAGAAGTGGGCGTGACAGATTCCTATTTCCATATCGAAAAACTGACGCGTAAGTGGTGGTTTTACCTGT
>JBFLVL010000052.1:0-4841 GCA_040758495.1 Chloroflexota bacterium
CTAGCTCCTGTTGAATGCCTGGAAACACCAGCATTATTAGTGTTTGCAGGGATAGAGCCAACGAGTGTTCCTTGTTATCCCATTACGCAGCAAATCGCCGAAAAATATCACGCATTCACTCGCCCACATGTGTCAGGAGTTAGTTCACGAGTAAAGGATTTTGTTGATATGTTATTGCTGGCCGAGATGAGGGAGCTTGACAGTGACAGCTTGCGGCAGGCTATACGAGCAACCTTTGATGATCACAAAACACATGAATTACCGGTAAGAGTACCTCTACCATCAAAGGAATGGTCTCGTCCTTTTCTAAAAATTGCGAATGAAGTGGGATTAGAATTCGAATCCTTGCCTGATGCTGGAGCAGCTTTACAGCAGTTTCTCGAGCCAGCTTTAGAGGCTGAAGCACATTTAAGGTGGAACCCAACGAATTGGTATTGGGAGGAGATTAAAGGCCAACGATGTTAAGTTCGCGTGGTTATAGGATACTTTGAGTTACTGTGGCGTAGCGATCACACATCAGATGAGCTTTACAGCCTTAGATGGGTGGTTTCTCGGTATCTATGGAAGAATTTTCGACTGCGTTTTAATGGGGAAAAGCGCCTTTTCAGGCGCTTTTAGTAGCGGGGCCAGGACTCGAACCTGGGACCTTCGGGTTATGAGCCCGACGAGCTGCCACTGCTCCACCCCGCAACGGTTCTGCTCTTAGAGCGTCGGGATTATAGCATGCCACCCTTAAGAGCGTCAAGGAACGTCCCCAAAAAACAGCACATACCACACCTGCCAATTGGGAATCGGTGTGGGGGTAGGAGTAGGCGTTATGGCAGGGACAGGTGTACTTTCTGAATCCGGCTTGGGGACTACCAATACCTCCCCTGGTCGTACCAATTTTCCCTCCCCAATAGCCCACTCCTCCACGGCTTTTTCGGAGGTAGCATACGCTATCTGAGTTTGCAGGCTGATCTCTGTCTGTTTCAGTTGGGTAGCAGTGGCTGCAACCTGGGCTTCCAGGGCACTGAAATGCTGCCATTCGGTGACCCTCTTGATGAAGCCGACAATGATAAAAACACCTACTACTATGGCCGTAGCAACAACCACCTGCCGGCGTAAGGTCTTCCCGCGTTCCATGTCTCCATCTTACCGTAACAGCGAAATTCTAGCAATGACCAACCCCATGTGTGGTTTAGGTCCCAACCTGCCCACAGATGGCGGGTAACCTCCCCCATGATAAAAAAAGCCCGATATTGATATCCAGGCAGGATGCCGAAGGTGGGAGTCGAACCCACACGGGCGAATGCCCACTACGCCCTGAACGTAGCGCGTCTGCCAGTTCCGCCACTTCGGCTCGGTGTGTATTGTATCCAGATTCCAACACTTGTCAACACAACCAGCTTTTTCTGTTTTCAAAGGTCTTACGCTCAAGGAACATGGCCTGGCATCCACCCAGGGAAGGCTGAGATGTCAGGTTTGGGCAAGCACGCACAATGGTGTGTCGAACCTCGTGCCAGGGTTACCTTTTTCCTGGGGTTATTGAATGGTTGACAAACGTATCGTTTTACTTTAAACTAACCATGGCTACGCGAATAACCCTCTCAAAACTGAGGCCTCCATGTCCGCGGAATCCAACCCTCAACAAACAACCGCCCATCTTACCCCCGACACCCCTCTCGCTCCAGCTATTTACGCCTGGCAGATCTCCCTCCAGGACCAAGAGCGCTCTATTCACACGATTAAGGCTTTCACCGCTGACATGCGCCTGCTCGTTGACTACCTGCCCCCCGACCGCACCCTGGGCAATATTTCCACACGGGACTTAAATAACTTCCTCGACTGGCTCCAAAACGAACGCGGTGTCCCCTGTAGCCCCAAAACCTTATCTCGGCGGATTACCTCGATTAAAGCCTTCTTTCGCTGGTTGCATCAATTTGGGGTCGTATTGATAGACCCGGCCGAAAAGGTGGTACAAAAATCTGTGCTCAGCCCTCTCCCGGAAGTGCTCACCCTGGATGAACAAAAACGGGCTCTAGAAACAGCCGAGCAACGTCGTTATGACCCCCAACCTGATGCGCGCCCATATGCGCTGCTGGCACTGTTACTCCACACCGGTATAAAAAAAGGGGAATGCCTGAATTTAAAACTCAACCATCTGGATGAAGACTCGCCTGAAGGGGCAATACTCTTTATCCGCTATGCCAATCCAAAACACCGTTACCGAGAGCGGAAAATCGCCCTGCCTGAACACTGGCTTCCAGCCTTTCACGAATACCTGGCACAATACACACCCACGGATAGGATTTTCCCCTGGTCGCCTCGCCGGTTAGAATATCTTCTCGAGGATATCGGTGAGGAAGCCGGGCTTTCCAAACACCTGTCTTTCAGTATGTGCCGTTGGACAAGTGCCCTGAACGACCTGCATACCGGCATGGATCCGAATGCAATACGTCAGAAGCTGGGGGTCTCGGAGTTCCAATGGCGCGAGCTATATATGAAGCTAAGAAGACTGGCGTCGGGTTTCCGCTAGTAATAATATCCTGAGTGCAGGCTGTATCCCTCAGGTTTCGCCACCTACATCCACTTGACAACAATATCACCAATCACATTGGCAGCGTAATCCCCTCGATCAGCAGCGTTGGACAGATGACGATATATTTCGCGCAGCTTAAGGATGTTCATCACACCTTCCAGGCTGTCGGGATTAACAAATAAAGAAGCCAACGCTTCACGGTAAACCTGTTCGACACGATTTTCCAACGCTTTCGCTCGAACTGCATGGTCGTTAGCTACATTGGGGTGATCCTCTAACCTGAGCACTCCACGATACAGCTCCATGGCTGCATCTGCAAGCAGGGAAACCATACGAGCAATGAAAGAGTTTGGCGTTACTCCGAACATGACCATTTCATCCACGGTGGTGTTAGCATAATCCAACACATCGTCAATGGTCAGAGAAAGGGAAAAAATGTCTTCCCGGTCAAAGGGAGTAACAAAGGTGTGATTCAATTCATCAATCAGAATTCGCCGCACCTCATCGGCTTCCTTTTCGATCTTCGAGACCTGCTCTGCCAGCAATTGATCTGGCTCGTGCACAAATTGTTTAAGCGCCTCGAAACCCTTCACCGCGTATTCAGCCTGCTGGGTGAGCAGAGCTAAAAACACGTTCTGTTTTTTCTTCCGTTTAAACAGGGGCATACATATTTCTCCATTCCGGTTTTTCACCTGAAGAGCAAATAAGCTTCAGGTGGATTACCCTTGAGGTATCAGAAGTCACACGGTAAGGATGACCTGGCCTGTACCCTGGTACCCATATGATTTCTTTTCCTGAACAAACCAAAGGCCAACGCGCTCGTAACCGTTCCAACAATTTCACATTTACCATAAAATCTGCCAATTTCATACGTTGTCCATCCATCCCCAATGGTTGAAAGCGGTCTCCAGGACGACGGCAGCGAACAATGATGGGGACTTGCACCACTTCCGCATCCAGCCAACATTGAAAGGGATCAGCGTTTTTATACACTTGTTTAACTAACTTTGCATCCAAGCTCAACTCACTGGCATGTAGTTCCCAACGATTAGAGAGCTGCAGGCTACCGGGCACATTGAGGTACACTTCCTGAACCGACTCCAGTTGGGGAAAACCGTCGTCAGGCAAGTCAACTCCCCATTCCACCAGGTACAGAAGCTGGAATTCATACCGGGCATACAGACCCTCTCCCAAATCAGCAATTCCAGAGCTGGTTGGATGGTAGAAAAAATTCACCGCGCGTGCTACCAGGTCAAAATCCACATCCCGTAATCCGGGGCGTAACCTGGCTACCGCTTTACGTATTAGACGCCGTTGCATACCTAGCGATTGATCAGCAAAAGCACGGGTATCAAACCCTACATACCCGGCCCCTTCAACCGAAACACATCCCTTCCATACATCATCCGTACACTCACTCAACACTTGCTCATCACCCGCTAAAATTTCTGCCGTGTGCCATAGCCGCTCGCGTATACTCGGGTTGTAGCTTTCTAACTCCGGCAATAACTCATGGCGGATACGGTTGCGGAAAAAAGTAGTATCCAGGTTGCTACGGTCAAATACGGGTTGGATGTGCCACCTTTCACAGTAATCCAACACCTCATGACGCCAGACAGATAGTAAAGGACGGACCAAGGGGATACAATCGCTCCAGGAGGGGAGAAGCAGACGAGGGAGCATCCCCTTCAGACCCGAGAGACCTGCACCTCGTAACAGGTGCATAATCACCGTTTCGACCTGATCATCGGCAATGTGTCCCACCGCTACAGCCTGAGCGCTATGCCCCTCGGCCAGGGAAAACAAAAAGCGATAACGAGAGACTCGCGCGGCTTCCTCGATTGCCAGCCCTTGATCAGCAGCTACCTCTGCGACGCGCTCACGGCCTGACTCAAAGGGAAGGTTCATTTTCTCAGCAATTTTACGTACCACCTCTGCTTCTTCCCCCGATTCTGGACGCAGCATGTGATCTAAGTGGGCCACAATTAGCTTGTAACCCAGGCGATGAAGCACATGCAGTAACATGAGGCTGTCTGGACCACCAGAAACACCCACAACTACCGCAAGCTCTGGAACCAACCCGCATTTATTTTGGATGAAGTCACTCACACGTTGAAGCATCGGGGGAATTATAGCACCCTATACAACTGGCTCTAACCCCAATCTAATTATAATACTACCGCTGTTCATCAGCCTAGTAGATCGTCCATCATAAAACATAAAGATGGCACGCATCTTGCTACCTGATCAACCAACAAAAAACAGTTGATCAGGAGAGCAAGGAAATGAAACCAAAGTACGTTGTTAAGCTTACCGAAAC
>JBFLVL010000053.1:0-3667 GCA_040758495.1 Chloroflexota bacterium
GGTCTTGGTTACCTCGATATTTCAGGATAGGCGAAAGCTCTATTTTTTACCAGCCGGTGCGAGAACCATCAACATGGAGCGCCCTTCTAAAGATGGCAACTGTTCTACCACACCCGCATCAGATAGCTCATCAGCAATTTCGTTCATGTCACCCAGAGCAATCTCGGGGTAGGTGATCTCTCGACCCCGGAATTGAATGCGTACTTTTACTTTTTTGCCTTCTTTCAGCCAGCGACGGGCATCACGTATTTTGAAGGAACGGTGATGTTCAGTCGTTTTCGGTCTTAAGCGGATCTCTTTGATCTCGATCTCCGTTTGCGCCCGACGAGCCTCACGTGCTTTTTTCCTTCGCTCGTAGATGAACTTTCCATAATTCATCACCCTGCAAACCGGTGGATCGGCGTTGGGGGCAACTTCGACCAAATCAAGTTCAGCTTCCCGCGCGGTTCGCAACGCATCCTCGATGGACACAACTCCCTGGTTTTCTCCATCTGGACCGATAAGGCGCACTTTTTTTGCTCGAATGGTCCGATTTACTGCGTATTCTATGTCGTCGCTGATAGCTCTCTCCTGAATCTGTCTCCGGTCGGAAAATAATTGTGGCGCATAATACCACACTGTGGCGAGAATCGTCAACCATCTTTGTGCTTGCTTGCCCACCCATGCAGCCAAGCCATCCCGAACGGGTCCTGCAAAGGTCGAAACCCTGGTCAGGTTTTGTTATACCCTGGCTTCTATGTCCTCCTGTGCCCTTCGAAGGAATGCCTCCACGCTCATTGCCCCCAGGTCTTCTTCTGATCGCAGACGAAGAGCTACCTTTCCGCTCTTCACTTCCCTATCTCCAATGATTAGCATGTAAGGCACTTTCTGGTTCTGGGCATCTCGTATCTTGGCGTTCATACGCTCGCCCCGGGAATCCACTTCCACGCGCAAACCGGCTTTCTTGAGCCTCTGGGCAACCTTATCCGCATAGTCTAGGTGCCGGTCCGCAATGGGGATAAGCATGACCTGCACGGGAGATAGCCAGACAGGAAAAGCTCCGCCATAATGTTCAATCAGGGTGCCCATAAAGCGCTCCATCGAACCCATGAGGGCACGGTGAATCATGTAGGGGCGGTGCTCAACACCATCCTCGCCAACAAAGGTGAGATCAAAGCGCTCAGGGAGGATAAAATCAAACTGAATGGTGCTCAATTGCCACTCGCGTCCCAGAACGTCGTTGACTTTGAGGTCTATTTTGGGTCCGTAAAATGTGGCTTCCCCCTCATCAACTTCGTAAGGCACCCTGGCACGTTCCAGAGCCTCACGTAGTGCCTCGGTGGGTTCCTCCCACTGCTCAGGTGTCCCAGCAAATTTAGCCAGGTTGATTGTAGATAGGTAAGCCTGAAAGTCTTGAAAACCGAAGGCTCGTAAAATGCCCAAGCTGAACTCCAGCACGCGGTCAATCTCCGCAGGCATTTGATCTGGACGACAGAATAGATGTGCGTCGTCCTGGGTGAAACCGCGCACCCGTAGCAAACCTTGCAGCACGCCACTACGCTCATAACGGTACACAGTACCCCATTCAGCATAACGCAAGGGCAGATCACGATAAGAACGGAGTTTACTCTTGTAAATCTGCACATGGAAAGGACAGTTCATGGGCTTCAAATAGTACTGCTGACCTTCAATCTCCAATGGTGTATACATGCTTTCCCTGTACCAATCCAGGTGCCCACTGATTTCCCAAAGCCTGGCTTTGCCAATATGTGGCGAGTAGACAAAATCGTAGCCCCCTTTCTCGTGCTGCTCACGACAGTAGTCTTCAGCGATCTTGCGTATCAGACCACCTTTGGGATGCCACAGGACGAGACCCGCGCCGACTTCTTCACTCACGCTGAAAAGGTCCAGCTCACGTCCCAACCGACGGTGGTCACGTTTCCTGGCTTCTTCGAGTTTCCACAGGTACTGTTCCAACTCCTCGGCTGTCTTCCAGGCTGTGCCGTAGACACGCTGGAGCATAGGGCGTCTTTCATCGCCGCGCCAGTATGCTCCGGCAACGTTCAGCAGTTTAAAAGCTGCAGGGTTGATCTGCCCGGTACGTTCTACATGTGGCCCCCGGCATAGATCGGTGAAAGCATCATGTGTGTATATAGAGATCTCGGGCTTCTCTTCTAATGGCTCTCCGTATTCATCGTGTCCGCCTGCCTCCAAGCCATCAACCAGCTCAAGCTTGAAGGGTTGATCCTTGAAGACCCGCCGGGCTTCTTCCGCAGAGATCACTTCCCGTCGGAAGGGGTGGTTGGCGGCAATGATCTCACGCATCCGCTTTTCGATGGTCTCAAGGTCCTCGGGAGTGAGGGCTCGGGGCAAGTCAAAGTCATAATAGAAGCCATCCTCTATGGGAGGCCCGATGGCAATTCCGGCCTCCCCAGGGAACATCTCCATTACAGCCTGAGCCATGACATGGGCCACAGAGTGTCGTATACGGACAAGCTCTTCCTCTTTACCTTTTTCCTTTTCATGTGCGATCATTTTCGTTTCTCCTGAAATAAAAAGCTCGCGCCTTCTGGGGCGCGAGCTTGGCTCACACGGTTCCACCCAGATTTACCCTTGAATGAAGAGAAGTGTCTCCGTTCGGGGCATCTCTTTGGACCGATAACGGGGTCAGCCGTTCGCCTTACTTAGCTCTTTGCTCTAGTTACCACGTCTCAGAGCAGTTCTGGTTCACGCTCGCGGGTGGTTTTCGTCGGTCGGTTCCCGCAGGAGGCTCTCAATCTGCGACCTCCTTCCCTGTCGGTACCGTTACCGGCTACTCGTCCCGGTCATTGCGTTAGCTTCATTAAGTTTGAAACATTATATGAGACTTTGATAGGTTGTCAAGTCACTATTCGATCTTGGATTCCTTGAAGGGTGCTTTTTAATTTCTGCGGGTCTTTGCAAACTAAAAACATCCAACTTCCAAACTCGCCGTGGTGATTGATTGCCTGTACCCATCGCTTGGCTGCGGTCTCTTTTTGTCGGTCCTGCTCTGTTTCAAAACCCTTCACTTCCAGAACAACCTTGATTTCTTGTTCATTGCCATTTCCCCATCGGATGAGATAATCCGGGCGATACTCATGTCGAACTCCTAGCCATTCATAGGGGATAATGAAATCTAAATGGTCGTTCCGGGCATACGCAATAACCTGCGGGATCCGTTCCAGTTGAAAAGCCACGCTGTGTTCCCACTTGGGTGCGTCTAACACCACATGGCTGATGTGACTTTGGGTTGTACCCACAGTGGGTCTCACGGTACGAAATAGCACCTCAGAAGTTGAACCTATAGGACGAAAACGTTCGATCACTGGCAATATTGGTGGTTCTCCAGCCTCGGTATCCGGTTCGATCGCCTCCGTCAAGCGTTCGATGATACGCTGCTTGTACTTCAGCAAGGCAATCTCCTCAAGCGGTGTATCCTCCGTGAGCACTACGCGTTCCTCTAGGTAATCCCAAACAATGTTGAGCACCTGAGGGAAAAGAAGATGGCGAGCACTCCAGTCTTCTCGCTGGTCCCTGAGTCGGCGGGTTAGTTCAGCGGCAATCTCGTAGACGGTTGCCTGAAGCCGTTTCTCTTTGTGGAAAGGATTACGGTCGTGTAGCACTTCAGGGCCTGGCCCAAGGCGATCTGGACGCCCAACACGGTAAC
>JBFLVL010000054.1:0-1827 GCA_040758495.1 Chloroflexota bacterium
CTACCCAACACAAATCAGTAAGTTGTGTAACCAGAGGTAAAACGTATACAAACTGATAGCCTGTATTAGGAGATGGTCAAATGAGTGAATTTGACGATGGGGAGAGGCACCCCCACGGGGGGGGGGGCAGCATTTAAACGGTTTACTAACCTGTTCAACACATCCCCGCATGCGAGTGGGGAAAACATCCAAAATGGGGGTGAATGCAAATAAACGCTCTGGTTGTCTCCCCTGTAAAGTTCTAAAGTGGTTTTTTCATCCTGTTCACCCCTGACCCAGAGGGAAAAAGGAGGTGGTCTACCATGAAACACTCTATCTACAGCTTACGCTTCCGGCTGATCCTGCTGGTGCTGCTGGCTGTCCTGCCCGCATTTGGTCTGACGCTCTACACCGGCTGGAGCGACCACCAGCAGCATGCCCTTGAAGTGCAGGATAATGCCCTGCGCCTGGCCCGTTTAACCGCTGCCAGTTATAACGAAATGATAGCCAGCGGGCATCAGCTACTTATCGCCCTGACAGAGGTGGATGAGGTGGCCGACAGCCAATCTAACCCGACGGCCTGCGCAACTTTCCTGGCTAAACTTGTCGCCCTCTACCCCCGCTACACCAATTTCACTGTATCCGCGCCAAACGGGGACCTGATCTGTAGCGGAGTTCCAGTCGAGGGACAGGTCAACTTTGCTGACCGCGAGTGGTTTCAACGCCTCCTAGAGAAGCGAGACTTCGTCGTAGGTGAGTACGTCATCGGACGCATCGTAGGACGACCACTTCTGCCACTCGTTTATCCAGTTTTCAGCCTCACAGGAGAAATAAAGACAGTGATGACGGCAGCCATTGACCTGGCGTGGATCAACCAGCTTCCTGTCAATGCTGAGCTGCCTGAAGGGTCAGTTTCTACGTTGCTGGATCACAAAGGTACGATTATGGCGCGGGCTCCAGACCCAGAAGGGTGGATCGGTCAGACCCTGAGCGAAGCGCCATTCGTCGAGACCATCTTAACCCAGCAGGAGGGCACGATTGAAATCGAGGGCATTGACGGCGTACAACGATTGTATGCCTACCTATCCCTCGGAACTCCACCGGATGTTGACGGCTACATATTGGTGGGAATACCCAGCCAGGTCGCCTATGCTACAACAAATAAGAGCCTGTACCGCCACCTGATCGGGCTGGGCGTAGTGGCCGTCCTGGCTTTGCTGGCTGCCTGGGTAGGGGGTGACGTCTTGTTGCTGCGGCGCGTGCGCGCCCTGCTTAAGGCCACCCAACGCCTGGCGTCCGGAGACCTGAGCGCCCGCACCGGGGTCACCCAGGCGCGGGGGGAACTCAGCCAACTGGCAATGGCCTTCGATGAGATGGCCGGAACCCTGGAAGACCGGACTCGATCTCTGGCGCGCTCGGAGGCCGAATTTCGCATGCTCGCCGAAAATGCCTTGGTGGGCATCTACCGCACAACATTGGGAGGCGATATTCTCTACGTCAACCAGTACTTGGCGGAGATGATGGGTTATGAAACACCGGAAGATATGCTCCAAGAAAGTGTGATTACACGTTACAAGGACCCCGCTGACCGGGCTGCCCTGCTTGAAATCATCCAAAAACAAGGGCACGTAATGGCCTACGATGTGGATGTGCTCACCAAGCAGGGTGACCTGCGGCATGTGATGCTCAGCGGATGGCTGGAGGGCGAAACTTTGAGTGGCATGATTATTGACATCACCGAGCGCAAACGGGCAGAAGAGGAGGTTCAACGGCTGAAGGCCTTCAACGAGGGCATCGTCCAAAACATGGTGGAAGGTATCGTGGTACAGGACCTCCAAGGATGCTTTA